>NZ_JANOQD010000126.1:0-84639 GCF_031422135.1 Flavobacterium sp. | reverse complement strand
AAAATAAAAAAAGCAGACCTATAAGCCGGATTCTGTATCTCGATTGCTCGAAACCCTTATCATTTATCTAGACTTGCAATTACTCACAAGTTCAAGCTGTCTACCCTTCAACAACGAACGAGAAGCCCTTAAATGCTGATATACTTGACATTTCACCGCATAGAGTTTACCTGGTTTCACTACAGCATTATCTGTACATACTTTCTGTTGCACTTGTCCTAATCTTACGACCGACGGGCGTTACCCGCTATGCTTCTCTTTGGTGTCCGGACTTTCCTCCCTCAATAAATTGACGACGATAAGGCGGTCTGCTGGTGCAAAAGTAGTTTTTTTAGGAGCTAATCCCGCTATCCGTTGCAATCTTTTTTTTAAATGTCACACTTCGACAAGCTCAGTGTGACATTTAAAAAAAAGGATTTCCACTTCTATCAGGGCTATGGGAGAAACCTGCCAAATTAATTCCTATTTTTAAATTTTGGGATTTATTTTCTAAAATTTACATCGACTTAGACAAGCTCAGTCTGACATCTATAAAAATTTGACTTTTGAAATTGTTTTTTGAAATTGAAATTGCTTTTTGGAATTTTAACTTCTATATTTGCTTTCGAATAAAAATTCTATGGAACAATTTGTAGTATCGGCCCGCAAATATCGTCCGCAAACGTTTAAAGACGTTGTGGGACAACAAGCCATTACCAATACTTTACTCAATGCCATAGAAACCAATCACCTTGCCTCTGCCCTATTGTTTACTGGCCCTCGTGGTGTAGGAAAAACAACTTGTGCGAGGATTCTTGCCCGAAAAATAAATCAAGAAGGTTACGACGATCCGTATGAAGATTTTGCCTTTAATGTTTTTGAACTTGATGCGGCATCTAACAACTCGGTAGATGATATTCGTAATTTGATAGACCAAGTTCGCATTCCGCCACAAACAGGAAAATACAAGGTTTATATCATCGACGAGGTGCATATGTTGTCTTCTGCGGCATTCAACGCTTTTTTGAAAACGCTGGAAGAACCGCCTAAACACGCCATATTTATTTTGGCTACGACCGAAAAACATAAAATTATTCCGACGATTTTATCTCGTTGTCAAATATTTGATTTTAAACGAATTACGGTAAAAGATGCTAAAGAACATCTAGCAGAAATTGCTAAAGAACAAGGAGTAGCCTTTGAAGACGATGCTTTGCACATTATTGCACAAAAAGCTGATGGAGCTATGCGAGACGCTTTGTCTATTTTTGATAGAGTGGTTTCTTACTGTGGAAACAACCTAACTCGTCTGGCTGTAACTGAAAATCTAAATGTGCTTGATTATGAAACTTATATTGGTATAACTGATTTAATTTTGGAAAATAAAATTCCAGAATTATTATTAGCTTACAATGATATTTTATCCAAAGGTTTCGATGGACATCATTTTGTGGCAGGATTGGCATCACATTTCAGAGATTTATTAGTTTCTAAAACGCCATCAACCATTTCCTTACTTGAAGTTGGCGAGCAAGCACAAAAAATGTATTATGCACAATCGCAAAAAGCCTCACAAGAATTTCTTTTGCAAGGAATTGAAATTGCCAATGATTGTGATTTAAAATATAAAGTGTCCCAAAATCAGCGATTACTAGTTGAACTTTGCCTTATGCAGCTTGCCTCTATCACTTTTGATGGAGAAAAAAAAAAGTTGACAAATTTATAATTCCACCTACATATTTTAGGAATAATGGATATTCTATTTCAGAAAAAATAAATGTCAATGTCAATAGCAATGTCAAAAATCAAAATTTAATTGCTGAAATTGAAATTCAAAAAGAGAAAAATCAAATCGAAGATGATGAAAAGTCTCCAGAGGATATAAATAATATCGAAATTACAAATTTAGAAATAGAGGAAGTTGAAAAAGTTACTCAAAAAATCCAAAATCCTAATTCTCAATTCCTAAATCAAAACAAAGTTTCTGCTTTATCAATGTCGAGTATTCGTACCAAAAAACAACTAGAAGCACAACTCAAACCACAGGAAAAGCACCACGACGAATTACCTACAGAGCCATTTACTGAAACCCAAATGCTAGAACAATGGATAAAATATGCTAATAGATTGGGTGACAAAGGTTATAAGATATTAGAATCTTTATTATTGCTTAATGATCCAAAACTGGAAGGTACAACGATTATTCACGAATTGCCAAACGAGAGTTCAAAAATAGATTTTGAAGGAGAGAAACACGATTTATTAGGTTATATTCGAGGGAAATTGCACAACCACAACATTACCATCGAAATTAGGATAAACGAAACTATTGAAGTCAAAAAAGCTTTTACGGTTCAAGAAAAATACGAACGCTTGAAAGGGTTGAATCCAGCTTTAGAATTATTGAAAAAAACTTTTGATTTGGATTTGTAAAAAAGTATCAAATTAGTTAATTAATTCAAGTTGCTAGTTAATTTTTTTATAGAAATCATAATCAATGACTTGATAATAGTAGTGAAAATTAGTGCAAGTTAGATTGATAATATCCATTTTATGAAACACAGATTTTAGAAATTTCTAAAATTTCTAAAATCTGTGTCAAAAAAACGATTCTATTTCTATTGTTGATTTAAATTTATTTATAGCTTAATTAATTAGCAACTTATATTAATTAAATGAAAATCAAAAAAGCAAATCCAAAAGACCATTTGATTTTAACTGAAATAACAAAAAAATCAAAAGCATATTGGGGATATTCCGAACAACAAATTTTGAAATGGAATGATAATCTGACAATTTCAGAAGATTATATTAAAAATAATTTTACTTTTAAGTTATTAAATGATAAAAAAATTATTGGCTATTATTCGTACCTAATCAAAGAAAATGTTGTTGTAAAATTGGATAACTTATTTGTATTGCCTGAATATATTGGAAAAGGATTTGGAAAATATTTAATTAATGATTTTTTTAACCGAATTAAGAAAGGCAAATTTGAAAAAATAACGCTTAATTCAGAACCAAACGCTGAAAAATTTTATCAAAAAATTGGATTCACAAAAATTGGAGAGTTAGAAACTTCCATAAAAAATAGATTTATGCCGATTATGGAACTAGATCTTTAAAACATCAGTACTCTTTTATTTTGCTCGACTATTCTCTGATTCTCCTGTAGCCTTCTTTTTATAAGTAGTTTTTGTAAGTTTTCCAAAATTGTATGACAATGCAAGCCGTAAATAATTGGTATTGAATTTTCGATTGTAATATATTTGAGTTTCACCCACATTATAATCGCCAGAAGGAAAAGCTGTGTGAAATATATCATTGGCGATTAATCTGCATTTTAATGATTTATTAAGAAAACTTTTTTCTAAACCAATAGTTATATTCCATCTGCTTCTATCATAATATAAGCCAGAATATTTTTCGCCAAGATACCAAGCTAATAATTCAATATTAAATAAATTTGGGATTTTAAAAGTAGTATTGGTATATAAATAAAGTTGAGGCTGTGGCGTTAAAATTTGAAAGTTGAATTGATCGTCTTTTAAATCAGTATAATTAAAACTTAAATTGTTTGTTGAAGTCAACCAATCAGTACTAAAACTTTTAGAAATTGTCAAAAAATAATTGTTGCGGTTTTTTAAATTAATCCCTTTTAAAACATAACTATTTGGCTCACTACCTCTTAAAGCTGCTCCGTTAATTGGATCTGTACTATAATCATAGCCTATTTTTAAGCTATAACTTTTATATTTAGTATTCATTTCTATAGAATGAGCTTTTTCTGGAACCAAATCTGGATTACCTTGAATAGAAGTAAATGGATCTTGATATATAAGATTAGGATTAAGTGCTCTATATTGTACCCTGTTTATTCTGGAAGAATAAGAAGTATTTAAACTCAGTTCATCAGACAGTTTTATGTTTAATGACGCACTAGGGAATGCATTCCAATAATTTTTTGCTATTGATTGTAACTTTTTTTCAGATTCAACAATCAGTAAATAATCGGTTGTTTCTGTTCTTAAGCCTACGGAATAATTTATTTTACTATTCCATTTGCCTTTATAATTTATATACGTTGCTGCAATAGTTTCTTCATACCTAAAGCTATTGGAAAGTAAATCAACTTGCGTAAAGTTTTGTCCATTGGTTGAAGTAAAAAAATCTAAAACAGAATTGTTACTGGCGTTACTAATTCTAGCTCCAATTTCTATCATATCATCATTTTTAAATGCTTTTGTAAAATCTAATTGAGCATTTGAAAAAGCTATTTTAAAATTAGTTAAGTTTTTTAAGACATTAAATGAAGTTAAACTTTCCTCCCGTTTTTCATCAATAAGATCATTAATGTTGTAGCTATAAATAACATATTGTGTACCTATAAACAAAGAAGATCCCAATGTATCAAGCACCGAATTGTAGTTTACTGATATAGAATTATTATAAGTTGTATTGTCTTTTTTTATATCGCTAGTATATAAACCTAATCCAGAATTAGTGGTAATTTGATTAAAACTAATTTGATTTCCTCCCAATTTTTCAAGAAAACCATTGTATTCTGCCGAAATATAGCTTTTATCATTTATTTCATATTGTAAACCTACTCCATAATTAGAATAATTGTTTAAATCTCTATTCCATTCTGTTTTTAAATTGGAGTTAAAAAATTCATTTTGCGCTTCTCTTTTTCTAGTTGTTTTTAGTACTTCTCTATCTTTACCCGATTGAATTGAATAATTTCCCAATAAAGAAAATTTGCCATATTTATAGTTTAAATCACTACTTGTAAAAGTGTTAAATCCTGCATAATTTGAATAACTAGTATTCTGTTTTATAGAACCATTGTATCCATCATCACTATTTTTTTTAGTTTTAATATTCAAAACAGCTCTGCCTTCTGCTTCATATTTGGCTGAAGGATTAGATATAACTTCGATTTTATCTATTTGGGAAACTGGAATTGAAGCAAATTGCTCGTCGGTAATTCGTCTTCCATTCAAATAGATAATTGCCTGTCCTTTGCCAAAAATCGAAACGCTATTTCCATCTAAAATAATACCTGGCGTTTTACTTAATATCTCATTTAGTGAATTACTTTCTGAAAGCAACGTATTTGAAACTTTGACTTCAACTGTGCCATTGGCTTTTTGAATAATTGTTGGATTTTTTACTGCAATTTTGACTTCATCTAGGAGAGAAGAGCGCATTTTTACTTCAATAACTCCTAAATCGATTACTGCTTTTCCTTTATATTTTACTTTTAGGAAAGTATCTTCAAATTCCAATGAAGTTAATTTTAAAATTATCTCTTCATTATTTAAGTTACCTACTAGAAATTTTCCATCCAAAAAACTATTTCCTTTAATGAAAGTTGAATCTATGGAAGACAAGACTAGTACATTGCCAAAAAGTAATTCTTTATTAGAATTCGTAACTTTTGCAGTTATTGAATTTATGGTTTGTGAATTTGAAAGGACTGAAAAAAAGAAAAGGAAGTATATAAACATTCTTTGCATAAACTTATTTTTTTATTTTTTAATTAACCATTATTGCAATGTTATTAACCACTTCGTTAATTCCGTTTAGTTTTTCAGTTGGGATAAGCATTCCGTTAGCTAGTAATATGATAGTTAAATTTTTATCTGGAAATTTTCTGAAAGCAGTCGCAACACCTCCTGAAAAACCATAAGATGTTTGTTCGTTAACTTTTATTAAATCCAATCCGTAACAAAAATATCTTTGCTTTTTATAATCAAATGGTGTTAGCAATTGTTTCTTTGTTACTTCTGAAATAAAAATTCCTTCGTCAAATTTTTTATTCCAATCAATAAAACTGTTCAAGGTTAAGTTAAGCCCAGCAGTTCCGTACATATACTCTGGAAAGTTCCAATTTCTTTTCAAAAAATAATTATCATTTTCACGTTTCATATAACCATAACTCAAGTTCTGTATAACTTTTAAATTATTTCCTTCAAATACCACCAAGTTTTTAGAAGAAGGAAATTGGGTTTCAATTATATATTCACTTAACGTTTTTCCAACTATCTTTTTTAGAATACGGCTTAAAACCCAAAAGTTAGTTTGATTGTAATCGAACTCATTGCCACTGCTAAATTTTATAGAATCTTTATAAACTTTACTTTTTGCTACTTCTTCATCTCTGTCGGTTTCATAGGCAACTATATCTGGTAATCCTGACGAATGAGTAAGTAAATGTTTAATTTTTACATTTTTCCAATCTTCGGGCAAATCATCTAAAAAATCGGAAATTGTATTTTCTAAAGACATCTTTTTTTGTTCAATTAATTGATGAATTGTAATAACAGAAAAAACTTTTGTTGTAGAAAATAAAGGAAATAAGGTGTTTTCATTTACAAGCACTGAATATTCAACATTAGCAACTCCATAATACCTTTTATGAATTATTTTGCCATTTTTGATAACTGCTAATGCTACACCTGGCAAATTATATTGCTCTTGAACTTTTGAAATATAACTATCAATATCATTATTGAGTTTAGTATTAGTTTGTGCGTTTATTTCCAAAATAGAAAATAGACTTATTATTAAAAGTAATGGCAGTCTCATTTATTCTTGTTTTTTACCTTTTTCTATATTTGTTGAAATTTTATCCACAATAAACCACTCGTTATTAATTTTCATCATATTAAAATAATCTGTAAATAATCGTTGTGGTGTTTCTATTTCACATTTTGCTGAAGCAATGTTTGCTGTAACATCAATCGTGACAATTTTACCTTTTGTGTTTTCTATTTTTGGTCGAAGCTTGAATCTACCCAAATAATTTTTTCTATCAATTACTATTACTTGATTGTCTTTTATATTTTTTAAGTTGCAAGTTGCGTGCATAGTTTTTCCAAGTTTTAATGAATCACCAGTCATCCATCCATCAAAATAGGTTTCAATGGTTTTTTCGATAAGCTTTTTTTCTTGGATCAAATTATCAGAAGTTTCAGTTTTATTTTGTGCATTTGTAGAAAATACAAAACATAAAAAAGGAATAAGGCATAAGGATACTCTTTGCATAATTTTAATTTTTAAAATTGTTTCTGCAAAGATGCTAAGTCAAACTTAAATGAAGGTACAAGAATTATAAAATGGTAGTACGGATTTATAAATTTGTACTACTCTTTGTTATTTTGCTGAAAATTGAGTGGTGTCGAGCCTTTGATTTTTTTAAAAGCAGAGAAGAAAGTAGATTTTGAACTAAACCCTACTTCATAGCCAACGCCTTCCAAAGTGAATTTATCGTTGGTTAGTATTAGGTTACAAGCTTCATTAATACGATATTCATTGACAAAAGTGGTGAAGTTTTTACCTAAATTATCATTTAAAAGTTGTGATAATTGGTGACTAGATATATTTACCTCGGTTGCAAATTCGTTCAAGCTTAAATTTGGGTTTTGATACCTCTTTTTTTCATTCATTATTTTTTTAATCTTTTCAATCAAAAAGTTGGCATCGGCATCATTTACTTTTTTATTGACATACTTAATTGTGGTTAATGAGAACAAACTGTCAGTTTTATTTCTAAAAAAGAAGGCGAGAATACTAATGTATAATAGTAATGAAAATAGAATTGCCCCATTTATGTAAATGAAATAAATGGTTAAAATACTCATTGCATAAAATAAAAAAATGAGTACATTACTAAAATAAACAAGCAACAACCAGTTTTCATTTGGTTGAATACCATCAGAAGTTTTTATGAGCTTTCTTTTAATAATATCTTTTATAATAATTCCAGAAGCAAGAATATAAAGAAACCAAATAGTGTAAATAAATGGTATGATGTGACTTCCCCATAGCTCAGGATAAGTTATATACGGAACTACTATTCCAATTATAGCAATCACAATAAATAATAGTGTAAGGTGTAATTTCCAATTATTAGGTGTTGTTTTTCTTTTTTCTACTATAGATTTGGTAAAGAAAAAAAGTAAAGGCCCAATAAAAAAACAAGCGGAAAGTCCTATTTGCAAATAAATTTTAGAAAGCCCGTGATTAAAATAAAAGAAAACAGATTTTCCAATTCTAATACTTAATGCAAATAGCAATAAACCTAAGAAATAATTGGATAAATGTTTTCCTTTGTTAATAAAAATAAGATAACTACCTAATATTAAACCATTAAATACACCTAGTAAACTAAAAAAGAATAAAATTTCTCTACTTGAATTCATTTATTTAAAGTAATTGATAATTCGTAAATCCCAAATTAAATCTTCCCATAATACAAAGCTTTCACAATACCATCAGACAATCCAATTTTTGGTACATAAATTTTGGTTGCACCACTCCATTTCATTGCTTTAAGATAAATGCTTAATGCTGGGATTATAACATCGGCTCGATCTGTATTTAAAGCTAATTCAGCAATTCTTTGTTCGTAGGTAAGTGAACTTAAATATTGGTATTGCGAGTTTAAATACATATATGACAATGGTTTTTCTTGCGCTTTACCCGACAATTTAAATATTTTATTGATATTTCCACCAGAACCTATTAATGTGATATTTTCATAAGGTTCGGTGATGGTTTTAATCCATTTTTCTATTTCTTCCCAGACTATTTCGTTTACCATATTATTTAGTAAACGAACCGTTCCGTTTTTAAATGATTTAGAAGCTATCATTTTTCCATCAGAAAACAAAGAAAATTCGGTGCTTCCGCCACCAACATCAACATATAAATAGGTTTCTTCGGTTTTTATAAACTGATGCAAATCGGAGGAAGCAATAATGGCAGCTTCTTTTTTTCCATCGATGATTTCAATTTTAATATCAGCTTTCTTCTTAATAATTTCAGTAATTTCTTTTCCGTTATAAGCCTCACGCATAGCAGAAGTAGCGCACGCCATATACTTTTCTACTTTATATACTTTCATTAATAGTTTGAATGCTTTCATCGCATCAATCATCCTGTCAATATTCTCTTCGGTGATTTCTCCTACTGTAAAAGCATCTTGTCCCAAGCGTATTGGAACACGAACTAATTCACTTTTATTAAACTGTGTTTCTTTGCCTTCTTGCTCAACAACGTTGGTTATCAACAATCGCATAGCATTTGAACCAATATCAATGGCGGCATATTTTTTTATTGAAATCATTCTTTGATTTTAGATATTAGAATTGGATATTTAGATTTAAAAATATCTATTTCAGTCTTTCTTCATAATATTTATAGGTTTCCAATTGTGCTCTAAAAACTGGATTATCCCCACGCAAACGGTACTTGTTGTCTAATTTTTCGGAATGAAAACGTGCCTTTACGTTTCCTTTCCAACCCAAATCAAAAGTATCTATTAATTCTGTTTTTATATCTTCATCATAAATTGGACAAGTAACTTCGACTCGAGCATCTATATTTCGAGTCATTAAATCAGCTGATGAAATATAAACTTCAGGGTTATTATTGTTTCCAAAAATATAAACTCTAGAATGTTCTAAATAATTATCAACAATTGAAATGGCTTCAATATTCTCGCTCATTCCCTTTATTCCTGGCACAATAGAGCAAATTCCTCTTATAATTAATCGAATTTTTACACCAGCTCTACTAGCATCATATAGCTTATCTATCATTTTAACATCTGACAAACTATTCATTTTCAATTTAATATAGGCAGATTTTCCTAGATTAGCGTTAAGTATTTCTCTATCAATCAATTTATAGAAACGAGTTCGAGTATAATGAGGAGAAACGATTAAATGTCTGTATCTGTGAATTCTATAATTAACCATAAAAAAATCGAAAACTTTAGAAACGTCTTTCAAAATTTCTTGGTGTGCTGTAAATAAAGATACATCGGTGTAAATTTTTGCAGTCGATTCGTTAAAATTTCCTGTAGAAATAATTCCATACCGTTTTAATTTTCCATTTTCAATTCGTTCTACCAGACAAATTTTACTGTGTACTTTTAGTCCTTTAACCCCAAAAATAAGATGAATACCTTCGGTTTGCATTTGTTCTGCATAAAAAATATTACTTGCTTCATCAAAACGTGCTTGTAATTCTATTTGAACGGTAACTTTTTTACCATTTTTAGCTGCACTTATAAGCGAACTTATAATTTGAGAATTCTTCGCCAATCGATACAATGTTATTTTTATGCTAGAAACATAAGGATCGAGTGCTGCTTCTCGCAAAAATTTAATAATATAAGAATAAGATTGATATGGCGCGTTGACAAGATAATCTTTTTCGTCAATTTTTTTGAGCATACTTCCTTCTAAACTTAAATCTTTTAAAGGTAAAGGAATGTTTGTTTTGTATAATAAATCATATCTACCAAGATTAGGAAAATCCATATAATCTCTACGATTGTGGTATCTTCCGCCAGGAATTATACTTTCTTTAGCATCGATTCCCATATTTTCTAAGAAAAATTTAAGTGTGTCTTTTTCTATATTTTGGTCGTAAATAAAACGTACTGGCTCGCCTATTCGTCGGTCTTTTACACTTGACGATACTTTCTCTAAAAAACTCTTATTCAAATCGCTATCTAAATCCAACTGAGCATCACGTGTAATTTTTATCATGTGTGCCGAAATACTGTCATAATCAAAAATATTGAAAATATTATGCAAATTGTATCGGATTAAGTCATCCAAAAGTATAATATATTGTTTGTCATTTATAGATGGCAAAACCACAAAACGATTGATGTTTTTTGGAATTTCGATTACAGCATATCGAATGTCTTTTTTAGATTTTAACTTGTCTATAATTGATAATTTTTCTTTGGGTTTTATGACCAATTTTATGGCTAAATACCCAGAAGTATCTTTAAGTAATGGAAACTCAGCCAAATCATTCAAAATAATAGTTACCAATTCAGGACTTACTTTTTGAATAAAATAATCTTTAACAAACTGTTCTTGAGAAGCAGGAATTTCACTTTCGTTAATCATATAAATTTGCTGATCTTCGAGCTCTTTTTCAATTACATTTAAAATTCGTAAGCTTTCTGATTGTTGGCTTATCACTATTTCTGTAATTTCTTTAAGTAGTTTTTGAGCAGAAATACCTCCTAATAACTTTTCGCTGGCTTGTCCAGAAATACTTAAACGACGAATTGCAGCATAGCGAACTCTAAAAAACTCATCTAAATTATTGGAAAAAATACCTAAAAATCGCATTCTATCCAATAATGGAACTCGTTCATCCGCAGCTTCTTGCAAAACTCTAAAATTAAATGCTAACCAACTTTTTTCTCTATCTACGTATCTATTTTCTGTAACTGCCATTATGTAATTTCTTTTGGAAAAATGGTATGAATTGTTTTTCCTTTTTGAATGTTAGACCAAGTATTTTCTTCAAATTTAACAAATACTAAACCAGCGGTAGGTACATTGTATATTAACTTATCACCAAATTTATTGACAAAATCGGTTAGGGCTCCATTATGGCCAAAAACGATTAAATTTTCGATTTCATCAGGACATTTCTTAATTATTTGAGCTAAATCATATTCATCAAAAGTGTATAACTCGTCTTTAAAATTAATGACATTATCGTCAATTGACAGCGTTTTGCAAAATAAATGAGCTGTTTGAGATGCTCTTTTGGCCGAACTACTCCAAATTGTATAGGGTGAAGGCAAAATTGACTCTGCTTTTTTAGCAACTATTTTGATGCTTTCGATTCCTATATCAATCAATTCTCTATCTTTATCAGAAACAGGTAAATCCCAACTGGATTTGGCGTGACGAATTAAAATTAGTGATTTCATTTTTAAATCTTTTTCTAAAATTAATGATTTTTTATTTAACCACAAAGTTCATTAATTAAAAGAGCAAAGTTCACTAGAAATAAAAATCTAGTGAACTTTGTGTATAAAAAAAATTAAAGCTATTTAATTCAAAAACTAACGAATTAACTTTTTGTATTTCAAGCGTTTAGGAGTCAAATCGCCACCCAAACGTTTCTTTTTATTTTCCTCATATTCTGAGAATCCTCCTTCAAAATAATAGACTTCAGAATCGCCTTCAAAAGCTAAAATATGTGTGCAAATTCTATCTAAAAACCATCTGTCGTGAGAAATAACCACTGCACAACCTGCAAAATTCTCTAAACCTTCCTCCAATGCACGAAGCGTGTTTACGTCCAAATCATTGGTCGGCTCATCTAGCAAAAGAACATTTCCTTCTTCTTTCAAAGTCATTGCCAAATGCAAACGATTGCGTTCACCACCCGAAAGGGTCGATACTTTCTTATTTTGTTCTCCACCACCAAAATTAAAACGAGACAAGTAAGCACGAGAATTGACTTGACGACCACCCATCATAATGAGTTCTTGACCATCAGCAAAATTTTCCCAAATAGATTTATCTGGATTAATATTAGAATGCGCCTGATCTACATAAGCAATTTTTACGGTTTCGCCCACCAAAAATTCTCCAGAATCTGTTTCTTGTTCGCCCATAATCATTCTAAAAATTGTCGATTTACCAGCACCGTTTGGCCCAATAATTCCAACAATTCCAGCCTGTGGTAGCGTAAAATTCAAATTATCATAAAGCAACTTATCTCCAAAAGCTTTTGCCACATTTTTGGCTTCAATCACATTTGTTCCTAAACGAGGCCCGTTTGGGATATAAATTTCTAGATTTTCATCTAATTGTTTTTGATCTTCGTTTAGCAATTTATCATAATTCTGTAAACGTGCTTTTTGCTTGGTTTGACGACCTTTGGCTCCTTGACGAACCCAGTCTAACTCTCGCTCTAAGTTTTTACGACGTTTAGAAGCTACTTTTTCTTCTTGTGCCATTCTAGTCGATTTTTGGTCTAGCCAAGAGGAATAATTTCCTTTCCACGGAATGCCTTCTCCTCTATCCAACTCCAAAATCCAACCAGCCACATTATCTAAGAAATACCTATCGTGGGTTACTGCAATTACAGTTCCAGAATATTGTGCCAAATGTTGTTCTAACCAAAGTACCGATTCTGCATCCAAGTGATTTGTTGGTTCATCCAGTAATAAGACATCAGGTTGTTGCAATAATAAACGACACAAAGCCACACGACGACGCTCACCACCAGAAAGATTTTTGATAGGTGTATCTCCATCAGGAGTACGTAAAGCATCCATTGCAATTTCTAGTTTGGTATCGATTTCCCAAGCACCAAGCGCATCAATTTTATCTTGTAAAGCAGCTTGACGATCCATCAACTTCTCCATCTTCTCAGCATCTTCATAATACTCAGGCAAACCAAACATATCATTGATTTTGTTAAACTCATCAAGCACTGCCATAGTTTCGGCAACTCCTTCTTTTACAATTTCGATAACCGTTTTACTATCGTCTAGTTGTGGTTCTTGTTCTAAATAACCAACCGTGTAGCCAGGTTGAAAAACAACATCGCCTTGGTAATTTTTATCAACACCTGCAATAATTTTTAAAAGAGAAGATTTTCCAGAACCATTAAGTCCTAAAATACCAATTTTTGCTCCATAGAAAAAACTTAAATAGATATTTTTAAGTACGGGTTTATCTGCACCTTGATACGTTTTACTCAATTTTTGCATTGAGAATATTACTTTTTTATCGTCTGACATTTTTAGTTATATATTAATTTTGATATTGAATTTGTTAAACCCTTCCTTTCAAAGCATTAAAAACCCAAGCTATAGAAAAAAAACCTATTCCTATTGTAACGAAGCCCCATCCAGCTACATCATCATATTTAAAAAGTCCCATCCCTATTAGAATGAGTCCCATAATTATCATCAGTAAGGTGGCGTAACCTAAAATTGTATTTTTATTCATTCCCATAGTCTTATTTTTTATTAAATTTTGAGGACAGCAAATATCGGGATTAATTTTAAAGTGGAAAAACTTAATTGAAGATTTTGATTAACATTTCCTTTAATAAATCTGATTGCGGCAAGGCATTAGCTCCTACTCCTTTGCTTTTTACATCAATATCTCTCAAAGTAGTTACAATTTGACTAACTTTTTTCATTGGATAATTACGTAAAGCCAAATCATATTCTTTCAGAAAAAACGGACTCACACCTAAAACTTTGGCAACATTATTTGGGTTTCTGTCTTTTAATCCATGGTATTTTAGAAGTTTAATAAAAAAACTAAAAACCAAACTCGTGGTTACTACCATTGGATTATCTTTTGGATTATCTGCAAAATACTGTGCTATTTGGAAGGCTTTGAGTTGATTTTTAGATCCTAATGCATTTTGTAATTCAAATACATTAAAATCTTTGCTGAAACCTATATTTTCCTCAATATGTTTGGCAGAAATAGTACTCCCTTTTGGTAAAACAATAGCAAGTTTATCTAATTCATTGGCAATTTTACTCAAATCTGCACCCAAAAATTCTACAAGCATAGCGTTTGCTTTGGGTTCAATTGTATATCCTTTGCCTTGCAAAACTCTCGAAATCCATTGTCCGACTTGATTTTCGTACAATTTTTTACTTTCAAAAACAACTCCATTTTTATTTAATAATTTGGTTATTTTTTTACGTTTATCTAGTGTTTTATATTTGTAGCAAAAAACTAAAACTGTAGATGGCATTGGGTTTTCGGCATAACTCTCTAGTTTGTCAATAGTTCGTATCAAATCTTGGGCTTCCTTAACTATCACAACTTGTCGCTCAGCCATCATTGGGTAACGCTTTGCGGTTCCAATAACATCTTCAATAGTTACGTCACGACTATATAAAACAGTTTGATTGAAGCCTTTTTCGTCTTCAGAAAGTATATTTTTTTCGATATATTCTGCTAATTTATCTATGTAATAAGGTTCTTCTCCCATTAAAAAATAAATAGGTTTTATATTACCTGCTTTGATATCGCTTATTATTTTTAAAATTTCGTCCACTAAAAATGTTGATTTGGTTATTTGGTAATTCGTTTATTTGATATTACTTTCGTGAAATGCAACCACTACATTTTCCTAATTATACATTTCGGTTCAAAAATAGTGAAAATAAAGTGTCTATTTTTGATGAAATTAGAAAAAAATTCGTGATTTTAACTCCAGAAGAATGGGTACGTCAAAACGTAGTTCAGTTTTTATTGGAAGAAAAAAAATATCCAAAATCATTAATAAATGTTGAGAAAATTTTAAAAATTAATGGATTAACCAAACGATATGATGTTGTAGTTTTTAATAACGATGGTTCTATTTTAGTTTTGATAGAATGTAAAGCACCAGAGATTAAAATTTCGCAAACTACTTTCGACCAAATTGCTCGTTATAATGTTACCTTAAAAGCAGAATATTTAATGGTAACCAACGGATTGAATCATTACTTTTGCAAGATGGATTTTGTGAATGAAAAATATGAATTTCTTGAAACTTTACCTGAATATAAAAATTAGATGTTAGAAAAAAAAATTGCGGTAGTTATTTTAAACTGGAATGGACAAGAATTGTTAAAACAGTTTTTGCCTTCAATAATAAAATATTCACAAGAAGCTACTATTTATGTTGTTGATAACGCTTCGACGGATGATTCTGTTTTATGTATTAAATTGCATTTCCCTACTATAAAAATCATCCAAAATAAATATAATTATGGCTTTGCCAAGGGATATAATGAAGCTTTAAAGTTTGTAGACGAGGAAATTTATGCCTTAGTAAATTCAGACATTGAAGTTACCGAAAATTGGCTTGAACCTATCATTTCGTTATTTGAAATCGAAGCTCAAACAGCCATTATTCAGCCTAAAATTTTAGATTTTAAAAACAAAGAATATTTTGAATATGCTGGTGCCGCAGGAGGTTTTATTGACAAATATGCGTATCCGTTTTGTCGTGGACGAATTTTTGAAACTTTAGAAAAAGACAATGGTCAATATAATGATACAATTGAAATTTTCTGGGCATCAGGTGCTTGCTTTTTTATTAGAAAAGAAGTTTTTTTGGAATTGAAAGGTTTTGATGCTGATTTTTTTGCACACCAAGAAGAAATAGATTTGTGTTGGAGAGCATTTAATAAAGGATATGTTACCAAATACCATAGCAAATCTACTGTTTATCACATTGGAGGAGCAACTTTGCAAGAAGGAAATCCTAAGAAAACATTTTTGAATTTTAGAAATTCGCTTTGGATGATGTTAAAGAATCTTCCTAAATCAATCCTAATCCAAACACTCTTAATACGAATGCTTCTTGATGGAGTGGCTGCTTTTCGATTTTTATTTCAAGGAAAAATATCGCATTTTTTTGCAGTTGGTAAAGCGCATTTGTATTTGTATATGTCCTTTTTCAATTTTTTAAAGAAACGAGATAGCCATCAATCAAAAAAATATTATAAAATAAAATCTATAGTTTACCGTTATTTTATTAACAATGGCAAGGTATTTGACCATTTGTAAACAATCAAAAACAAAAATAATTATGAAAAAAATCTTAATTTTATTAGCAACAATCTCATTACTAACCAGTTCCTGTGTTTCTAAAAAGAAATTTATCGAATCTGAAGCAAAAAACAAAGAGATTCAGGATTTATTGAATACGGCTACTGTAAAATTAAATTCTTGTTTAGAAGAAAAATCAGGTCTTAACGCTTCATTAGCTAGTTTAAGAGATCAGAATGATAATTTGAAAAAGAACAATTCTGACTTGATTAACAATATGGGGAATATGACTACTTTGTCTACAAAAGGTGCCGAAAACATTGAGAAAGCTTTAGAAACTATTAAGGAAAAAGACCTTAAAATTACTCGAATGCAAGATGCTTTAACTAAAAAAGATTCTGTAACTCTTGCTCTTGTCACTAGTCTAAAAAGTTCTGTAGGAATCTCTGATCCAGATATTGAAGTTAATGTGGAAAAAGGAGTGGTATTTATATCTATTGCCGATAAATTAATGTTTAAAAGCGGAAGTTATATTGTAAGTGATCGTGCCAAAGAAATATTAGGAAAAGTAGCCAAAGTAGTTAATGACAAACCAACATTTGAGTGTATGGTTGAAGGTCATACTGATGATGTACCATTTACAGGAAATGCCATTTTGTTAGACAATTGGGACTTGAGTGTAAAACGGTCAACAGCTATTATTCGTGTTTTGACCAAAGAGCATAAAGTAAATCCAAAACAATTAATTGCTGCTGGTCGTGGTGAATTTATCCCTTTAGTTGATAATAGTACAGCTGAGAATCGTTCTACAAACAGAAGAACTCGTATTGTGGTTTTACCAAAAATTGATGAGTTTTACGAGATGATTGAAAAAGAAATGAAAAAACCAGTGAAATAGTAATTAAACATTGTTATTTTATTTCGGAATAAAATTATTGAAGTAGTATTTGTTTTTATCCAAAAAACATATTACCGATTAACTGAAGCAAATCCAAAAAAAAAGAGGCATTAAATTGCCTCTTTTTTTTTGGATTGTTTATTTTAAACTTTTAGATTATTTCTTTTTCTTTTTTGAAGATTTAGATACATCTGCTGATTTTTGAGGCAATTCATATTTCATAGTTACCGTGTTTAAGTTATATTTCGATTCTACAGCTTTATTCTTTAATGTAAAATCTCCTGTTGGTAATAGTGTAAAATTGTATCCTTCATTTCTATTTCGCTCTTGGGTTTCAGAAGCGGTTTTATTTTTATCTAAAAAAACTTGCTCTTTTATGTTTGTTGAAGTTTGGGTATTCGAAAAAACTTGCATTTTCGTTGCTGGATTCCAAATTTGAACATTTGTAACAACAATTGTTTCTTTTTTAAGCTTTGTTTCTGAATTCATTTTTTCTGTCCAAGATACATAGTACAATGGAGTAGATTTAGTCACAAATTTTTTAATCACACAATCAGTAGGTGTAATGCTGCTTGAAAATGCTTTTAATAAAAGTGTATCTTTTTTAATTGAATTCTCGTTTCTAAAAATATAAAAATTTGGCTTTATAACTTCAGCCGTTAGGTTTTCTGTTTTGGTAATTATAACAGCTACTATTGGATTAGTAGTCGACTTTTTCTTTTTTTGAGCATTACTAGTTCCGCAAAAAAGAACTAAAACAAGTAGGGCAATTTTTTTCATAATTTTATTTTTATTTGGAAAGGTAATATACAAAAATTGATGATATACAAGATTAAACTAATTTTAATTTTATAAAGATATTGCGTTTAAGAGTAATTATGCAGTTGCTTGATTTGTGGCTAGCGGAATATTATGAACGTCAGATTTGAAGATTGTACTATTTTTTAATTTTTATTTAGAAACTTAACCATATTGGCTTTCATTCATTCGTGAGTAATAATAGCTATTCCCATTTTATTTTTAAGGTCTAAGATTTATGAAAATTCAAATATTAGAGATTGCTATTTTTTGTTATTTATTTAAGATATGATATTCAATTAATCCATCAATTGGGCGACGCAATACATTTCCAATTTTGATGTTGTGTTTCTTGAGTACTTGTTCTAATTCTTCTTTGAGATAAAATGCTATTGAACCTATGAAATGTACTGGAACTTCTTTATAATTATCAAATTGTTTGATATAGTTTTCTACAAAATCTTCCATTTCTTGATAAATGTATTTTTTGCAAAAATCAGTATCTTTATGCTTGATTAAAAACTTGGCAAAAGTAGCCAAATAGGCATTTGGATTGGGTTCTTTGTACAGATTATTCTTGACTGGATCGGGTTCTACATCATATGTGGTTTCAAATTCTTTGGCTAATTCGGGTGGCATTTGGTTGAAATAATAAGCTCGTAATAAATGACGTCCAAAACGATTTCCTGAACAATCGTCCATAACAATATAGCCCAGAGATTGTACTTTTTGATGCAAAACAGTACCATCAAAATAACTACAATTGGATCCTGTTCCTAATATACAAACAATGGCTTTTTCGTTTTTTGGAGTTGTGGCATAAACCGCTGCATAAGTATCTTCGTGAACAGAAACGGTTGCATTTGGAAAGTATTCCTTGAAAACTTCTGTTAAAAAAATTTTCATTCTGTCGGTACCACATCCTGCTCCGTAAAAGAATAGACTGGAAACTTCTTTTTTGTTATGTGAAATATCAAAACGATCTTCTAGCCTGTTTAAGATTTCTTCTTTGGTTAATACCTCAGGATTTAATCCTAATGATTGTGTGGTGAAGAATACTTTTCCATTATAATCTATGGCAATCCAATCGGCTTTAGTAGAACCGCTATCTACGAGTAGTTTCATTTTATTCAATTAAAAATTAAAAATTACGAATTACGAATAAAAAATTCGAAATTCAATATTTATTATTTGAAATTAAAAAAAAACGAATTAAAAATTATAGCCAATTTACTACTTTAAAGCATTTTATAATTTTTAATTCGTAATTATATTAATTCGTAATTATTTATAATCCCGCAATGTGAACCGATAAATCTATTAGTTTGCTTGAATATCCGTACTCGTTATCATACCAAGAAACGAGCTTGAAAAAAGTAGAATTCAAGCCGATTCCAGCTTTGGCATCAACAATAGATGTTCTTGGATCTGATACAAAATCTTGTGAAACTACATCGTCTTCAGTGTATCCTAAAATACCTTTCATTGTGGTTTCTGAAGCAGTTTTCAAGACTTTCATTATTTCTTCGTATGTAGTTTCTTTAGCCAGTTTAACTGTTAAATCGACTACAGATACATCGACAGTTGGCACACGCATTGACATTCCTGTTAGTTTCCCATTAAGAGCCGGAATTACTTTTCCAACTGCTTTTGCTGCGCCTGTTGATGATGGAATCATATTAACTAATGCAGAACGACCACCACGAAAATCTTTGCGTGATGGACCATCATTAGTCATTTGTGTTGACGTTGTGGCGTGAATGGTTGTCATTAAACCTTCCACGATTCCAAAATTATCATTAATTACTTTAGCCAATGGTGCCAAGCAATTTGTGGTGCAAGAAGCGTTTGAAACTACAAGGTCTGTAGCTTTTGCTTCGGTGTGGTTTACGCCCATTACAAACATCGGGGCATCTGCTGATGGTGCTGAAATAATTACTTTTTTTGCTCCACCAGTAATGTGTGCTTTGGCAGTATCTATTGTAGTAAAAAAACCAGTACATTCGGCTACTACGTCTACTCCTACTTCGTCCCATTTTAGATTTACTGGATCTTTTTCTGCAGTAATTCTGATGTGATTATCATTAACGAATAGTTTTCCATCTTTTACTTCTACTTTTCCTGCGAAACGTCCGTGCACTGAATCGTATTTTAATAAATATGCTAAATGATCTACATCTAACAAATCATTTATGGCTACTACCTCAACATTATCTCTATTGAAGGTTTCTCTAAATACTATTCTTCCAATTCTTCCGAATCCGTTTATTCCTAATTTTACTTTTGACATTTTTATTGTTTAATCGTTAATGTATTAATTCGTTGATTTGGTTATTTGTTGATTTGAAATAAACAGTTATGTTGACATAATATCAGATACTCTTAATAATTCTTTATCGATAGAATAGTGCCCTTTGATGGCTTGTTCTAATGGTGTTAGTGCAATTTCATCTTTCAGAACACCTACCATATAATTTGATTTTCCTTCCAGTAATGATTCAACCGCTTTTACGCCCAAACGTGAGGCTAAAACCCTATCGAAACAAGATGGCGATCCACCTCGTTGCATATGTCCTAATACTGAAACTCGAACATCATATTCAGGCATATGTTCTTCAACATAATCTTTTAGTTCAAATACGTTCTTACCCATTTTATCTCCTTCGGCAACTACTACAATACTTGATGATTTTCCTGATGCCTTAGATTTTTGAAGTGATTCTAACAAACGATCTAATCCTAAATCTTCTTCAGGAATAAGGATTTCCTCTGCTCCTGCTCCAATTCCAGCATTTAATGCTATATGACCAGCATCACGACCCATTACTTCTACAAAGAAAAGACGATTGTGTGAACTGGCTGTGTCTCGAATTTTATCGATTACTTCCACAACTGTATTTAATGCGGTATCGTAACCTAATGTATGGCTCGTGCCAAAAATATCATTGTCGATAGTTCCTGGAATTCCCATTACAGGAAAATTGAATTCATTATTGAAGATTTCGGCTCCTGTGAAAGTTCCATCTCCACCAATAACGACCAATCCGTCAATATTTGAATTGACAAGATGTTGGTGCGCTTTTTGACGACCTTCAACAGTCATAAATTCTTTGGAACGAGCAGATTTTAGTATAGTTCCGCCTTTGTTAACAATATTATTCACTGATCGAGGTCCCATTTCTTTGAAATCGCCTTCAATCATTCCTTGATAACCACGGTATATTCCGATACATTCTATGTTATGAAAAGCGCACGTACGAACAACCGCACGAATGGCTGCATTCATACCTGGAGAATCACCTCCAGATGTAAGAACGCCAATTTTTTTTATGTTTTTTGACATTATTGCAATAATTGAATTGTAAAATTAAGAAAGTAATAAAAATAGTTGCGATATATTTGTTAAAATATGTGACATCCTTAAAATTTCAAACGTTTTCGTTAATAAGTTTTTAATCAAGGACTGAATTTAGTTTATTTCTGGAACTAATTCTGTTTCATTTTTTGGTTTTTCAGTCGATTTTTTTTGACGTTGCTCTGTAAATTGAATAAACTCAGGAGTTAAGTCAGAATCTGGAATTTCGTCTTTAGATTTTTTGTCTGTCTTCTCTTTTTTTGAATTAATTATCTTTCGAATCAATTCTTTAAAATTATTAAAATCAACTTCATAAGTTAAACCTATTCCTTGAGTATAACCAACACCTTCCCCTATATAACTAATATCGTTTTCACGGTTGAAAACTCGAGCTTTGAGTGAGCCATCTTCGTTTAATCTCAGTTGAATTTCAACATCACCCACAATAGCTGATTCATTAACACCACCAACAGGAACTCCTAATTTTCCATTGAGTGTCACTTTCTCACTAATTTGGGTTGAAAGTGTAAATCCTACTTGTCCGCTACTTTGATCTTCAAGGTTTTTACTATTATTACCTTGTACATAATATGGATTTACTTTGAACTTATCATCTTCACTAGAAAAAATTCCATCAAAAAGGCCTTTGGCTGTTTCAAGAAGATTTCCAGTCAAAGCAGTTCCATCAACACCACTATCACTCAAAAATCCACCAGTAGAAAGTAAATATATGGCTTGTTTCTGTCTGGTATCACTATCACTTAATTTGAAATCTAAATCTGATTTTAGAACTGAACTTACAGTTGGAAAATTAATTGATATTTCTGGAACAGGATTAGTTAATTTATCCGTTAATTTTATAGATACTTCTGTAGGGATTTTTTTTGTAAACGAAGAATTATCTAATAGTATTCCAGGATTTGCTTCTGTTTTATAAACGGCTTCCATATTTAATATTGCATTGAGTGGATTGCCTTCCCACGAAATGGATCCTAGTGGTTTTACAATGAATTTCTTATCAATAATCCCACCATATTTGAAGTTATATTCCCCTTTGTCGACAATAAAGTCACCATACATATTGAATTTTCCTAAAGTATTTATTTCCATAAGGATGTCGCCATAACCTCGTCCTTTCAAACTATGCCCTGTACTTTTATTGATAATTACTTCAATTTCAGCTTCTTTTGTAATATTCAATTGAAAATTAAGTTCCAATCCATTGTTTATTTTTATTTTTTTGGAAAGATTTTTAGCAAGACCATCTGTAGCAGATTTGAATTTGATAAAATCGCGTTCTGAAGTCGATTCTGAATCACTAATCGGAATTTTTATTGAAGTTCCTTTTTCAGATGTGGCATCAACATTAATAACCAATCCGTTTACAGGTCCTTTAATAGTAGCATCGCCATCGATAAAAGCAGTTCCATAATAGAGTGCATCATCCGCATCTTTAGTATCTAATACTACAATTCTATCTGAAGAAATATTTAAATCAAGGAACCAATCTGCAAACTTTGTATGACGAATTCCTCCGTTTAAAATACCTTTAGTTTTATATTTTACATCCGAAATATTGATACTTCTAAAAGCAAATTGATTCTCTGTTACATCAACAATGGAATTGTTTTTAAAATTATAATCCACATTCAAATATGGAATTTTGAGTCCTGCTTCGTTCAAATAAAGTCGTCCAGTAATTTCGGGTTCTTGAAATTCGCCCTCAAATTTAGCTGTTCCTGATGCAAAACCACGAATGTTTTTTATAACCTCGCCGCCAAGTGGACTAAATGCAGACATATTGAACTGGTCGAGTCTTAAATTTAGATCTAAAAAAGTTTTTTTATTGTCAATTGATACATTTCCGTCAGCTGAAAAAGATTCTAATCCATCATTTTTTAGTATAGAATTAATTTTAAAATTTTTGAATGTATTGTCCCCTTGAACATCAATGGCTAATTTTCCAAGTGCAAATTTATTGATGCTCAAACTATCAACAGTTATAGTTGATGATGGCTCATATATAGATTTATTTTGTTTAAAATTAACCAATCCATTTACTTTCCCTTTGATTTTTAGACTGTCTATTGCTGGTGTTATTTTATCCAAGTCGACATCTTTAAACGATAATTTCAAGTCTTTATAAGTAGAGTCCCGCAAAACACCCATCAGTTCCATTGCTTGTTTTTCGTGAGTTATTGCAATTTTTTCTATCGAAAAATCGGTTAGTTTTTTATTGAAAATGATTTTATTGTCTTTGGATTCGTTTTCATTTATAAACCACAAATAGTCTTTAAAATTTATTTCCGATTTCTTGATACCAACCACACTATTGTTTTCCTCATTTATAGTATGGTACATATTCAGATTGTAAAAGTCATTGCCTTTTTTACCTCCTTTAAACTCGGAACGGAAAAATAAAGTATCGTTTGCAGTAACATTTATTAAACTGAAATCAGAAACAGTATAGTGTTTTGTTTTTATACTGTCCAATTCTACATAAGCATTGTACAATGGATTTTTGTTGTCAATTTCAATATTTATATTTTCAAAATAATTGTCGTAAGCCTTAATTCTAGGAGATTTGAAATTAAATTTAAAATCATCGTTATCTGAGTTTATAGTTCCCCTCATAATTGTATTTTCACCTAGAGACACTTCAGGATAAAAAACTTCAATTAATTTGTTATATACATTAAAATCAAACTTCAAAAACTGTCCTTTGTTGACTTTATTGGGAGAATAATTAGCATATAAACTTCCTAAGGAATTCTCTATCAATTTCTGCAATTGATTAAACTGGAATTTACCCACGACTTTTCCTTCGATGATATCTGGAGAATTAATAGTCATTGTTCGTACTCTGTTTTCATCAAAGGTAGATTTGACAACAAAATCATCAAAAAAGTAGGTGTCATTACCATTTTCATATGATGTTTGATTAATGTATACTTCTCCATACAAATTATCAATGCTATTTCCTTGCAATTTCATTACAACATCGCCTCTAAATACTGCAATGGAATCAGCAGTATAAAATTTTAGCTTTTCAAGATTTGCATATTCCACATTGGCGTGAAAATCATATTTTTTCTCCCGATTGCTTATATCTAAAACACCGTCAAAATTCATTTTTAGATTGGGATCATTTGTTGCTATATTTCCTTTAAAAATAGAGCTATTCATAATCCCATCAATAGAAATATTCTTGTAGTTATAGTTGTTGTAAACAATGCTTTGCGCTGTACCTTTTAGTTTGGTATTTAAAAATTTCTGTGTAAACCCTTTACCATCAACATCTAAGTTAAGATTCACAACACCTAAATCACTTCTGTTTAAAAGTTTTCCGAGATTAAAATTTTCCAACTTAATGTTTCCTAAATAAGTGGCATTGTCAATATTATTAATGTTTGTCATATCCAACACAGATTGAACCTTACCTAAATCAGTGTTCAAAATAACATCTGCTTTTATGGTTTTTAGAGTCACTTCCGTTTTTCCTGAAATAGTAAATGTTCCAAATTTCTTGAAAGTAGTTGGTAAATTTTCGCCAAGAATTTTTGGCAAAATAGCAGTTAAATTATTGTATGTAGAAGAAATTT
This sequence comes from Flavobacterium sp., assembly GCF_031422135.1. Taxonomy (GTDB): domain Bacteria; phylum Bacteroidota; class Bacteroidia; order Flavobacteriales; family Flavobacteriaceae; genus Flavobacterium. Next base: position 59,649 of record NZ_JANOQD010000126.1, on the reverse strand, counting down.
TGTTAATATCTCCTTTCATATAAAAATCATTTTTCTTTTTTGAAAATAAATTTTTAAATGTAAAATCACCTATAATTTCAGAATTATTATTGTCTTTTAATTTTAATTTTTGGGTAGAAAAATCGTTTAAAGTTCCAATAATTTTTGAACTAAAATCAAATCTTTGGTTTATGCCAAATTCACCATAGAAAAGTTTCAAATCGTTAGACGATAATGAAGCTTGATTTACTTTAATGTCAAAAACTACTTTGTTATTAAAATCTGAGAAATCTTCTCTTTTATATCGCAGAACAATATCGCCATCGAGTTTTGATTCAGGCGTTTCTAGCTTTAGTTTATCCAGAATTATGTTTTTCTTGGTATAGGTAAAATGTGAATTCAAATCATTGACAATCAATCCACGCTGATCTACAAAAGACATTTGATTGATAATGGTACTGACGTCTGGTCCAAGGACTTTAAAATTAGCAGTTTGGGCATTTAATTTTCTTAAATTAAGGATTTTAGGATTACTTAAATTATTATCTGTTAAAATGAAATGACTGTTTGTTACATATATATTTTTTGAAGTAAGAAGAAATTTCTTTTTTGATTTTGATGGTTTTCCGTCATCAAACAATGCTATAAATTTATCTAAATTTGAATCCTTTTCGCCCTTGTAATTCTTTAGGTGAAAATCTAAACCATCTAATCTAATATCTCCAAAAGTCAAATCACCATCAATTAATTTCTGATAATCTAGGATATTAGTTTTTAATCTGTTAATATAAAAAAGAGTGTCTTTTTTATGGTCTTTGACCATAATTTTTTTAAGTTTCATTCCTCCAAAAACACTAATGCTTGCCTGTTCAACTGTAATATCTGTACCAAAATCTTTATTTAATTGTTGGGTTATATACTTTGCCAATTTGGTTTGCGTAGCTGGTAATGACAAAACAATAGCTCCTACCAGCAAAAGTAAAATGATTCCCAAAAGGAAAGACAATACAAATTTTGTTATTTTTTTAAAGACGTTATTTTTTTTATTTTCTTTCAAGAATTGCAATTTCCTATAGTAAATGTATCCAAAACTAAAGTTTTTAATAAAAAAATCTATATTTTTGGACTTCGATGTAAATTTAGAAATTTTATATCGGTTTGTCAAATATAACGCAAAATCTGTGCCTTTTATGATTCCCAATCCTATTTATATTCTTGCTATTGAAAGTTCCTGTGATGATACAGCAGCAGCAGTTCTTGAAAACAATACTGTTTTATCCAATGTTGTAGCAGGGCAAGCCATTCACGAGCAATATGGAGGCGTAGTTCCTGAATTAGCCTCTAGAGCCCATCAACAAAATATAGTTCCTGTCATTGATGCTGCTTTAAAAAAAGCTAATATCACTAAAAGTCAACTCTCCGCTATAGCTTTTACACAAGGTCCAGGACTTATGGGCTCCTTACTTGTTGGCAGTTCATTTGCAAAATCAATGGCACAAGCATTACATATTCCAATCATTGGTGTAAACCATATGCACGCTCATATTTTAGCACACTTTATTGACGAAGAAGGTTTTGATAAACCTGAATTTCCGTTTCTGGCTTTGACAATTTCAGGTGGCCATACACAAATTGTAAAAGTAATTAGTTTTTTTGATTTGGAAATCATTGGCGAAACTACTGATGATGCTGTTGGAGAAGCTTTTGACAAAAGTGCCAAAATACTTGGACTACCCTATCCTGGCGGACCATTAGTTGACAAATATGCACAACTTGGCAATCCAAAAGCGTATAAATTTACAAAGCCTCGAATTCCAAATTTAGATTTCAGTTTCTCGGGTTTGAAAACTCAAATTCTTTATTTTATCCAAAACAATATTAAATTAAATGCTAATTTTATTGAAGAAAATAGGAATGATATTTGTGCTTCTATTCAAAATATTATTATTGAAATTCTAATGGAGAAATTGAAACTCGCTGTCAAACAAACTGGAATTACCCAAGTTGCTATTGGTGGTGGTGTGTCAGCAAATTCAGGCATTCGAAATGCAATAAAAGAAAGTGAAGCTAAATTAGGTTGGAAAACTTTTATCCCTAAATTTGAATACACCACCGATAATGCTGCTATGATTGGTATTGTAGGATATCATAAATTTTTAGAAAATAAATTTAATGACATATCAGTAGTTTCTAGTGCACGAATCCCTTTTTAATTATGCAATTATTTTACAATCCCGACATAAATTCTGATTCTAACACTTTTTCTTTTGACAAAGAAGAGAGCAAACATATTGTTAAAGTTTTACGTAAGTTAGAAGGCGATATATTATATGTAACGAATGGTTTAGGTTATTTATTTTCAACTGAAATAACTTTAGCAACCGAAAGAAAATGTACTGTAATTATAAAAAATACACAAAAAAATAATTCTACAGATTTTTACTTACATCTAGCTGTTGCTCCAACGAAAATGAACGAACGATTTGAATGGTTTCTAGAAAAAGCTACAGAAATAGGCATACATGAAATTACTCCTATTATATGTAACAATTCTGAAAGGAAAATCATTAAAACGGAACGATTGGATAAGGTAATTCAATCCGCAATGAAGCAATCATTACAATATTTTTTACCTAAATTGAATGAGCCGATTTCTTTTACCGATTTTATAAATAAAAATCACGACGGAAATTTATGTATTGCTCATTGCGAAGAAACAGATAAAAAACTATTGAAATCAATTATAAAACCCAAACAAAAATATACCTTACTTATTGGTCCTGAAGGTGATTTTTCTGAAAAAGAAATTCAACTCGCAATCCAGAACCAATACATTCCTATTTCTTTAGGAAACACACGATTAAGAACCGAAACTGCTGCCATTGTTGCTTGTCACAGTATTGTATTTGCAAACGAATAAATTATGAAAAAGATACACTTCTTATTTATACTCTTGTCAATAGGAACTTTTGCCCAAGAAATAGCATTACTTAAATATAATGGTGGTGGCGATTGGTATGCAAACCCAACATCATTGCCTAACTTGATAAAATATTGCAATCAAAATATTAATACTAAAATAAAAAGCAAACCAGCAACTGTAACTCCCAGTAATGCAGATATTTTTTCATATCCCTACATCCACATGACGGGACACGGAAATGTGGTTTTTAATGATATCGAAGTGGAGAACCTTCAAAAATATCTTCTTTCAGGAGGATTTCTTCACATTGATGACAACTACGGTTTGAATGAATATGTGCGAAAAGAAATTGTAAAACTATTTCCTAATAATGAATTGGTAGAAATTCCTGTAACGCATCCTATATTTCAAAAACCGTATAGTTTTCCTAAAGGACTACCAAAGATTCATGAGCATGATGGTAAAAGACCACAAGCTTTTGGAATATTTATTGAAAACAAGTTAGTGCTACTTTATACCTATGAATGTGATTTAGGAGATGGTTGGGAGGATACTGAGGTTCACAATGACCCAAGAGATGTTCGTGAAAATGCCTTAAAAATGGGTGCAAATATTATGAATTTCATTTTCAATAATTGATATTTATAATTTATGGAAAATGAAATTACAAACCTTACAAACAAAATGAAAAATTTATAATTTGCATTTCAATACAATAAAGTTATTAAATTTAGTTATTTGATAATTTTTAAATAAAAAAAATAGTAATAATTTAAAATAAATGATTTTTTAATTAAAAATTTTCAACATTGATATAATCCTGAGTACTCATATTTATCAACTATTTAGCAAGTTATTAACATAATTAACGGTATCATTTCTAAATAAATTGAAGTTTTATTTGAAATAAAATTTTGCAGATAACAATTTTTTTTATAGTATTGTGGAAGAATTAACTAAAATTCAAAAAAATTATTAACCAAACCAACCAAATTATGAAAAAATTAGTATTGAGTGCTTTAGTTCTTGTATCTATGTTTTCTTGTCAAAAAGAAGATGCTGCTGTAACTCCAGAAAATACTGCTTCAGCAGTAAGTAACATTGGACATAGAGCCTGTGCATCTCAAGATGTTTTAGAAGAAAATTTAAGACAAGATCCAAAATTAGCAGCAAAAATGCAAGAAATTGAGGATTTTACACAAAAAGCCATTAAAAGCGGGAACCGTATTGTAAATGGTAAAATTGAAATTCCAGTTGTTTTCAATGTATTATACAGAACAACATCAGAAAATGTTTCTTTAACACAACTTCAATCTCAAATTGATGTTTTAAATAAAGATTTTAATGGTTTAAATTCAGACTACAATACTGCAAATAATCCTTACTCAACTGTAAGAGCAAATGTTGGAATTTCATTTGTATTAGATCAAGTTATTAGAAAGTCTACAACCAAAACTTCTTGGGGAACTAGAGACGCAATGAAAAAATCTTCTGGAGGAGGAATTTCTCCAACATCTCCAACTACAAAATTAAACTTTTGGGTTTGTACTATAGGTGGTGGAATTTTAGGTTACGCACAATTTCCAGGCGGTTCATCAAGCACTGACGGTGTTGTATGTGATGGGAAATATGTTGGTCTTTCTGGATCAGCTAATGCACCTTTCAACTTAGGAAGAACTGCAACTCACGAAGTTGGTCACTGGATGAATTTACGTCACATTTGGGGTGATGCTACTTGCGGATCAGATTTAGTTTCTGATACACCAACTCACAATGATGCAAATTACGGTGTTCCAGCTGTTGGACACAGAAGTACTTGTTCTGGCGCTCCACTTGAAATGTATATGAACTATATGGACTATACTGACGATAGAGGAATGTACATGTTCTCTTTAGGTCAAAAAACAAGAATGGATGCTGTATTTTTAGCTGGTGGCTCAAGAGCTTCATTCAGACTATAATCTGTCAACCTAAATATATTTAAAACTCGCTCTTGTAGCGAGTTTTTTTTATTATATTCGAATAGGACATCCTGAATAATTTCAATCTGACTCGACCCACGTTCACAAACGCCTTAACTCGCCTGTTAAAATTGCGCAAACAACAATGAAAAATATAAAATTGAATACCGTTATAATGCTGTAAAGCAAACCCTAAATGGATTATCACTAATGCAATCCTAAACAATATGGATTAAATTAAAGAATATATAAATACTATTTTAATAAAACTATTGCTATAAACATTAATTATTTATCATTATTTTAAACTAATAAAAGAAAATAATTCAAAATTAATTGATTTTTATTGTAAATACTATCAACATTACATAAGTATGAAAGCCTCATATTTATCAACTATTTTGCAAGTTATTAACATAATTTGTGTTATTTTTTAGATAAAATTAAATTTTATTTGAATTAAAAAATTTGAAATCAATTAAATTTTTTATAGTATTGCAAAAGAATTAATTAAAATTCTAATAAAATCATTAAACCAACCAAACCAACAAAACCAACCAAATTATGAAAAAATTAGTATTTAGCGCTCTTGTGCTTGTATCTATGTTTTCTTGTCAAAAAGAAGATGCTAATGTAACTCCAGAAAACACTCCTTCGGCAGTAGCTATTAACAAAGTTAGCCTCAGGGGTTGTATAACTCAAGAAATGCATGAATTAGATTTAAAGAAAGATCCAAGTTTAGCTAAAAGAATGGCAGATATTGAAGAATATACTAAAAATGCAATGTCTCAAGGCAGAATTGTAAATGGTGTATTAGAAATTCCTGTAGTATTCAACGTATTGTACAGAACGAGTACTGAAAATATTTCTCTTGCCCAATTACAATCTCAAATTGATGTATTAAACAAAGATTTCACTGCAACAAATAGCGATATAAATACAGCAAACAATCCATATAGCTCAGTTAGAGTTAACGTAGGAATTAGATTTGTTTTAGATCAAGTTATTAGAAAAGTGACAACTAAAACAGTATGGTATTCTGAAGATCAGTTTATGAAAAGTACTGCAAATGGTGGTATTGCTGCTACATCTCCAACTACAAAATTAAATTTCTGGGTTGTTAACAATTTAGAAAGTAGAACTCAAGGACAATTATTAGGATATGCACAATTTCCTGGTGGTGCTTCTTCAACAGATGGTGTAGTTTGTGGACACTATTGTACTGGAACTGGTGGTACTACTTCAGCACCGTTTAATTTAGGTAGAACTGCAACTCACGAAGTTGGTCACTGGATGAATTTACGTCATATTTGGGGTGATGCTACTTGTGGATCAGATTTAGTTTCTGATACCCCAACTCATAATGCACCTAATGGTGGTGTTCCAGCAGTAGGACACAGAAGTACTTGTTCTGGTGCTCCATTAGAAATGTATATGAACTATATGGATTATACTGACGATAGAGGAATGTATATGTTTTCTATTGGTCAAGCAAACAGAATGCTTACAATATTTGGGACTTCAGGTTCAAGAAGCTCTTTTAGATAATCAATATCAAAAACATAATAAAAACTCGCTTTTATAGCGAGTTTTTTTGTTATATTCGTTTAAAATTTTTAATATGACATCAAAAATAATTGCAAACGGAATAGTTAGAGCTATAGGAATTATAGTTGGTATTTTATTGGCTTTATTTTTTATATATGAAATTCAGTCTGTACTAATCTATCTTATCGTTTCAGTAATCTTAGTATTGATAGTAAATCCACTAGTTGAATTTTTAAAAAAAAGATTGAAATTTCCAAACATTTTAGCTGTAGTTTTCACAATGTTTTTTATTGTATTGTTATTAGTTGGCTTTATTATGATGTTTATTCCTTTACTAGTTGCTCAAGGCGAAAGCTTATCCTTATTAAATATTGTAGCCATTGAAAACAATATTTTAGAGTTACTAAATAAAATTGAAATTTACTTAACCAATCATAATATTGACGCCTTAAAACTAGTCAAAGAAGCAAAATTTACCTCACAATTAGATTTTAATTTCATTCCAGATTTTCTAAATTCTACTCTTGGTTTTTTAAGTAGTTTCGGAATGGGAATGGCATCAGTACTGTTTATCACTTTTTTTATATTGAAAGATAAAGTACAATTTATGGTTGGAATCAAAAAAATCATTCCAGATACTCACGAAGAAAAAATTTTAAATTCATTAAGTAAATCAAATGAAATGTTGAGTCGCTACTTTATTGGTTTAATTATTCAGTTGTCAATCGTGTTTGTCTTATATCTTATTGTTTTACTAATCTTTGGAGTTCAAAATGCACTTATAATTGCTTTTTTATGTGCCATTTTAAATATTGTTCCTTATGTTGGACCTCTTATTGGTTCAATTCTAGCCGCTATACTAACAATGATTAGTAATTTAGGTGGTGATTTTCAAAACGATATTTTACCTACTACCCTATTTGTTTTATTAGGTTTTTGGATTGTTCAAATTATAGACAATAACATTTCACAACCCTTAATTTTTTCAAAAAGTGTAAACTCACATCCATTAGAAATATTTTTAATCACATTGATCAGTGGCTTTTTATTTGGAATAACGGGTATGATAATAGCCATTCCGTTTTATACTATGCTGAAAATTATGGCTAAAGAATTTTTCCCTGAAAATAAAATCATTAAAACCATTACTAAAAACATATAATGCAATCGTTATTATTGAATCCCGAAATTCAAAAGTATATTAATGAAAATTTAGAAAATAGTATTACTAAACTTTCCTTACAAAAAAATCCTTTCCCTGAAATAAGCTATTCTGAAATAATCAATCAAATTATTTCCAAAAATAAATCTAAAGAAAAACTACCTACTTGGTTTACTAAGGAAAATATAATTTATCCAAGTAAGATTTCAGTCGAACAATCATCGTCAGAAAAAACTGCAAATTATAAACTAGAAATTGTTTCAGGCGAAAGTCTAATAGATTTGACGGGCGGTTTTGGTGTTGATGATTATTATTTTTCAAAAAAAATAAAACAAGTATTTCATTGTGAATTAAACACAGAATTATCTAAAATTGTAAAACATAATTTTGAAATTTTACAACAAAAAAATATTCAATGCATCCAAGGCGATAGCTTAGAAATACTAAAAAATTTAAACCAAAAAATAGATTGGATCTACATCGATCCTTCCAGAAGAAGCGATGTAAAAGGAAAGGTTTTCTTACTCAAAGACTGTTTGCCTAATGTCCCTGAACTTTTAGATGATTATTTTAATTATTCTAATAAGATTTTAATAAAAACAGCTCCAATTTTAGACATTACAGCGGGATTGAATGAGTTAAATTTTGTAAAAACAATTCATATTGTAGCTGTAAACAATGAGGTAAAAGAAATTTTGTGGGAAATAGAAAATAATTTTGAAAAACAAATTACAGTTAAAACTATCAATATTTTTAAAGAAACGGAACAGCGATTTGATTTTGTTTTAGAAAACGAAAAGCCAATGTTGAAATACGTTTTACCAAGAAAAATTCTCTATGAACCCAATGCTGCAATCTTAAAATCGGGTGCTTTTAATTTAATTTCAAATCGTTTCGAAGTGGAAAAATTGCATCAACATTCCCATTTATATACCTCAGACGCAATCGTTGATTTTCCAGGGCGCATATTTAGTATCCAAAAAACATTTGAATACACAAAATCAGCAATGAAAGAATTTTTAGCCAATACAAAAGCAAATGTAACAATCCGAAACTTTCCTGAAACCGTAGAAAATATTAGAAAAAAATGGAAAATAAGCGATGGTGGAAATAATTATATTTTTTTTACTACAGATGCAAATAATCGTAAAATTGTTATAATTTGCGCCAAAATTAATAACCAATGAGAATTACACAATTATTTTTCTTACTCTTACTTCAAAATTCCATTTTTGCACAAAAAAATCCTTGTGAATATGCAACAAATTTAACCGATTCAATAGGCACAATCAAGCAAACAAAAGGTTACTTGGTATATGAGAAAAATTTTGGAAACACTAGTCAATATATTTTTCTTTCCTTGCTAACTGAAAATGATACTCCAAAACTAAATTTACAAATCATTCAAAAAAGTCCCGATTTTATTGCTCCAAAATGTGTGGATAAAAATTCAAAAGTATATTTTCAATTATCCAATGGAAAAATATACACTTTTGTAAGCGAAAGTGAGAATAAATGTGACAATCTCTATTATAACAATCAAGAAAAAGTGAATAACCGATTGTTAGATTCTGATTTTTTATTCCGAAAAGATGATTTTGAAGATCTAAAAAAGTTCAGCATCTCATTAATGAGAATTAAATATGCCTCTGAAACAATTGATTATATTTTACCTAAAGAATTAAACTCGGAAAAATTAAACGAAATTTCAGAACCAGAACGATTTTTCATAGCTAATTTTTCTTGTATTGAGTAATTAATCACATTTCCAAGTAAAGTTTGATAATTTGTCTTTTTTTGATCCAACTAAAGTATAGTGCCACCATTCTGAATCTAAAGATTCAAAATTATTTTTCAGCATAATTTTTTTTAATAATTTTCTGTTTTTAAGAACTTTTTTTGATAATTTTTTATTCAAGTGGCTAGATTCTGGTCCAAAAAAATCAAATACTGTTCCCATATCTAATTCTAGACCATCTTTATCAACAAGAGTAATATCAATAGCTCCACCACGGTTGTGAATAGAGCCTTTAGAAGGATTGGCAACATAATTAGGATCTGAAACAATAGTCCACATTTTTTTTTGTACATCCAAAGGCCTGTAACAATCAAAGAGCTTTATTTTAAATCCTTTTTTTTGAAATTCTTTATTAGCACTAATTAAGTTATTAATGGTTTTTAACCTTAAATAACAAGAAGCACAATCATATACTTTAGCTTTTAAAAAATTATCAGTAGTTGCATATTTCATATCCAAAACAAAATCTTTGCTAAAATCAGTAAGATTAACAAAAGTAGTATCACTAATTTGAGATTCTGCATTTTGAGATTTTAGTGAACATAAAGTAAACAATGCAATTGAAATATAAATAATAAAAGTGTATTTCATAGAAATTATTTTTTTTACGAAAGTAAGAAATATTTGTAATAAAAAATCCTTTGATTTCTCAAAGGATTAATAAAAATTGTGACCCAGTCAGGATTCGAACCTGAGACCTACTGCTTAGAAGGCAGTTGCTCTATCCAGCTGAGCTACTGGGCCAATTTTTGTCGGGGTGGCAGGATTCGAACCTGCGGCCTCCTGCTCCCAAAGCAGGCGCGATAACCGGGCTACGCTACACCCCGAAAAGAAAAAGCGGAGAGTGAGGGATTCGAACCCTCGGTACAGTTTCCCATACGCATGTTTAGCAAACATGTCCTTTCGGCCACTCAGGCAACTCTCCAAAAAAAGAACTTAATGCTCCTTTTAAGCGGTTGCAAATGTAACTCTTCAAACGAATATTACCAACTTTTTTTTTGTTTATTTTATGTTATTTGCAACATAAATATCAAACACATTATAAATCAAGGTTATATAAAATAAGATTTATGAAATTAAATATTCGATATCTATAAAAATAGTATCAAATATTGTTGATAATCTAGTTTATATTCTTCTTAAAATTATTAAATTCGCACAATAATTTCAGAAAAAATCAAAATGAAAAAAATAGTCATAGTTTCAGCAGTTCGTACACCGATTGGGAGCTTTATGGGAGCTTTATCCACCATACCAGCACCACAACTAGGTGCAATTGCCATTAAAGGAGCGTTAACCAAAATTAATTTGGATCCAAGCCTAGTTGATGAAGTATATATGGGGAATGTTGTTCAAGCTGGTGTTGGACAAGCTCCTGCAAGACAAGCTGCAATTTTGGCTGGCTTATCAAACCATGTTGTTTGCACCACAATTAACAAAGTATGTGCTTCAGGAATGAAAGCTGTTATGATGGCTTCTCAAGCTATTCTATGTGGTGATGCTGAGATAGTGGTTGCTGGTGGAATGGAAAATATGAGTATGATTCCTCATTATGTTCAAATGCGAAATGGCGTTAAATTTGGACCAACAACAATGCTTGATGGAATGCAAAAAGATGGACTTGTAGATGCATACGATAATCAAGCTATGGGTGTTTTTGCTGATTTGTGTGCCTCAGAGTATAAAATCACCAGAGAAGAACAAGATGATTTTGCAATACAATCTTACACTCGTTCTACAACAGCTTGGGAATTAGGAAAATTTGATAATGAAATTGTACCTGTAAGTATCCCACAAAGAAAAGGAGACCCAATAGTTGTTTCTAAAGATGAAGAATTCACTAATGTGAAATTAGATAGAATTCCAACTCTAAATGCCGTTTTCACAAAAGAAGGAACTGTGACTGCTGCAAATGCCTCAACTATTAATGATGGAGCAGCAGCTATGGTTATAATGAGTGAAGAAAAAGCAATAGCTATGGGATTGAAACCATTAGCATATATTAAAGGATATGCAGATGCAGCACAAGAGCCAAAATGGTTTACAACTGCTCCTGCAAAAGCATTACCAAAAGCCTTAGCTAAAGCTGGAATTTCTCAAAGTGAAGTGGATTTTTTCGAATTTAACGAAGCTTTTTCAGTAGTTGGACTTGCTAATTCAAAAATACTTGGTTTAGATAATAACAAAGTAAATGTAAATGGAGGAGCTGTTTCATTAGGTCATCCGCTAGGTTGTTCTGGAGCAAGAATTATTGTTACTTTGCTAAACGTTTTAGAACAAAATAAGGCTAAAATTGGTGCCGCAGCAATCTGTAATGGTGGCGGTGGCGCATCCGCTATTGTAATTGAAAGAATCTAAAAACAATTAAAAATTACGAATTAAAAATTAAAATCTAACTTATAATTTTTAATTCGTAATTTTTAATTTTTAATTTAATATAATGTTTGGAATTTGTAATTTAGCCAATATCCCTTTACGTTTTGAACCAAGTGATCGAAGTGAAATTGTATCACAGGTATTATTCGGTGAATTTTTTACTATATTGGAAAAAACACCGAAATGGTCAAAAATTCAATTGGAATTTGACGACTATATTGGCTGGATTGATAATAAGCAATATAAAGATCTTAGTTCTGAACAGTACTCACAATTATCAAAAGATAGTATTATATTAAGTAATGATTTGATAGAATATATTACAGATTCATCCAACTTATTAATGCCGATTCCACTTGGATCATCATTGACTTTTTTAAATTATGATGGAATTAATACCGATAATTTTGCCTATGAAGGCCTAAAAACAAGCGGGATAAAGCCTAAAATGGAACTTCTAAATAGTGCTTTTTTGTATCTGAACGCACCTTACTTATGGGGTGGTAAAACACCTTTTGGTATTGATTGCTCTGGATTTACACAAATGGTTTACAAACTAAACGGCTATAAATTGCTTCGAGATGCATCACAACAAGCAAGCCAAGGTGAAGCTTTAAGTTTTATTGAAGAAAGCGAACCTGGAGATTTAGCTTTTTTTGATAATGAGGAAGGAAATATTATTCACGTAGGTATTATTATGGAAGATAATTATATCATTCACGCCAGTGGCAAAGTTCGTATTGACAGATTGGATCATCTTGGTATTTATAATGCTGAATCAAATCGACATACTCATAAATTAAGAGTTATCAAAAAAATTGTATAAAAAAAGGCGCTAAAATAAAGTTTTAGCGCCTTTTTTATAATACAAAATGTTTTATTTTGAAGCTTTTAATGCTTTGTATTTATCATCCATATCAAGAGCTCCATAAATACCCAATAATGTAGCTTTTACTTCTGGATCATTTACAAAAAGTTCATGTGCTTTTTCTAAATACGTCAATGCCGATTTATACATGTTTTTTTGTTTTAATTTCAATGCGTCGTATTTTTTTGTATCTTCAGCTGACATACCCAATTTACTCATTTGATCCACTAATTCTTTGTCGCCGTCTAATTTTAAAATGGCCAAATTCAAATAAGCTTCTTTATATTTTGGATTCAAATCGATTGCTTTCTGATAATATTTTTCAGCTTCAATCTTTCCAGGTATTGTTTTAGAAGAAATTACACCTAGATTGTAATATAAATCTGCATCATTTGGTTTTTTAATCAATAATTCAGTAACCAGTTTTTTATACATATCAAACTCATTTGTTTTAAGGTATAAATTTGCTTCAGTAAGAATCAATGAAGTGTCATCAGGATTTTGGTATCTAGCATTAACAATGGCTTTTTTTGCGCCCTTAATATCCCCTTTTTCAATAAGAATTTCTGTAATGTGCTTGTAAATTTCTCCTCTCTTAGACGGAACTGTTTCTGTTTTAGGCGTAGAATGAGTACCTAGTTTTATAGACATTTCTCTTTCTGCTATAGAATTAAAAGTTTCTTCTTGATTGGTAGCTTTATTTTTAGCAGTATAAGTTGTCCCCTTTCCAGAATAATTAATTTCTTTCAATTTAGTATAATACTCAAGAGCCAGATCCAAATCTCTAGAATTTAATGCGCTTCCTGCTGCATAATACAACATAATTGAATCTCTTCTTTCTAGTTGGTATACTTGGTATAACTTTAACGCACTTTCTTTAAATTTTTTGTCTTTATCATCTGCAAGAGCACCATTAAAAAGTACTTCTCTGATTTCTTTTAAAGAAGCTTGTGCAAGTACGGTATATTTTGGTTTATCCGATGTGCTTTCAATAGCAACCAATTCATTATAAGATTTTGCAGCTTCTAATAAATTTTTATCCGTATCTACATTCTTTTTTGACTGATCGTAAAGCGCATTCCCTTTAAGAAAATAGAATTGTGCTTTTGTGGCATCGTCTGCATTAGTAATTAAATATTCTGCTTCTTCCAAAGTTCGTTGAGCTTCGTATGAATGACCCCCTCTAAGTGATTTTTCAGCTGATTTTAATTCTTCTTTCTGTGCAAATGTTACAACAGAAATTAATATTGATGTTGTTAAAATTAAATTTCTAAATTTCATTTGTTCTATTTTAAATTAATTATTCTTGAGATTCTGTTTCTTCAGAACTTTCATTGCTTGTTTCATCAGATGAACTTTCTTCAGAAACTTCTTCTTCTACTGATTCGTCAACTATTTCTTCTTCTTCACGCAATACTTTGGCAACAGCCGCAATAGAATCGTTACCTTTGATATTTATCAAACGAACACCTTGCGTGGCACGTCCCATAACACGTAAATCAGACACCATCATTCTGATTGTTAACCCAGATTTATTGATAATCATTAAATCATCAGCATCTGTAACACTATTAATCGATACAAGAGCTCCCGTTTTTTCTGTCATATTAAGGGTTTTCACTCCTTTTCCTCCACGGTTTGTAATTCTGTAATCGTCTAATGAAGAGCGTTTTCCATATCCGTTTTCGGTCACTACTAAAATTTCACTTTCCATATCGTTTACAGAAACCATGCCAATTACTTCGTCTGCATCATCTTTTAAGGTAATTCCACGAACTCCTGAAGCTGTTCTTCCCATTGGACGGGTTTTGCTTTCTTCGAAACGAACCATTTTCCCAGAGCGTCCAGCAATCAAAATCTGACTTTCGCCATTGGTCAATTTAGCTTCTAACAAGGCATCGCCTTCTTTAATGGTAATAGCAGCAACACCATTAACACGTGGTTTAGAATATTTCTCTAATGAAGTTTTCTTAACTTGACCTTTTTTAGTCACCATAATCAAATTATGACTCTTTATATAGTCTTGATCTTTCAAATCTTGGGTGCAAATAAAAGCAGTCACTTTATCGTCACTTTCAATGTTGATTAGATTCTGAATAGCTCTACCTTTTGCCGTTTTACTTCCTTCAGGGATTTCATAAACTCGCATCCAGAAACATTTCCCTTTTTGAGTAAAGAACAACATATATTGGTGGTTGGTTGCTACAAACATTTGTTCCAAGAAATCGGCATCACGAGTTCCAGCTGATTTTTGACCAACTCCTCCTCTATTTTGAGTTTTGTATTCAGAAAGATTGGTACGTTTGATATAACCTGCATGTGAAATGGTGATTACCACATTTTCATCGGCAATTAAATCTTCGATACTCACATCTCCACCAGAATATTCAATTTGTGAACGACGAGCATCGCCATATTTCTCACGCATATCCTCTAATTCTTCTTTGATTAAAGCCGTTCTCAAATTGACATCTGCCAATAATCCTTGTAAATATTCAATCAATTTTTTAATTTCTTCATATTCAGCTCTTAACTTGTCTTGTTCTAGACCTGTTAATTGACGCAAACGCATTTCAACAATGGCACGTGCCTGAATGTCAGATAATTTGAAACGTTCGATTAATTTTTCTTTGGCTTCATCCGTATTTTTAGAAGCACGAATCAAGGCAATTACTTCATCAATATTATCTGATGCAATAATTAATCCTTCTAAAATGTGTGCTCTTTCTTCTGCTTTACGTAAATCAAATTGTGTTCGACGAACCACAACATCGTGGCGGTGTTCTACAAAATAATGAATCAAATCTTTTAGATTCAACATTTGAGGACGACCTTTAACCAATGCAATGTTATTAACAGAAAATGAAGATTGTAATTGTGTAAACTTGTATAAAGTATTAAGGACAACGTTTGGTGTAGCATCACGCTTCAAAATATACACAATACGCATACCATTTCTATCCGATTCATCACGAATATTTGATATTCCTTCTATTTTTTTATCGTTTACCAAATCAGCAGTACGCTTAATCATATCTGCCTTATTGACTTGATAAGGAATTTCAGTTACAATAATACATTCACGACCATCCACTTCTTCAAAACCAACTTTGGCACGCATTACAATACGACCACGACCTGTTTTAAAAGCTTCACGAACGCCTTCATAACCATAAATAATTCCACCAGTAGGAAAATCTGGTGCTTTAATATGATGCATCAATTCGTCTATCTCAATATCATTATTTTCAAGATAGGCTAATGTTCCATTTATAACTTCTGTAATATTGTGTGGAGGCATATTGGTAGCCATACCAACTGCAATCCCTGTAGCTCCATTAATAAGTAAAGTAGGAACTTTAGTAGGCATTACTTTTGGCTCATATAAAGTATCGTCAAAGTTTAACTGAAAATCAACAGTTTCTTTTTCAATATCTGCCATAATATCTTCAGAAATCTTACGCATTCTAGCTTCTGTGTAACGCATCGCCGCAGGGCTATCGCCATCTACAGACCCAAAGTTACCTTGACCATCTACTAAAAGATAACGCATGCTCCACTCTTGTGCCATACGAACCATAGCATCGTAAACCGATGTATCGCCGTGTGGGTGGTATTTACCCAAAACTTCTCCAACAATTCTTGCCGATTTCTTATGGGCTTTATTTGAAAAAACTCCTAAATCATACATACCATATAAAACCCTTCTGTGAACTGGTTTTAAACCATCTCTTACATCGGGCAAGGCACGTGATACAATAACCGACATCGAATAATCGATGTAAGCTGTTTTCATTTCGTCTTCAATGTTAATTGGGATTAACTTTTCTCCTGTAGACATACTTATATTACTGTTTAATTATGTTAATTTAAAAATCCTGCTAATATAAGCTTTCTAGATTATTCTTTGAATAGAAATGTGTAGAAATTTCTTCTTTTTATTAACAAATTACGATACGGTTTTAGTTAATAAATTATGACATAATTAACTCTTATTTTCAAATATTTTTTGTCAATTAGCTGTCAATATATTTAGTAGGGAATGATTTTTGCTTTTGAATTGATAAATTACTAAATTTACATTAATAATATATATTTTATGGATGATAATTTTTCACCTAGAGTCAAAGATGTAATTACTTACAGCAAAGAAGAAGCCTTGCGTTTGGGTCACGATTTTATTGGTACTGAGCATTTAATGTTAGGTATTTTGCGTGACGGAAATGGCAAAGCAATTTCTATTCTAAATAGTCTTTCTGTCGATTTAGAACACTTGCGTAGAAAAGTAGAAATATTAAGCCCTGCAAATCCTAGTGTAATTGTAGGTAACGATAAAAAAAATTTACATCTCACAAGACAAGCAGAAAGAGCGTTAAAAACAACGTTTTTAGAAGCTAAAGTTTTTCAAGCCACTTCAATAAGCACAGCGCACTTGCTTCTGTGCATATTAAGGAATGAAAATGACCCAACAACCAAGTTGCTCAATAAATTACAAATTGACTATGATATAGCCAAAGAACAATATTTAACTATGATGCCAAACGAAGAAGATTATCAAGATAATTTCCCTAAAAACGAATCCCAATATGGAGATGATTCAGGACAAGATGACAGTTTAAAAGGCGATAATTTCAACAATCCTGCCAACAAGTCGAACAAAAAATCCAAAACTCCTGTTTTAGATAACTTTGGGAGGGATTTAACAGAAATGGCTGAAGAAGGAAAATTAGATCCTGTTGTAGGTCGAGAAAAAGAAATTGAACGTGTTTCGCAAATTTTAAGTCGTCGAAAAAAGAACAATCCTTTGCTTATTGGTGAACCTGGTGTTGGTAAATCTGCCATTGCAGAAGGTTTGGCTTTACGAATTATCCAAAAGAAAGTTTCAAGAATTTTATTTGGGAAACGTGTTGTGACATTAGATTTAGCAAGTCTAGTTGCTGGTACAAAATACCGTGGACAGTTTGAAGAACGTATGAAAGCGGTAATGAACGAATTAGAAAAGAACGATGATATTATTCTTTTTATTGATGAAATTCACACCATAGTTGGTGCTGGAGGTGCTACTGGTTCACTTGATGCTTCAAATATGTTTAAACCTGCATTAGCTAGAGGAGAAATACAATGTATTGGCGCAACTACGCTTGATGAATACCGACAATATATAGAGAAAGATGGAGCGCTAGAAAGACGTTTTCAAAAAGTGATTGTAGAACCTACATCTGTAGAAGAAACCATTACAATTTTGCACAATATTAAGGACAAATACGAAGCACACCACAACGTAAATTATTCCGACGAAGCTATTGAAGCTTGTGTAAAATTGACTGACAGGTATATGTCGGAACGATTTTTACCAGACAAAGCTATTGATGCCCTTGATGAAGCTGGCTCACGTGTACACATTACTAATATTGAAGTTCCAAAACAAATTTTAGATTTAGAACGTCAATTGGAAGAAGTTAGAGAATTGAAAAATTCTGTTGTAAAAAGACAAAAATATGAAGAGGCTGCTAAACTTCGTGACGATGAAAAACGAATCGAAAAAGATTTAGCCATTGCACAAGAACAATGGGAAGATGATTCTAAAAACAATCGAATTGAAGTTACAGAAGATAATGTTGCCGATGTAGTTTCTATGATGACAGGAATTCCTGTAAATCGTATTGCTCAGACCGAAAGTAATAAATTAGCTAAACTACCTGAACTAATTCAAAATAAAGTAATTGGACAAAATGAAGCGGTTTTAAAAATTGCTCGTTCCATTCAAAGAAATCGTGCTGGACTGAAAGATCCAAACCGACCAATTGGTTCGTTTATTTTTCTTGGACAGACAGGTGTTGGTAAAACTCAATTGGCAAAAGTTTTAGCTAGAGAATTGTTCGACTCTGAGGATGCGTTAATACGCATTGATATGAGTGAATATATGGAAAAATTCTCTATTTCCCGTCTCGTTGGTGCGCCTCCAGGATATGTAGGTTATGAAGAAGGTGGACAATTGACTGAAAAAGTACGTCGCAAACCCTATTGCGTGGTACTTTTAGACGAAATTGAAAAAGCGCATCCTGATGTTTTCAATATGATGCTACAAGTTCTTGACGATGGCTTTATGACGGATAGTTTGGGTCGAAAAATCGATTTTAAAAATACTATTATTATTATGACTTCCAATATTGGAGCGCGTCAATTGAAAGATTTTGGTCAAGGTGTTGGTTTCGGAACTGCTACACGTGTTGCAAATGCGGAAGATAATTCTAAAAGCATTATTGAAAATGCTTTAAAGAAAACATTTGCACCAGAATTTTTAAATAGAATTGATGATGTTATTGTATTTAATGCCCTTGAAAAAGAAGATATCAACTCGATTATCGAAATTGAATTAGCTAAATTGTATACAAGAGTGAAAGATCTTGGTTATAGCTTAAAACTTTCTGATGCTGCCAAAGCGTATGTTGCCGAAAAAGGTTTTGACAAACAATTTGGTGCAAGACCATTAAAACGTGCCATTCAGAAGTATGTTGAGGATTTATTAGCCGAAGAAATAATTACTTCAAAAATTAATATTGGTGACGAAATTTTTATGGATTTTGAAGAAGGGGAAACCGAACTTTCCATTAAGGTTTTGAAAGCGGAAACGCCAAGTAGTTAACTTTTGCATTTTATTAAAATAAAAATCGGGATAATACCCGATTTTTTTATGCTTTGACACTTAAAAATTTGTAGAAATGGTTTTGGGTAATAAAGCCATCAAATTTCATAAATTAGTAAGCGTTTTTTATTGCAAAACTCCAAACAAACACTTTATAAAAATGTGTCTTCTTTTGGATATTTATAATTTATTTATTCCGAAAACTTTCTGGTGTTTCATTCGTAACTCTTTTAAAAGCAGAATAAAAACTACTATAATTTTGAAAACCCAATTCAATGGCAATTTCATTAATAGGTACATCTGTTTCTTTTAGCAGTACACTTGCTTTTTCAATTCTTTTATTCAAAATATATTGATGTGGAGTGGTGTTAAGATATTGCATAAAAATACGAGATAAATGTCGTTTAGTCCAATTTGTGATCGACAACAATAATTCTACATCTAATTTTTTATGAATATTAGCATTAATATATTCAACTATTTGTTTCATCTTTTTTGGTGTCAATTCCTCCATTGGATTTTCACTTCGTATGGTATCAATTTTTTTGTATTTATAATTGTTCAATACAACACTTACAGAGGCAATAATGCTGTCTGGTCTAAATGGTTTAACTATATAACCGTGTGGTCTTGTTTCTTGCGCCCTATCGAGGGTCATTTTGTTAGAATACGAGGTAATATAAATATAAGGTATCGTATCTTTTACTAACAAATAATTACCCAAATCAATTCCATCAGCAAGCTGGTTTAAATTAATATCAATGAGTACCAATATAGGATTATGCACCTCAATCGCTTCTATTGCGGTTTCTACTGTTTTTATATTGGTAATCACTTCATAACCTTCTCGTTCTAGAATTTTTTTAATATCTAAAGCAATGAGTGATTCGTCTTCGACCACGATTATTTTTTTATTCATACATTTTATTTTAGGTAAGCAATTTTAAAATTGTATGTTATATTGCATTCCTTTATTATTTGCAACTTTTAGTAAACCGTCTAATTGAAAAACCAGTTCTTCCACGAGTTCTAAGCCCAATGTTTTTTTTGCATTTTCCTTTTTTTGAATCCCAATGCCGTTATCGCTTACGACCAATTCGTATTTTTCGTTTTTGCGAATCAATTGTAAGGTTATGAGTCCTTTTTGATAGTTTATAAAAGCGTGTTTGTAAGCATTATTCACCAATTCATTTATTATAAGTCCTAGTGGTATCGCTTTTTGAATATCAAAATATACTGGCTCAATTTCTAACTTTAAAGTGATATTAGTATTTACATTGCTGTATGCGTTTAAGATACTGTTGGTTAAATTATCTACATATTCTTTAAAATCGACTTGGCTTAAATTGTCTGTTTGGTATAAGTTTTCGTGAATTAAAGACATAGATAGTATACGAGACTGACTAACAGCCACAAAATCGCTAATATTATTGTTGGCTTCCTGCGCTTGAATATTCAGCAAACTCATTACCAGTTGCATATTGTTTTTAACCCGATGGTGAATTTCTTTAAGTAAGGTTTCTTTCTCAACTAGTGATTTTTGAGTAAGTTGCTTTTCGTTTTCGAGTTTTATATTGGTCTGCTCGATAATTTTATTTTTATTTTTGATGGCTCTGTTATTTCTAACATAAAAAAAAGTGGATAGTAGTGCCAGTAATAAAGCAACAGAAACATAGAGCAAGTTTTCTCGTTGTTTTTTATTTTCGACTGTTTTTTGAAGTTGGGCAATTTCTAATTTTTTTATGCTGTTGTTTTTGTCTTTTACATTTAAATTAACCTGTAGTTCGTTTAACTTATTTTTGTTGTTTAGTGCGTTCTGTTTTTCTTTTATGACAGCTTGCATTTTATAATATACCAAGGCGTTTTTATAATTTCCTAGTGCTTCTTCTACCTCACTTTTTGTCTGAAAAAGGTCTAAATTAAAGCCTTCATCGGTAACAGGTTTTGGCTCGTTTATTGCATTGTCAATCATTGCTAAAGCTTCCTTTTTTTTATTTAACTTTAAATAAATTTTGCTCGCTTTTTCATAAATTTTAGCTCTATAAGACATATCTTCAATTTTATTATCCAAGCATTTGTTAATAAATATGTAAGATTCGTTGTATTTTTTTAACTGGTAATAACATTCAGCGAGATAGTTGTGGGTATAATTAAGTGCATATAAATAGTTAAATTTTTTAAAAAAAATTTCATTTTCTAAACCAATAGTTAATGCTTCTTCGTAATGTTTTCCGCTAATTAAAATTCTTATTTTGTTTACTTGTAAACTATGTATTGCCATTGGGTCTCCAACCGATAATGCTATTGCTTTATCTATATATTCGCTTGCTAATGCGTAATTATTTAAATCGCTATAGATAAGTGACATAGCAAGATAACTTTTCTTCTTTATATAAACCGTAGTTTCATAATTTATGGCTTTCTTCGCATATACTAATGCTTCTTTAAGAAGATTTAAATCACTATATAACATAGCGCAAGCATTATACATAATGGCTAAATTTATTGGCCGATTATTTTTTTTTGCTCTTATTAAACTGTTATCTAATAGTACTTTTGCTTCATCAAACTTGGTTGCCATTTTCATAAAGTTTGATAATTCCTCTATAAATCTAAAATATACATCCCAATCTTTTGAGTTATACAATAACGCTTTGGCTTTTTTTGCGGCACCAACCGCCTTTTCAAAGTCACTATTTTTAGTATAAGTGTCTGCTAGAAACCAATAATAATGTCCAATCCCTTTTTGATAGTTAATTTTTTGAGAAAATTGCAACAGCTTGTTGTTGTATGTTTCTAATTTTTGTGTGCTTACAAACCTTAATTCGTCGCAAAGTTTAATATAAGTATTTGCTTTTATTGTATCCTCTTTCTGAGTTTTTAATAACACAAGTAAACTGTCTATTTTTTTGTTTTGAGCAAAATTGAAATTTATACAAATACAATACAGAAATACAAGTAGAATCTTTTTCATAATTAGTATAATTTTTTAATATTGAAATGTAAACACTTTTTTTTGAAAAAAAAAGTAGTCAATAAGTAACTATTGTTATATAAGTTAGCAACAAAGAATTTTACAACAAAACCACCCCGTTACACAAGGTGGCTCATCAACCAATAAACAAAAAAAAATTATTACGTTTTTGTTATTTACAGGACTTTTATTTGTAAAAATTAATGATTTATAAACATACCTGAATATCGCTCTGACTCAGTAGATGTTACATTTAATATGTAAGTTCCTTTGCTTAGTGTACTTATATCGATACTGGTCTCATTAGTATTATAAACTTTCTTGTTTAGCATTTTTTTGCCACTCATGTCGTAAAAGGTTAATTCAAAATCAGATAAGGATTTAGTCAGTTTTACGGAGCAAATATTGTCTTTGACACTAACAATTATTCGAGAATTGTCATTTTTAACTTCATTTGTAGCTAATGCAGCATCGTACTTGTAAACTCTCACATAATCTACAAACATGGTTCCAGGAAAGGGCGTTGTTGCATCTGGTGATGGAGGCCAACCGCCTAGTGCTAAATTCAATTTGATTCTATGATTGGTATGCAGTTCATCAGTACTATCATTATTATTCCAAATATTTAAAGTACCATATGCAGTACCATCTACATACCACGTGATAGATTCTGGTAATCTTATAACGCTGTACGTGTGATAAATAGACATATCTAAAGCTGGTGAACTTGCTCTTGGAGCTCGACCATCTTCACCTGCTATATTTCGCCAGTGTGCAGTACCGCGAACAAAATTTTCGGTACCTAAAAATTCCATAATATCAATTTCACCATAACTAGGCCAACCCAAACCATTAAAAGCACCTATGGTCCAAAAGGCAGGAAAAAAACCTACTCCTGTGGGTACTTTTATTCTCGCTTCATATTTGCCGTAACCCAGATTGTTTATGGCACTGGTAGTTTCTATACTTGACGATGTAAATTCGTAATTAGTAACTACTCCTTGAGGGTTAGTTTGAGTATAATTTTCGCGCAAAGCAATAATTTCTAAATTATTGTTACGAACCTTTAAGTTTTCTGGTCTCGATGTATAACATTGCACTTCGTCAGTATGTCTACTCGTTTCTAGAAACCATTTGTTAGAGTCCAAAGTAGTACCTGTAAAATTGTCTTCAAATAATAACTCGGTGCTTATTTGTGAAAGAGAGATACTATAATTAAATAGTACAGCAGTAAGTATTAAAATTTGTTTATAATTTTTCATTTGCTTGTAGATGAAGGTTATTTAATTTGTTTTAATTTTATATAACATTTATTTTTTTATAATTTTTCTCGTTGTTATGTTTTGGTCTTTGATGTTAGTTACCGTCATAAAATAAATTCCGCTTGTAGCCCAGTTTCCTGAGTCTATGACTGTTTTTTGGTTTTTAATTTCCGTTTTATAAACTGTTTGCCCTAG
Source organism: Flavobacterium sp. (assembly GCF_031422135.1). Lineage (GTDB taxonomy): Bacteria > Bacteroidota > Bacteroidia > Flavobacteriales > Flavobacteriaceae > Flavobacterium. Next base: position 35,957 of record NZ_JANOQD010000126.1, on the reverse strand, counting down.
AATATTGGTTATTTTTATTTGATACCCTTCTTGAATATAGGCTTCATCAATTTCAATAGTTACTTGGTCTTCAGTTGGGTTAGGATATATTTTAATAGTATTTTTTACAACCGATTCAAATTCGGAAGTTCCTAATGTGCTAGAGTATTCATATTGTAAAATTCCAAAATCACCACTAATAGTGTTCGTATTGTCTTTAATCCACTTTGTGTTTATAGATGAAGTTTCATATTGTTTTCTGTCAAAGTTTTGAATCAACACATTTTCTGAGTTCGAAATCACAATAATAGCTTGATCATTTGGACTTATTATATTGTGGTTACCAGAGCCACCAATCAGATTGACTGTGTTGCAATTTGTAATATTTATTAATTCAAATTTATACTCATATTTAAAACCAAAAACAGTAATATTATCGGCATTATTTAATTTCATTTGAGGCGAATTATCCAAATGTTCTATGCTTATTTGATAAAACGTAATTGGGTTTGTAGTGTTTTCTATTAGTACGAAATGATAACGATTGGCATGATTCAATTCAAGATTCTCGTCAACCCTACCAGAAATTTGATCCGTCACCAGATTGTATATTTTTCCTCCAGCGTTACCACTAAAAAGAAAATAAGGCGTTTCGGCAGGATTTAAAGGAATAGAAGTCAACCAAACAGAATTTTTCATAGGCTCTGTAAGCACATCCAGAATAACAGTATTAGGCGTTTGTATGTGAAGCGCTTGTGTGTGCGGATACATTAACAACCCGAAATCCGCCAAGTATAAACTTCCTGTGGCTACATTTGGGCTATCCATTAATGGTCCATTTGAGTTTAACCATTGTCTATCTGGCATAATAAATGAATTAGAATTAGCAGAACCTATCATTACTAAACCGCTTTTTAAATGTAAAGTGTTACGAATTTCAAAAAAACCGCGGGGTATAAAAACAATTTTACCATGATTAGGATGCCCAACTGTAGTAGCATGATCAATAGCACGTTGTATAGCAATACCATCATCATCAGTGGCATTAACATCTTCTGGTGTAGCTCCATAACCTGGAGCTGTAATGTCAATAATATCGTCTTCCCAAGTAGGTAAACTTGTCCAAGTGTGCAATGTTGTAAAATTTGTAGCAGGTAAAGCTGCAGAAGTGGAAATTGTACCGTTTAATTCATAATTGGCTGTACGATTATTTAAATGAGTAGTGTTTTTAAAAACGGTACTTTGATCTAAACTGGTCGTGTAAACATAATTGGAAAGTTTAGTCCACATACTTGTTGTGCCAGGTACAATACTAGCACCAGAACTTGAAGCGAAATAACCACTTTTTATAATGGTTTGCGATTTAAAGTAAGTGTTTCTTATAGTAACATCTTGCGCATAATTGTCTATCGCAATACCCGAAACTCCTTTTACCTCTATGCTTCCATCTGATAAAGATAAGTTGGCATAGCCTCTATAGGCAACTCCAAAAACAGAAGGATCTGAAGCTGGTATATTACTTTCTTTTTTTATAGCAATTGCTCTATAGTTACTAGTGGGTGCAGTAGGACTTGTAATTTTGAAACCCGCAATAATTAATGGACCTCTTGTGCTTGTTACATTTATACCTGCTTTTTGTTGATTTTCTAGTGTTAATCCAAAAACGGTAGGATTGGGTCTAAAATCGGCTTGATAAATACCATAATCTCCACCTTTCACACTTAGATTGTTTACACCACCACCAGAACCTGGCAAATTATATACTCCTGAATTAAAATCGGTTCCTGTGATAGCTACATCTTCAATTACACAATATTGTGCTCCATTCATAGATAATGCATTTACAGTAGGATTGTTTCCCATTTCGATATCTATACCACGAAAGACTGAACCATAATGAGTAGAAGGATCTATGGAACCGTTAAAGATATTATCGTAAAAAACAAGAATATTGTCTGCTACAGTAGACCCATTTGTAAGCACAATTTTAGGTTTAGTAGTTCCTACAGTAGAACCTATTAGTTTGTGGGTAGATTTCCTGTTATTACTTGTAAGGCAATATAGCTGGTTGCTTACTCTGTAGGTTTTATCTCCAGGAAAAAAAACGACAAGATCTGCCTTATACCCATCGTTTATGGCATTTTGTAGCGCAACGGTATCATCGCCACCGTTACCAGCATTGTAGGGTGCTTTTGTAACATCTAGAAATCCTTTTCGCCAGTTGGGTTGCATAGTGTTTATGGTGGCTTGGGGTAAACGTGTTGGCCAAGTAGCATCTGTAAATTTCGCATTTCGATCGCTTTCTATACCAGCTAGAACCATAGCTTTTTTTAATTTCCCTTTGGTAGGATTTGATGTTTTTTTAGGATGTATTGCAAATACATCTGTTGTACAGCAAAAAATTACCCCTACAAAGAAAATAAATAGTGCTTTTTTCATAAATAAAATTTTGTGTATGAAATAATTAATTTGAAATAAATATTTAATTTGCAAATTTATAAACTAACAAATAGGTCACCTTTAAAAAAGGGACATTACATTTAAAAAAGGGACATTTATTTTTAGGGCTTGTTAAAAAAGCACCAAATTACTGGGCTTTGTAGCGAAAAAAAGTTTTATTAATTGCACTACAAAATAGCTCTTTATTGGTTTTTTTATAGTAGTACTTAGTAATAAATATGTTTTTTTATAAAAATATACCCTTTTTATATTGAATTTATTATTTATACTATAAGATTTCTCGTTCCTCGGAATGACAAACTGCTGGTTTTAGGATTTTAGTAAAACCAAAAAAAAAACCACCCCAAAAAAACAGGGATGGTCTTAACAAACTAAAAACTACAATTATTATTTTTTAAGCAATAGCGCTTTTATAGCTGCCATTTCGCTTTTTAATTGCGCCATTTCTGTTTCTTGTTCATTTATTTTCTTTTCTTGTGCAATAGCGTGAAGCGTTAGTTCCTCTACCGTTTGCTCTAAGGCTACGTCCATATCAATCATAGTGTAGCCATTTGCTTCATAATGTTTAGACGATTTGAAGGCTGGTAAGTGCTTGTTCTCTTTGATGTAAGCCTCAGTTTCTGCTAGTGTTTTTAGTTTGTAGCTGTCCTCAAAAACATAGTCAGCGGTTGGAGCAGAAATTACAGTATAGTTAGTAGCGCCTACGCCTCCCCCAACCATAAGTTCTTGGCTCGCATTACCGTTTGTTCCTATACCTACATAGCCTGCTGAATTAACAACAAAATAAGGAAAACTGTTCAATGATCCTGCACCAGTACCATCATTACCTATAGTAAAAGTATCTCTAACTCCTAAGTTAGTAGCACTATTATCATTACCAATGTTTACAAAGATATTTGAGCCTCCATTTGTTTCATTTATTCTTTGTATGTATAGATTATCATCATTAACACCAGAAGTAGGTGTAGAAAAACTAAGCTTCGGTCCATAACCATTAACACCATTTCCTAAACCACTATTTCCTATTTGAATGCCACCGGAAAACTCTACATTTCCACGAAACCATGCACCGTCTGTTTCTGCATTTATTTCAAATAAAGAGGCTCCCCCATTTTGTCCGACTGCAAAATTACTTTTTCCATCTGGTATTGTTAAATAGCTTGTATATTGATCTGGATATCTCATCGGACTAAATGGGTTATTTTGAACACCCATTCTCCAGCCATTATTATTTAAAGTACTGAGAAAAAACTGCTTATCTGCACCTAAACCCATATTACCATTAAAAGATGCATTTCCAGATTTATCAATAATAAAGTCTTTTGTTCCAATATCTTTAATATTAAAACCCTTATTATTTGCTGTAGATCTCGAGATTGAAAATCCATCATCTAAATTATTTAACATATACGAAATACCATTTGTGGGTTGTTTATCATCATTTTCTCTTAACACATTTCTATGCAGTCTTATATAGCAAGGATAACCACTATCACCTTTACTGATTAAAAAGTTCTGCTGTGTGGTTCCACCGTCAAAAGCACCACTTGGATATGAATTGCTTTGCGCAATCATATTTGTAAAACTTATAACATTTACTCCCATAATAAGACTAAATTTTAAAATCTTTTTTTCTAAATTTTTCATAATTATAATTATTTAAGTTATTGTTTTATAAATTGTTTTACTATGCGCTGGTCGTTTACTTGTACTTGTAGCAAGTAGTTGCCTTTGCTTAGGTTGGCTACGTTTATGGTGCCGTTGTTTACTTTGCCTGTACTTACTTCTTGCCCAGCAACGTTATATATGGCATAGGGCGTGTTGTTGTCTATAGCCGTGATGTTCATAAAATCGCCAGAAACTGGGTTGGGGTAAATGGTGAGGTTTGTAGGGTCTGGTTTTTCAGGTTTAGAGTCCTGCGCTATTGGCTCTTTTATTATTATATCTGAACCACCATTACCTACTCTGCCATAAATTGGATTAGGGTTTACAATAGTTACCGAATAGTCTTGAATTTCTCCTACACTGACTGTATTACCTCCATAATTACTAAGAAAATCACAAGGATAAACAGTTGTTGTAGTGGTATTTGTATTAGTACTAGAATTAATTTGCTGATAGATAATTCTCATTCTAACTGTACCTATAAAAGCAGTCGAGGGTACATTAATCATATCAGACACAAAAGTTACAGGGATATTATCAGTGACACTTTTACCAGTAGTGCCTTTGTAACTTAAAAAACCACAAGCTACTTTTTCGGAGGCTTCAAATACGCCATCAAAATCAAAATCTATGAAGATAAAAACATCTGTCTCCGAACCACCAATGGGGGCAGCAGTCACTTTTATAATATTACCCGGTTTTGCGCTCCCTAAGGTGAGAGTGGGAATACTACCATTAGTAATTTCTACATCGGTAAAATTATTGTAGGTGTTTCCTGTACTACTAGTACGTGCAAAAGTTGGATAAGTTAACTGACTTGCTATACTGACTTGCTGTATATAGGCATTTGCATTGTAGTTATCAGCATCTTTGGGTATTGTTGCTGGTTTGCAATAATCAAGTGTAGTAAAATCTGTGTTAGCAGTTGTTGTACTCTCTGCTGATGAATTACCATACATATCTAAAGCTGTCACTGTAACGTTGTATGTGTTATTTGGATGTAATCCTACTATGGTATAACTTGTTGTTGTACTAAACCCTACAGGTACATCATTTGCAAAAATAAAATAGCCAATAATATTGCTAGAAGTACTTGCCGACCAAGAAGCAAGACAACCTTGGGTGGTTATATTTGTCAGCGTAGGGGATCCAGGAGCATTATTCGTTTGATTGGCCTCATAAAAAACATGAGTGCTTTGCATACTTTCTTCGCCTGTACTAGAGGTAGCAGTAATGTATAGCTCATAGTTCATAGGCAAGGGCATTTGACTATCTGATAAAGTAATAGATCTTGTGGTAGAAAGTATACTTAGATTAACAGCAGTGAACACAGCATCAGTCCTTCTCTTTAAGTAAATGGTATAGTAACTAACTGCTGCCCCTGAAATTGGTGCTGTCCAAGTAAAAGTGGTTGAGTTATAATAATTTCCTAATGTATTTACGGCAAAACTTTGAGGGGCACCTGGTGGATATAACTTTGCCTCCTTTGCTTCATCTTTGTTTCTTGCTATCGCAAAAAAAGTGTTGAATAGGGTGAGTAATAGGATTGTTTTTTTCATAACCTCCATTTTTTTTATTTAAATTATTAATTTGTAGTTAGTTGGCGACACTTGGAAAGTTCGAGGGTATAGAAGTTGGTATGTTTAAGTCAGTTGAGGCATTTACACTTGTAGTTCCTATGCAATTATAAAATTTTAACAAAGTGGAATTATATAAGTTAGTTGGGAAATTTTGTAGTTGAGTTAAAATTCCAAAAACGCAAACACCGACCATAATTTTTACTCTAATAGCATCATTGTCTGGATTCGGTAGTTGAGGATTAGGAGGTGGATTAAAGTAAGTATATATTTGTCCTGCTTTCACACAAGTTAAAATTCCAACCGCAGTAAAAAAAAGTGTCATTCCGGAAGTTGAGACGCCACCTATAATAGCATCTACAACACAACCAAACACAAAATAAGCATCCAGTGAACTTTTCTCTTTAAATTTATTAAAAAATAGACTATCACTAATAGCTAATTTATAAACTTCTGCAGCTTCACTTTCACTTAATTTAGCAATTTCAGGATTGTTTGTTATAAATTTATTTTCATAATTTACAGTATTTTCAATTACTTGATTAAACTCATTAGAATTTTTAAAACCTATGGTTAAAGTCATTTTATCATATTCATCCTGAGATAAATTTGGTTTTTTGGCAAGTGTTTCAATCATTAAATAATTTTCCTGTTGCTGCTCTACTCCTAACTTTGATTGTTTGAGCAAAAAAATGAAAGGAATTATTAATTTAAATTTACAAAATTTCATAAAATCATCATCATTGACCAACTTATTGGCTATGTTTTGCTTTTCAATATAAGTCATAATTTTTGGCGGCAATCCATTTGCATACGCTTGGCCGCTGGGATATAATGCTCCAAATAGCATCAGTACGGTTAGGAACATCCCTTTTATTTTATTTTTCATAACATTAAAAATTTACTTTATTATTTGTTTTTTGTACTCGGGTAGCTAGTGCTTGCACAAGGGTACGAGTCACTAGCTTGGTCTTGGGGATTTTTTGTGGTTTTGTCATGGTTTTTTAGTTTACTTGTTAATACTGTTGTAAATGTAATGTTGTAAAAAATGAGGTATATTTAAAAAAAGGACATGACATTTAAAAAAGGGACATTTATTTTTAGGGCTTGTTAAAAAAACCTTAAAACACGGGGGTTGGTAGTGTAAAAAAAAAGTTTTTTTTAGTAGTAATAACTTATCCCTCTTTGTATAGGTTTATGTATTGTTTAAAACTGGTTGTTTTAATGTGTTTTCATTTCTGGTTTTAAAATTCTAGACAACTGTAAGAGTATTGTTTTTAAAATATTGGTTTTTTTATTTAAAAAAAACACTTTTATTAATTCAAATATTTACTTTTGATTTTTTAAATGTCAAACAATATTATGTTACAAAACAAAGTCATTATTGGTAGCGAAGAATGGTTCTCGTTTCCTGATTTGAACATTCCGTACATTAAAGCTAGAATCGATTCTGGTGCCAAAACATCAGCCTTGCATGCGGTTAATATTTCGCCTTTTATTCGTGATAACGAAAACTGGGTGAAATTTGACATTAACCCAATTCAAAACAACACCAAAGCGGTGAAGCATTGCGAAGCAAAATTGATTGACAAACGTGTGGTAAAAAGCTCTAGCGGTTATCGGGAGCAGCGTTATGTAATACAAACACATCTTAAAATTGGGGAAGAATCTTGGAATATAGAAATGACATTGACCAATCGAGATTCAATGGGTTTTAGAATGCTTCTGGGTCGTGAAGCTATGAGCGGACGATTATTGGTTGATCCTGAACAAAAATATGTACTAGAACAGCCATCTGCTGAAACTATAAAAGAAAACTATAAAAGCTCGGAAGAAATAAAAACGGGTTTACGCATAGGTTTGTTAGCCAGTAATCCAGAATTGTATAGTAACAAACGAATTATCGAAGCTGGTGAAATGCGTGGACACGAAATGTTTTTCTTGAACATCAAAGAATGTTACATGAAACTGGATGCCACTAAACCTGAAATTCATTATCGAGGTGGTAAAGTTTTAGACGATTTTGATGCTATAATCCCGAGAATTCGTCCTAGTATTACTTTTTATGGTTGTGCTTTGACACGACAATTTGAGGCTTTGAAAGTATTTTGTTTGAACTCATCGGCTGCCATTACACAATCTCGTGACAAATTGTACTCCTTGCAATTGTTGTTAAATCACGGCATTGATATTCCTACAACAGGTTTTGCCAATTCCCCTTTAGATACTGACGATTTGATAAAAATGGTGGGTGGTTCGCCACTTATCGTAAAATTACTAGAAGGAACGCAAGGAAAAGGAGTTGTTTTGGCCGAAACCAAAAAAGCTGCCGAATCGGTAATTAATGCTTTTAAGAGTTTAAATGTCAATATATTAGTTCAAGAATTTATCAAAGAAGCCAATGGTAAAGACTTGCGGTTATTTGTAGTAGATGGTAAAGTTGTAGCCGCTATGCAAAGAGAAGCCTTGCCGGGAGAATTTAGAGCCAACATACATTTAGGCGGTTCGGCATCTATAATAAAACCAACAATTGAAGAAAAAAGAATTGCTATAAAAGCGGCTAAAGCTATGGATTTGAAAGTGGCTGGTGTAGATATTATTCGTTCTTCAAAAGGACCATTATTGTTAGAAGTTAATTCATCACCAGGATTAGAAGGTATTGAAGGCGCTACGCACAAAGATATTGCTGGCGAAATGATTAAAGCGATTGAGAAGAATTTTAAAATAAAAATTTAGTCCTTTTTTTAAAATAATTCTTCTTCTTTCATTTTATTAAAAACCATTCTCATACAACTTTGCCCATTTGTTGATGCGTCCCAATAATATTGGTGAATTTTAAGATGATAAAGTGTTATAAAATTGATTAGACTAAAATCTTGTATTGGAGAAATTTCATAATTTATATTTATAGGTTTTAAAGAAGAACCTTCTATGCCAAATTCTGACTCACCAATTGTACCGTCTTTTTTAAAATTTGTAGCCAATGCATCGGATATTGAATACACATTTATCCATTTTAATTTTTCATCCATTTCTAAACATCTATTGGTATAAAAATTGGTATAATAGGCTTTTATAAATTCATAAGGAGTTCCAATGGTTATAAACAATTCGATACTTTTTTTTGTGTTTATTGAAGGTACATTGCCAATGGGATAGAGCAAATCCAGAGCTAAAATACTTCCTAAACTGTAACTATGTATGTGTATTTTTGAATCTATATTTGTTTCTGAAATATATTCTATGAGTAAGTCCAAATTACCCAAAATAAGTTGGCTTTGATCGCCATATTGAATATAACTGTCAACACAAGCAAACTCGGTTGCTAATGAAGTAACTATTTCCTTAGATCGTGGAATTATTAATAGAAGTAATGTGGTTAATGGCATTACAAACATCACACTAAAATAGGTTAAATCTATGTTTGCTATTTTAAAAGGCAATTGAATTTCGGTTAATTTAGTCGTCAATGCCATAAATGCAATAATTGCAGATGGAATCATAAACAGTATGGCTAAAGAAATTATCAGAAAAATTAAAAATATGTAAAAAGTCTGACCAGTTCTATTATAACCATTGTAAAAAAAAAGTCTTTTTAATAAAATGGGGAACTTTTTGACGACTAATACAAATAAGAGTACATTTTTATATAAAATATTGTATTTATTGAATTTTTCAATTAATATTTCTCGATATTTAAAATCATAAAACTTGTAAATTACATTTTCTTTAGTGTCTTTTTTTTCTATTATACTGACTACTGTTGATTGCTTTCCTTCTTGATAGTCAATTTTTTCAGTTTTTATTTCAAAAATTGCCCCTATTGAATTATAACTCAACTCATTTCTAAATCTAGTAGCATATTTCTCTACCGATTCCTGATGGAAAGTTTCTCCCAAACCAGTTATATATACTCCTATTTTAGCCATTTAATAAATTTTTAATATAGAATAATTATAACAAAGTTATGGAAATACATTTTAAATACTGCTTGATTATCAAATGCTTAACATTTACATATTGAATGTAATTTTGTATTTTTTGAATAAACTATAGATTTTTTTAGCTACTATTTCTTTTTTTAAACAAAAAAATTAAAGTGAAAATTGATTGTTTTTATCAGTTTTGAATTGACTGAAAAAAGAATATTTCGTTACTTAAATATAATACCAATCTGAATGATTTTAGATTTTTATATAAATAGGTTAATACAGAAAACTAAAACTTATAAAACAGTTTTGCATTCTTAAACTTGAAGCGAAATCAAATAATTAGGTTTTTACTCTTTATAGATGAGTCTGAACGGGACAATATTAATAGCTCTGTTTTCAATAAGTAATTTAACATCCTCTCTTAAAAACTCCCATTCATCCTCATTAAACAAGCTTGATTTATTCTTTACCAAATAAATATCAATGGTTGGTACATATCCAATATTGCTATCTAAACTGGTTTGAATACCATTTTTAACTTCAATACTTTCAATTGAATCTCCGTAATGATTTTTACAAAGTATAATTATATCTTGTCGTGTAACAACTCTTTGATTTGAAATAAGGTTCTCACGATACGCATATATTTTTTCAGAGTTTGTTAATTCATTTTTACCCCCTTTTGTAGTTGATAATAATTGAATGCTGTCTTTGTCAAAATCCGAACCTTTGTGCAATGCAAATTTTGAAAAAGTATTTATTTTGTTTGCACTTTCACCATTAGTGGTCCAATATTTTACAAACAAAGTACCTTTTTCATTCTTACTATTTGAATTCAAAATCAAATAGGGATTGTTTGAATTTTGAATCCCTATTTGTGAAATTTTATTTTTGAATCTTGATATAATTTGATTGATTTCTTTCAAATTATTATCTGTAAAATCATTTCCAAGTCTTGAAAATGCTGATGCTTCGTCTCTAATTAAATCAATTAAATAATTTATTTCTTCAGTAGCATTCCGTTCGTCAAATCTTGCAATTCCACCAAATCTCAAATACGCATAATCTTCATCGTTTGATTCGTCAATATTTACAATATCATATTCTTTATTTTTGTCATTTAAAACTGAAAATAATTCCAGAAAATATTCCTGATTCAAATTAAGAGGATATATGTTCAAAATATCTTTGATACTTCCTTGAGTTTCGTTTAGTTTTTTGTTTATTACTGGAAAACAATTATTGGCACAAAAAATTTCGGAAAGAATATGCGGCCCAACAACATTTGGAAATACAATTTTAAGCCATAAAAGTTTATCTTCTTTTATTTTCTTTAAATCTTCAATAGGAATAAAATTTTCAAAATCAGCTGGAACTTTATAATCATCGTCCGAAATGTTTATAATGTCTTTTATCGTCAAAAAATTATCTTTATAATAATCATTAATATGATCTTGAGCTTTATCGATATGATAAAAATCTTGTTGCATCAAAGCCGTTTCTTCCGCTTCTGTTTTGGCATCACTATTATAACCTTTTGAAATAGTGAGTTCCGTATCGTTCAAAAACCATTTTGCTCGTGGCAAAAAATTGAAAAATATGTTTTTATGCTCTAAATTTTTTAAATGAAAATAGAACATCAAATCTCTTATTACGCCATCGCCTTCGTGTTGAAGACCGATCCAAATAGTACCGTGAGGTGTAGGGTTTTTATAGTTCTTACTGCTTGTTAATTCTTTAAATTGATCTTTTATAACTTGTTGTACACCATTTGGTAACACCACATAGTTAATTTTATTACGATTTAGTTTAATAGGTTTTGTTGGTCCAAAATAATAACTTTTGATAACACTTTCCGTTGGATTATATGGATTTATTTCTTTCTTTTGAAAATAAAACTGATGATAATTATGCAATACCGATTCATTTTCAACAGGATATGCTTTTAAGATGCCTCTAGCTGCTGTTGCTTTTGTAGAAGCTGTTGGTGTTAATATATCAATAAGTCTTTCAGTTATACGCCGTCTGCTTGAAAAAATTTCGTTGGATATTTTTTCTAATTCTTTGGCACAAACATCAAAAAGAAGATTTACAATGGGATCAAAAACGTTTTCCAACTCAACATCAGAGTAGCCCCAATGTTTTGCTGCACGTTTAAGTAATCGGTCTTTTATTTGATCTTTTGATAACTGATTCATAAATTATATTTTACTTAACTGAAAAAGGCGCCATATAATAGGAGCTTTGATAATAATAAGGCTGATTGGTTTGTTTTATAATGCCGTAAACTACTATGTCAAGGCGTTTCTTGACGCGTATGTTATGATCTGAACTAATGGTATCTTCAACAACTGACAATGTAACATCTGTAACAATCAATCGTTGTTCATACTTTTTTACTTTTTCGTGAACTGACTCTTTTATTTGATCTTTTAATTGAGTTGGATTTGCCAGCAAGTTAAAATCGGTTTCCCAAATAATTGTTCCAAAATCTAAATCGTATTTGTACTCCCCAAAAATAGTGGTTATGATAAGCGCAATATATTCAGCTAATGACTCTTCAAGGGTAATTTTCCTAGAGTCTTCGCCAATGGTTAATTTTCTAAAATCAAATGGTATTTTATAAAAGAGTTCCTTCATTTATTTTGGTAAATTTAATTTCGTTGTCTTCTGTTAAGTTTACCTTAAGCCTATCCCCTTTTTGAATTTCATTTGCAATTATCATACGTGAAAGAGGTCTTTTGAGTTGATTACGAATTGTTCCCTTAATAGGTCTTGCTCCATATTCGCTACTGAAACCCAAAAGTGCAATTTTCTCTTTATCTTCTTGATCTATTTCTAATGTAATGTCCAGTTTTTCTAAAAGCTGAAGTAATTCTTTCTTTAAATGGATTTCAAAAATCCTAGAAACACTTTTAACATTAATAGGTGCAAACGGAATAATTTCTGTCAATCTACCTAAAAACTCAGGACGGAAATAGCCCGTCATCAACTGAATTAAGTCATTTGATTTTGGAACTACATCTTTTTCAAAAGATTTGACAATAAAATCTGAACCAATATTCGAAGTGAAAAGTATAACTGAATTTGAAAAATCTCCCTCTTTACCCAATCTGTCGTGCAATTTTCCTTCGTCTAGTATTTGAAGAAAAACATCAAATACTGATTTATGTGCTTTTTCAATCTCATCAAACAATACAATAGAATATGGTTTTTGTCGTATTTTGTTTACTAACAATCCACCTTCTTCATACCCTACATATCCTGGAGGAGCTCCATATAATAAGGCTGCTGAATGTTCTTCTTTAAATTCAGACATATCCAGTCTGATAATAGCATTTTCATCACCAAACAAAAAGTCTGCCATTGATTTTGCTAATTCCGTTTTACCAGTACCCGTTGGACCTAGAAAGAAAAAAGACCCAATTGGCTGACCAGGTTTTGTAAGTCCAGATCTGGATTCTAAAATAGCATCCGAAACTACTTTAACTGCGTGATCTTGCCCAATCACCCTTTGTTTAAGGGTTGATTCTATTTCTAATAACTTTTCTCTTTCATCAGATTTTACTTTTCCAGCAGGAATTCCAGTTATACCAGAAACTACTAATGATAAATGAGAGGCAAGAACGGCATTCTCTTGTTTTTCAAGAAGTTCTAATTGTCCTAATAAATCACTAATATGTGAAATTTTTTGGGAACTATCTGTTAATGTTGGGAAAATTGTAATACTTTCATCTGCTTCATTGAATAATTTTCCTGATTTTTTTATAATATCAATATGAAGCCAATCTATTTTTTCTAAAGTTTCGTCATTTACTTCTGCTAAAGCCAAATCAGAAACTTGCTTTTTCAATTCTGGAAGTTCTTTTTTTATGGTTTCTTTAGCCACTTTTAATGACGACATCGTTCTGTCAATAAGATCTAAAGCAGAATCGGGTAATGATTTCTCCTTTAAATATCTTTTAGAAAGTCTAATTGCTTCTTTAATTCCTTCCTCATCGATTGTAAAATCGTGATGTTGTTGATAATTTTCGATAACATTGTGAATCATTCTAAAAGCTAAATCTTGAACAGGCTCTTGAAGTTCTAATGTTTCAAATCGGCGAGATAATGCATCGTCTTTGCCAAGTGTTTTACGATATTTTTCTGTTGTGGTAGCCCCAATAAAAGTAATATCGCCTTTTGACAATTCTGATTTTATAATACTTCCAATTCCTGAACCTTGATTTGAATCAAACAATTCATGAATATCGTCAATAAAAACAATAGGTTTGTCGTATCTTTTTAGTTCATTAAATATTTTCTGAAGTCGGTCTTCTACTTCGCCTTTATAGGATGCGCCAGCGAATAATGAACCGATTACAATTTCAAAAACAGAAGCATTATTGAATGACGTTAAAATTGTTTTATTAGATATTTTATTGCAAAAACCATCTACCAATGTTGATTTTCCAACACCAGGTTCTCCAGTGATAATAACGTGAGGTTTGAGTTTTCTGTTTAAAATTTCGGTAATTACTTTCAACTCTTCATCTCTTCCTATCATAGGAATTGATTGTTTTTGTTTTGTCTGAGCTATTTTATTAACACAATATTTTTCTAAAATAGAAGAATTTCCTGTTGCTTGTGAACCTGAAGAGTTTGTCCCGTTTTGAGGAGAAACTGTACCATCAACAAAAATAGATGTTAAAGTAGCTGCATTTACAGGCAAGGATTTCAATTGATCGTGATTAAAACCAATACCAGGAGTTACTAATGTGATAAGTAATGTAGCAAAATCAACTTCTCTATTGTGTTTTGCAGCAATGATTTCAGCTTCTTCAAATATTGCAATCGCTCCTTCATCTGCAGCTGGATCATCATTTGGTTTTGAAGCCTTAGGCAGTTCACTAATACGGATTTCAGCCCATTCCTCAATATAAAAAACATCAATACCTTTAGAATCGAGTTCTTTTAAAAAATCAAATTGTGGATTCAAAAGTGCTTTAACAATATGTGCTGATGAGTATTTATTGTTTAAACTTTCTTTAGCATAACGTTTTGCAATGTGGATTATTTGAGCAATATCTTCTGATTCCATATTTGAAATTCTTAGTTTTTATTGATTTGTTCACAAATTTGCAATTTCATACTTAAATCATTGCTCTTGTTTTCTAATGTTTTATTTTCTTCCGTTAGTTTATCAATTGTACCTTGACTATCGTTTGTTTGAGTTGATACCTTTTTTGATTGAACTAACTTGTTTGTATACAAAATTACGTTTCCATACAATTTTGAATCCACTTCAAGTGAATCTGCCTTTTTTTGTAAATCAACTAATTCGGAACTGATTGTTTGTTCTAAATAAGGAAATTGTTCAGGAGTTTTATCCAATGAATCTATTAGTTTACAAATGTGCTGGTACTTTTCTGAAAACTCTTTTTGATAGTTAAAGTTTTTAACTATTTTTTCATTTTCAGATTTTAAAACTTCGTTTTCTTTAAGAGGAAGTCTGAAGTCAAAAAATAAGGCAAAAATTAAAACACCTGTAGTTACTACAAACATTAGTAAAAACATTATAAATGCGGAGTTACGTTCTTTTTTATTTAAAATATCCATAATAATTTATTTAGTCTGCTAAGAAAGAGGGTGATGAATTAGGGGTTTTGTCATTTTTAGTATCTGTTCCAAATATACTTGAACTTATTTTGTCGTTTTTAAGAACATTTTCGTTTACAAATATACCAGTATCCCGTTTTTTACCAATATAATCTAGTTGATTTAATATTGAAAACAAGTTGTCCATTTTTGAGATAAAGTAAGTCACTAAACTTATAGTTTCTTCAATATCAAAAGCTTTATATTTAATATTGATGGTATCTGAAAATAATCTTTCAAAATCACCACTTTTAGTATCTGTCCATTCAGAAAAATAGTTGAACAACATTTCTTTACCATCACCAGAAAAAGTGTCGAAACAATTCTTTAATACTCGTGCTAAGCTGACATTATTTTCTAAAACCGTCATTGGTTTTATACTGAAATTAGTCCATTTGTTATGAGTAATATGCTGCTCAACGTGTCTTAAAATTTTATCGCAAGCTTCATGAACCATATCAGCAATAACGTTTTTATCATCATTATTGTTTCGGAACTTAATTTTTTGAACAATTTGTACGGAATTAAATTCAAGTTGTTTGAAAAACATATCATATGTTTCAAATAGACTTACCAAGCTCGGGTGGCTATTGACCGTCAAAGATGGTGGGATATAGTTGGTTAATATTTCACATGTTTCCGAAGTTGATGCAAATTTTGCAATTGGAAATTGTAATGAACCAATATTATTTTGATTTACTTCACTCTCAACAACAGTAGTTAAAAAATATTTAGAAACAGCATAAGGAAAACGAGGTGGAATTTCTTCCATATTTTGTTCTCCCGAAGGAATACGCTGATATGGATCAACATTTAGCATTAAGAAATAATTATTTTCAGTCAAACTCATCTTTTTTAAATCAATTTTTTCTGAAAAAGAACCTGTAAAATCAGTTATTTCAATTCTTCCACCACCAGGAGTTACCGCTTTAAGCATTTTAATATCAACACTTAATTCATTGTGTGTATCGATTGAAATTGCAAATTGAAACGGGCTAGTTAAGTTGGAACTTAATAAACCATAGTTAAGATTGTTTACTTCTAGATTTCTTGCATCACGAATCAAATCTTCAACATTATCTTGCAATTCAATAAAATGATTTTTATTGATTTTCATTCCTTCAATCCAGTTTACTGGAAAGTGTTTGATGTTTTCTGCCATAATTTTATAATTATATTCTTTGACAAATTATTGTTTCGCCGTCTTTAACATTATTAGCATCGATAGCTACTTCTGGATCAATATATTGTGATGAACCAAACCATTTTGGTTTTGTATAAAAATACCATCCGTAGGGTTGATCTTTATCATCGACATATTTGATTTTATCTACTGGATTTTTTTCGTTGTAATCATTTATGAAATAATAAAAAAGACGACCGTAATCAATTGCTTTAGGTGCTTTTACTTTAAAATTTATTATTTGATTATCATCCTCCTTTTTTTGAAAAACTAAATTCAGAATTATAATATTTCTCATTTCTGAAGCTTGTGGCAATGGATATTTAGTATTTAATGGGTAAAACCATCTTTTGTGCAACTTTACTGGGATTGAAATTGCAGCTTCAAATAATGAATATGTTAATGTAGGAATTGTAAAAAACAAAAGAGTTCCTATTAAATAATATAAATAGGGTAATTCATTAAAATATCCTGCAATTATCGCCACAAATGCAGCCAGATAGAATGCTGACACAAATGCTATAAAAATTTCAGTATAATTTTTTTTAGAATCAAATTTTTTGAAATTGGTATGAAACAAGTACAAATGAATTGTTCCTGCAAACCCAAAATAAAATTGCAGCGATACAAAGCGTTGCATTACTGAAGTGTCCTTAAGGTTGTATAAAATACCTCCAAAAAGCAAAAAAATCAGCGCTTGAACAATTATATAAATAATGTAACTTTTTTTATCCTCTTTTAATTTTGGAGTTTTTGAGCTAATTAAAATAGTGATAACCATAGCAATTGCTATAATTAAAAACACATAAATCATTGCTTCTCCCCCGTTTATTTTACTTAAATATCTACGCATTATAATCTTGTTGAAATTCCTAATCTACATTTGTAATTTTTTTGACCAAGTTCAAATTGCTCATCTTCTGAATTTAAATTAATCTTAAATGAATATTGAACGTGAAATGGTAAAAATAGGTTAAAAAAAGTTGTTAAAAATATTTCCATCGTTTGATTTAAAAAATAATTTTGAAGTTTTTCAGAATTTTTTAATGGTCCTATGCTAAAATTGTACTTTTTCAAAAATATTTCTTGGTTACTTTCAAGTGTTGTATTGATACCCATAATTAAATCCGTAGATTTTTCAATTACATCATAACCCTTTTCCAATTTTATATTACTAATATGATAACTGACTTTTTCGTTAAGCATATCTTCTAAAATTTTGCAAATTGAGTCAATACTCTGATCTGAGCTTTTGTTTTGCTTTAATAAAGCATAAAATATTTTTACAACAAGTGGATCTGGAATTGTATTTTCTACAACAAGAATCATTTTAATGATATCCGCAATGCCATTTGAACTAATTTTTGAAAAAAAATCAGATTCATATTTTTCAATAATGTGCCTGAATCTAAAAAGCTCATTTTCAATTGGATTAAAAAAATGCCTTGCTTCTTTTTCTTCTTTTTTTCTAATCTTGAACTCTTGGGAAGCATCGTTTATTAACTCCCTGCTTCTTGAATTATGAGATATTCTTTCTGGTAAAACGTCATAAAAACCATCACGACTAATATCAATATTTATAATCTCCTTATTTAAAGCATCAAGTGAGACATTCATTCTGTCTTTACTGAATTTTCTATAAAAAAGACCCCTTGATTTGATTACTATATCGCTATCCTCCGTATTATTTTCTAATATAGCATCAAAAAGCAACTCAACCCTTAAATCAAAAGAGGTTAAATTTCTATGATTGTTTAAAACCGAAGCATTTTTTATCATAAATTTTATTTCTTCAATCTACCAAATGCTTTGTAGTATTTTTTCCAGTAGGGCTTTTTCAAACTCGAAATCGAGCACCCATCTGTTGAACTTGCTGCAAAAAATTTATCATTAGCTAGGTAAACCCCAACATGAGAAAATAATTTTTCATCATTATTTCTAAAGAAAACTAAATCGCCTTCTCTTAATTCATCCACAGGATCGTGCAATTTAATTTTTTTATAAAAAGCCATATCCGCAGCAGTTCTTGGCAAATTTGCATTGTATACATGCTTGTACAAACGTTGCATTAAGGCAGAACAATCTATCCCGTTTTTATCCTCACCTCCATATAAATAGGTGGTTTCTTCCCAACTTTTTATAAAAATATATAATTTTTTATTGGTTATTTCTTCAACTTTTACGTCAAGTTTGTCCGCAAAATATTTTTTATCCTCGTCTGTTAATTTTTTATCATAAGTATACGATTTTGGGGCAACTCCCAAAATACTTTCAACCTCTCCGTTGGTTAACGGGTCAATTTTTTTTGATTTACATTCTACAAAAAGAAATGCTATTAATAGAACAAGTCCTAATTTTTTAATCATAATATTTTTTTTTAACTAATCGTAAATTACATAAAAAAATAAGTAATTTACAAACATTTTAGTGATTCCAAATGTATAATTTTTTTATTATAAAATAAAAAGTTTTTTTTTAAAATATTTCAATACTATTCGTATTCAAAATTTTGAAAGGCAATTAAACATAGATTATTGCAACTGATTGCAAAATTAGTGTTTTTTATTAAAAAGACAATTATGACTTAACCTATTATAATAAAACAAATTTGACTAAAAATAAATTTGCCTTTCTTAAAAAATGTTTGTAAAATATTTAATGTTAAATAAAAAAAAAGGTAAATAATAATAATTTTAAGAAAAAAAAAGTAAAACCAAGAAGAATTTTTATAATTTTGAAAAAAAATATTTTTAAACCTAATTTTTTAATGAATAAGACTTCACAAATAAAAACACATTTTGACATAAAGGTTATTACATTTTTTATTTTAATTTTTATATTTTCATGTCTACTTTTAATAGTAAAAAAGCAAATGCAATCAAATTGCAATGTAGAAACATTCAATGTAGAAACATCCTCATATAAAGAGGGTCGAATAATAGTATTCTCAGATACTACAAAAAAGTCGTATGACTGGAAATGGGATTTTGGAGATGGTAGCAAAATAGCATACTTATCTAAAGTAAGTCATGCTTTTGAAAAAGCAGGTAATTATAATGTGAAATTAATAATTAATGACAATTGTACTATTGAGAAATTAATCACTATAATTCCTGGGAAAAAAGAGCTCGATGCAACTTTATACCCAAAATTCAATGCTCCAAGAAATATTGTTCAAGGTCAAGAGGTAACATTTCAAGACCTAACACCAAATGCGAAGACATGGGAATGGCGTTTTGGAGATACAAAAGGCTTTTCTGTTGATGCAACTAGTAAGAATCCTAGCTATGTATACAAAACTGATGGAAACAAAAGCGTAACACTTGTTGTCAATGGAGATTACAATCATGTTAAAAAGATAGATGTTTTTGTAACTAAAGCAAAACAAGTAAATCAAGTTAAACCCGATGTTGTTGTAGGTCCAATTAAAAAAAGAGGTCCAAAAATTAAAGGAATGGACGAAGAACAACTTGTAAGAGGATTAGTTGGTATTTCGCAAGACTTGATTACATTTCAATCTTTTTCAAATTATTTTTGTAAAGATGCAATGCCACAAGTAAATGTTAACGATAAAAAAACAATATCACTTAAAGAACTGGATGAGGAAATTCGAGGTGAAAAGATTAAGATAAGGAAAGTATCTATTCAAAAGGATAATGAACAATGCATAACTTTCATAAATTTAAATTATAAATAACACAATTAAATAAACTAACATTATGGCAGAAAGATTTACAGGGAATTTCGGAATAGGGGGTAACGAAGTACGAGTTGAAGGACAGGAAGGTATCACTGAAATTCCAGGAAACAAAACACTTATTGCACAGAAACTAACCACAAAAACTCCAACAAGACCAGAAATTGTTACGGGATTAAAAAATATGGATGAGGTTTTTGCGCATTTTGACCCTAAAATTAATGTTGCATTTGAAGATGACAAAGGTCAAACCGTAAAAGAAGAATTAGCTTTTAAAAATATTGGCGATTTTTCGTTAAACGGTATGACTGAACAAAGCCCATTTTTAGGTGATTTAAAAACGAAAAGCGAACAATACAAAAAAATGATCAAACAACTTAAGACTAATAAAATTTTAAAATTAGCCTTGCAAGATGCAGAAGCAAAAAAATCAATGATCGAAGCATTAGATTCTTTAATTAATGAAATTGATCAATCAAATAAATAAGACAAATAAATTATGGCAAATCAAGAAAGTTCAAAATCAGAAGTAGCTAATAGTAAGGAAGTTAAAATAGCTGATTCACGTTCGCTCGAGCAATCATTAGAA
Source organism: Flavobacterium sp. (assembly GCF_031422135.1). GTDB lineage: Bacteria > Bacteroidota > Bacteroidia > Flavobacteriales > Flavobacteriaceae > Flavobacterium. The sequence goes on along the minus strand of NZ_JANOQD010000126.1, from coordinate 15,238 downwards.
GGTTTTATAGAATTTGGAGGATTCGATTTACTTGAAGGCTCTATTGATGGTATTCAAAATCTAAGTCCCGAAAGAAAGGCTAGAAAAAATATATTTTTAACCGAAAGCAGTAAAAAAGCAGAAAGAGAAAATTTAAAAAAAGTACTGCAACTTTGGAAAGATACATTACAAGAGTCAGACAATCTGGTCGATTTAGTAAACGAATGTTCAAAAAAATCTGATGAATCAGAAATTATATTAAAAAAGAACCTTTCACAAGCTGTTGCTGATGCAAAAGAGCTTGAAGAAAGTTACAGAACTCTTTCATTATTTTATAAAAATACCGAAGAAAGTAAGTTAAAAAACATATCCATAATGAATGCTGAACTAGATCAATTAAAAGATTTAGACAATTCAAGATTTATTGATAATATTGAAGCTGAATTAGTAAATGGTTTTGATAGACTGGATTTAAGACAAAATTATTCCATTTTAGTTATTCCAGGTTATTTAGGTTCCAATAAAGTAATTGAAAAATGGGCTAAAATTGCGTATGAAAACAAAGTAATGCTGATTACCGATTTTCAACATTTAGACGAACCGGATGATGTTATGGAAATGTTTGAAGCTTCAAATCTAACTGGAGGCGATACCTACAGATCAAATGTTATGATGGCGTGTAACTGGCTAGTAGGTAGAGGAAAACACGATGAAATCGACGAAGAAGACAATTTATATTTACCACCTTCAGCAGCATTAGCGGGTAAAGTGTACAACACGCTTATGTCGCAAATTACGGCAGGTAAAAAATTTGGTGGAATAAACGAAGTGGACGGTGTTAAGTTTGACTTAAAGAAAAGTGAAATTGCTAATTTAGAAAGCTTAGGTTTAATACCTATGGTTAATGAATATGGTAAAGTAATGGCTTTCTCCGGAAAAACACTTTTTAGTGGCGATAATTTAGGTTTACAAACGTATTCTGTAGTTCGTGTTTTTGATTATGTAACTAAAGTACTTATGGACTTCTTAAACAGAAGAGCCTTTGAAAATTTTAATGCCATAACAAAGAAAGAAATTTTAGGTCAAATTGTTAAATTCTTAGACAGCGTTTCAGGCCCTGGTAAACTAATTGAAGATTTTGAAATTAAAAGATTTGAACAAGATTTAAATCAAAAAGATAGAATATTTGTTGATATTAGATTAAAACCTTATTTTCCAGCAAAAAATTTCCTTATTAAAATGGATGGACAAAAAGGTGATGATGGAAATGATTGGGATACGGAATATTCTAACGTTTAAACGCATTAAAATTCGGTCAAATACACTATGGCTAGCTATCTATTAATCAATAAATTAATGTTAAAATAATGTTGCTTTTTTAAAATTAATATATATATTTGCAACCAAAATACGTAAGGTTTTTAACCTTAAACCGAAAATGAATTATTAACTTTAAATATAATAACTATGTCATTTAAATCGAAATTAAAGGTTGGGGGTAAAGAAGTTAACATCTTAAATGTTTCTTATGATTTGTTTCAAGAAGTAGATGCAACTGGGCGTCCATCGTCAATAACACGTGGAGGTAAAATTACAATAACTGTTGAGTCTACTGGTGATTCATTCTTTGCAGAATGGGCTGTAGATAACTTCAACAGACAAGATGGTTCAGTAGTGTTTGTTAAACGTGATACAGATGCCACATTAAAAGAATTAAAATTCACTGAAGCTTACATGGTGAAGTACAATGAAACTTTTGATAGCACTGGAACTACTCCTTTATTAGAAACTTTTACAATTTCTGCAAAAGAACTTACTTGTGTTAATATGGCTTTCGCAAACGAATGGGTATAAATCATTTGTAAAATTTCAATAAAACTTTATAACAAAAGGACTACTAAATACAGTCCTTTTGTTTTTAGTTTTTTTATTAACTTAAATCATATTATTTATGTCTTTTTTAGCAAAATTCGAAATTGATGGCGAAGCAATGAATGTATTGGAATTTCATTGCACAATTGGTCAAGAAACAGATAAGACAGGTAAACCGTCAGCAGATCCACATGGTGGAAGCGTTCGATTACTTCTTGAATCGACAAAAAGTACTATGCTTTTTGATTGGATGGTAAGCAGTTCTCAAACTAAAAATGGTAAAGTTACCTTTTATAAAAGAGATGCTTTATCAAAAATGAGAGAGCTTGAATTTAATGAAGGCTATTGTGTACGATATGATGAATATTTTACTTCGGATAGTAATAACCCAATGAAAATTGAAATTGTAATTTCTGCCAAAGAAATTATAATGAATGGTTCAAAATTGACTAGAAATTGGCCATTGAAATTTTAATATATGGGAAGTTTAGATCCCGCTTTTTTTAATTCTTTATCAAAACATTTTAATTCTTCACATTCTCTTGAAATGTCTCCGCTAGCGGAGAAGTTTCCTAATATGTCACCTTACGGTTTTTGTAATAACAATCATCTTTATTTTGTTATGCTTACAGAAACAGTACCGTATGATGACATTATAATAAATACCAAAAAAAAGTCAACATCCTTTGTAAGGACTAATGATAAATTTGATAGAGTCTTTAAGGATGGCAAATTTGTTGGAAAAACAACAAAAGGCTTTGCTGAAACTTTATTTAAAGAAAAAGGAAAGTTACATACAGAAACTTCTCATCCCGAAGGTGTTGGTATGGGAGCTGTAGATGGTGCGATAATCTTTTTACTCACAGCAGGTACTTCTAGAGTATTTAGTCTATTAAGCTCAGTATTTAAAAGCGCTACGGTCAAAGTTGTAACAAATGTTACAGCCAACATAGCAGTTAATGCAACTACCCAATATATAGCAAATGGTAGAAATATTGGGGATATTAATATGTTTGAAGCAGGATTATCAGGAGTTCCTAGAATTGGACGTGGACTAATGGGTGAGTTAGCTCCTGTAGTGATAGGAGAAACATTTAGTTACTCAGCAAATAACATTAAAAGAGGAGACGGAATTCAAAAACCTAATACATTCGAAAAATGGAGCACGCAAGTAGGAGGTGGTATCTTAAGTTTTGGTTTTGGAAAAGTAACTGATAATCATCTTGCTGGTGAGGGTGTTGGTGGATTGGTAGTTGGTGGATTTTTTAAAGGTTTTGTAGAAACAGGTTCTAATGCAGCACCGAATTTAATTAACGAAGAATAAAATTATGAAGAATTTAAGAACAATAATTGTTATAATTTTTATTGTTTGCTTAGTTTTATTCATTCAATTAAGATCATATTACTTTGAAAGAGAATTATCTAAAAAAGGTGAGCTTACAGTTGGCAGAATTGATAGTATTGTAGTAATGCCTAAACTTACAAATATATATATGTCTTATTATTTTGAAAAAGTAAAATTTATAACGCCTGAAAGAAAAACTAATAAATACATAAACAAAAATTATGTTGGAAAATTTTATGAACTTAAATACTTAAAAAGATATCCTTCTATTGTAAGAACAAACTTTTCAAAACAAGTTACAGATACAACAGCCATATTAAAAGCAGGCTTTTCAATAGAGGATATGGAAAAAATAAAGTAACTGGAGGTTTTTAATTTATATATTATGAAATACACATATATTATCATTGTCTTATTATTGTTGTGTTCCTGTAGTAGTTATATGTATAATAACAAAGAACTTGAAGGAATATTAGGCATAGATAACGTAAATACTTCTAAAGAATTTAGTTATGAAAACTTTGCTGGAATTCAAGGAGAGGGTTATTTAGTAAATAAATATATTTTAAGCGAAGAGACAATTACTTCATTTAAAATATCGATAAACAAAAATGAATTTCCATTAAAAGATAGTTACAAGGAGAAATGGGAATTAATAAAATGGAATAAAGGAATGATTTTGAATGCTAATATACTCGATTTGTTTACTGTATTTAACAAAATGGGAAGTTCTCAAATAAATGACTTGAAAAATGACCTAAATAAAGAAAATAATTTTTATTCTGTTTTTTATAAAGATTCTTTAGAAGATCCATATGCAATAGAAATATATATAATTAATCCTGAAACTCGTGTATTATGGGTTGTTAATGTAGTAACTTAAATAATAAACCCGATTGTGCAGATATATTGTTAGTAAGAAAGCTCAGGGTTGTTAACAACTGATGTGTGAACTGCAAATCTTAATTTTGCTAATTTAAATTTTAATAAATCGGCTTGAAGGTATGGTTGGCATCAAAAAAACACCATTAGCATTCGGAGGTAAAGGAGACCAAAGTTATAGTTCTTTGGGTGCAATGAGTGGAAATGATGGACTAACAAAAAACGGGAGATTTAATTCTAAATTTAGTTCTGATTTAGATTTTGCACCGAATTTAATGAAAAGTCACGAAGGTTTAAATATTCAGCCAAGTGCTTCACACATACAAGATTTCTGGGGTATTCAATTTGGTGTTGGAGCTAAAGTTTTTTTTGGTGTTGAATTGAATCTTAAATTAGGATTATTGAAGGAATGATAACAATTGAATTCCCTACTAACGGTACAAGTCAAATAGTTGTCTATAAGGGGAGTATATTGTTTTTAACTGTAGCAAGAAAGTTTTATTTTGGTTCTAAAATTAAGGGAGAATTTTTTCAGGAAGAAAAAAAAATTGCAATAGTTTCAATTTTTTTTTCTAGAATTAAAATAATTTTTCAAGAGTTTGATTGTTGCATAAAAGTGTATAAAAATAGATTGTTTTCTACAAACTTTAAGATAGATAATGATGAAATAAAAATTGTAGAAAATCCATTGTACTTTTTACATTCTAAATTTTATTCCAAAATCTATTGGAATAATCAACTAGTTGGAACTGTAGAAATGCAAAAAATTTTAGATTTTAAAGGAGTTACTTTAAAACTTAAATTTAACACCACGGATGATAAAATACAGTATTATTCAATAATTTCATATTTGACAACTTGTTTAAACATAAATATTTAAAGTTATCAAATATGAAAATAAAACACATAATTGCAATATTTATTATTTGTATTCAACCTAATTGTTCAAAAAAAAAACTTCACTACTCAAGTTGATGATTTAATTTATAAAAACGGCGAGCAGAAAATAGTTTTAGAAATCTTGAATAATCAAAAATATCTTAAAGAAAATGTTGTAGAGAAGATTAAAGTAAAATGCGAAAACATTAAAACTGAAAAACTTTCTTTTTCTGGTAAATGGATTAGCTTTTATAAAACTAATGAAGATAAAAAAAATGAATTGTTTTTAAATATTAATCTTAATGATGATGAAGCCAAAGTGTCAAGAAATTATGAATTAATAATATCATATCACGATGATAATATTAATTTTTCTAACAAATTTATTATCCCTATAAAAAAGCAATAAATACATTTTATATGTTATTCAACAATAAAGTTCTAAACAAAAAAATGTTAGTTTTTAACTCAATTCTTATATATGATGCTTTCACCTTACTTTCAATTTGATGGATTTCGATTTGAATCTTTTGGTGATGCTTGGCTTCAAAACTTAATACATAATTATATTTCCAAAGAATCAACATATGAATATGATTATCATAATGTAAATGTAAGTTTTGGAAAGAAATGAAAAAAATAACATTTATAAGTGTACTTGTAATTATAACAGCATCTTGTTCCAAGGGTATATGGTTAAATGAAAATGTGTATAGGGCTAAAAAACCTGACTTTTCAATATTGAAAGAACCATTTGCAAAAAATGATTTAATAGATACTGAATCTATTTATATTTCCTCATCAAAAAAAATTATGATGGTAAAAAAAATTTTAACACTATAGGTTTTTATAATGATGGTAGGCTTTTTATGAATACTTATACTTCTGATGCTATTTCATCTCAAATAAATACTTCAAATTCTTGGGAAACTTCAGCTGTTGTAGGATATTATAGAACTGAAAACACTAAAATTAAACTTCAGTATTTTATTTCTAACGGTGGTGGAATATATGAAATGAAAAATGGATTTTTAAACAAAGATTTTATTATTATAGAAGAAAGAATTAATTTATTATTAAAAAGTGAAGTCAGATATGATACGCTGTTTAAATCTAAATACAAATTGAAATCTTAATTTCTTGAAAAAAAATCTTATCTTGTACGATTATTAAATTTATTATAAATTGAAAATTTAAATTTTAATCTATTATGGAAGAGCTTGAAACTAAATTTTTTGTGGGATTGAGTTGGCACTTTGGAGGGAATAACTCCTATATGAGTGGAACAGCTGGTGTTGGTGTTAGTAGAAGGATTCAGTTTATTGAGCCTGGAGTCAATCTTGCTGTAAACTTCTATAATGGAGGAATCGGTTCAAAATCAAACAGCAATATGATGCACTATGACACTGTCTTAACTGCAAAATTAACTGCTGGTGCTGGAAATGGAAATCCAATGACAATTTATCCACTTCACATTGATAGTGGTACTGGACTTGAAGATAAATTTAAATATTCAGCTACAATAGGAACTAATTTAATTTTAAACAATAGCGGAAGAAATCAAAACGTTGGATTTATTCAATTAAGAGCTTCCGATTTTAGTTTTCAAACCTACAATGACTTTGGAGGATTCAAAAAAATAGGTATAAGCGACGGTTACGATAGATGGTGGACTGGTGGTGGTAATATTACAATAGGTGCAAAAAATAGTGAATATCAATTGATTGTTGCAAGTGATGTTTTTACTGCCGATACTGATACCGAAAATGAAATCGATAGAGCAAATGCTCACAGAAATTTAGAAGAATTCAATAGCAATAATACAGGAAGCAAATTTGATAGGTTCAAAAACAAAATATCAAATTATACACCCGCAACCGCATCTGAAGTTGATCAAACATTCTTAGACGCAAGTCGAAATGGAGTTGACTTGAAACCAGAACTACATTCTTTTGATTTAAATCAAGGTCGAACTTCATTTAGAGCAAGAACTCCTCAAGGCAATTTTGGAATAAATAGTTTAGGCCAAGGCAATATGTATTCTCAAAATATGATACATCGTCTTATTAATTTTCATCTCATTCCATCAGAACGACCAAATTTTTGGGAATTTCAATACAGTCCCGTAAAAAAAGAATTCTAATGAAAATTTGTCCTTCATACTCTCTAGTATTTCTGTTTTTTTTTAATTCTTGCGGACAAAAATTTTATGCAAAAAAGGATTTTACTTTTTTTGACAAAAACTTTATACTAGATTCAAGTTCATCCTTAAGAACGGATGGTGTTTATGTTCTAGAAAATATTTGGACCAGCCGAAATGGTGATACAACTGAAACTCCAAAAAATAGTAAATTTTATATTTTTTATAAAAAAGGTCAATCAAATTTAATCCTTTTAGACACGCCTTTTTCAGAAGATAATTTAGCCTCTAAAATTAACGATACTGTTACTACTTTAAAAAAAACAAGTACATTATTCCAAGGATATTATAAAATCAAAGACGGAAAAATTATCATTCAAAATGTAAATACTTCATTGAGACAATTTAATTATTCTTATGGGTTTATTGAAAATAATAAACTAATAATTGTAAAAAAAACAATTGAAGGTAATGGAAAATTTGAAGATAAATATTTTACTGATTATTACAAAGAAACCTACGTTTTTAAAAAAATAGACACTGTAAATCCTGACATAGAACCAAATTGGTAGCCGATTATTTACAAAATTAAGATTTTACATTGATACTGTTTTAACCTGTTGGGTGTAATTATTCATAATTTAATGCTAATTATATTTCTCAAAAGGCAAACTACGATTATTACATTAGAATACTATAACATCATATTTATTGTTTTCATAAGTAATTCAATACTTTTATTTTATGAAAAATAAAAAATATTAAACTATTCTCCTCACCTACTCTTTATTACTACATTACAATATGTATTTTCACAATCAAGAAATGATTCAACGACTTAGATGACACTTTAAAGAAGTTACAATCGCCGAAAAAAAACTTTCTGAAAGGATAAAAAAAGAAACTCTTACAAAAGGTATTTTAGGAAATAGGTTAAGAGAATCAAATTCAGGATTTGAACATTATGAAATTTATTACGATAAAAATAAAATTATAAATTTATCGATAGCAATTCAATATTATAGTTTCGATTTGAATAATGGCAAAAGAATTGGATTGAATTTGTTTATAAATCATCAAACTCTTTAAAAAAAAAAGTAAACTAAAAGATCAAGGCATAAATTTGACCTTAAAAACAAATGATTTATTTAACTTTAAATAATTACTAATAAAAATAGCTCTGAGATTTATTTTCCAGTTTTCGATATTAAGAATTACAGGAATAATGGTTATCAATACTGTATTGTTCATTTTGACTGGAAAGATATTAAAAATCTTATTTCATCCTTCTATAATAAAAAGTTGCTACCAAAATGAAAAATTACCAAGCCTTTTAACTGCATTATTAAACCAAAAAAAAAAACAGTTTCAAAAATATTTTTGAAACTGTTTTCTTTTTTATGCTAAATAAAGTATATGATTTAGTATTACTTACTCTTTTTGAGATTGTAACGCTAAATTATAAATCACTAAGCCAAAACCAATCTTATTTATTGCATCTGCAATATTATAAACAACATCGATATTAAGGTTTAAACCGTGTAATCCACTATACCATCCATCAGTTCCTAACATGTAACCTAGAGGGTAAATCGACCAACCTACAAGTACAAACCAACATAAAATTTTGTGTGCAGCTAAGACATTTCCGCCTGCAGCATTGGCTAGTTTTGATGCTGATCCCATCCAGATTTCGTAAACAATCACGAAATATGCAATACCTGAAACTAATCCCCAAAGCCAAGCATTATCTCTATCGACTGCTTCTCCTATATAACCTGTAACAAGCATAATGATAGACAACACAATCATTTTGGTTAACAAACCTTGCTTAGCACCTGCTACTTTAAGAATCAAAAAGAACTCCACACACATTAATGGCACAGTCAAAATCCAATCCACATAACGGAAAAACGTAGGAGATTCCTGAAAAGCAGCCCAATAATCTCTCATGTAGAAATAATGTACCGCTGCAATGAAGGTTATTAAACCTGAAACTAATACTGATGTCCTCCATTTTTTATCAAATTGACTCAGCGATAAAAAGAAAAAAGCAGATGCCGCAAGCATCGCCATACAACCAACAAAAAATGTAAATCCAACATAATCCGTTGGTAACATTTTAGTAACTAAACTAGGGAATAACATGTAATTTGTCATAAAAATTTAATTTTTAATTAAGGTTAAAATAATTTTGTTTAACGAAGATAATAAATAATTGAACAAAATAAATATGTTTTTTAAATTATTTTTAATAAATTTGATAGATAAATACAATATTAACAATTGTTTATGGGCAAAAATCATAATTTCATAATCCTGCTGAGTTTCTTTTGTCTTTGGATCAATTCGTTTTTTTCAGATAAATTCCAGATTATAATAGGATTTATATTCATTTTATCCTTTGGAATTCTTCACGGAGCTAATGATTTGAAATTGATACTAACATTAAACATAAAAAATAAGTCCATTTCATTTTATAAAATAATAACTTATTATATAGCTGTAGTTTTAGTTGGAGTAGTCTGTTTTTATACAGTTCCTTTATTTGCCTTAATATTATTTATATCTGTTAGTGGGTATCATTTTGGAGAACAACAATGGCAAAACTTAGAAAATCGAATAAACAAAAGATTTATTTATAGCTTTCAATTTACTTATGGAATTACCATACTACTTATTTTATTCCATTTTCACCAACAAGAAGTTCAAAATATAATATTCGAAATTACATCCGTTGCAATTTCGAATAGTTATATTCCGTTACTTTTGAAAATATTTGGTTTGGCATTAATCAGTATGCTTTTATACCTATACTTGAAAGTAGTCGAAATAAGAAATCAACTAATACTAGAAGTTTTTTATTTATTAATTTTCACAATTATATTTATTTCATCAAGCTTAATTTGGGGGTTTGCAATATATTTTGTCTTATGGCATAGCATTCCGTCAATGATAGATCAAATTCACTTTTTATACTCGGATTTTAATTTTTCAAATTTTAAAAAATATATAAAATCAGCGTTTATATATTGGATTGCTTCTTTATTTGGAATTGCCCTACTCTACTTTATTTTTAAAGAGGAAAAAATGTTTAATGCCTTATTTTTTTCTTTTTTAGCAGCGATTACTTTTCCACACGCTTTGGTAATTTTGAAAATGTTTGGAAGGAAATTTTGAATGTTGTAAACAAAAAAACCGAGCGATTTCTCACTCGGTTTTCAAAATTATCTAATTACTTGTCAATGCTTTTTAGTTACTAATTTGTTATGTTTTTGTGATTTTGAAGATGTTTAAAACGAAAAATTGAAAATCATATAAAAATTCAAATCTAATTCTTAATTATTTTCTTAGTCCCAAGTTTCCCATCGTTCGTTTTTATTTGCAGGATGTACATTCCGTTTGATAAATCTGAAATATCGATATTATCTTTAAGAGAATACTTAACTTTTCTTCCTTCTAATGAAAGAATTTCAATATTTTCGATACTTTCTTCGCTTTTTACATTCACAATTCCGTTTGCTGGATTTGGATAAATACTAAAATTAGAAAAGGAATTGAAATCATTTCTACTTAAAGCAGATGCTTCATTATATAAACTCAAAACTTCAGTTGCAGTTAAAGTTGTTTTATATAACCTAATATCATCAATGATTCCTGAATATCTATTTGTTGAAATCAAATTATTTAAATGATTATTTGATATACTAATTGATCTTAATGTTGACATTAAATTCCATTGGTGCAAACCTGAACCAGTCATTGAATAATATTGGTCTCCATTTGATATTTCTAATACATTATTAACGTATATTTTATAAAAATAGCGCATACGTAAAACTCCAGCGCTAGGATAATCGCTAGACTTTTGCATCGTTATTACTACATGTTGCCAACTATTATTTGCTATAGTTGATGTAGAAATTGAATTCGTATAATCAGAATTCCCACTATAAGGTATTCCTCCAACACCCCCAACAGTAAAATACCAGCTAAAATTAGCTGCTAAACCTATTTTCCCATTTTGCAAATAAATATACCAACCTGGTTTAGTGTTATCCTCTACAGATGAAGTTCTACTACTTTGATCTATAATAGTTTGTTTATTTGCATTCACTACCGAAGTCTTTATCCAAAAACTAACCGATAAATCATTAGAGAAAAGCGCACTTCTTTTAAAATAATCTCCAGCTAAATTCATTGCACTAGTGCTTCCTCCAAATCTATCAGTTATAAATGTTGAAGCGCTTCCTGTTTGAGTTAAATTTTCGGCAGTACCATAAGTATCTAAAATATTACTGCTAAAATTATATTCGCTATCTAAATTTGTTGTTGGTATCTGCGCCCACGTTTTTGAGCATAATACTAATACTAAAAATAATAATTTTGTTTTCATAATTTTTGTTTTATTGTTATGGTACAAAATTGATATATTCTGTAATTCTATATAAATCAAAAAAAAATCATTTAGCTCAAAAAACGACAATTTGATTCAAAAAACGACAATTTGTTGCAAAAGCATTATTTTACTGTCAAATAATGTATTTTTGATTATAATTCAAAAAAAAACTGCTTGCCATTTGTTTGAAATGTGAAATAAATCGATTAATAATGAAAAATTGGTATGACTCTTTAGTTTCCATTGGAATCAACAACAGCAATCAATCTAATTCGGAAATAAAAAGAATTAAACTATTCAACACGTTTTGTTATTGTTGGTATGTTACGGCTATTATTTTAATACTAAATTATGTAACTAAAACACCCATTCTTTATTTAAATGTTGTTGTTCATTTTTTGCAATTGATAGTTATTGTCTTGTCGCAGTATTTGCACAGAATAGGAAAATACGAAATGGGCAGATTTATGTTTGCTTTTATGCTTATTGTAAATAGTTTTGTTTTTGGAAACTTTATCAAAAAAGGGCAATTGTTAGAGTTTTATTTAATTTTGGCGCCAGCCGTTAGTTTAGTGCTTACAGATAATAAGAAAATAAACTATACTATCTTTTCTGCCGCTATTTTGTGTTTTTCTATTCCGAACTATTTTTTTAAACACTATCCAACGATTAATTTTTATAGCCCAGCTTTAGTTTGCTTGTTCTTTTTGTTTTATATTCTAACTAACTATTTTAAAAAACAGAATAATAAAATTGAAAATCTTTTAGAATTAGAACGGGATAAAGTTATTGGAGATAAAGCTATATTGGAAGAACAAAAAAATAAGCTCGATAAGTTAAATGAATTTAAATCCCATTTTTTTGTCAATTTTTCACACGAAATTAGAACACCACTAACCCTAATTCAAGGAAATGCTTCTAGAATAAATTTGAAAGGTTCTGTAGAAGAAAATCAAGAAAAAATTAATATTATTAATAGTCAGATTTCCCAAATACAAAGTATCATAAATAACATTATCGATTTAAGCAAAATAGATTCCAATGAGTTTACTATAGATGGTAAAAAAGTTGTTTTTCGTCCTTTTATAGAAAAACATTATTTCGAATTCAAAGAAGTATTTCAAAAGAAAAAAATTGAATTTAATTTAAAAATAGAAATTCCTGAAATTACTGTTTTTATGGACGAAGATTTAATGTCGAAATCTATCAATAATTTGTTATCCAATGCTTTAAAATTTACACCAAACAATGGAATGGTAGAGATCGCAGTTTCTTTAGAAAATGATTTGATAATTAGGATAAATGACACAGGGATTGGAATTCCAGAATACGATTTAGATAAAGTATTTGATCGCTTTTTTCAATCCAAAAACGATATTACCAAGAGTCAGGGAAGCGGCATAGGTTTATCTTTTACTCAAAGTATTGTAGAAGCACATCAATTTAAAATTTCGTTGTCCAGCATTCCTAATATCGCAACCACCTTTACGATTACCATTCCTAAAAAAGCTATAGAATATAGCCTTGTTAAAACAGAGAGTTATTCAAAAGTTGTTAAAAATAGTATTCCTAAAATAGCAACTATTCCTAAATCGAAAACTGCGAATAGATCAATCTTGATTGTAGATGATAATGAACAAATGCGAGATTATTTGAAACAAGTTTTAGAAGATTACCAACTTACCGAGGCCGAAAACGGTCAAGAAGCTTTAGAAATTTTACAACAACAATCGTTCGATATTATTTTAACGGATTATATGATGCCGGTTTTAGACGGAGAAGGTCTTGTTATAGAAATTAAAAAGAGAGAATTAAAAACGCCAATAATTGTATTAACTGCAAGAAGCGATCAGGAAGGAAAACTTAATATGCTTCGTTTGGGAATTGATGGTTATTTGAATAAACCTTTTATAGAAGAAGAGTTGCTTTTAATGATACAAAAATCGTTGCAATCCTTAGACACTTTGATTACTTTTGAAACCACTTTAGAAACTGATGAAAAAGAAAGTTTGAATGCTTTTGCAGGAAAATTTAATATCGAATTGAATACACTTATCAATACCCGTTTAGATTCATCAACTTTTGGGGTTGAAGATATTGCACTACATTTAAATATTTCGAAAAGCACACTAAACCGAAAAATTAAAGCTATTTTAGGACAAACCACGCAAGAACTCATTATGGAAGCTCGTTTTCAAAAGGCAAAAACACTACTATTTGAGAATCCACACGCTACCAAAAAAGAAATTGCTGAGAGTGTTGGAATTACAAATGCAACTTATTTTTTTACTAAACTAAACGAACGATTTAGGAGCTCGATTTAAAACTATCTCTAATGACTGGAATTTTGAGTTTAAAATTATTCCTATATCTTTTATGTTGAATTGAGTTATTCTTGTGTAAAGATAAAACGGAATCATATTGAAGATCTAAAAAACATATTGAAGATCTAAAAAACATATTGTAGTAAAAAATGTAACTTAATTTTAAAATTTTTCGAACAAAAAAACCGAGCAATTTCTCACTCGGTTTAGTCTATTATCTAAAAGTCTATTATCTTTTATCTAAAAAAGAATTATTTCACTTCTTCAAATTCTACATCTTGAACATCATCTCCTTGTGCTTCACCTTGTGGTTGAGCAGCTTGTTGACCTTGTTCTCCTTGAGCGTACATTGCTTCTGTAGCTGTTTTCCAAGCTGCATTTACATTGTCTAAACCTTTTTGAATAGCTTCTAAGTCTTGTGATTGGTGAGCCATTCTCAATTCTGTCAATGCATACTCGATAGCGGTTTTGTGCTCGTCAGTAATTTTATCAGCTAGTTCTTTCAATTGTGTTTCCGTTTGGAAAATTAAACTGTCAGCTTCATTGATTTTTTCAACTCTTTCTCTAGCGATTTTGTCAGCTCCAGCGTTAGCTTCAGCATCTTTTTTCATTCTTTCGATTTCTTCAGATGTTAATCCAGACGAAGCTTCGATACGAATATCGTGAGATTTTCCAGTTCCTTTATCAGTTGCAGAAACTTTGATGATACCATTAGCATCAATATCAAAAGTTACTTCAATTTGTGGAACACCTCTTGGTGCTGGTGGAATACCGTCTAAGTTGAAACGACCAATTGTTTTATTATCAACAGCCATAGCTCTTGCACCTTGAAGAACGTGAAGTTCAACAGTTGGTTGAGAATCTGCAGCAGTTGAGAAAATTTGTGATTTTTTAGTTGGAATAGTTGTGTTAGACTCAATCAAAATTGTCATAACGCCACCCATAGTTTCAATTCCTAAAGATAAAGGTGTAACGTCTAGTAACAATACATCTTTAACGTCCCCAGATAAAACTCCACCTTGAATCGCAGCACCAATAGCTACAACTTCATCAGGATTTACACCTTTTGATGCTTTTTTACCAAAGAATTTTTCAACTTCGTCAGCAATTCTTGGCATACGAGTTGAACCTCCAACAAGAATAACCTCGTCAATATCAGATGTAGATAAACCGGCATCTTTCAACGCTTTAGCAACTGGTTCCATAGAACGTTTTACTAAAGTGTCAGACAATTGTTCGAATTTAGCTCTTGATAATTTTTTAACTAAGTGTTTTGGTCCAGAAGCAGTAGCTGTAACGTAAGGCAAGTTGATTTCTGTTTCAGCAGAACTTGACAATTCGATTTTTGCTTTTTCAGCCGCTTCTTTAATTCTTTGCAAAGACATTGGGTCTAAACGCAAATCAATCCCTTCTTCAGC
>NZ_JANOQD010000125.1:0-32983 GCF_031422135.1 Flavobacterium sp. | reverse complement strand
GCCCACCTCTAGTTATATCTTCCATTACTACTTTTATTTTTATTGTTAATTTAAAAATTCATAAACACCAGCACTTCCTTGTCCTGTTCCAACACACATACTTACAATTCCGTATTTGGCTTTTCTCAATCTCATTTCTTCAAATAATTGAACAGAAAGTTTTGCACCAGTACAACCTAATGGATGACCTAAAGCAATTGCTCCACCATTTACATTTATAATATCTGGATTTAAATCTAATTCGCGAGTTACTGCTAATGCTTGAGATGCAAATGCTTCGTTTAATTCGATTAAATCAATATCTTTTAAAGTCAATCCTGCTTGTTTCAATACTTTAGGAATGGCTTTTACTGGTCCAATTCCCATAATTCTTGGTTCTACTCCTGCAGATGCGAAGTTCACTAATCTAGCTATTGGTTCTAAGTTTAATTCTTTTACCATTTCTTCACTCATAACCAATACAAATGCTGCTCCATCACTCATTTGAGATGAATTTCCAGCAGTTACAGAGCCATCGGCAGCAAAAACTGGTCGTAAAGCTCCTAATCCTTCTAGAGAAGTTCCGAATCTTGGTCCTTCATCTTTTTTTACTACATATGATTTAGTTTCTTTTTTTCCGTTTTCATTGATAAATGTTTGTTCAACTGTAATAGGAACTATTTGTTTGTCAAATTTACCGTCAGCTTGAGCTTTTAATGCTTTGTTATGTGAGTTGAATGCAAACTCATCTTGATCTGCGCGAGAAATGTTGAATTGTTTTGCCACCGCTTCCGATGTTAAACCCATTCCCCAGTAATAATCTTCGTGTCCCGCTGCAGCCATTTTATAATCTGGAGTTGGTTTGTAACCACCCATTGGGATATAACTCATACTTTCGGCTCCACCAGCAATAATGCAATGTGCCATTCCTGATTGAATTTTAGCTGTCGCCATTCCGATAGTTTCTAATCCCGAAGCACAATATCTATTGACTGTTACACCTGGAACATCATCAACTTTTAATCCCATTAATGAAATTAAACGACCAACGTTTAGTCCTTGTTCAGCTTCTGGCATTGCGTTTCCTACCATAACGTCGTCTATACGCGTTTTGTCGAAATTTGGCAATTCGGCCATCATAAATTCGATGGTTTCGGCTGCTAATTCGTCAGGACGTTTGAAACGGAATAATCCTTTTGGTGCTTTACCAACGGCTGTTCTATATGCTTTTACTATATATGCTGTTTTCATCTTTTTTTAATTTAAAAAATTGTAATTTTTTTGAACACAGATTTAAGAAATTAGAGAAATTTTAATAATTTTTTTAGATTTCTCTAATTTCTTGAATCTGTTTTATTCAATATATTAATTACGTAATGGTTTCCCTTTGGTTAACATAAACTGTATTCTTTCTAATGTTTTTCTTTCTGTACAAAGTGACAAGAAAGCTTCACGTTCGATATCTAATAAATATTGTTCCGATACCAATGTGTGTTCTGATAAATCACCACCAGCCATAACATAGGCCAGTTTATTTGCAATTTTCAAATCGTGTTCTGATATGTATTTTCCAGCCACCATTTGATTGGTTCCAACAAGGAACATTCCTAATGCTTGTTTTCCTAAAACTTTTACATCTGTTCTGCGAATTGGTTGTGTGTAACCTGCTTCTGCCATTAATAACGCTTGTTTTTTAGCTTCAGCAATCTGACGGTCTTTGTTTACCACCACAATATCTTTTCCGTGTTGCAACAATCCTAAATCGAATGCTTCATAAGCCGAAGTCGAAACTTTTGCCATAGCAATTGTCATAAAATATTCTTGTAATACATTCAATTCTACATCGTTTTTACGGAATAAATCTGCTGCTCGCAATGCCAATTCTTTCGAACCACCACCGCCAGGAATAACCCCAACACCAAATTCTACTAATCCCATATAGGTTTCTGCTGCAGCAACAACTTTATCGGCGTGCAAACTCATTTCGCAACCACCACCAAAAGTCATTCCGTGAGGCGCAACAATTACTGGAATTCCAGAATAACGTACGCGCATCATTGTGTCTTGAAACATTTTGATTGCCATATTTAATTCGTCATATTCTTGTTCGACAGCCATCATAAATATCATTCCAATATTGGCACCAACAGAGAAATTCGCAGCTTGATTACCAATAACCAAACCTTGATATTGTGTTTCGGCTAAATCAATTGCTTTATTGATTGCTGTAAGTACATCACCACCGATGGTATTCATTTTCGATTGAAATTCTAAATTCAGAATTCCGTCGCCTAAATCTTGGATAATTGCTCCACTGTTGCTCCATACTTTTTTGCTTTCGCGAATGTTGTTCAAGATTATAAATGAATCTTGACCAGGAACTTTAGTTTGTGATTTGGTTGGGATATTGTAGAAATAAGTTGCTCCTTCTTTTACAGAATAAAAACTAGTATTTCCAGCAGCCAACATTTCAGTAACCCAAGCAGCTGGAGCTAGGCCTTCAGCTTTCATTATTTCGATTCCTTTTTCGACACCAATGGCATCCCAAATTTCGAATGGACCATTTTCCCAACCGAAACCTGCTTTCATAGCATCATCGATTTTGAATAGTTCGTTTGAAATTTCAGGAATTCTATTGGATACATAGGCAAACATTCCGGAGAACGATTTTCTATAAAATTCACCAGCTTTGTCTTTTCCTTTTACCAGAACTTTGAAACGATCAATAGGTTTGTCAATCGTTTTTGTTAATTCTAAAGTTGTAAAAGAAGCTCGTTTTGCAGCACGATATTCAAGAGTATTTAAATCTAAAGATAGAATGTCTTTTCCTTCTTTTTTGTAAAAACCTTGATTGGTTTTGCTTCCCAACCATTTGTTTTCCATCATTTTATTGACAAATTCTGGAAGTTTGAACAATTCATGTTGTTCATCAGTCGGACAATTTTCGTAAATTCCGTTGGCTACGTGCACCAAAGTATCTAGTCCAACAACATCTACAGTTCTGAAAGTAGCCGATTTTGGTCGACCAATTACTGGGCCAGTTAATTTATCAACTTCTTCGATGGTCAATCCCAATTCTTTAACTAAGTGAAATAATGATTGAATTCCGTAGATTCCAACTCTATTTCCTATAAATGCAGGAGTGTCTTTGGCAACAACAGAAGTTTTACCTAAGAATTTTTCACCATAAACAGTCAAGAAATCCAAAACTTCTGAAGAGGTTTGTGGGCCAGGAATAATTTCGAATAATTTTAAATAACGGGCTGGATTGAAAAAGTGTGTTCCGCAGAAATGTTTCTGAAAATCTTCGCTTCTTCCTTCGGACATAAATTTGATAGGAATTCCAGAAGTATTCGATGTAATTAAAGTTCCAGGCTTACGGAATTTTTCTACTTGTTCGAAAACTAATTTTTTGATATCCAAACGTTCTACAACAACTTCAATAATCCAATCGACATTGGCAATTTTTGCCATATCATCAGTTGTGTTTCCTGTAGTAATGCGGTTTGCAAATTTTGCATTATATATAGGAGAAGGTTTTGATTTCAATGCTGTTGCCAAACTGTCGTTTACTAGGCGGTTACGAACAATTTTGCTATCAATTGTTAAACCTTTTTTAGTTTCGACTTCGTTGGGTTCTTTTGGAACAATGTCCAGAAGTAAAACTTCTACGCCAATGTTGGCAAAATGACAGGCAATGCCTGAACCCATAATTCCGGATCCAATAACTGCTACTTTTTTAATAATACGCTTCATTTTCTATTTTTTCGTTTTGCTACGCCAGTTCGCTGACGCTCGGGTGATTAAATATGTTTTTTTCTTGTATGAGTTCATTTATGGTTTCTGAAACTTCCATAAAATTTTTTAATTTTTCAACAGAAACATTATTTTTTATTGTTTCATTGAATTTGAGTACGGTTTCTTTGGATTGTGCCCGTTTTTCCTTTCCAAATTCGGTTAAATAAACGAGTACTCCGCGACCGTCATTTGGATTTGGTTTACGAATAATTAATCCTTTTTCTTCTAGTGTTTTTAAGGTTCTGGTTAGAGATGTGGCTTCCATTCCCATTCGTGATGCGATTTTGGTTGATGGAGTTCCTTCTTCTTTATCTATACTCAATAAAGCAAAGCCAATAGCCATAGAGCCATCATATTTTGATGCTTCTTCGTTGTACATTCTTGACACTGCTTGCCAAGTTTCACGAAGTGCATAATCTATTGTTTTTTCTTTCATATTTATTTTAAACAATATCAAAGGTACTAAAAAATACTATGCACGCATAATAAATCGAATTATTTTTTTAGATGCTTATGAAAAAAATAAAAATATAGCTTAAAACAGATTGTTTTGTTGGTATTTATGAGTATGCCTCATTTTATGGAAAATGGACTTTTGTTAGTTTTAAATGGAAGTATGATTAAGGAGTTGCGCATTTAAAAGGAGATTGCATACATTATTAGAGTTAATAATGTAAATGATTTTCATTTATAATACGTAAAACTACCTTATTATTTGCAAATGTTATATAATACTTTTGTGCCTAATTTTGAGGTTTTCCGTTATGTTAAAAAAAAGTGTTATATTGGTTTTACTTTACTAGAGGAACTGAAGTAGAAAGTTTTGTTGCTTTTGTGTTCAGAATTCAGTAAAATAGTTTACAAATAAATCATTCATTCACAAAACAAGAATCTAAAAAATGGTTAATCAACAAGAAGGAATTGCAATTAAAAATGCTGGTATTGTAATACTCAATGCTTATATCTCGATGTTGCTGGAGCGCCTAGATTTGCTTGAGAAAAATAAGTTTAAAACTAAGGAAAGTCAATTGCAAGGAGTGCATTACATACAGTATTTGGCTACAGGTTTATCTAAGACAGAAGAAAGTTCTTTATCACTTAATAAAGTGTTTTGTGGATTACCATTAGCAATACCAGTTGGTGATGGTATTGAGATTACAGATAATCATAAAAATCTAATGGATGGACTTATTAATGCAGCAATTTCTCATTGGTCTGCCATTGGTGATTGTACTGTAAATGGCTTTAGAGGCAATTGGTTAGTTAGGGATGGATTGTTAGTAGAAAAAGAAGAACGCTGGGAATTAATTGTAGACAAAAAGGTGTATGATTTATTAATTCATAAATCACCATTTTCTTTTTCAATTATTAAATACTCTTGGATGCTAAAACCTTTGCATGTAATTTGGCCATATTAAAACAGTAATTTTATAAGATAAATAAAGAATATGAAATTATGATTGAGTCGAATATTAAATCACCCGGTGTTTATATAGATGAGTTAAATGCCTTTCCAAATTCGGTAGTTCCAGTGGCGACAGCAGTTCCTGCTTTTATAGGTTATACGCCTACAGCTATATATGAAGGGAAATCGTATCTGAATGTGGCTCAGAAAATAACTTCTTTTGCAGAGTTTCAAGCTATTTATTGTTTTCCAAATTCTGCTCCTTCAGCAAGTCCAGCTAAGCAATATACACCAGAATATTATTTGACTAAGCAAAAAAGTCAACCTACAAAAGGGGATTATATACTTATTGATAATGCTTATTATTCTATTGTCCCTGATCCAAATACCATTTATTATTTATACAATAGTATAAGATTATTTTATGAAAATGGAGGAGGAGATGCTTACATTGTTTCAGTGGGTGGTTATGGAGCACCTTCTAAAAAACCAATAAATGTAGGGGATCAAATTGTAAATCCTAATGTACAACTAACCGATTTACAAAATGGTTTGACATTGCTCTTGAATGAGCAAGAGCCTACGATGTATATTTGTCCCGAAGCAACATTGTTGAGTGTCGAGAATAATGGTACTTTAATGCAAGGAATGTTGAAACATTGTACTGAAATGCAAACTGCTATAGCGATTTTTGATATTATAGGAGCAAGAAATCCAGATCCTATTTCATACACAAATGATATTGAAACTTTTAGAAATAATACTGGTTTGCTAGGATTAAATTATGGTGCGGCTTATTACCCTTTTATAGGAACTACCATTATGCAAAATCAGGATATCGATTATACAAATTTATTTGGAGGTGATACAAAACAATTACAGGCAATTTTAATTCCTGCGGATAATCCTAATCCAAGTGTTGTAAGTATTATGGCAAATATTAATAATCCTTTATCAGGATTATCGGTAACGCAAAACAATATTGCTTTAATAAATGCAAGTAAAACTTATGCCCTTATTATTAAGCATATATTGTTTGATGTCAATATTTTACCTCCCAGTGGTGCTATGGCTGGTGTGATTACTAGTACTGACAATCAGGAAGGTGTGTGGCAAGCTCCAGCTAATAAGTCGATTGTAAGTGTTTCTTCGTTGCCTATTAATTTGACTGATGTACAACAAGGGAACTTGAATATAGATGCCGTTTCAGGGAAATCGATTAATGCTATTCGTTCTTTTAATGGAATAGGAATTTTAGTTTGGGGTGCAAGAACTTTAGACGGAAATAGCTTGGATTGGAAGTATTTATCAGTAAGAAGAACAATGATTTTTTTAGAACAATCTTGTAAGTTAGCTGCAAATGCTTATGTTTTTGAACCCAATAACAAAAACACATGGGAAGCTGTTAAAGCTATGATAAGTAGTTTTTTAACATCAATATGGAAAGAAGGAGGACTACAAGGAGCTTCTGCTTCTGATGCATTTTCAGTAGCATGTGGATTGGGAACTACTATGACTTCGGATGATATTCTAAACGGATTTATGAATATAACCGTAAAAGTGGCTATTATTCATCCTGCAGAATTTATAGTACTTACTTTGCAACAAGAAATGGCTAAATCTTAGTAATTATCAATGAAAATAGCTCAAGAACATTGTAATTGTTTTTGAGCTATTTTTTATCCTTTTTTAAATTTTACAGAATCTACATCTCGTAAAAATTTTATTAAACCATTGAAATATGTTTTTTGGTCGTCATATTGAGATAAATGACTTCCATTTGGACAGAATAAAAAACGACCATTTTGGACTTCTTTGGATATCCATTTCATATGTTCTGGATCCATAGTATCGTGTTTTGCACCAATGACTAAAGTAGGTATTGTTAGTGTTTTGAGTTTGGATTTGATATCCCAATTTTTTAAACTGGCATCGCCAGTAATTCCGAATTCACTTGGTCCTTGCATATGGATATACACGTTTGGATTTAGATGTTTGAAGCATCTGTTTACGGCTTCTGGCCATTCTTCTAATGGTTTTCTTAAGATATGTTCTGTGTAGTAGTATTTGAAAAGGAGCTCGGTGTATTTCGGATTTGTATAGTCTTTGTTTTTTTCGAATGTTTTAATTTGATTGAAAACTTCTGTTGGTAATTTTGGACCTAAAACTTCCTCGGCATACTTGTTATATTCTGGTGCGCTTGCCATCATATTCGATATGATTAAGCCTTTTAAATTTTGTTGATATTTCAAAGCGTATTCCATTGCGAGAATTCCACCCCAAGATTGTCCAAGTAAGTAAAAATTATCTTTGTTTAAATTCAATGCAATACGAACTTGTTCCACCTCTTCTACGAAACGTTCATTTGTCCAAAGTTTTTTGTCAGTTGGTTGGTCACTATAATAGGAACCCAATTGATCATAATAGATGTATTCAATACTTTCGTTTGGGAAATAACCATCAAAACACTCATACAATTCGTGGGTTACACCAGGACCACCGTGAAGTAAAAGCACTTTTATGGTTGGGTTGTTTCCTACACGTTTTGTCCAAACTTTGAAATTTCCAACTGGTGTTTTTATAGGAATTATTTTGATTCCACCTGTCCATTGATCGTCTCGTTTGGAGAAATCAAGATAGTTTTCTTTGGTTTGACTTTCAGGAGTTTGCTTGCATCCATTAAATATCAGGCTAAATAATAGTGTTGCAATAATGATTTTTAGTTTCATATTTTGAATATTTAGCCACAAATGAAGTTGTTTTTAATTGATTTGGTTTTTCACTGAACCTTTTTCAATGGAATTGAGAAATTAATTATAAATTTTTTCAAATAATCCATAATATTTTTCCATTACAACTTTTCGTTTGAGTTTCATAGTAGGAGTGAGGTGACCAGCTGGTACAGTCCATAAATCAGGTGTAAGTTCAAAACGTTTGATTTTTTCCCAATTGCCAAATTTTTCGTTGATTATGTCAACTTCTTGCTGGATACGATCAATAACTTTTGGATTTTCAATTATTTCTTCGTTGGTTGATCCAAGTATAATGTTATGTAATTTTGCCCATTCTTTTACAAACTCAAAATTAGGTTGTATAAAAGCCGCTGGCATTTTCTGTCCGTCTCCTATAACCATAATTTGTTCAATAAAACGGGATTGCTTCATTGTGTTTTCAAGCAATTGAGGAGCAATATATTTTCCTCCAGATGTTTTGAACATTTCTTTCTTGCGATCTGTAATTTTCAGGAAACCATCAGCACTTATTTCTCCAATGTCTCCAGTATGGAAATAACCATTCTTAATTGCTTCATTAGTTTGAGTTTCGTCTTTGTAATAGCCCATCATTACGTTTGGTCCTTTGCAAAGTATTTCTCCATCTTCGGCAATTTTTATTTCTACATTATCTATTATTCTACCAACAGTTCCTACTCTGAAACCACCGTTTCTCATATCATTTACAGATATTACAGGCGATGTTTCGGACAAGCCATAGCCTTCCATAATATTGATTTGAGCCGCTGCAAAAATTCGTGCTAATCGAGGTTGTAAAGCAGCACTTCCGTTAACAATAAGATCTAATCTTCCTCCAAGTCCAGCTTTCCATTTACTAAAAATTAATTTTCTTGCAATTTTAAGTTGCAATTCATACCAAAAACCATTGGCACCATAAGGTTCGTATCTCAATCCTAATTCTACTGCCCAGAAAAATAATTTCTTTTTGATGCCTGTTAATTCGCTTCCTTTCGAAATAATTTTATCATAAACTTTTTCAATAAGCCTCGGAACACCAGTCATTACTGTAGGTTGGACTTCTTTAATGTTGTCAGAAATTTTTTCGATTGATTCTCCAAAATAAATTGAGCAACCCATATATTGATAAATATAGGTTACCATTCGCTCATATATATGACAAATTGGTAAAAAACTCAAAGCGCGAGAACTACCAGCCTCAAATGGAATTCTGTTTGAAGAATCTAATACATTAGAAACAATATTGTTGTGAGAAAGCATTACACCTTTTGGTTTTCCAGTAGTGCCAGAAGTGTATATTATAGTGGCTAAATCTAATGGTTTTACCTTGTTTTTTCTTTCTTCAACTTGCGTTTGATTTGATTTTTCTTCTCCTAATTTTAGAATTTCAGACCAATTTTTACAACCTGAAATCTCGTTAAACGAAAAAACATCTATTAAATTAGGCACATTATGCTTTATTGAATTTAGTTTTCCGAGTACTTCTTCATCAGAAACAAAACAGTATTTGGCTTCGCAATGATTTAATATATATTCATAGTCTTGTTCCGAAATTGTTGGATATATTGGCACGTTTTGTGCGCCAACTTGAAGAATACCGACATCCATAATATGCCATTCGGTTCTATTATTGGAAGAAATTATAGCAATTTTGTCATTTGGATTGATTTGCATTCGCAATAAAGCACGAGAAATGGTATTGCCTTTATCAATGTACTCTTGTGAAGAAGTTTTTTTCCAAGTTCCGTTTTGTTTGGTTACCAGAGCATCAGGTATATTGTAATTTTCAAGTTGGTGGTAAGCAAAATCGAAAAGGCGTGTAATCTTGATCATTCGTATTTAGATTTAATTTAATGCAAATTAATGAAAATTACTTAAAATGACAATACTATTTATTTGAAATCTATAGAAAGTGAGTTTACACAATAACGTTGTCCCGTTTTTGTAGGACCATCATTGAAAATATGACCTAAATGTCCACCGCAATTAGCACAAACAATTTCTGTACGAATCATTCCGTGGGTGCTGTCTTTTATATATTCAACTTTTCCGGAAATAGATTCATCAAAAGAGGGCCAACCGCAATGCGCATCGAACTTGGATGTACTCTCAAATAAGGGTTCCTGACAACCAGCACAAACATAAGTTCCGTTTTCATAATGTAAGTTATAGGCACCAGAATGTGGGTATTCAGTTCCTTTTTGACGAAGAATTTTGTATTTTTCAATACCCAGTTGCGCAATCCATTCGGCTTCTGATTTGTCTACTTTGTATTTCATAATTATTTTTTTGGTACGAATATTATAGAAACTGAATTAGTACAAAACCTTTTTCCTGTTGTTTCGGCTGGTCCATCATCAAAAACGTGACCTAGATGTCCTCCGCAATTAGCACAAATTACTTCGGTGCGTTGCATTCCAAAAGTCGAATCTGTTTTGTATATTACACTTCCTTTGATGGCTTGATCAAACGAGGGCCAACCGCATTCAGAATTGAATTTTGCATTAGAAGTGAATAATGGTTTTTCGCATGCTACACAGGCATAATATCCTTTTTCAAAATGGTTGTAATATTTTCCCGAAAAAGAAGGTTCTGTGCCTTTCTCTCGGACTACTTGATATTGATAAGGAGTTAGTTTTTGTTTCCATTCCGCTTCTGTTTTTACTAATGGGAAATTTTGTTTATCCGTTTTTTTTTCTTGACTATTGCAAGAATTTAGACTAAATAGCACGAACATTAATAGAGCTGTATTTTTCATTTTTCTTAGTTTAAGAATGAATAAATTGTATCGTTTTTTCAACAACTGTTGCATCTCCTAATATTTTGCGATGACCTAATTTTGTAGTGACTAACAATTCCCCATTTTGTAAATTTTTAAAAATATTTTTTCCACAAAAAATAGGTACTTCATAATCATTTTCGTCGTGAATAACTAAAGTTGGAATCATAACACTTTTTGCTGCATCACTAGCAGCATAAGTTTCTAATGATTCCTCAAATTTGTTTTCAAAATACACTTTCATTCTTTCTGCAACATTGGTATTAAGTTTCATATTTTTTACGAAATCCAAAAGGATGTCTTTAATTTTATCACCACTTCCAATAATTACTACTTTTTTTAAATTCAAACCACGTTTTACAGCGTTTAACAAAGTCATTCCGCCAAGTGAGTGACCAACGGCCGCTTCAAACGGGCCAAATTGTTTTTGCATTTCTAATGTTGTAGCTACAAATTCAGGCATAATCGTAGTTTTAGAACCTGATTTTCCGTGTCCTGGTCCATCAAAACTTATGGTGGAATAACCTAACTTCAGAAATGCATCGGCAAATTTGACCAATTGTGTTCCACGACCAGACCAACCGTGAACCAATAGTATTTTTTTGTCACTTTCACCATAATGATAAACCATAACCGATTTATTTATTTTTGGAATAAAAAGTAATTCTTGACGAGAATTTTTGTCCATTTCTAATTCTCTTTTTGGAGTTTTGTGTTTTATAGGTGTTGTAAACAATTTTGCTGCAAAAACAGTTGTTAATTTTGGAGAAATAAATTGTAAAAACTTAGCAGTTAGTAAAATTGATTTAGGAATTTTCATCTATTGGTATTTCTTGTGTGATATTATTGAACTTTCAATAAAGTTTATGCAAGTTAGTATATTATTTTTTTTTATTAAATTTATACATCTTAAAAATATCATAAAAATGTTGAATCAGAAAAGAGTAGTTGTTTAAAATGTTTTGCCTCAATTGGTTAATGGAGCATTTTTTATAAAAAGTATTGTAAGTAAAAAAGTAAATGTAACTGCTGATGTTATTTCTGATGGACATGATATAATGGAAGCTATTGTGCAATTCAAACACGAAAAATTAAAAAAATGGTCTAAATTTAAAAAAGAGCATTAATTAAAGGTTATTTTTATATGATACAAACTTTAGCTGAATGTAGAAACACAACAAATTCTGATTATAAATAGAATAATCCTCTCGACTGCGCTCGAGGTAACTAACTGTATCGATTTTACATTGCTGTCATCCTGAGCGCAGTTGAGGGATAATTTATAAAAAAAGCCCTTCAACTATGCTAAGGGTTGTAAAACAAACAAAAAAATGAACCAATTACAATCCCATTCGCTTTTCACAGACTTCGACATCGATTTATTCAAAGCTGGAAAACATTATCGTCTTTACGAAAAACTAGGCGCACATAGTATTGAAGTTAACGGAGTAAAAGGCGTTTATTTTGCCGTTTGGGCTCCAACTGCCAAAGCAGTCGATGTAGTTGGTGACTTTAATTATTGGTTAGAAAGCGAAAACAAACTCCAAGTTCGTTGGGATGGTTCGGGCATTTGGGAGGGTTTTATTCCAAATATAGACAGAGGAACAACCTACAAATACAAAATCACATCGCATCACAACGATATCAAATCGGAGAAAGCAGACCCGTTTGCTTTATATTGCGAAAAACCGCCACACACAGCATCAGTCGTTTGGGATTTAGATTATAAATGGAAAGACAAATCGTGGATGGAAACAAGAAAAGTAACCAATGCGCTCGACAAACCATATTCGGTTTATGAAGTGCATTTAGGTTCTTGGAAACGAAATAGCGAAGGTAATTTCTTGACTTATCTTGAACTTGCCGAAGATTTGGTAGCTTATGTCAAAGAAACAGGTTTCACACACGTCGAGTTTATGCCAGTAATGGAATATCCTTACGATCCGTCTTGGGGTTATCAGCTAGTTGGGTATTTTGCACCAACTTCCCGTTTTGGGAAACCGCAAGATTTTATGGTTTTAGTCGATAAATTACATCAAGCTGGAATTGGCGTGATTCTAGATTGGGTTCCTTCTCATTTTCCGAGTGATGCGCACGGATTAGGATTTTTTGATGGCACACATTTATATGAGCATCCAGATGTACGTAAAGGCTATCATCCCGATTGGAAAAGCTTGATTTTTAATTACGGGCGCAATGAAGTACGTTCTTTTTTAATAAGTAATGCTATTTTTTGGTTGCAACAATACCACGTTGATGGTTTGCGTGTTGATGCTGTAGCTTCGATGTTGTATCTCGATTACTCTAGAAATGATGGCGAATGGGAACCAAATGAATTTGGTGGAAGAGAAAATCTCGACACCATTAGTTTCCTTAAAGAACTCAACGAAGAAGTATACAGAAGTTTTGAAGGCGTACAAACCATTGCCGAAGAAAGCACTTCATTTCCTATGGTTTCGAGACCAACTTATCTTGGCGGATTGGGTTTTGGTATGAAATGGATGATGGGTTGGATGCACGATACGTTAGAATATTTCCAAAAAGAAGCTATTTATAGAAAACACCATCAAAATGACATTACTTTTTCGATGACCTATACGTTTACCGAGAACTTTATGTTGCCTTTGTCACACGATGAGGTAGTTTATGGTAAAAAATCCATTCAAGATAAAATGACTGGCGACGAATGGCAGAAATTTGCAAACCTTCGTTTATTATACGGCTATATGTTTACGCATCCGGGTTCTAAATTGCTGTTTATGGGATCTGAATTTGGGCAAACAGCCGAATGGAATTTTGAGCAAAGTCTCGATTGGCATTTATTACAATATGATTATCACAACGGAATCAAGTCTTTAATTACCGATTTGAACGGAATTTATAGAAACCAACCCGCATTGCACGAAAAACAATTCAACGCTGATGGTTTTGAATGGATCAATTATGGCGATAGCGAGAATTCTGTTCTTTCCTACATTCGTAAAGGAAATAATGAAAAAGAGGATATTATTGTGGTTTGTAATTTCACACCTGTTATAAGAGAAAATTATAGAATAGGTATTCATAAAAATGGAAAACTAACCACAATTCTAAATTCAGATGATACAAAATATGGTGGAAGTGGTGTAAAAAATAATCAAATTAAAATCGAGAAAACGGCTTGGAATGGTAAAGAATTTTCAGCTGAAATGACTTTACCACCTTTGGGAATTTTGGTTTTTAGAATAGCTTAAAAATTTGATAAAAAGTCGTTTTGCTCAACTTTAGTTAACATAACTATGTGAAAAATTTATTTTTTTTCTATAAAATTTATTTTTTAAATTATCCTAAGTAGTTAAAAAAATAAAGTTTAAAGCTAGTGAACTAAATTTTTTGATAGTTTAAAAAAAAAATATTACCATTCGCAAACGTTATAGTTAAAAACTACTTTGATATAATATCAAATTACAATGTAGTTCTTTGTAAATTTGATTCTTATTCTAAATAAAAATTATGATTACTAATACCGAATTAGAATATAAAGGGGATTTATTTCCTTCAAAAATTGTAAATGTTATCAAAGAAGTTGATAGCGTTTATTTCTATACTGATAACAATGTTATTTTGAAAGTAACTGTGTTACGCGATAGTATGATTCGTTTTCGATTTACAACTAAAGGATATTTTAGTAACGACTTTTCGTATGCTATCGATAAAACTCAATCACACGGTTATAATTTTTTAGAGGTTTCTGAAGAAAAAGAACATTATGAAATAAAAACCAGTAAAGTAGTTTGTCATATTCAAAAAGCAGATTTACGTGTTGGTATTTATGACCTTTCAGGAAAAATCATTTTGGAAGATGAAATGGGTTTCCATTGGGAAGAATGCTACGAATTTGGTGGTAATATTGTCAAAATGAGTAAAGCTTCTCGCGATGGCGAAAGTTATTATGGTTTGGGTGACAAAGCAACTCATTTAAATCTAAAAGGAAAAAGATTAGAGAATTGGGCGACTGATCAATATGCATTTCAAAAAGAACAAGAACCTTTATACAAAGTAGTTCCTTTTTATATTGGCTTGCACGACGACGTTTCTTACGGACTTTTCTTCGACAATACTTTTCGTTCGTTTTTCGATTTTTGTCACGAAAGAAGAAACGTAACCAGTTTTTGGGCAGATGGTGGCGAAATGAATTATTACTTCATTTATGGGCCAAAAATGAGCGATGTTGTTACAACTTATACACATCTTACCGGTAAACCAGAATTACCACCATTATGGGCTTTGGGTTACCACCAATGCAAATGGAGCTATTATCCAGAAAGTAAAGTAAAAGAAGTAACCAACAAATTCCGTGAACTTAAAATTCCTTGCGATGCTATTTATTTAGACATCGATTATATGGAAGGTTTCCGATGTTTTACTTGGAGTAAAGAATATTTTCCAGATCCAAAACGAATGGTTGCCGATTTGGCACAAGATGGTTTCAAAACTGTAGTAATTATAGATCCAGGAATCAAGATTGATCCAGAATATTCGGTTTATAAAGAAGCTTTAGAAAAAGATTATTTCTGCAAACGTGCCGATGGACCTTATATGAAAGGAAAAGTGTGGCCAGGAGATTGTAATTTCCCCGATTATACGAACCCAGAAGTTCGAGATTGGTGGGCAGGATTGTTTAAAGAATTAATTTCTGAAATAGGAGTGAAAGGCGTTTGGAATGATATGAACGAACCAGCCGTTATGGAAGTTCCTACCAAAACTTTTCCATTGGATGTTCGTCACGATTATGACGGAAATCCTTGTAGCCATCGCAAAGCGCACAATGTTTATGGAACGCAAATGGCGCGAGCTACATACGAAGGAGTAAAACGTTTTGCTTACCCAAAACGACCATTTATTATTACACGTTCTGCCTATTCAGGCTCACAACGATATACTTCTTCTTGGACAGGCGATAACGTGGCTACTTGGGAACATTTATGGATTGCCAATATTCAAGTGCAACGAATGTCTATTTCTGGAATGGGTTTTACAGGTTCTGATATTGGCGGATTTGCAGAGCAACCATCAGGAGAATTGTATGCACGCTGGATTCAGCTAGGTGTTTTTCATCCGTTTTGCAGAACACATTCATCTGGACATCACGGCAATCAAGAACCGTGGTCGTTTGACGATGATGTGATTGATATTACAAGAAAGTTTGTAGAACTTCGTTACCAATTGTTACCTTATTTATATACGATGTTTTGGCAATATATCAACGACGGAATTCCAATGCTAAAACCATTGGTATATTTTGATCAAGAAGATGCACAAACACATTATAGAACCGACGAATTTATTTTTGGAAACCAAATTTTTGTGTGTCCTATTTTAGAACCAAATGCTTTAGGTAGACGATTGTATTTACCAAAAGGAAACTGGTATAATTATTGGACAAACGAATTTGTGCACGGTAAAAAAGAATTATGGGTCAAAACCGATTATAATGAAGTACCAATTTTCATTAAAGAAGGCGCTATTATTCCAAAATATCCAGTGCAACAATACGTTGGAGAACTTGAAATTCCAGAATTATCATTAGACGTTTATTATAAATTGGGCAAAGAAAAATCATTAGTTTATGAAGATGCACAAGACGGTTACGACTATAATAAAGGAAGGTTTAGTTTCAAAACTTTCAATATGACTGGCAAAGAAAAAGAACTAATTATCCAACAACACAAAGAAGGAAATTTTGAACCACTTTATGAAACTATTAAAATAAATTTAAAGGGATTACCGTTTAAAGTAAATAAAATTGAAATTGATAATGAAGAAGTTGCTTTCGAGGAAGTTTCTTTTGAAAATGATAATTTTTTGATTATTAAAAAAGATTTTACCGAATTACACTTTATAGGATAGTAATTTCTTAAATTTGTTAAATAAAATTTATAGTTATGAAAAAGATAGTTTGTTTTTTGAGTATTTCAGCTTTAGTGCTAATTGAATCTTGTTCTACAAATCCTTTTACAGGCAAAAAGACTTTGGCGCTAGTTTCAAACGATCAATTATTTCCACAAGCATTTCAACAATACGGACAGTTTTTATCTGAAAATAAAGTAGTTTTAGGAACAGCTGAAGCTAAACGGGTTGAGAAAGTAGGTATGAAAATAAAAGCGGCTGCTGAAAGATGGTTAACCGCCAACGGAAAAGCATCGGTTTTGCAAGGATACCAATGGGAATATAAACTGGTTGATAACAAAGAGGTTAACGCTTGGTGTATGCCAGGTGGAAAAATTGTTTTTTACACAGGGATTTTACCAATTACGAACGACGAAGCCACAATGGCAGCCGTTATGGGTCACGAAGTAGCTCACGCACTTGCAGATCACGGTGCACAGCGAATGAGTGCAGGAATGTTACAACAATTAGGAGGAGTAGCTGTAGCTGTTGGAACGCAGAATCAAACTCCTGAAAAACAAGCCATGTGGAATCAAGCTTTTGGAATAGGAAGTCAAGTAGGAGTGATGTTACCTTTTAGTCGTGATCACGAAAGTGAGGCCGATATGATAGGTTTGAATCTAATGGCCATTGCTGGTTACGATCCTAAAAATGCAGTAACCGTTTGGGAACGGATGTCGGCAAAAGGCGGACAAGCACCACCCGAGTTTATGAGTACGCACCCTTCAAACGAAACTCGTATAGCAAAAATCACGTCTCAAATTCCAGCCGCAAAAGCAGAAGCGGCAAAATTTGGTGTTGTTTTCAAATAGATAAGATTAAATTAATATGAAGAAGCCATTTCAATTGAAGTGGCTTTCGTTTTTTAATTATATTTGGATTTTAAAAAATAATATCAAAAGTCAATTGCAATAACAAAAATCAATAAAACCAAAAAAAATCTAATAATGGCAAATCTTCAAAAAGGTGATAAAAAATTACTAAACGCTTGGGCATTTTACGATTGGGCAAATTCGGTTTATACCTTGGTTATTATATCAGCTATTTTTCCAATTTTCTATGCTAATTTATTTTCAAAATCAAGTACAGATATTATAGTTTTTGGTATAACACTATCAAATACAGCTTTAATAACTTTTATTACAGCATTTGCATTTTTAGTTATTGCAATTATGTCTCCCATTTTATCTGGAATTGCTGATTATATTGGAAATAAAAAGAAGTTTTTGCAAATTTTTTGCTACACAGGTTCTTTCTCTTGTTTAGGATTGTACTTTTTTGATTTAGAGAATATATATCTAGGATTATTCTTCTATTTTTTTGCGTTAATTGGTTTTTGGGGAAGTTTGGTTTTCTATAATTCGTATTTGCCAGATGTAGCTTTCAAAGAACAACAAGACGGTTTGAGTGCCAAAGGGTATTCGATGGGTTATATAGGAAGTGTTATTTTATTGATCATTTGTTTGTTTTTAGTAATTGGGAAAGAAGGAGAAGAAGCTGTAAAAGCGATGCGATTGTCATTTGTGCTTACTGGAATTTGGTGGATGATTTTTGCTCAATATACCTTTTATTATTTACCGAAAGGCAATCATAATGATGAAAAAGTAACAAAATCAGTTTTCTTTAATGGTTTTAAAGAACTTATAAAAGTGAAAAATCAACTTTTCGAGAATGCGTCTTTAAAAAGGTATTTAATTGCGTTTTTCGTATACAGTATGGCGGTTCAAACTGTAATTTTAGTCGCAACTTATTTTGGAGAAAAAGAAATTTTGTGGGAAACCGATTCTCAAAAAAGAATGGGCTTGATTGTTAGTATTCTTGTTATTAATTTAGTGGCAGTTTTAGGTGCGTTTTTAACGTCTAAAGCATCTAATAAATTTGGAAATATTCCAACATTAATAGTCGTAAATGCCATTTGGGTTGTGATTTGTGTTTTCGCTTATTTTGTAACTTTACCCATACATTTTTATGTAACCGCTGGATTTGTAGGATTAGTTATGGGTGGAATTCAAGCACTTTCACGATCGACTTATTCTAAATTTTTACCTGAAACCGAAGATACTGCTTCGTTTTTTAGTTTTTATGACGTTACTGAAAAAGTAGGAATCGTTATTGGAATGTCAATTTATGGAATTATCGACCAAGTGACAGGTTCTATGCGAAATGCTATTCTTTTTCTAGGATTGTTTTTTGTTATTGGATTAATTTTATTATTTCGAGTTCCTAAAAAAAGCGTTCAGAAATAACCGAACGCTTTTTAGCAAACCACTAACATTCAATAGATTCTAATTCCTATTGCCTTCTTTTGTATTTCTTATTTTAAATTGTTTTTCACTAAAACGGTATACCATATTGAAATTAAACCTTTCGGCATTTCGACTTGAAATTCTATTCAAAAGATAATTTTGATTGGTAGTTAACTGATTTTCTATTCTTGAGTCAAAAATGTTTGTGGCATTGAATGCAATAGTAAGTTTGTTCGATAAAAAGTTTTTGTTTAGTGATACATTCACATAATACTGCGAATTTGTCAATGTTTGTGAATTTCTATTTTCCCCTTGATATTGAATAAAACATTGAAAATTGATTTCTTTTGGAAGTTTTATTTGTGATCTGAATTGAAACTCCCAGTATCGATTTGAAAAATTATAATTTTGACTTTCAAATATTCCTTCTTGGGAAAATCCATAATAATTGAAATTTGAAAATAACTTCAACATCTTTATTGGACTATAATTTATTGAAGTTTCAAGGCCAAATCTGTTCTCTAAATTTAAATTTATGGGTTTTGATACAAACGATTGATTGCTATCTTGATACACATAATTTTGGAAAAAATCTTTTGTTCGATGGTAATAGGTAGAGGAACTTATAGAAAGATTCTCAAAATTTTTATTAAATTGAATTTCAAAAGCATTTGTGTAAGCAGGATTCAAATCGGGATTTCCAACAGTTTGAAACGTAAAATCTTTTATTTCGTTAAATGGATTTAAAATCCAAATTGAAGGTCGGTTTATTCTTTTGCTATAACTAAGTTGAACACTTGTTTTTTCTGTAAAATTATATGCTAAATGCAACGTTGGAAACAAATTACTGTATTTGATATTCTTGACAAACAATTGATTCGTATCATTTATTTTTACCAATGTATTTTCGTTTCTCACTCCTAAAAGATAATTGAATTTCCCTATTTCGTTTCCATACTGAATATAGGCTGCTGAAATGGTTTCATTATATTTCAAATCATTATTTAATCCATTAAAAATAAACCATTCATTGCCAATAAAATTTTCTGCGAGATAGACATTGGCAACATTTCGGAGTTCGCCTTTTAATCCAAACTCAATTTTAGATTTTTCTGAAATAGGATGTGCATAATCGGTTTGTAAAACAAAATCTTTATTACCATTTTTAGTATTAGTTCTCAATTGTCCAGAATTTTCAATAGTAGGCAATATTTTAGTTGTATTGATAATCCAGTCTTTGTTACTATTCCAAAAATCATATTGAAAATCAATAGTCAATTTTCTGTCTTTTGTATTAAATGTTTTTAAATAATTCAATTCCAGCTGATTGTAACTCCTTTTTTCTAATGAATTTCCATTTCGAACCAACAGACTATCTAATTTATTATCATTTAAGTAGTTGTAATTAAGTGTCGAATTATCAGTGTCTTTTGTATTATTTATATTGTAAGCAGCGGTTATTGTATTTTTATCATTAATAAAATAATCAAAACCACCATAAAATGATTTTCCTTCATCATTTCGATTTTCATTTTCAGTTTGTTTTAATGATGTATTCAATCCCAAAGGATTGTATATTTGATTTGAACTGTAGGTTCCAACATAATCTGTATACCGTAGACCAACGGTTGCAAATAAATTAATTTTGTTATTTTTATAATTTAAAGAAGATCCTATTCTAGAATCAATGGGAGCTCCTGACATCAAAGAAACTTGCCCAATAATACCTTCTTTTTTGTTTTTCTTTAATACAATATTCAATATTCCTGCTGAACCTGATGCTTGAAAACTAGCTGATGGATTTGTAATCACCTCAATATTTTCAATGTTTATTGCAGGAATTTGATCTAAAGCATTGTTTAGTGTCAATCCTGATTGTCTTCCGTTTACTAACACAATAACATTTGGGTTTCCTCTCAAACTGACTTGCCCATTAGCATCAACAGTTACTGACGGAATATTTTCTAATATTCCTAATGCAGAATTGCTCTGTGCCAGTAAATCTTTTCCAATAGTAAATACTTTTTTGTCTCGTTTAAAAGTGATTGCACTTTTTTCTTTTTGAATTAGTACTTCATTTAATACCGATGCATCTAATTCTAATTTTACGATTCTAACATTGTATTTTTTAGTATTGGCATCCAAAATAATTTCTTTCGAAAAAGTTTTAAAACCAGTATAACTAATTTCTAAAATCAATTTTTGGAGCGGAAGATTATTGATTTCAAATTTTCCATTTTCAAATGCTATACTTCCTACTAAGATTTTTTTTTCTAGATTATAAATATTTATATTAGCAAAAGGAAGTGGTGCTGACGTGTCATCTAAAATTCTACCAGAAACCACTCCTTCTAAATTTTCATTATTTTGTGCTAGTATTGAAAAATTAATACAGAAAAATAGTATTAAAATTTTTAATTTGATTTTTTTTTTCATTTTTATTTAAATTCTAATAAAAGTCTATCCTTTTTTAATATTTCCTGAACCACTGACTTTGGTGTCTTTGTTTTTTGGCTCGCCTGAGTAAAATATATCTCCAGAACCAGAAACTCTAGCGTTTAAATTTCCAGAGCAATTGACTTTAATGTCACCAGAACCCGAAATTCCTGCTTCGACATCATTTACTATTAAATTGCTTGCAGTAATATCGCCTGATCCCGAAATTGAAACCGTCAATTTATCTGATTTTCCTTTTAATCGAACATCGCCAGAACCTGATAATTTTGCTTCAACATCATTAGCTTCTATATCAAGATTCAAATCACCTGATCCTGATAATGTTGCTGTAAATTTGTCTGTTTTTATTAAATTTTTTGTATTCACATCACCAGAACCTGACAAAGAAACGGCACTAATTTTGTCAAAAGGAACTGTTATTAAAATTTTATTTCCTTTGCTTGGTTGCAAGTTTTTCCCTTTTTCTTGATAAATTTTCAAGACATTGCCTTCGACTTCTATTTTTATATAAGGCATTAAATTTTCTTCGGCTTGAACTGTAATTTCACCTTCTTTTCCTGCAATTAAATCGACATCATAATACCCTTGCAATTTGATTTCGTCATATTCAGCAGTTGTTCTTCTTTCATTTTTTTGGTTTCCATTTCCTTTAATTTTCTCCCAGTTTCCCCAAGATTGTGCATTAGTAATTGTGGATGCGAACAGTAATAATACAATTGATAATTGAATTGAATTTTTCATAATTTTAGTTTTTAGTTTTTATTTTTTATTAAATTTATATTTCCGTATCTTGAATTTATGATCAACTTATTGACTCCTTTTTTTCCGTGAAAACCATTTATTTGTTTGGCGTTTTTGATTTCTTCTTTGTTATTTATTTCCAAATCATTACCGTGTTTAAATTCACCATATTTTGTTGAAACATCAAAATCGAAATCATAATTTGGACTGTAACCAATAGTTATGTTACTGTAACCAATATCAATAGTAGCGTTATTAGCTTTTTCATTAATAGTATCAATCGAAATTTGACTGTAATTGGTTTCCAATTTGAGCGTATTAAAAATTTCTGCAATATGTATGGTCAAATAATTTCCAGAAGCATTTAACGAATTGACTTTACCAAATTTTAATTTTCCATAATTGGAATCATAACTGATATTTTGACCTTCGCCAATATAAACATCAGTGTAATTGGAGTCTAAGAATAGTTTGGTTACTTCGTTGATTTTCAAGCCAGAATATCTAGCATCAATAGTTCCGTTTTTAATGTATTCAACGGTTGAATTTGGACAATATCCTAATTCGATACTAGTATTACTTCCGTTGAGTCTGCCTAATGTTATCTTGCCGTATTTGCATAGAATATTTGAATTATTAGTTAGATTACCTGTTATGATATCCCCATATTTATTGTTAAGATTTACACTGCCGTTTTTAGGGATTTTTATGGTGTAATTAATTTCAAAACTATTCGTATTTCCATTGTTGTAAAAGTCAGATTGTGCAATAATTGTTTTTGCTGAAACCAAATTTTTTAAAGCTTGAATTTCTACATTAATATCATCAATACGTTTATTGACCCATTTTTCAGAATTGCCACTTACTTTAATCAAAACATCAATTTCTATTTTGTCTTCATCCCAAGTGGTTACAAAAATGTTTCCGTAGGAGTTGTCAATACTTATTCCAGCATCAGTATTTACAAAATAAGCTTTTTTAATATTTTTTTGTTTTGAGAACCCAAATTCTTCATCGTTTGCCAATCCAAAAAATGGAATTAGAAAGGACAGTAGGAATATTTTAAATTGTTTTTTCATTGGAAGTATTTTTAATTTTTTCATTGTTTTCAATATTTGTCATTACATTTTGCAAAAAAGAAATTCGAGTTTGTAAATTGCTAATCATTGCAAAAATGATTTGTTTGCTTTCACCATTTACTTCTAGTTCTTTTTTAATACTTTCATAATCGGCGTCAAAAGTTTTCATTTGGAGCATTGCATCGTCAATTATCATTTTGTTTTCAGGTGAATTATTTTCTTTAATTTTTAACAATTGCTGATTAATCATTGCATTAAAAACAGAATCTGTTTCTCTGGTTTCACTGGAAGCAAATTCCAAATTATTAGTTTTTTCTTCAGCATTAAAAAAGAAAACAATACCAAAAGAAAGCAATATGGTTGCTGCAATTCCCACTGTAAACCATAGTTTTTGTTTTGGTTTCTTCTGATTCAGTTTTTCAAGAAACGCATCGTCGTGGTTTTCATTCAATTCATTGATATCCCATTCATTCTGAAATTTATCAAACAACTGATTTATTTTGTCCTCTTCATTTTTCATATTTCTGTCAATTTATGGCGTAAACTTTCTTTGGCCCTACTTAATGTTGTTCTGCAATTAGCATAACTAATATTTAGGATTTCACTTATTTCTTCCTGATCGTAACCTTCAATAAAAAATAAGGTCAAAACCATTCTGTAATTCTCTTTTAACGAATTCATAGCGTCAAGAATTTGTGCCACTTTCAAATTTTTGAAATCCAAATTGTCTGTTATGTTTTCAGACGAATCTTCAATCTTAAATACATTTTTTTCAAAATCATCATACGTAATTCGATTATTTTTTTTGTAAAAATCAATACTATAATTTACTATAATTCTTTTCAACCAAGCCCCAAAAAGGACTTCCTGTTTGTAATCGTTAATTTTTGTAAAAGCTTTCAGAAATCCTTCTTGCATAACATCTTGCGCAAAATGTTCGTCTTTCACAATACGGTAAGCCACATTATACATCGCTTTGCAATAGCGATTGTATATTTCAAATTGTGCCAGCTGATTTTTCTGTTTGCACAATGCAATTAAGTGTTCTATATTTTGATTGGCTAAACTCAAATAACGGATTTATTTGTATTAAAGACTTGTTACTTTTTTGATTGTTACACTTTTGTAAAAATAATTTAATAATTTTTTTAAGATGCATTATATAGTATATATTTGCAAAAATTTATTAATAAATTAAAACCTACAAAATGAATAAATTAAAACAAATTTCAGTTTTTATACTGATGTTTACTGTACTATTTTTTGCTGCATGTAATGTGGAGCCTTATGAAGGGACTATACCTAATCCAACACCAACAGTTTCTACAGGTGAATTTAAAGTAGATTTTGACGGACAAACTTATGTTGCAAGCTTTACACAGGCTATTGTTAATAATGATTACGTATCAATTACAGGCTTAAAACCTTCAGGAGAGTTTTTCCAAATCACTATACCAAATGCTAGGGTAGGTACTTATACTTTAGGTACTAATTCAACAAATTTTGCCTTAATATATTCAACAGGTTCAGGAAATACTCCATTTATAGCTGTTAATGACAATACGGGTAGTTTTGCAAACTTTCCAAACTATACAGATACTGCACAAATTGTGATATCGAATATTGATACAATTAACAAGAAAATATCAGGAACATTTAAATTTACTGGAGTTAAATTTACAGATACTACTGGTGCCACAATAACTACAAAAGTTTTCACAAATGGTTCTTTTACAAATTTATCTTATACCGCAGATGTAATTACAACTCCAACAAATAATACTTTTACTGCAAAACTTGACGGAGTTAATTTTGTACCTACTAATATAACTGGAATTAAGCAAAGTAGTTTGATATCCGTTATTGGTAGAAGAGGAAGTATTGAAAATATTGGGTTAGCATTTCCTGACAATACCACTGCAGGTACAACATATGATTTTACACCATTTGATGACGAAAGAGGTCAATACATTATG
The DNA here is from genome assembly GCF_031422135.1 of Flavobacterium sp. GTDB lineage: Bacteria > Bacteroidota > Bacteroidia > Flavobacteriales > Flavobacteriaceae > Flavobacterium. The sequence continues at coordinate 7,845 of NZ_JANOQD010000125.1, read as the reverse complement.
GATGGAACAACATCAGGAATTTTTGGTGGAACAGGCACTATGACAATTACTTCTCATAATGCCAGCACAAGAAGAGTAAAGGGAACCTTTAGTTTTGAGGCAGAAACGCTATTGGCTCCATTTTTAACACGAAATATAACAGAAGGAACATTTGATGTAACTTATTTATAAACTCTGTTGATTATTTAAAAACCGTCTAGTAAAAAAAACTAGACGGTTTTTTTATGGCATAATCCTTGACTTATTATATTGAAATCCTATTAAATAATTTTCTTATTTATTGATTTTCAACTTAATAATTGTTTGAATGTAGTATTTTTACATTTCAAATATTCATTGTTTAATGACAAAATGACCTAAATATAATATGTCTCAACAAAAAATAATTACCATTGACAATTTGTCACTTCAAGAATTTGATTCCGAAGCTGATTTAATTCCATTACTTACCCCAGAAGATGAGGAAGAAATGTATAACGAAGAATTGCCTTCGGATTTACTGATTTTACCACTTCGCAACACCGTACTTTTTCCTGGCGTAGTAATTCCTATTACAGCGGGTCGTGATAAATCCATAAAGTTGATTGATGCAGCCAATGCAACTAACAAAATTATTGGAGTGGTTTCTCAAATAAATGAAGAAGACGAAGATCCAGCTCAAGACGATATTAATAAAATAGGTACTGTTGCTAGAATTCTTCGTGTTCTAAAAATGCCTGATGGTAACGTAACAGTAATTCTTCAAGGAAAAAAACGTTTCGAAATTGACCAAGTTACCGCAACGGAACCCTATCTAAAAGCAACAATTAAAAACGTTGCAGAAGAAAGACCTATAAAAAAAGACAAAGAATTTTTAGCAATAATAGATTCTGTTCGGGATTTAGCCATTCAAATTATTACTGAAAGCCCAAATATTCCTACCGAAGCTACTTTTGCTATTAGAAATATAGAAAGCAATTCTTTTTTAATAAACTTCGTTTCATCCAATATGAATCTTTCTGTGGTCGAAAAACAAGAATTATTAGAAATTAATAATCTAAAAGAGAGAGCACTTGCTACTTTAAAATACATGAACTTGGAGTTCCAAAAACTGGAACTTAAAAACGATATTCAGTCTAAAGTACGTTTCGATTTAGACCAACAGCAAAGAGAATATTTCTTGCATCAGCAAATGAAAACCATTCAAGAAGAATTGGGAGGCGTTTCGCAAGAAGAAGAAATCGAAGAAATGCGAACCAAATCGAAAACCAAAATTTGGGATGAAAAAACACAAAAGCATTTTGATAAAGAATTGTCAAAAATGCAACGTTCCAATCCTCAATCCCCTGATTTTGGTATCCAAAGAAACTATTTAGAATTATTTCTTGATTTACCTTGGGGGCATTACTCTAAAGATAAATTCGATTTAAAACGTGCCGAAAAAATATTGAATAGAGATCATTTTGGGTTGGAAGATGTTAAAAAAAGAATGATTGAACATTTAGCGGTTTTGAAACTTCGAAACGATATGAAGTCGCCAATTCTTTGCCTTACAGGACCTCCTGGAGTTGGAAAAACATCTATCGGAAAATCGATTGCCGAAGCTTTGGGTAGAGAGTATGTTCGTATTTCACTTGGTGGATTGCGTGATGAGGCTGAAATTCGTGGACACCGTAAAACGTATATTGGTGCTTTGCCAGGAAGAATAATTCAAAGTTTGAAAAAAGCGGGAACATCGAATCCTGTTTTTGTATTGGACGAAATCGATAAATTGTCTAACAGTAATCAAGGCGACCCTTCATCTGCATTATTAGAAGTGTTAGATCCAGAACAAAATAGCGACTTTTATGATAATTTCCTTGAATTAGGTTACGATTTGTCCAAAGTTATGTTTATTGCTACTTCAAACAATATGGCAACCATTCAACCCGCTTTAAAAGACAGAATGGAAGTTATTAAAATGTCAGGTTATACTATTGAAGAAAAAGTAGAAATTGCCAAGCAACATTTGTTTCCAAAACAATTGGCAGAACACGGTTTGACTTCAAAACATTTAAGTATTGGTAAAAAACAATTAGAAAAAATTGTGGAAGGCTATACTCGAGAATCAGGTGTACGTGGGCTCGAAAATAAAATTGCTCAAGTAATCCGAAACGCAGCCAAATCGGTTGCTATGGAAGAAGAATACAACATAAAAGTAACTGACGAAGATATTGTTAAAATACTTGGTGTTCCTAGAATGGGAAGAGATAAATCGGAAAGCAACGATGTGGCTGGTGTCGTTACTGGTTTAGCTTGGACGAGTGTTGGTGGTGATATTTTGTTTATAGAATCACTGATTTCTCCTGGAAAAGGAATTATGACTATTACAGGTAATTTAGGAACCGTTATGAAAGAATCGGCAACCATTGCTTTAGAATATATCAAAGCGAATGCAGAACTTTTAGGTTTAAATTCTGAAATGTTAGGCAAATACAACATTCACTTACATGTACCAGAAGGCGCAACTCCAAAAGACGGACCAAGTGCAGGAATCGCTATGCTTACGTCATTAGTTTCTGTTTTTACACAGAAAAAAATCAAAAAAAGCCTAGCAATGACTGGCGAAATAACATTGCGTGGAAAAGTATTGCCAGTTGGCGGAATCAAAGAAAAAATACTAGCCGCAAAACGAGCTAATATTAAAGAACTCATTTTGTGTCACGAAAATAAAAGTGATGTTGATGAAATAAAAGCGGAGTATCTAACAGGTTTAACCTTTCATTATGTAAAAGAAATGCACGAAGTACTTGCAATAGCAATTACCAAAGAAAAGGTTAAAAATGCCAAAACGTTATAATTTCTAACGTTTAAAAATAATTTAAAAACGGCTAGATTTTAGTCGTTTTTTTTATAAAAAATAATATCTTCGCTTTTGCGTTATCTATTTGTAAAACGACAATCATAAATGTTCAAAAAACTCTTTTTCTTACTTCTAAATCTCACATTTATTTCAACTTACAGTCAAGTAGGGGGTAGAGGAGTTTATCAATTTTTGAATTTAGTTTCTTCTCCAAGGCAAGCCGCTTTAGGAGGTAAAACAATTACAACCTACGATTATGATGTCAACCAACCTTTATTCAATCCAGCATCAATTAACCCTGAAATGGATGGTCGGGTTGCACTCAATTATGGCAGCTATTTAGGCGATGTCAAATACGGAACAGCTGCTTATGCTTATACTTACGACAGGCATTTACAAACTTTTCACGCAGGAATTAGCTATATTAATTATGGAAAATTTGACGGGCGTGATGAATTAGGACAACCCACAGGGAATTTTTCGGCAAACGAAATTGCGCTTTCGTTTGGTTATGCTTACAATATCCCCTTCACAAAACTACATTTGGGGGCTAATGCAAAGTTAATCGCATCAACCCTTGAGAGTTACAAATCCTATGGTGTAGCTCTCGATTTAGGAGCCATTTATATTGACGATCGAAATGATATAAATTATGCATTAACCATTCGTAATTTTGGAACACAATTAAAATCCTACGCAGGCAATAGCGAACCATTACCGTTTGAAATTGCCGCAGGAATCTCACAAGAACTTGAAAACGTTCCCGTCCGTTGGCACCTTACACTCGAAAATTTGCAACAATGGAATGTTGCATTTTCTAATCCAGCAAGAGGCGAGCAAACCATCGACGGTGCTCTAATACCTGAAAAAGTCAGTTTCTTAGGAAACGCAATGCGTCATGTAATATTTGGAGTCGAATTGTTTCCTCAGAAAGCATTCAATATCAGATTAAGTTATAATTTCCGTCGTGCTGCCGAACTCAAAATACTAGAGCAACGCACATTTTCAGGGATTTCAGCAGGATTTGGAATCCGTTTTAGCAAATTTAGATTTGATTATTCCTATTCCAGATATACCTTGGCGTCAAACACCAGTTTGTTTGGTCTAATGATTAATTTGTAGTTTTTTAGAAGCACAACAATTCCGTTTTTAGGAACATTATACCTGCTGTACGTTGCAATCTTTTATTATTTTGTTTCCTACGACAAGCTCAGGATGACAAAATAATAAAAGGATTTTCACTTCCATCAGGGCTAAAATAGTTACTTTTGCGTTTTTATTAAACACTCAAAATTGAAAAAAATAACCATAGCCATCGACGGCTTCTCCTCCACAGGAAAAAGTACCTTAGCCAAACAACTTGCCAAACATTTAGGCTATGTTTTTGTGGATACAGGCGCAATGTATCGTGCAGTAACATTATACGCAATTCAGAATAACTATATTAATTTAGAGTATTTTGATACGGAAAGTTTAAAAGCTGATTTGACAAAAATAAAACTTGAATTTCAATTCAATCCAGAACTAGGCTTTGCCGAAATGTACCTCAACAATAAAAACGTTGAAAAAGAAATCCGTACCATCGAAGTATCTAATTTTGTGAGCAAAGTAGCCGAAATATCCCAAGTTCGAGCCAAACTAGTCGAACAACAGAAAGAAATGGGGAAAAACAAAGCAATCGTAATGGACGGTCGTGATATAGGAACGGTGGTTTTTCCTGATGCAGAACTCAAAATATTTATGACCGCAAGTGCACAAACTCGGGCACAACGACGGTTTGATGAAATGGTGTCAAAAGGAGAGTCTATATCTTTTGAAGAAGTACTCAAAAACGTTCAAGAGCGAGATTACATCGACACACACCGTGAAGATTCACCATTAGTAATGGCTCATAATGCTATTGAAATAGACAATTCTAATATAACTAGAGAAGAGCAATTTCAAATTGTTCTTGATTTGGTTAACAATATTTAATCAAAACTATTTGTAAAGTTATTTTATTTGTTAGTTTTACGATTCGATAACGTTATAATAATTTAATATTTTAAAAATGAACATAAAGAATAGGCTTACTATAATGAGTTTTTTGCAGTTTTTTGTATGGGGAGCTTGGTTAATTACTATAGGAAATTATTGGTTTGGTACAAAACAATGGAGTGGAGGAGAGTTTGGAGCCATTTTTTCAACATTAGGTTTTTCTTCAATCATTATGCCTGCTTTGACAGGGATAATCGCTGATAAATTTTTAAATGCTGAAAAATTATATGGAGCTTTACATATTTTAGGAGGCTTGATATTGGCTTGTATTCCAATGGTTGATAATCCAACCACTTTTTTTTGGGTAATTTTTGCAGCAATGCTTTGTTATATGCCTACGATTTCTTTATCAAATTCAGTGGCTTATAATATTCTTAAAAATAACAATTATGATGTCATAAAAGTTTTTCCACCCATTCGTGTTTGGGGTACAATTGGATTTATAGCGGCTATGTGGTTGACTAATTTGTCAGGAAATAAGGCGTCAGCAAATATGTTTTATATCGCTGCTTTTGCCGCAGTTGTACTGGGTATTTATTCTTTTACATTGCCTAAATGTCCACCACAAAAATTAATTGATGAGGACTCCTCTTTTGCTAAAAAAATAGGTCTTGATGCTTTTAAATTATTTGGAACCTATAAAATGGCATTATTTTTTGTGTTTTCAATGTTTTTAGGAGGAGCTTTACAATTAACAAATATGTATGGAGATACCTATTTGTCAGAATTTGCAAACGTTCCTAAATATGCTGATTCATTTGTAGTCAAATATTCGACAATAATTATGTCCATTTCACAAATATCTGAAACACTCTTTATTTTAGCAATTCCATTTTTCTTAAAACGTTTTGGGATCAAGCAAGTAATGTTAATTAGTATGTTGGCTTGGGTGTTGCGTTTTGGTTTATTCGCTTATGGCGATCCTGAAGGAGGATTATGGATGATTATTATGTCATGTATTGTTTACGGAATGGCATTTGACTTCTTTAATATTTCAGGTTCATTATTTATCGAAACCACTACGGATTCAAAAATTAGATCAAGTGCTCAAGGTTTATTTATGATGATGTCTAACGGTTTTGGAGCTTTTTTTGGAGGCTTAATTAGTGGTTTTGTCATTGATAAATATTTTACGCATAATAATCTGAGAGACTGGCATAATATCTGGTTGGCTTTTGCTGCCTATGCATTGGTTATTGCTATTTCATTTGCAATTTTGTTCAAACACAAACACGACCCTAAAGCAATTGAAAATGTAAGTCATTAAAAAGACAAAGCGTTTGATTAGTCAAGCGCTTTTTTATTTTAAAGCGTAATGCTTGTTGTCTAGCCCCGATAGAGCCAAATATCCTTTTTGTTTTGCGCTGAGCAATCCTGAGCAGTGTCGAAGGGCGAAGTGCAAAACAAAAAGATATTGGCGAAAGCGGGTGAATGTTCCTAAAGACGGTAATGTTCTGCTCCTAATGCTATTTACCTATATTATATTGCTATTCCTTTGCAGTTTAATAAAAAAGAATTACTTTTGCAGTCCAAAATGCAGAGTAGAGTTTCGTTTGGAAATCAATTATTTATGTAAACCACTTTTGTTTTTCTATCGCGTAAAGAAACTCACGAAAAACAAAATACAAATTTTTATCAGACATGTCTGAAACATTAAAATCACAAGAGCAGTTTTTAGCAGATTTCAACTGGCACAATTATTCTGAAGGAATAGATGCCGTTGATGAGAAAAACTTAAGAGAATTTGAAGAACTAGTTGCAAAAACTTTCATTGCAACAGATCAAGAAGAAGTAGTTGAAGGAGTAGTTGTAAGAATTACAGACCGTGATGTTATCGTTGATATCAACGCTAAATCAGAAGGTGTAATTTCTTTAAACGAATTCCGTTACAACCCATCACTTAAAGTAGGTGATAAGGTAGAAGTATTAATTGATGTTCGTGAGGACAAAACAGGTCAATTGGTATTATCTCACCGTAAAGCACGTACTATCAAGGCTTGGGATAGAGTTATATCTGCAAACGAAACTGGAGAAATCGTTAATGGTTTCGTGAAATGTAGAACAAAAGGTGGAATGATTGTTGACGTTTTTGGTATTGAAGCTTTCTTACCAGGATCTCAAATCGATGTGAAACCTATTCGTGATTACGATCAGTATGTGAACAAAATGATGGAATTTAAGGTGGTGAAAATCAACCACGAATTCAAAAACGTTGTTGTTTCTCATAAAGCACTTATCGAAGCGGATATTGAAGTACAGAAAAAAGAAATTATTGGTCAATTACAAAAAGGACAAGTATTAGAAGGTGTTGTTAAAAACATTACTTCTTATGGTGTGTTTATTGATTTAGGTGGTGTTGATGGATTAATCCACATTACAGATCTTTCTTGGTCAAGAATCAATCACCCAAGTGAAGTTCTTGAGTTAGACCAAAAATTGAATGTTGTAATTCTTGATTTTGACGATGAGAAAACAAGAATTCAATTAGGTTTAAAACAATTAAACGCTCACCCATGGGATGCATTAAATGCAGAATTGAATGTAGGTGATAAAGTAAAAGGTAAAGTAGTTGTACTTGCTGATTACGGAGCATTTATTGAAGTAGCTGAAGGTGTTGAAGGTTTAATTCACGTTTCTGAAATGTCTTGGTCTACGCACTTGCGTTCGGCTCAAGATTTTGTAAAAGTAGGAACTGAGGTTGAAGCTGTTATCTTAACTCTTGACAGAAGCGAACGTAAAATGTCGTTAGGTATCAAGCAAATGACGCAAGATCCTTGGACTGATATTACAGCTAAATACCCAATAGGTTCTAAACATACAGGAACGGTAAGAAACTTTACAAACTTTGGAATTTTCGTAGAATTAGAAGAAGGTATCGACGGATTGGTTTACATTTCTGACTTATCTTGGACTAAAAAAATCAAACATCCATCAGAATTTATCGCTGTAGGCGAAAAATTAGACATTGTAGTTCTTGAACTAGATGT
>NZ_JANOQD010000124.1:0-64300 GCF_031422135.1 Flavobacterium sp. | reverse complement strand
TATCAGCATTTAAGGGCTTCTCGTTCGTTGTTGAAGGGTAGACAGCTTGAACTTGTGAGTAATTGCAAGTCTAGATAAATGATAAGGGTTTCGAGCAATCGAGATACAGAATCCGGCTTATAGGTCTGCTTTTTTTATTTTGAATTCTAATCCAATATTTCGAATGCTTTCGATAGATATTGATGTATCATTAGAGAAATATTTCCTAATTCTACTAATAAAAACATCCATACTTCGTCCTGAAAAGAAATCGTCGTTTCCCCAAATTTCTTGTAGAATTACATTTCTTTTTATAAGTTGGTTTTTATGTTTTAGTAAAAATAAAATAAGCGCAACTTCCTTTTCTGTAAGTCGCTGTATGTGATTACTTAATTTTAATTCTAATCTGTTTGGATTGAAGATATATTTTCCAATAATGATTTCTTCTACTGTATTTAGAATTTGATTTTTTTGTTCGCCTCGTTTTAAAATATTATTTAAGCGCAAAACCAGTTCGTCTGCTTCAAATGGTTTTACAATATAATCATCGGCACCGAGTTGCAATCCTTTAATTTTGTCTTCTTTGAGTTTTCGAGCGGTCAAAAATAAAAATGGCGTTTCAGGATTGATTTTGATTATTTTTTCTGCTAGCGTGAATCCATCCATTTTTGGCATCATAACATCAAAAACACAAATATCAAAAGCTTCTTTTTGAAAAATTTTTAAAGCTTCTTCGCCATTTTTTGCCCAAGTTACATTATAACTATAAAGTTCTAGATATTTTTTGAGGACTGATGCAAAATCAAAATCGTCTTCGGCAAGCAAAACTTTTTTCATAATTAGTAAACTTTTGATGGAATACTAATATTAAAAACAGCACCTTTTCCTAAATCGCTCATAACGGCAACTGTTCCTTGATGCGCTTTGACTATCTGATTTACATAATACAAGCCCAGTCCTAAACCTTTAGAATTGTGTAAATTACCTTGTTCTACCCGATAAAATTTATCAAATAATAAAGAATGTTTGCTTTTTGAAATTCCAATTCCATCGTCCTGAATACTGATATTGAATTGATTATTATGCAATGAAGTTTGAATAATAATAGAATTACAATCATATTTTACCGCATTATCCAACACATTTAAAATGGCAGTAGTAAGATGAAATTTGTCTAAAAACAAAGTTGTTTTTATGGTTTTAAAATGGGTAGTAATGATAATATTTGGATTTGCAATTTTGAAATCATCAATAATTGAATGTAGAAAAGTTTCTGAAACTATTTTCTCTTTTTGCAATTCGATTTCGGTTTCTCCCAACGAATTAGTCAAAACTTGATCAATCAATTGTTGCAAACGCTGGTTTTGACGCGAAATTGTAGATACTAAATTATCAAAATGTTGTCCGTTGTCACGAATGTCTTTTCGTTCTAATATTTTGGTAGAAATAGCCAAAGTCGCCAAAGGCGTTTTGAGTTCGTGCGTAATATTATTAATAAAATCGGTTTTGATGTCGCTTATTTTTTTCTGTTTTATTAATGCTTTAATAGCTATTATAAACAATGTAATTAAGGTTAGAATTGAAAACAAAGCAAAAAATAAAATGAGCGCCATTCGTTTTAAAACAATCATTTCCCAGTCGATTACCGAAACATACAAAGCATCTTCAGTAAGTAACTTATAATCTGATTTTAAAGAAGTTCCGCTAGTGGTTCCTACATAATTTCGAACTAAAAATGCATTGTCTAATGTGGCTAAATCGCCATAGAGTTTGTTTTTAATAAATGGCTTTTCAGAATAAATAGTATCAATACTTTTTGAACCTTCATAAATCACAAACTTGTTTAAAACTATAGCAAAATCTAGCTTTAGATTGGGTATTTCTCTCTCAAACTCGAGTTGCAGTTTACGAGTTAATTCGCTTTTAAAATCATTTTGAAGCAAATCGGTTTTAATTTGGAATTTGTATTTTTTTTCTAAAATGTATTTTGTAGCCAATTGTTTGTACAACAAATCTTTTTTGTTGAAAATCGTGGCATCTATATCGCTGTAATCGTTTGTTATTTTGGCAATTTTATATCTTATTTCGTTGTGAAATTGGACTACTTTATGGTCGTAAGTAGTTTTAACCAAATAAAATTGCATTGCTGATAAGGCAACAATAACGACTATTGAGAATAAAATTAATAGATTGATTTTCTTTTTCATCACATCAAAAATAAGCGATTTTAGGGAATAAAAAACACATTAACCTCGCATTAACCTTGCATTAACTTTCGGAATGAATTTTTAGAAGCAATTTTGTGATTGAAAATTTAGAGTTTTTTTTGAACCAATAAGAAATTAAGGTTCATTAAGATTATACTTGACTTAATAAATCTTAACTTCTTAATGGTTCAAAAGATGTGTTATAAATAATGAAAAAAATACTATTTCTTATGCTATTAATTTCTAAAAATTATGCTCTAGCTCAAAAAAAACCTGAAGATTTCGGTTACAAATCTATGTCATTCAAATTTCAAGATGATAGAGTTGATTTGATTATTATTTCTAGAAAAGGAGAAGAAAAAATGGCAAAACCATTATTCTTTTTCTGTCAAGGAAGTTTGCCTCGACCAGTAGTTATTTATGACGAAAAAGGATTATTTGGCACTTTGCCATTCAATGAAACTGGCTTCCTTGACGATTACCACATCGTGATCGTTGCCAAACCAAGTATTCCAATTATTGCCAATTCAAATACATTAGGGGATAATTTTATGTACTTGAAAGACAAAGAAAAAAGCATTCCTCCCAAAGGCTACACCGATAGAAATTATCTAGATTATTACGTTTTTAGAAACAATTTTATCATCAAGCAATTGGGTAAAGAACGCTTTGTTAACAAATCGAAACTGATTGTAGCTGGACATTCTGAAGGAAGTACTATTGCAGCAAAAATGGCGTCATTGAATCCTAAAATTACGCATCTGATTTACTCTGGTGGAAATCCTTTTGGTCGTATTGTGAATATTCTTTCGGAAGAAAAAAATAAAAAAGAAACCTTAAATTATTGGAAAGAAGTGGTAGAAAATGCGAATACTATCAATTATAATGGTGGCGATACTTTCAAAGCAACCTATAGTTTTTCATTACCACAAAGTGAGAATCTATTACAATTAAAAATCCCGATTCTGTTTACCTATGGTTCAAAAGATGTGGTAGCCAATTATAATGATTTGTTTCAAATTGAAGTCATTCGAGATCGAAAACAAAATTTTACTTTCCTGAATTATGAAGGTTTGGAACATAATTTTTTTTCAGTAAATGAAAATAATGAAGCCAATTATGAGATGGAGAATTGGGATAAAGTAGCAAATTACTGGTTGGTTTGGTTGAAAAATAACAAATAATATATTAATGAATAAAATAATTAAATTAACGATTTTACTAGTCTTCAATGTTACTTTTGCACAAACTGAAGTACTAAAAGATACGATTTCAAATAAATTGGAAGAAATCACGATTAAAGGAATAGCTAAAACTTTCATCAATAAAAATGGAAATTTAAAAGTAGATATTGCCAATTCAATATTCAATTCGGTTCCCAATACAATTGATTTATTGTCCAAACTACCAAATATTCAAATTAGTTCAGACAAAGAAACCATAAGTATGATTGGAAAAGGAAATCCGTTGATTTATATTGACAATCAGAGAGTTGGAATTAATGATTTGAATTCACTAGCTGTTGATGATATTAAAAGTATAGAAATTATAAACAATCCCTCTTCAAAATATGAAGCAAATGGAAGAGATGTAATTTTGATTATTCGAAAATTAAGCAAGAAAGAAGGTTTCAAGATAGATTTTACCGAAACAGCTTCGATGAAAAGAAAATACAATAATTATTTAGGAGTAAATGCAAGCATAAAAAAAAAGAAACTGGAGTTGAAGGCTAATTTTAATTACAATCAATTGAATGTATGGGAAAGTCACAATATAAATTATCAAATTCCTGAAGCTAACATTATTTCTAACTATGATGTAGAAGCATATACAGAAAGACCTCAATTTGTTTTTGGAACTGGACTGTTTTATAAAATTAATGATGATGATTATTTTTCATTTAATGCAAATACTAGAATGCAGAAAGATTTTTTTGATATAAATACACAAACGTTTAACAAACAAAACACTACAGAAAATAAAGTCTTAACTGCTAGTGATAACAACAATCGTAGAGATTTTATCAATTCATTTTTCAATTATTCCAAGAAAATAAAATCAATCAATACGCAATGGTTTTCTGGTTTTCAGTATTCGAGGTTTAATAAAAATATAAACACGGTAGTCAAAAATAATTTTAATAATACACTATTCGAATTGTCGCAAAATAGAAATCAAGAGTTTGAAGTTTCTGTTCTTTCTGGTAGGACAGATTTAGAAAAAACCTTTAAAAACGAAATGAAATTAGAAATTGGTAGTTTGTTTTTGTCTGCAAATGCAAAAACCGATTTCAATGTGTTTAATTTCATTACTAATGGTACTACTTTTTCAAATTACAATTTTAAAGAGCAAAATGCTTCTGCTTATTCTCAACTTTCAGGAAAAATTAAAAAAGTAAACTATTCACTAGGGTTTAGATTAGAAAACACCAATATTTTAGGTAAATTCGAAAACGAAATTAATCCATTAATCAAAAAGAATTACACCAATTTTTTTCCAAAAGCACAATTTGATATGGCTATTGATAGTTCAAAAACAGTCACTTTGAATTATTCAAAAAATATTGTAAGACCTAATTATTCAGCAACAAATCAAGGCGCAACCTATATCAATCCCTATTTTATTTATAGTACAAATATCAATTTGAATCCAACAATTAATGATGAAATCGCGGCCAATTTTCAATATAAAGACAAATCGGTTCGATTGAGTTATCATAAAAATTCTAATCCTGTTTACGCAGATTTCAGTTATGATAATTCACAAAATATTTTGACATTTAGTCAAAAAAACTTTACTGAAGAAACAGGATTTGATTTGACACTTACTTTGCCATTTACGCATAAGTTTTGGACAACAAATAATAGTGTGAGTTTTATTTTAAATAAGATAAAAGATGATTTAGCAATAGAAAATTCATCAAAACCCTACTTGTATTATTACACGAATCATATATTTAAACTCCCAAAAAAATATGATTTTTCGATAACGGCTTGGGGATTAACAACTCAAAAAGAAGGCGTTTTTGAAAGAATTCAACCCAATTTTATGCTAGATTTGGCCCTTTCAAAAACATTTTTTAAAAACTGGGATTGTACCTTGAGTTTTAATGATGTTTTTAAAAATATGGTTTACAAAGAAGATTTTACGATTAATAAAGTTAGTTCGAAGTCAAACTATTTGGCAGATACACACGAAATTTCATTGGCAATACGATATTCCTTTGGAAAAATTAAAGTTTCTCAATTTCAAGAAAAAACAATTAACGAGGATGAGAATAGAATTAGATAATTTAACTCTCGAAAGTTATTTTAATTATTTGGAGAGAAAAAAGTTATTTGCTTTTTTTGAATTGTTTATTTCACAAATTTAACTTCATCCATTTTAATATTTTCACCATATGGAGATATTGGTGGAAAATTTAACTTTATTACTCCGTTTTTACTGTAATCAAATTGTAAAACTCTAGGATTATAAATAGTAGAAAAAGTTTTTTTTAAGATTATATTTTTTTTTATGAATAACTGGTCAAGATGTTTTCGCTCTATTATTTTATTAAAAAGAATTTCGGAACCATCATAAACTAGATATATCCTATTATTATGTGTTACTGTATCTGATGGTAATTGTTCTAACTCTGTATCATAAAATATTTGATGTATTGTAATTCTAACAAAATTTTCACACCTAGATGTTTTTAATTTGAATACGCTACCCTTTTGAGTATTACTAGAATCAATTAACTTTGTTAGACTTTTTTTAATCTCAATATTTTCAAAAATCCTAACATACTTATTCTTTTCACCTTCAGCTTTTTGTTTGCATGAATAAGCAATAGACATAATTATAAGAAGAGGAATTAATACTGTTTTCATAATTACTTTTTAAATAAATGAATATTTGAAATTATTGGTATCTTTTCTATTTCTAATTGATATCTTGTAAGCACCTCTATACCAGTCCTATTGCCATTAGCGGCATTTACCGATTGACCATAAATATGATTTCGACCAATTACTATACTAGGAATGCCATAAAAATTAGTTACACTTGTATCACCTGCAGATTGGGAGAAACCTGCTTCACTATCAGGATGAGTATGTATCCAAGCAATTGGTCTGATTTTTCTTCCGTGAAAATCTACAAATAAGTGACTATTTTTACGATATGCATAAATATCATAAAGCATAATTTCTGAGTGTAATGAACTATTTTTAAATGCATTACCCCATAAATCTCTACCTTCTTTTGGTAAAACGGCTATACCAGTTTTTGTAATCCAACCAACATGCTCAATTTCATTTTTACCACTTTGCATATTACTATTGTCAATCATAAATTTATAACCATCATGCTCATTTTTAAAGAAAGCACTTCCATCGCTATAAAAATTTGCGGTCTTGGTATTGAATTCACTTCCAATATACTTTCCTCCAGGTGCTATTTTATCAACATCAGTTTGATTCTTAACACTTTTATCAAATCTATTTATACCATTCTTGTCTTTATACCAATTATTTGGACTTATATTCGTTTTTTTAATTGAATTGTTTGTCTTTAAGCTATTACTTTCAATTAAATTTAGACTAGTATTACCAAAAAAGTCAGTACTCGTATGCACTTTATTATTTCCAAAACCAAGATGATCTGCCCTGCAACCTACAGACGTATTTAAGAATACTGCTGCGCTTTTCGTAAAAATTTCATCTAACTCTATACTCATATTTTTTTTAGTTTTAATCTTGTATTGAATGCAACTATTGAAACATAATAATATTTAACTCTCCAACTCATCATCTTCATATCCAACTTCTTCTTCATCGTGTTCCAATTCAAAAAACGAGAAAACAGAACCACCATAGGCCTTTAAATAGGAGAAGTTTTCCATATGATCCAGTTTAGTGTGTTTGGAATGCTCGATAATCATCATTCCATCGTCTTCAAGGAGTTCTTTTTCAAAAACAAGAAGTATAATTTTTTCAAAATCTTTCAAATCTAATCCGTAAGGTGGATCAGCAAAAATAATGTCGTAACTAGCTTTGCTTTTTTCTAAAAATGTAAAAACATCACTTTTTATGGGAGTAATATCAAAATCAAACTCTTGCGTAGTTTTTCTCATAAAATTGACACAACCGATATCTCCATCAACACTAGTAATGGGTTTACAACCACGTGAGGCAAACTCATAACTGATGCTTCCGGTTCCAGCAAATAAATCAAGTACACGAAGCTCAGAAAAATTAAAATTATTGTTCAAAATATTGAACAATGCTTCTTTACACATATCCGTCGTAGGGCGAACAGGTAGGTTTTTGGGTGGAGAAATTCGTCTTCCTTTGTATTTTCCTGAAATTATTCGCATGCGTGAATGAGTATAAAATTTTGTAAGTATTCTTGTTGTGAAATTTTACTTTCTAAATCATTATTTTCAAAAAATAGTGATATGTTTCTTATATATTTATAAGCGATTTGATATATTTCGCTATCTTTTGTTATACCTCCAAACATTTTTAAATGAAAAACTTCTGGATTGAGTTGCAATTGTTCAACAGTAAACAATAAAAAATAAATAAAATCTTCTTTGGTTTTGTATTCAAAAGAATTGAAAAGTATTAACTTTTGATTTTTAACTACAATAATCTGAAAATTATCGTTTTGACAATGAACAAATACTTGTGGTTCGTCATTATTTTTACTCAAATCCAATACTTTTTTTACCAAAATAGAGTAGGAGTGTTTGTAGTCAAAACTACCATATAAGTCTATTAATGAATTGTTTATGTTTACATAAGGAATGTAAACGGAATTCATATCATAGTTGGGTATTTCATCAAAAGTAAAAAAATCTGTTTCAAAAACTTTTGTATTATACTGTAAGTAGCTTCCTAAATATTGCTCGTCAAACAAAACGTGCGGTACAAATGCTGAAAGATTGTTGTTATGAAGCACCAATATTGAATCAAATTTAGATTGCAAAAGGGGTGTTTTTTTTATAAAACTTAATATTTCTTCTTCTACTTCGCTAAAACTTTTGGATTTTTTTAAGGGATAATTTCCAATAGTTTCGATTTTGTTAGACAATGTATCCACAATACAAAATGAAATTTCAGATAGCGAAATTTGCAATACTAGTTTAATGTATTTTTTATCGAGAATTGTTGGTGATGAAATCTGCATTGCGTGAATCTCAGTTATATGGCAAATCTACAATTTTTTTTACTTTTTTACCGAAGCTTATCAAAAATCGTGTGTATATTTGATAAAATATAAATTAGAATGAATTCTCAAAAGTTTTACAGCATTTTACTAAATCAATTCCCTTTTCAACCTACTGTAAAACAAAATATTTTTTTTCAACAAATAGCTGAATTTATTACCAATACAAATAATAATGAAATTTTTGTATTAAAAGGCTATGCTGGAACTGGAAAAACAACCGTGATTTCGACGATTGTAAATAATTTAATTGAAATAAATAAAAAATACGTTTTGTTAGCACCAACGGGAAGAGCAGCCAAAGTAATTGCTAATTATTCTCACAAGCCAGCATTTACAATACACAAGAAGATCTATTTTCCTAAAAAATCTTCCAGTGGCGGAGTTTCCTTCACATTACAACCCAACAAACACAAGAACACCATTTTTTTTATAGACGAATCTTCTATGATTTCTGATGTGAATCAGGAATCTAAGTTATATGAAAATGGTTCCCTTTTAGACGATTTGATTTCCTATGTGTATTCGGGAGATAATTGCAAAATGATTTTGTTAGGTGACACGGCTCAACTACCACCAATTCAATTAGATATATCGCCTGCATTAAATACAGAAACGTTGAGTTTAAATTACAATAAAGAAGTATATTCTATCGAATTTGACGAAGTAATGCGTCAGGAAGAAAACTCAGGTATTTTGTATAATGCTACGGAATTGCGAGAGTTATTAAAGGACGTTTTTTTTGATAGTTTCAAATTTAACCTTAAAGGATTTAAAGATATAGTTAGGCTATCAGATGGTTACGATATTCAAGATGCTATCAATTCAGCGTATAGTAATTATAGTATCGAAGATACAGCATTTATAGTTCGTTCTAACAAGCGGGCGAATCAATATAATCAACAAATACGAAGCAAAATTCTAGATAAAGAAAGTGAACTTTCCACTGGAGATTTTCTAATGGTTGTAAAAAATAATTACTTTTGGTTAAAAGATGCTGATGAAGCGGGTTTTATTGCCAATGGAGATATTATTGAAGTGTTGGATATTCGAAATATTAAAGAATTGTATGGTTTTAAATTTGCTAATGTAAAGATAAGAATGGTCGATTATCCCAATCAAAAACCATTTGAAACCGTTCTATTATTGGATACTATTTCAAGCGAATCTCCATCGTTAACCTACGAACAATCGAACAAATTATATCAAGAAGTGATGAAAGATTATGAAGGAGAAACCAAATTTAAACAATTTCAAAAAGTAAAAGAAAACGAATATTTCAATGCGTTGCAAGTCAAATTTTCGTATGCTATAACGTGTCACAAATCGCAAGGTGGACAATGGAATACTGTTTTTATTGAACAACCGTATTTGCCTGATGGCATTGATAAAGATTATATTCGGTGGTTGTACACGGCTATGACACGAGCAAAAGATAAGTTATATTTGATAGGTTTTAAAGAGGAAAATTTTATAGAATAATGTTAAATTAATTTATTATTATGAAAAAAGTAATTTTATTATTGAGTGTATGTTTTTTTATTTCTTGTTATGAAAAGAAAAAAAGCGAAGAAAAAAAAATTGAAACAACTTTGATACAAAGTGTTGATCAAAAGTCAATTGAAAGTTTCTTAACTGATGAAAAAGCAAATTCAAGCCCTATTTTATTAGGTTGGATTAATTATTATAAAGAATTTTTAAGTAAAGATTTTGCTATTAAAAATTTTATATTTGATGAAGAGATAAAACTGACTAGACTGAAAGGTACTGTTTATGGGAGTTTTGACAAAAATTTTGATAAAATTTACGAACCTTTCTTGATTTATTCTCCACAAAAAACACAATATATTGATATCGATAGTAACACTTGGCAAGTAGAGGATTCAGAAATGAAAAATGTAACTTTCAATCCAGATCAAGTAATTAATTTAGTCGATTTGAAATCTAAAAAAATTGAAAAAATTATGTTCGTCGGACCATCACAATGGGTTGAAGATGCTTTTTGGATAAATGAAGAATCACTTATATTATTAGGAAATGATACAGACTTTAACCCAAAAGTAATGATTGTTGATTTTATTTCAAATAAATTTAAAGTTTATAAGTACAAAATTAATTTAAAAGAACCTTCTGAATATTCTGATGAAAGGCTAAGATTGAAAGGATTAAACGTTTCTGGGGAATAATTTTGAAACAGATTACACAAAACTGAAATTAATAAAAATGATAACAACCGAAACCATTTTAAGTTTATTTCTAGGAATTGGATTGGCGTCTGCAGCAGGATTCCGAGTTTTTTTACCATTATTTGCATTGAGTTTGGCATCCTATTTTCATGTTTGGGAACTCAATGAATCATGGCAATGGATAGGAAGAATTCCAGCCTTGATAACATTGGGAATTGCAATGATTGCTGAAATTTTTGCTTATTATATTCCATATATTGATAATTTGCTAGATACAGTAGCCACTCCACTTGCCGCCATTGCAGGAACGGCCACAATGGCATCTACATTGGTAGATATGAGTCCAATGATGACTTGGGTTTTCGCCATAATTGCCGGTGGCGGAACAGCCACTGCAATGCAAGGAATGACAACTGTTACAAGATTGGCATCAACAGTAAAAACTGGTGGTTTAGCAAATCCAGTAGTTTCTACTGCCGAAACAGGAACGGCAATAACTTTGAGTACTTTGGCAATTTTTTTGCCAATAATTGCTTTTATAATTGTGATTATTATATTTGCAGTTATATACTTAATTTATAAAAAATTTAAAAAGAAAAAGTAAATTTAGTTTGTAAACAAATTTTAAAAATAATAAAATTTCTGCGAGCTCTGCGAAAACTTTGTAAACTCTGCGGTAAAAAAAAATAAGAATGAAAATAATCGCCGTTATACCAGCACGTTACGCCTCAACACGTTTTCCAGCCAAACTTATGCAGGATTTGGGTGGCAAAACCGTAATTTTAAGAACCTATCAAGCAGCAATTGCAACTCAATTGTTTGATGATGTGTTTGTGGTAACGGATTCGGATTTGATTTTTAACGAAATTGTTTCCAATGGTGGCAAAGCCATTATGAGCATCAAAGAACACGAATCGGGTAGCGATAGAATTGCCGAAGCAATTGAGAATATAGATGTTGACATTGTTATTAATGTGCAAGGAGATGAGCCGTTTATAAATAAAGAACCTCTTGAAAAAGTAATAGCAGTTTTTAAAAACGATATTGATAATAAAGTGGATTTGGCTTCATTAATGAAACTAATAACTGATAAATCTGACATTGAAAATCCGAATAATGTAAAGGTAATCGTAGATCAAAACCAATTCGCACTGTATTTTTCTCGTTCGGTAATTCCATATCCAAGGAAAGAAAATGCAGGTGTCAGGTATATGCAACACATTGGCATTTATGCATTTAGAAAACAAGCGTTATTGGATTTTTACAATTTACCAATGCTATCGCTGGAAGCTTCTGAAAAACTGGAACAACTTCGGTATTTAGAATATGGAAAACGCATTAAAATGATCGAAACTACTCACGTTGGAATCGGAATTGATACTATTGAAGATTTAGAAAAAGCACGAAAAATGATCTAATCCTGATTTTCATGATCGAAATAACCTTTGGCTGTTACTTTAGTAGAAAAGAAATTTAAAAATAATACTACAAAAGATAAGAAAAACATGGATTGAAAACTGACCAAAACTTTTCCAAATAAACTCACAGGATAATAATCACCATACCCAATTGAACTGGAAGTAATTAAACTGAAATATATCGGATCAAACCAATGCGAAAAGGGTTTATTCATTGAATTTCCTATAGAGTACAGTACTCCAAAAGCAAATACAACTTCTAAATAATTAAAGAAAAGTAATAGCATTGAACGCTTATAAGAGCGAGGTTTAGAAAATAAATCGGAAGCAAAAATTAAAGTTGGAATATAAAAAATTGTCTCCAGCAAAACGTAAATCATAATCCCGACTAGTATAGGATTATTATGCCATTGATTTATTAGGATTACCACTGGGAATGCTACCTTGAGTAATACATAAAAATCCAATGCTAAATCTTGATATTCGATTCCTTTTTTATGCGCAAAATATTTAATGTAAATACCAGGAAACAAAAGCTGTGAAAATGATAAAATTAATCGCACAATTTTCTCAATACCATTATCGTCTTGATGGTCATTGTTCCAAATTGATTTTATGTTTTGAACTCTTTTTCTTAATGGGTTAATTGACTTTTGTTCTCTAAAAGTTACTTTTCCTATTAATAATTTTTTTAAAATGTACTTCATTTACTAAAATTTTAATGACACTTTATCCAACAAAGCCAAATAAGAGAATACTATTCAAACTTCTAATTTTTTTAAATCAAATTTAAAATAATCCTTTTCTCAATCCGTTTTCGAAACCCTCATAACAATAGTTCGTATTTTTGGTTACAAAAATCAACTTGACATTATTCCAAGTAACTTTAAGACTCTTATGAATAGTTGACTTTTCGTGATATTATTTATAGGTTCAAAATAGCTTTTTCAAATTCATAAAAAATGTTTTGATTGAGTAAATATATGTTATTTTTGTTAAAAAATTTTAAATGAAAAAAAGCATCTACCAATTTATTTTTCAAAAATTAATGGGTTGGGAAATAAAAGCAAACTCAATTTCTGAAATAAAAAAATGTATTGTAATTTGTGTTCCTCACACCAGTTGGCACGACTTTTATTTGGGTGTTTTTTCAAGAGGAATTTTGCAAGAAGAGTTTAATTTTGTAGCTAAAAAAGAATTATTTATTTTTCCACTAGGTATTTATTTCAAATGGATGGGTGGAGCACCATTGAATCGTCAAAAAAACGAAAATAAAGTAGATTCAATTGCGAAAATTTTTGCTGAAAAAGAAGTTTTTCGATTGGCGATTGCTCCAGAAGGAACTCGCAAGAAAGTATCGGAATGGAAAACAGGTTTTTACTATATTGCCTTAAAAGCAAATGTTCCTATAATTCCAGTAGTATTCGATCACGGTAATAAAATTTTAACTTACGGAAAGCCTTTTTATCCAACGGGTAACATAAAAGAAGATTTAAAAATATTAGAACAAAACTATATTGATGTTCTAGGTAGAATTCCAGAATATAGTTTTACTCCAAAAAAACAATAGCAATTAGAATTAGGGATTGTAATTTTTAAAAGTTCCATTTTTGTAAAAAATTACAATTTGATCAATTTCTGATTCGTTTTTATAGTGTGGTATATTTCCCGTATTTGAAAAATTATTTTTTATATTTTCAAATACGGGATTTTTTTTGATGTCTGGTTCAGAAAATAAATTAGGTTCCTTTTTATACTTGAGTTCGTCATTTTCAATTTGTATAAATGGAGTAGTACTTTGATTGTTTATTTCTGTTTTTGGAAAATTTCCTTTACCATTTAGAATCCAATACAAATCGACATCAGGAAAGTTTTGAATAATTTTCAAAATTAAATCCAAACTAGGTTTGTTTCTTCCGGAGAGTAGGTGAGACAAACTAGAGCGTTGCACACCCACTTTATCTGCAAATGCAGAAGCAGATAAACCATAATAATCAAGTATTATTTCGAGTCTTTTTATAAAATCATCTATGTTTACCATTGTAAATTACATTAAAACAATTTGTAAGTTACAAATGTAAATAATTGAATTGAATTATCCTATTTTACAATTGTAAAAGGTAGATTAATTATAATCAATAACTTTAATTAGATGCAAATAATATATTGAAATACAATTAGTTATATGATTTATTTGAATATGTAAAATAACCTAATTTCAAGTGTTAACAAAGACACCTTAGAGATCAATAAATTGTTTACAAATATAAATTAACTTGATTACTTCATTGTTTACAAATGTAAATTATAAGATGTTTACTTTTGTAAACTACAAACAACAACTATGGATTTTAATACTTTTTATACTCAAATTAAACAGCAAAATTTGTTTGGTCGATACATTACAAACAATCATATCAAACCTGTTTTGGATAGTTTATCCAATCAATTTCAAGTTTCGTCTCTTGGGTTTTCTGTGCTTGAAAAACCAATCTATTCTGTTCAGTTTGGAAATGGTGAGACTAAAATATTAATGTGGTCTCAAATGCATGGAAATGAATCTACAACAACCAAAGCGCTTTTCGACTTGTTCGATTTTTTAGAATCAAATGCAGAAGAAGCTATTCTTATAAAAAAGAAGTTTACTTTATTATGTATACCAATTTTAAATCCTGATGGAGCTGAAGTGTATACACGCGAAAATGCGAATGAAGTCGACTTGAATAGAGATGCTTTGGATTTATCACAACCTGAAAGTAAATTGTTAAAACAAATTTATTTAGATTTTAAACCCGATTACTGTTATAATCTGCACGATCAAAGAACTATTTATGCAGCAGGAAATACTAATAACCCAGCCACACTTTCCTTTCTGGCTCCCGCGTTTAATGCGGAAAGAGCCGTAAATGCGAATCGTCAAAAAGCAATAGGTGTAATTGTAGCAATAAATAAAGAATTACAAAAGCATATTCCTAATCAAGTAGGGCGTTTTGACGATACATTTAATCCGAATTGTGTTGGAGACACCTTTCAATCACTAGGAACTTCAACAATTTTATTTGAAGCAGGTCATTTTCAAAATGATTATCAACGAGAGGAGACTCGAAAATTTATGTTTATAGCAATTCTTACAGGAATACTAAATTCTTACGAAAACGATATAGTTCTAACTGGAATTAATGATTATTTGATTATTCCTCAAAACAAAGTGCTTTTTAACGATATTTTATATAGAAAAATCAAAATCAATAGCAACAACTTAAATATTATTACTAACTTTGCAGCTCAATATGAAGAAGTACTAAAAGATAATGAAATTATTTTTGAAGCTATAATTACTGAAGTTGGTGAAGATATTCGAGGTTTTGGACATATTGAATACAATGGAGAAGAAGGAATTTATTCAGATAATTCAAATAATAAACCTGAAATCAATAAAAAAGTAAATTTTTATCTTAATAAAAGCATAAAATTTGTTAATGGTTTGAGTAAAATGTAATAAATTTGTTAATAATTATAATAAATCTATTATTTTTATAAATAACTAAAGATAAAATACAATTTAAATAACTAATTATGAGTAAGTTCCGTTTAGATGAAGTCGATCATCAAATTCTAGATATGTTAATTGATAACACTAGAATTCCGTTTACAGATATTGCAAAAAAATTGTTGATTTCTGCTGGAACAGTTCACGTGCGTGTAAAAAAGTTAGAAGATGCAGGAATTATTCAAGGTTCGTCGTTAACTTTGGATTATGAAAAGTTAGGATATTCTTTTATTGCTTATGTAGGTGTTTTTTTAAATAACACTTCACAAACAAAATTTGTTTTAGAAAGAATTAATGAAATTCCTTATGTTACTGTTGCTCACGTGACTACCGGGAAATTTAATATTTTCTGTAAAATTAGGGCTCGTGACACTAAACACGCTAAAGATGTTATCTATATGATTGATGATATTGATGGGGTTTATAGAACGGAGACTATGATTTCGCTTGACGAAAGTATCAACGATAAGAAAAGATTAATGCATACCATATTCAAAAATATGTAAATTAAAAGCCCTTTTGTAAGGGCTTTTTTTATATCTTTAATTTTATAAATTGTGTTTTATGAAAAACCTTTCTCCTTCTGATTATGCTGAATTTTACAGTGGTTACATTAGTCTTGTTCCAGAGGTTCATTGCGTAAATGCATTGAAAAATTCAATGAATGATTTTGTGAATTTTATGGAAATGGTTCCTTTCGAAAAATACAATTACAAATACCAAGTAAACAAGTGGACTATGAAAGATGTAGTTCGTCATATTGTCGATGCCGAACGTATTTTTGCCTATCGTGCTTTACGAATTGCTCGATTTGATAAAACTCCAATGTCAGGATTTGAAGAAAATGATTATGCTGCTAATGTAGATACTACTTTAGTTGATATTAATAATTTAATTGAAGAGTTTATCTTGGTGCGAAAATCAACAATAAAGCTATTTGAAAGCTTTTCTGAAAAAATGTTATCCAGTAAAGGAATGGCTTCTGGAAAAGAAATCACTGTTTTAGCATTAGGTTTTATAATTTCTGGGCACGTGATTCATCATCAAAACGTACTGCAAGAAAGGTATTTGTAAAAACTATATCTTCGCTATATCTTTCAAAACTGCTTTTTCTTCGTAGTTTTCAATAATCACTTCAATTGGAGTGTTTTTAGTTGTTTTTCCAATAATAGTATACAATTTTCCAGAACCAATTTTGATATTGCTTCTATCAAAGTCGACATCGCCATACATCAATGTATTTTTAACATCAATACTGTCAAGCCAATCTTCTGCAATTTTTTTTGTTGCAATATCTGAATAGTAGAAAGGTTTGGAGCTGATGTTTTTCAAAACTCTATCGTTTGGAAAATAGCTACAACGGGTGTTTTTCTTATTTAAAATAAAAAACATAAATCCGCAACCAATCAAAAAACCAAAAAAGTAAAAGCTTAATCTGTATGAAAATTTCATTGAATATTTTTTTTGCAAAAGTAGCACAATTAAAACTTAAAACACAATTAAATTAATGTCTCGATACGTTAAATCGAACCATTCTCCAATGGTTTTATTGGTCAAAATTCCGTGATAAAAATAAACCCCATTTTTGAGTCCTGAGTCGCAACGAATAGCACTTTCTATTCCGCCATCATCCGCTATTTGTAGTAGGTAAGGGGTTATTATGTTGCTAATAGATAAGGAGGCTGTTTTAGAATATCGAGAAGGAATATTTGGTACACAGTAATGAATAACGCCATTTTTTATAAACGTAGGATTCTCGTGGGTTGTAATTTCGGAGGTTTCAAAACAACCACCAGTGTCAATGCTTACATCAACAATTACAGCTCCTTTTTTCATGTGTTCTACCATAGTTTCTGTAACTACGATTGGTGTGCGATATTTACCTCGCATCGCGCCAATAGCTACGTC
The DNA here is from genome assembly GCF_031422135.1 of Flavobacterium sp. Lineage (GTDB taxonomy): Bacteria > Bacteroidota > Bacteroidia > Flavobacteriales > Flavobacteriaceae > Flavobacterium. The sequence continues at coordinate 46,836 of NZ_JANOQD010000124.1, read as the reverse complement.
GCAACGTCTCAACGATTTTAAAAGGGTTTTGTTTTGAATGGTAGAAGTAAATATACGTTGGTTTAAATTGTTTTGCAAACGTCGCAATTTTGTGATTGAATTATCAAAAACTTTCACACTAGCTCCCAATCCAATAGCGGTTCGGGCGGCAAATTCTGCTACAGTTCCTGCGCCAAGTATCACAACTTCAGTAGGAGGGACGCCAGTAATATTTCCAAAAAGTAGTCCGTTTCCAAACTTACTAGCCGTTAATAATTCCGCAGCAACAAGAACAGAAGCAGTTCCTGCAATTTCACTTAATGATTTTACAGCTGGAAATGATCCGTCATCATCTTTTATGTATTCAAAAGCTAGCGCAGTAATCTTCTTTTTCTGTAAGGCTTCGAAATATTCTTTCTTTCTAGTTTTGAGTTGAATTGCAGAAATAACAATGGTTTTTGCATTCATCAATTCAATTTCTTCTAAAGTAGCGGGTTCAACTTTTAGAATCATCGGACAAGTCAAAACTTTTCGAGTATCATTAGTTATTTCCGCACCTGCATCGCTATAATCTTTGTCGGAATAGCTAGCATTTTCACCAGCACCAGATTCAATTAAAACTCGATGTCCGTTGGAAGTTAATGAATTTACAGCATCAGGAGTCAAGCAAATACGGCGTTCTTGGTAAGAAGTTTCCTTTGGAATACCAATAAATAGTTCGCTTTTGTGTTTTGTTATTTCTAATTTTTCTTCTTGCGGAAGTAAATCCTGCTTACTAAAAGGAGTAATTGCCATATTTTTTAAACTTAATGGCACAAATTACGAAATTTTAAACAAATTACTGCAATTCAATCTGTCTTTTACCATCATTTAAAACGGAAATTGTAGCAACTGAATGATTTTCTGGAATTAAATCAGATATTTTTTCAGCCCATTCAATAAAACACCAATTACCAGAATATAAATAATCATCAATTCCCATGTCAAGGGCTTCACTTTGATTTTTTAATCGATACATATCAAAATGGTAAACGTATTGATATGCAGTAATTTGGTATTCATTAACTAAAGAAAAAGTTGGACTACTTGTAGCTTCTTTTACTCCTAATGTTTGGCATAATGTTTTAATAAAAGTTGTTTTTCCAGCACCCATTTCTCCATTAAAAAGTATGATTTTTTCGGGATTTGAATCGATTATTTTTTGAACAACTTCGCTTATTTCGTTTAAAGAAAATGTAAATTTCATATTCAGTGTCATTATTCAGTATTCAGTATTTCTCACTGAATATTTTATTTAGGGTTAAAAACTAGGAAAGGCACAATGACTTCTTCGAGTGAAATTCCGCCGTGTTGGTAGGTGTTTCGATAATAACTCACATAATGATTGTAATTATTGACATAAGCCAAAAAGTAATCATTTTTTGCAAAAATATAAACACTTGTCATATTAATAGAAGGTAAACCTATGCGTTTAGGGTCTTTTACTGCATATACTTCCTTATTTTCATAGGTTAGACTTCGCCCAGTTTTGTAACGTAAGTTTAAACTTGTGTTTTTATCGCCAATTACTTTTGATGGATTTTTACAGTTTATAGTGCCGTGATCGGTAGTTATAATGAGTTTAAAACCTAGTTTTTGAGCCTGTTGGATAATTTCTAACAAAGGGGAATTTTTAAACCAACTCAACGTTAATGATCTATACGCTTTGTCATCTGAAGCTAGTTCTTTGACTACATCCATATCTGTTTTAGCGTGCGAAAGCATATCGATGAAATTGTAAACTACCGTAACTAATTTAGTATCTTTTAATGCTTTAAAGTTTTCTGCTAGTTTTTTTCCGTTTGCTAAATTGGTAATTTTAAAATATTCTTGAGCAATATTTAATCCATTACGTTTTAATTGTGCCGTTAAAAATTCTGATTCATACAGGTTTTTTCCACCATCTTCAACATCATTTTTCCAATATTGAGGAAATTGTTTTTCCATTTCTAGTGGTGTTAGTCCAGAAAAAATCGCATTTCGAGCATATTGTGTTGCTGTTGGTAAAATAGCAAAATAGGGAACTTCAGATTCTAACTTATAATGATTGTTTACAACACTTTCGAAGGCTTTCCACTGGTCGTAACGCAAATTATCAATTACCACAAATAGTACGTTTTCTTTCTTTTTCAGCTCTGGAATGACTAATTCTTTAAACAAGTTATGAGATAGAACAGGCTTGTGTGCTTTTGGTTCAAACCAATCTTCGTAGTTTCGTTCTATGAATTTTCCAAAAAGTGCATTGGCTTCATTTTTTTGAGATTCTAAAATTTGAAACATATTTTGGTCGTCAATATTTTCTAATTCCAATTCCCAAAAAATTAGTTTTTTGTAAAACTCAATCCATTCTTCACAGGAATTTACCATTGCCATTTCCATCGAAATTTTACGAAACTCTTTCTGATAATCTAATGTCGTTTTTTCAGAAATTAAGCGGGAATGATCTAGATTTTTCTTCAAACTCAACAAAATCTGGTTCGGATTGACAGGTTTTATCAAATAATCTGCAATTTTAGAACCAATAGCCTCTTCCATTATGAATTCTTCTTCGCTCTTGGTAATCATAATTACAGGTACCGACGATTTTTTTTCTTTCATTTCGGACAGGGTTTCCAATCCCGAAATTCCGGGCATATTCTCATCCAGAAAAACAATATCAAAATTTTCTTCTTGAAACAAATCAATGGCGTCACGACCATTGTTACAGGTTGTTACGATGTAATTTTTCTTTTCAAGGAATAAAATATGTGGTTTTAATAAGTCTATTTCGTCGTCAACCCAAAGTATTTTTATGTTGTTCATAGTTTTTGTTCAATTTATAGTGCAATGTACTATTTATTAAACATAGGAATCTTAAAATTATTGTAAAAAAAAGCTGTATTTATTTACATAGCTTCCCGCTTTAAGAACTAAGTCAATTTTTTTGACCACAGATTCATAGCTATATAAGATTAGGTTTCTATCAGGTATGAGAATTTAGTATCTTTAAATTTAATACTTGTGATTTAAAATACAGTCACAAAAAATTGTACTCTTATTTTTTATAAAATAAACTAGTATCGAAGTGGTAATGCGCCATATGCTTTTATAATGGTAAAAAATGAAATTAAATGAATTAGAACTATCTAAAAAATCATTAAAAAATTCTTTAAATCTCTAGCGAAAACTAAACCAATAACAATTCAATTCCTTATATTTACCATATTATGATAGGTAAGGAAGTTACAATTATTGGAGGAGGATTAGCAGGTTTAACGGCTGGAATTCATTTATCAAAAATTGGAATTCAAGTTACCATTATCGAAAAAAGCAGTTTTCCAAAGCACAAAGTTTGTGGTGAATACATTTCAAACGAAGTATTGCCATATTTCAATTGGTTAGGATTGGATATTGAAAACCTAAACCCAACAAAAATAACAAAACTCCAGTTTTCAACCCAAAACGGAAAAACAATAAATACAGAACTTCCATTAGGTGGTTTTGGAATTAGTCGCTACATTTTAGACGAGTTTCTATATAAAAAAGCAATTTTAAACGGTTGCAAAATCATTCAAGAAAATGTGGCGAATATTGAATTTATGGAGGATGAATTCACAATCACAATGGTAAATAATGCCGTTTTAAAATCAAAAATAGTTCTTGGTGCCTTCGGAAAACGATCCAATATCGACCAAAAATTAAATCGGAATTTCATTCAACAAAAATCACCTTGGTTAGCTGTAAAAGCTCATTATTCAGGAGTTTTTAATGACGATTTGGTAGGCTTACATAATTTTAAAGGCGGTTATTGTGGTGTTTCAAAAGTAGAAGAGGGTAAAATAAATATTTGTTATTTAGCGGATTATGAAACCTTCAAACAATATAAAAACATCAATGAATACCAAGATAATATATTAAAAAAAAATCCGAATTTAAAATATTTTTTTGAAAATTCAACCTTGCTTTTTGATAAACCTTTAACCATAAGTCAAATTTCATTTGAACAAAAAAAATCCATCGAAAACCATATTTTAATGATTGGCGATACTGCCGGATTAATTCATCCATTGTGCGGAAACGGAATGGCAATGGCGATTCACAGTGCCAAAATAGCTTCTGAATTGATTGCCCAATTCTGTACCAATCAAATTAAAACTAGAACAGAATTAGAAACAAAATACCAACAACAATGGATTTTGAATTTCAAAAACCGTCTAAAAACAGGAAAAATTATAAGTAACATTTTACAAAAACCAAAACTATCTCAATTTTTGATGCAATTATTGATTATATTTCCGTTTCTATTATCAACTATTATTAAAAAAACTCACGGAAAACCAATTTGAATTAATTCATTTTTATCATTTCTATAAAACGGACTTAAATTAAACAATACTTATATGACTTTAAATTTCTTGAATGTTTAAAAAAGTAGACACCAAATTTCGCACCAACGAACCTGAAATAATGGATGATTTTGAAATGCAAGGCGAAACCTTGCGTGAAGCATTAGATAAAATTGCAAGAATAAATCAACTGCTAGGAGGAAATCAACTAACTTTACAAGGTGTTCAAGAATTAATTGCCAATTGGGATAAAAAACAACAAATTACAATTATAGATATTGGTTGTGGCAATGGAGATATGCTTCGAAAATTAGCCAATTTTGGAATTAAAAATAATTATAATTTCAATCTAATCGGAGTGGATGCCAATAATTTCACTGTTAATTATGCCATAAAGTTGTCCGAAAATTATCCAAATTTAAGTTATAAGTGTATTGATATTTTTGATAAATCATTTAGTGAATTAAAATACGATATAGTATTATGTACCTTAACGTTGCATCATTTCAAAAATGATGAAATTTTGAATTTACAACAACTTTTTTTAAAAAACACAACAATAGGGATCGTAATTAATGATTTGCAGAGAAGCAAAATTGCATATCGATTATTTCAAATTTTAGGTTTCGTTTTTAATCTGAATAAAATGTCGAGACAAGATGGATTAATATCCATTTTGAGGGGTTTTAAAAAACAAGAATTAATTGATTTTTCCGAAAAATTAAAGTTTAAAGAATATACAATTCATTGGAAATGGGCGTTTCGCTATCAGTGGATTATTAAAAAAGAGAGTAGACAGATAGAACCAATAGACCAATTCCTAATTTAGTCTTGTCTTTCATCTATTCGTCTTTTATCTAAAAGTCAAAAAAAAAATGAGTGTAAAAATAATATCCGCCGCCAAACAATTACCAAAATATTCAAGAAAAACAGAAGAAATTATCCCATTTCTAGATGCATGGTTGGTGAATCAAGACGAACGATTTGTTAGAAAAGTAAAAAAAATTTTTGATGGAGCCGCTGTTGATAAGCGGTATTCGATAATGGATCCAATCGAAGTTTTTACAAATACTTCATTCGAAGAGCGAAACGATATTTATGTTCGTGAAGTGATTGATTTAGGCGAAAAAGTTCTTGATAAAGCACTTGAAAAAGCCAATTGGAAACCTGAAAGTTTAGATTATATCATCACAGTGAGTTGTACAGGAATTATGATTCCGTCACTTGATGCTTATTTGATAAATTCTTTAAAATTGCGTCAAGATATTATTCGATTACCAGTAACCGAAATGGGTTGTGCAGCAGGAATTTCAGGAATTATTTATGCCAAAAACTTTTTGAAAGCCAATCCTAATAAACGTGCAGCTGTTATCGCAGTCGAAAGCCCAACAGCAACATTCCAATTAGACGATTTTTCGATGGCTAATATTGTTAGTGCTGCCATTTTTGGAGATGGTGCTGCTTGTGTTTTACTTTCATCCTACGAAGATGATGAAGGCCCAGAAATCATTGCCGAAGAAATGTATCACTTTTATGACACTATCAATATGATGGGTTTCAAACTGACAAATTCAGGCTTGCAAATGGTTCTAGATGTGGAAGTTCCAGAAACCATTGCGAGTCATTTTCCAGATATTATTCATCCATTTTTAGAAAAAAACAATTTAAAAATTGATGCTATTGATCATTTAATTTTTCATCCTGGTGGAAAAAAAATCATCCAAACTGTTGAAGATTTATTTTCAGATTTAGGTAAAAATATAAATGTGACCAAAGAAATTTTAAGATTGTACGGCAATATGTCAAGCGCAACCGTTTTGTATGTTTTAGAACAAATTATGGAAAACCAACCCCAAAAAGGAGAAAAAGGATTGATGCTCAGTTTCGGTCCAGGATTTTCCGCACAAAGAGTTTTATTGGAATTTTAAAGTATAACTGTTATTTCGCTAATTTTTTATTAAACTAGTGAATTAGCGGTTGAAAATGAGTTATGAAAAATAAAGAAGTTATATCAAAATTACCATATTCTAAACCATTTTTGTTTGTTGATGAAATTATCAATATCAATGAAAATGGAGTAGAAGGTTGTTTTATATTTAACTCAGATCTAGATTTTTATAAAGGTCATTTTAAAGACAACCCAATTACACCTGGTGTTATTCTTACTGAAACTATGGCGCAAATTGGTTTGGTTTGTTTGGGGATTTATTTATTGAAAGACGAAGCTAAAAGTTTAAATTTGGCTTTAACATCATCAGAAATAGAATTTTTAAAACCTGTTTTTCCCAACGAAAAAGTAACTGTTATTTCCGAAAAAGTCTATTTCAGATTCGGAAAATTAAAATGCAAAGTCAAAATGCTGAATGCAAAAAAAGAGGAAGTTTGTTCAGGAACAATTTCGGGGATGATTATTTAGAAAGTTTATAAGTTTAGAGGGTTTAGAGGGTTTAGTTTTGTAATTGATTTTTGAAATTGTAATTTACATTGAAAAAAAGGGTGGTTATAACTGGTCTGGGTATTGTATCTCCAAATGGAGTAGGGCTTGACGCATTTACAAATGCCATAAAAAATGGTATTTCAGGCATAAAACACGATTTGGAACTCGAAAGATTACAGTTTTCCTGTCAAATTGCAGGAAAACCAGAAATTTCTACTGAATTATCCTTACACTATTTCACAGAATTAGAATTACGTAACTTTAATTCAACTGGGATTTTATATGGTGTAATTGCAGGAATCGATGCCTGGAAAGATGCTGGATTATCAATGGAGATTCAAGAAAATCCTGATTGGGATTCGGGAACAATCTTCGGGACTGGAACTTCAGGAATTGAGAAATTTCGGGAAAGTATCCATAAAATAGATGATTTTCAAACAAGAAAATTAGGTAGTACGGCCGTTGCGCAAACAATGAATAGTGGTATTAGTGCTTATTTAGGTGGGAAATTAGGATTAGGAAACCAAGTAACCACCAATTCATCAGCTTGTACCACAGGAACAGAAAGTATTTTGATGGCGTTTGAACGCATAAAATCAGGTCAAGCCAAGCGGATTTTAGCAGGAAGCACTTCCGATTCAGGACCTTATATATGGGGTGGATTTGACGCGATGAAAGTGTGTACTTTTAAACACAACAATTCACCTGAAAAAGGCTCTAGACCAATGTCTGCAACAGCTTCAGGTTTTGTGCCAGGCAGTGGAGCAGGTGCATTGCTTATTGAAGATTTAGATTCGGCGTTGGCTCGTGGTGCAAAAATTTATTGTGAAATTTTGGGTGGAAATACTAATTCTGGTGGACAACGCGGATTAGGAACTATGACAGCTCCAAATCCAATTGCGGTTCAAAAATGCATTGAAGATGCAATTGAAAATGCAGGAATTTCTTCGAATGATATTGATGCAATCAATGGGCACTTGACAGCAACTTCCAAAGACAGTTTAGAAATTGAAAACTGGAGCAAAGCCTTAAAAAGGAGTGGAGTCAATTTTCCATATATAAACTCATTAAAATCGATGGTGGGACATTGTCTTTCTGCTGCGGGAAGTATTGAAAGTGTGGCTTCGGTTTTACAAATTTATCATGATTTTATTTTTCCCAATATAAATTGTGAAGATTTGAATCTAGATATAACCAATAGTATAGATTCCGCAAAAATTCCACAGCAATTAATCAAAAAAGAAATAAATATTTTAGCAAAAGCTAGTTTTGGTTTTGGAGATGTGAATGGTTGTGTGATTTTTAAGAAATTTAAAATTTAAAGATTAGAAAAACATAGTAACTTAGCCAATCAGAATCTTAGCAACTTTAAAAAATGACCATACTAGAAATTATAGAAAAGTTAAAACCTATTGTCAAAACTTATTCCAAAAATATAAAAGCTTTTGAAAATTTTACAGAAAACACTGATTTTATTAAAGATTTGCAGATAAACTCGGCCAATCTCGTAGATATTGTTTTAGACATCGAAGAAGAATTTGATATTGTAATAGATAACGAATCGATGGAAAAAATGCTAGATGTGAAATCTGTTATTGCAATTATTCAAGAAAAATTATCCTAAAAATAAATGATTGGAAACGATATTATAGATTTAAAATTGGCTAGAAAAGAGAGTAATTGGCAACGAAAAGGTTTTTTGAATAAAATTTTTACTGAAAATGAACAAATTTTAATTCAAAACTCAAACAATCAAGAAGTTACCGTTTGGAATTTATGGAGTAGGAAGGAAGCGGCTTATAAAATATGGAATCGTGAAACTGGAATTCGAAAATACAATCCAATTCGGTTTGAGTGTTTTGATTTTGATTCTGAAATAGGAGAAGTTAAATTCGACAAAATAATTTTTTATACAAAAACTCTAATAACAAAAAATTTCATACATACTATTGCAGTTGCAAATACGGATTATTTTGATACAATTAAAACTTTAGAAAATTCTATTGGAGTTAAAAAGAAAAATGAATTACCCTATATTTTTAATTTTAAAGAAAAAATAATTTCAAAAAGCCATCACGGTCACTATCAAAAAATTATAATGTTAGATTAATCCTAACTTGTTTTTCATTTTTAAAAACAATAAAGCTATCGAAAAAGAATCATTTGCAGAAGATATTCTTTCAGGTTTTTGCATTTTGTATGCCAAAATAAGTTCATCAAGCGAGAAGTTTTTATCACTAATATCATTTAGTTTTTTATGCATAACTTCGATGTTTAATGCGTCGTTTTTCAATCGTCCACAATCCAATTTATCTAAAACCTCATTTATCATATCAACTTCAAAATGAATTCGATGTCCGACTAATGTTGCATTTCCAATAAAATTAATTAATTTCTCAATCGCATTGGCTTCTAAATCAGTTGTAGCGTTAATGTCTTGGTCAATATCTATTTCTAAACTGTCACTTACTAATATAATATCATTTACAATACCAACAGCTCCTATCGAAATCATTTTATCTTTACGTGTATCAAGACCTGTCGTTTCCATAGCTAATGCAACGTATCTATTCGGTTTTTCTTCCATTTTGTACAAGTACTCGTTCCAGAAATCAGGATATGTTTTACTTATATTTTTTTTAATCCAATCCAGCATATTAAGAAAATTGAGTTAATTGAAATCGATCTTTAATTAATTCTTCCAATTCTTTCATTGGTAAAAAAGCATTTTTAAGTTTTTCTTTATCCGTTTTTGATAGCTCCTCTAAATCAATATATTGACCTGAATTATCATTCTTTATTCCTTCCATTGTTTTAAATCTAGATAGTGTTAGGAATGCCTCAGCGCAATCTAAATAAACTTGAGAAAATTTTGAATCAATAATAGCTAATTGCTTGAATCTTAAATAAGTAGAATTAAATCCTTTTATATTTTGACTTAAAACCATTAATCTTGCTCCGTCAATTAGTGGCGTCAAAGCTTTAGTATTGATATCAAATTTACCTTTATTTTCACCATCTTCTTCAATATTGAATTTCTTAAAAAAGGTGAGAGGTGCAGGTTTTTTTAATGCATCGTTCCCTAAATAATCATAGAATAATACACTGTTTTTTGCATTTTTGAAAATGGTTTCAGAAATAGCATCTTCAATTTTTTGATCTCCAAATACCATTTCATAATCAAAAAATATTGTACTAATGTCATTAGAGTTTTCACCTGGAGTATTCATCCAGCTATCGTATTGTTTTATCCAATCAGTCAATGATTTACAACAATTTGAATTACTAGCAGTGTGTCCATATAAACAATGGGAATATCCAATATTTTCTAGTGTATTTGTGGCTTTTTTAGCCAACTGCATAAAGTAATCTTTTGTATCTCTAAATTTATCTGCTTCAACATCTTCAAAAACCAAAATACTATCGTGATCTGTAAGTAATAATTGTTCTTTACGACCTTGACTACCAATACTCAACCAAGCAAAACGAGCTGGAGGCGAACCTAAATCTAAAATTGCTAATTCAATACATCGTCTCACAATGGCTAATGTGATTTCACCAGCAATGGTATTAATATGTGGAATTGGTATATTTTTAGAAATAGCGGTTTGAATAATATCTGCTAAATTATTTCTAACACTTTTTAAATCCTTAGCACTTTGCGCTCGTTTAATTTCTTTCAGTAAAACACCAGGGCTATTGGCTTGAGCAACTATCAAATCGTGTTCCGTAATAACTCCTTTTATTTCTGAATTTTCCGTACCATCGTGGGTTACACATAGATGTATCACCTCGTTTTTGAGCATTACTAATTGTGCCTCAGCTACAGAAATATTTTCAGGTACTGTTAAAACAGGAGAGTGCATTAAATTTGAAATTTTAGCATTAATTTCAAATCGTCCAGTAGCAATTTTAAGCCTGAAATCAGCATCAGAAACAATACCAACTGGTAAATTATTTTCGACTATTAAAGCGTTACTTTGGAGATTTTCTGACATTGAAGTTGCAACATCTTTAACAGTTGTTGTTGGAGAAAAAAATAGTGGTTTTTTATTGTAAATCAATGATTGAAAGTATGATACATCCGATTGGCTATCAGAAAAGCCTAAATTATCAGAAGTCAATTTGTTTGGATTTTCTTTATCCGATGAGTTTCGTGTATTTGTAGCAAAACTTTCTAATAAGAAAATAAGAATATCTGAATTATTAGCTAAATATGGTTTGAATACTTCGATTGGAACTCCATAAACTATGGATTCTTCACGAGCTTTCGCGGTCATTTGGTAATTGTTTTTAGCAAAAAACGGACGCAAGCCAAAAATATCTCCAGCATAACATTTATTCAACAAGGATTCTTCAGAATCAGAAATTACAGTCAAGTGTAGCACGCCAGATTGTAATATATAAAAACAATCGTGTAGTTTGTCATTAATTTGAAATAATGATTTGTCTTTTTCAAGATTTAAAACTCTTATCGAAGTTGATATTTTTATCAAATCCTCAAAGTTTAAATAATTGAACGGTTTGTATTCTTTAAGAAATTCAGCGATTCTTTCTGCGATAGCATTTGTCATAAAACCAATTTATATGAATGTAAAATTAAACAAAAAAAGAGTAGTATAAAAGTAGATTTCAAATATTCTATTTTACATAATATAAATTATAGTTCAAATTTATATTGTTTTTATATTTACTTAAATACTGGCTTTTTATTGAATTTATATTTTACTTTATAACTTCAATTCTCAAATTCATCTTTACATCACAAAAATATAAAATCTAGTCACTGAAATCTAATATTTTTACACTAAATTTGCTCGCAATTTAACTACAACTACAAATTGCAATGAAAGCACATAACACAAAGATTATTGGAGAAGGCTTAACCTATGATGATGTATTGCTTATCCCAAATTACTCCGAAGTTTTACCACGTGAAGTAAGTATCCAATCTAAATTTTCTAGAAATATCACTTTAAACGTTCCAATAGTTTCGGCTGCTATGGATACCGTTACCGAAAGTTCAATGGCTATTGCAATGGCACAAGAAGGCGGTATAGGTGTTTTACATAAAAATATGACAATCGAGCAACAAGCAGCTAAAGTTCGTAAAGTAAAACGTGCTGAGTCTGGAATGATTATAGATCCAGTTACTTTACCACTCACAGCTACTGTAGCAGACGCCAAAAATGCAATGCGAGAATTTGGTATTGGAGGAATTCCTATTGTTGATGATAATGGTACACTAAAAGGGATAGTCACAAATCGAGATTTACGTTTCGAAAAAAACAATCCAAGACTCATAACCGAAGTAATGACATCACAAAACCTTGTTACTGCTCCAGTAGGAACCTCATTACAAGAAGCTGAAGTGATTTTGCAAGGTCATAAAATTGAAAAATTATTGGTTGTAGATGCTGCAAACAAGCTCGTTGGGTTAATCACTTTTCGAGACATAACCAAGCTTACCCAAAAACCAAATGCGAACAAAGACAAGTTTGGTCGTTTGCGTGTCGCAGCAGCTTTAGGAGTAACTGCTGATGCTGTTGAAAGAGCTACAGCGTTAGTAAATGCTGGTGTTGATGCAGTAATTATTGATACCGCACACGGACATACCAAAGGTGTTGTCGATGTTTTAAAACTAGTTAAAGCAAAATTCCCAAATCTTGATGTGGTTGTTGGGAATATTGCAACACCTGAGGCAGCTTTATATCTAGCCCAAAATGGTGCTGATGCTGTCAAAGTGGGTATTGGTCCAGGTTCAATATGTACAACAAGAGTTGTAGCGGGTGTAGGATTTCCTCAATTTTCAGCAGTATTGGAAGTAGCAGCTGCTCTAAAAGGTACTGGAGTTCCTGTTATTGCTGATGGTGGAATACGATATACAGGGGATATTCCAAAAGCTATTGCCGCTGGTGCAGACTGTGTTATGCTAGGTTCACTCTTAGCAGGAACCAAAGAATCTCCTGGAGAAACCATTATTTTTGAAGGACGAAAATTCAAATCTTATCGTGGAATGGGTTCTGTTGAAGCTATGCAGGAAGGTTCTAAAGACCGTTACTTTCAAGATGTAGAAGACGATATTAAAAAATTAGTACCTGAGGGCATTGTAGGTCGTGTTCCGTATAAAGGGGAATTAAACGAAAGTATGCAACAATTTGTTGGAGGACTTCGAGCTGGAATGGGATATTGTGGTGCCAAAGACATTGAGACATTGCAAGAAACTGGTCGTTTTGTTCGTATAACTACTAGCGGAATCGGAGAAAGTCATCCGCATAATGTAACAATTACAAAAGAAGCTCCTAATTATTCAAGGTAATTTTAAATATAGTATCAGTAATGAAATTACTAAAATTTCATTACTGATACTATATTTAAAATTAAAGGTTTAGTAATTTACTTTGACAGATAAAATTTGTTTTTGGAACATCGGTTTTAGAAATGGCATTAAATCCACCTTCAATTTCTGTGAAATTTCTGTAACCACGAGTTTGCAGTATTGAAGCTGCAATCATACTACGATATCCCCCTGCACAATATATATAAAAATGTTCATCAGGGTTTACTTGATTTATCCATTCATTTATGTTGGCTAATGGTTTGCTATAAGCTTCATCAACATGTTCCGCTTCATATTCCCCATCTCTTCTTAAATCAATTATTTTATCTTTTTTAGTATTGGTTTCTTTGGCAAATTGTTCAGAAGTAATTCTGTGGATAGTATCTATTTCAAATCCAGCTTTTTGCCAAGCTTCGAATCCACCATCTAAATATCCATTAACATTATCAAATCCTACACGGGATAATCGTGTAATCGTTTCTTCTTCTTTTCCAATTTCAGTAACTATAACGATTTGTTGTTCCACATTTGCAATAAGTGCCCCAACCCAAGGAGCAAAATCACCACTAATTCCTATGCTTATTGAGTTTGGTATATGTCCTTTTGAAAATTCTCCATTATTTCGAGTGTCAAGAATTAAAGCTTCTGTTTCGTTGATTGTATTCTCAAAATCTAAAACATTAATAGGATTCATACCTTTACTAAGGACTGTTTCAAAACTTTGCAATCCTTTCTTATTCATTGCGACGTTCATTCCAAAATAAGCTGGTGGTGGCAATAATCCGTCTGTAACTTCTACTACAAATTCTTCCTTTGACATATTGTGTCTTAAGGCATAGTTTTTTAATTTTTGTTCTCCTATTGTGGATACCGTTTCTTTACTCATATTTTTTCCACAGGCACTCCCCGCTCCGTGTGCTGGATAAACAATTACATCATCATTTAATGTCATAATTTTTGTTCGTAAGGAATCAAATAAAATTCCTGCTAGTTCATCTTGGGACATTGATGCTGATTTTTGAGCTAAATCTGGTCTTCCAACATCACCAACAAATAAGGTGTCACCAGAAAATATTGCATGATCTTTACCGTTCTCGTCAATAAGTAAAAAAGTAGTACTTTCCATAGTATGTCCAGGAGTGTGTATTGCTTTGACTTTTATATTTCCTACATCAAATAGTTGTCCATCTGATGCGGATATGAAATCAAAATCGGTCGCAGCATTAGGCCCATAAACAATTTTTGCTCCCGTTTGAATGCTTAAATCTAAGTGACCTGAAACAAAATCAGCATGGAAATGTGTTTCAAAAATATATTTTAATTTTACATTGTCGCGTTTTAAACGATCACGATATGGCATTATTTCACGCAAAGGATCAATAATTATAGCTTCATCTTTTGAAGTAATATAATATGCTCCTTGAGCTAAACATCCTGTATATATTTGTTCTATTTTCATTTTAACCTAGTTTTAGGACAACAAAAGTAGGGTTAATAATTACTGAATTCAAGTAATTATAATAAAAAAAGGATACACTCAAAGTATATCCTTTTATTAAAATAAAATATATATATTACTTTTTCTTTGGTGTAGATTTGCCGTTATCAGCAAAGAAGCCTGAAAAGAATCCTTTTTTCTTAGGAATATTTACTTCTTTACCCTCAGAAGTAGATTCTGGAGTTGAAGCATTATAAGTTACCATATTATCATACCCAACTTTGTGTAGGTTGTCAATATAACCAACATAGTTTGTATTTCTTTCTTCTAGAAAACCTAATAAATAATTTTCACTGGACTGGACTCCGCTAGCTTTCTCAATTTGAAGTAATTTTTTGTATAGTGGTTCAATGCTATTTGAGATTATTTCACTTCCAATTGATTTCTGAGTTCCTGTATAGAAGGTATCACCCTTATCGTCAATGATTACTTTAAGGTCATTAAAAACCCAATAATAACGACCAGTTTTAGACATATTTTTTAGTATTGAATGAAATCCATTTCCTTTATTTAAGCTTTCCCATAACAATTTAAAAACTACCTTAGGCATGTCTGGATGTCTAACAATATTATGCGATTTATCCATCAACTCAAAGTCATCATAACCGCAAACATCAATAAATGCTTCATTAGCATATAATATATTTCCTTTAGAATCGGTTTTACTTAATAACACCTTAGATCGATCCCATTCTAACTCTCTATCTGAAGGTGTTGGACGATAAGATAATCCAAAAAGTTTTTGTTCATTATCCATTGGTGTGATATTGTAATTGTCTTGCTGATTTTGCATAACTTCTTCTATTTAAAATAGTTTATATGTATTAAATTAACATAATATTTGATTATAATTACTTTAAGAATGATATAAATTAATTAAAAAATAATTTATTACAGAATACTTGTTAATGAACTATACAGCAAACTTACAAATAATAAATCTAATATAAAATACTTACAATAAACTATCGATAAAGTGCTTAATAAATCCGATAAAAAGCATTTTTAAATTTAAACTTCATTAATTTTAACTAATTTTGATTAGTATTAAAATCACTAATTATGGTTACAATTCGTCTAATTAATAATACGTTTAAATATCTAAATTATTGTAAATTAAGATTTTTATAATTTAAAAAAAATGAATATAATCTAAAATAGTTTCCTCATTTTTTGATTAATTTGAGTGTAAAATATTAATACTTACAAAAAAAAACTTAAAATTTGATATTTGTTAATTAAATTTATATTTTTGTTAAAATTTAAAGCCCTAAACAAAATGAAAAAAATTCTATTAAGTGTGATTTTACTCACAATTATGTTGTTGCCTATTTTTTCAAATTTAGTATTTACAGAAAGCCCATTACCTATTGGCGTAACTAATTTTGATACTGGAGACATAGCTTGGATGTTAGTAGCAACTGCTCTTGTACTTCTTATGACACCAGGATTGGCCTTTTTTTATGGAGGACTAGTTGGCAAAAAAAATGTAATTAGTACTATGTTTCAAAGTTTCATAGCAATGGTTATTGTAACTGTCCTGTGGATAGTAGTCGGATATGGTTTATGCTATGGTCCATCAATTCAAGGTTTTATTGGCAATCCACTATCCCATTTATTTTTTCAAGGGATTGACTCAAACACTACTATTAGCCTAGCTCCTTCTATTCCATTGGTTTTATTTGCTATGTATCAGGCAAAATTTGCTATTATTACACCTGCGCTTATTACTGGGTCTTTTGCTGAAAGAATTCGTTTTTGGCCTTATATTTTATTTATTGTTTTATTTATATTATTTATTTATGCTCCTATTGCACATACAGTATGGCATCCTGATGGATTTTTTCACAAAATGGGTGTTTTAGATTTTGCTGGAGGAACAGTAGTGCATATGAGTGCTGGTTGGGCTGCATTAGCTGGTGCAATATTTCTTGGAAGAAGAAAAATTCAAACTGTAAACCCTGCACAAGTTCCTTACGTACTTTTAGGAACTGGTCTATTATGGGTTGGTTGGTTTGGTTTTAATGCTGGATCTGCAATGGGAGCCAATGGTATTGCAGCGCAAGCACTAGGTGTTACTGCTGCATCTGCAGCGGCTGGCGGAATGGCTTGGATGTTCTTAGACAAAATTAGAGGGTATGAGATAACAGCAGTGGAAACATGTTTAGGAGTTCTGGTTGGACTTATTGCGGCTACTCCTGCTGCTGGATATGTGAGTATTTATCATGCAGTGTCAATAGGATGTATTGCTAGTATTGTGAGTTATATCGTCGTGAGTGAGTTTCCAAAAGGTATTATTGACGATGCTCTTGATGTATTTGCTTGTCATGGTGTTGCAGGAATAACTGGTATGCTTTTAACAGGTGTGTTTGCAACTAAAGCGGTAAACCCATCTTTAATTGACCAAGAAGGATTACTGTATAATGGAACAACTTTATTTACAAATCAATTAATTGCTGTTGGGTGTATCTCAGTTTTTGCCTTTGTAGGGTCCTATTTATTATTCATTATAGTAAATTTAGTATCTAAACTAAGGGTAAGTGAAGAATTAGAGCAATCTGGATTAGACAGTGAACAAATTGGTGGAGTTATATAATCATAAACTAAAATTATTAACCTATAATAAATTAAAATGAATTCTATAAAAAAAACAATTTTTATTTCAAGTCTATTTTTATTAGCAATGACAAGTGTTTTTGCTCAGGAAGAAGAAATTAAATCCGCCACTACATTTGGAGGTTCTGCTGATTTTTATTACCGGTATGATTTTGCTAACGCAGATGGAAACAGTCTAACTAGCTTTACTAATTCTCACGATTCATTCGAAATAGGAATGGCATCTATAGAAGCAAGTCACAAAATGGGAAAAGCCTCAGTATTTGTAGATTTAGGATTTGGTAGTCGAGCTTCAGAATTCTCATATACAGATAAAGGAGATAATTCTTTTATGATCAAACAATTAAATATGACTTATGATTTTTCTCCAAAATTCAAAGTAACTTTAGGAGGTTTTGCAACTCATATTGGGTATGAATTAGTTGATGCTGTTGATAACAAAAACTACAGTATGTCGTATGCTTTTTCAAGAGGACCATTCTTAAATACTGGGGTTAAAGCACAATATACTAGTGGTAAATTAAGTTTTATGTTAGGTATTACAAATCCTACCGATTTTAAAACAGCCTCAGAAGGTGGTTCAAATCAAAAGACTTTCATAGGTCAAATAGGGTATTTAGCAGAAACTGGTAGCGCATATTTGAATTTTACAACAGGTAGTAAAAATCGAAACTTGAATTACTTCCCTACTCCAATACCTACTCCAATACCTGTTTTAACAATTAATGATGAAAATGCAAGTCAAATTGATTTAGTTTTAACTAAAAAAATTAATGATAAATTTTCTTTGGGCTTTAATGGAACTTATGCTATTATAGATAATGATTTTAATAGTATTGGTGTTGAAACGGTAAATTGGTTTTCAGGTGTAGTGTATGCAAATTATACTTTCAGTAATAAATTAAGCTTAGCCTACAGAGGTGAATATTTTGACGATAAAGACGGATACAATTTTGGCGTTGATAATAATATAATAGCTAATACATTGTCTTTAAACTTCAAAGAAGGTAATTTTACATTTATTCCTGAACTAAGATTTGATACATCTAGTGAAGATATCTTTCAAAAAGAAGATGGAACACCAAAAGGTTCTGCAGCTTCATTCTTGTTTGCAACTACCTATTCTTTCTAATTTAAGAGTTAAAAATTCTACATCTTAAAAGTAAAAAGCAGGTCTTTCGACCTGCTTTTATGCATTCCTAACTTTTTATTAATAACCAATTAAATATTTATTAAGAATTGCACGCTTTATATATTTTAAAATAATTATTTACATTTTGCTAATATAAACTTTATTACAAAGTTAGCAAATAATTTGTCTACAATAAATTTACAAAATATCTAAACTTCCCTTTCCTTCACGAATAACTTCTGGTTCATAACCTGATAAATCAATAATTGTAGAACCAATATTATCACCATAACCACCATCGATAACTAAATCGACAAGGTTTTGCCATTTCTCGAATATAAGCTCTGGATCCGTAGAATATTCCAACACTTCATCTTCATCGTGAATAGATGTGGAAACAATTGGATTTCCTAGCATTTTTACAATTTCTAAAGCAATATTATTGTCTGGAACACGAATACCGACTGTGGTTTTCTTTTTAAATTCTTTAGGAAGATTATTATTTCCTGGCAAAATAAAAGTATATGGACCTGGCAAAGCACGTTTTAAAATCTTGAAAGTTGCTGTGTTTATTTGCTTTACATAGTCTGAAATATTACTTAAATCGTGACAAATAAAAGAAAAATTCGCTTTCTCGAGCTTGATTCCTTTAATTTTCGCAATACGTTCCAATGCTTTTGTGTTGGTAATATCGCAACCTAATCCATAAACGGTATCCGTTGGATAAATTATTAGTCCACCTTCTCTCAAAATTTTTACTACTTTTACAATAGCGGCTTCGTTAGGTTTATCTTCGTATATTTTTATGAATTGAGCCATAATATTATTTAATCAAAATTTATTTAAAAATAATAAAAGTACTGCTTTTACGTTTGAATACAAAGATAATGTAACCTATGAAAACAAATAATTTTTTTTATTTTTTACTTTTAATATTAATAGTTTCTTGTAATTCAAATGATTCATCAATAATTAATGTACCTCCTAAGGTAGAAGAAACAGTATTGAATGTGAGTTATGGCTCAAATGACTTGCAAACCTATGATGTCTATCTCCCTGCTAGTAGAACTAAAGAAACTACAAAAACTTTAATTGTTGTTCATGGTGGTGGTTGGATTGAAGGTGATAAATCAGACACAAATTACCTAGTTGACATAATCAAAAGAAATCTTTCTGGCTATGCTATTGTAAATATGAATTATAGACTTGCAACTATTGATAATCCTGCTTTTCCTATGCAAATAGACGATATTAAATCTGTTGTAAATAAGTTAAAGACGAGTAATTATAGTATTTCAGATAATCTTGGATTTATTGGGTTGAGTGCTGGAGCACATCTATCTTTATTATACAGTTATGATTACGATACAAACAACCAAGTAAAAATGGTCGCAAGTATTGTAGGTCCAACAAATCTAACTGATGCAAATTATGTTAACAACCAAGAATGGATAGATTTATATTTCTCGATAACTGGATTAAATTATATTGACAACATTAATTATTTTGAAAATATAAGTCCTTTATTCAAAGCTACTTCTACCTCACCTCCAACCATTATGCTATATGGCAATGCAGATCCGTTAATCCCAACAACTCAAGGAGTAGATTTAAATGCAAAATTAAATCAACTTGGTGTTTATAACGAGTTCTATTTATATAATGGTGGACACGGAGATTGGGCTCCGATAGATCAATTGAATGCTTATACTAAAATGATAAATTTTATAAAAAATAAGTTCTAACTAATAATATCCAGCTTCGCAAATCGCAACAACAATTTTTTAATTCCGCCTACTTCAAATTTTATTTCGGCTTTTTTGTCGGCTCCAGCACCTTCAAGATTTAAGACTTCTCCTTTTCCGAAGCGTTCATGCATCACAATATTGCCCGCTGTAAGCTTATTATCAAATAAATTGGAATTGGAACCTGAACCATTAGAAACAGGCTTTAATTTTCGAATATTGATATTCGATTTTGGTTCAGAATCAGTAATATACTTAGGAGGTGTTCCAGTAATTGGTTTTGCCAATCTTAATTTTGATTTATCCACATCGCCAAAAATATCGTGGTCAATCATTGGTTTGTAACGGTAATTGGTTTCTTCTGGCGTGAGATATTCGAGATATTCACCATCAATTTCTTCAATAAACCGAGAAGGTTCACTATCAGTCAATTTTCCCCATCGGTAACGCGATTGCGCATAGGTTAAATAGGCTTGATGTTCTGCACGAGTTAGCGCCACATAAAACAAACGACGTTCTTCTTCGAGTTCACTTCGAGTACTCATAGACATTGCACTGGGAAACAAATCTTCTTCCATTCCGACTACAAAAACAGTAGGGAATTCAAGTCCTTTTGCCAAGTGAATCGTCATTAAAGCCACTCTGTCATCGTCGGAAGTGTCTTTGTCTAAATCGGTTGCCAACGCTACATCTTCCAAAAATTCGGATAATGCGCCACGAGCACCATCGATTTCTCGTTGTCCTTCGGTAAAGTCTTTGATTCCATTAAGCAATTCTTCAATATTTTCAATACGAGCAATACCTTCTGGTGTTCCGTCTTTTTTTAATTCTTGAATATAACCGGTTTTTTTAGCAATATGATCGGCAAGATAAAACGCATCTTGTGTTTCATTAATCACTTGAAAACTCTTAATCATTGTTACAAAATCTTGTAATTTTGATTTGGTTCCTGAATTGAGTTTTAAATCAATTTTGTCAATCACTTCCATCACTTCAAAAATAGAACGCTTGTAATGATTGGCGGCAATGGTTAGTTTTTCGACGGTCGTATCGCCTATTCCTCTGGCTGGATAATTAATCACTCTAATTAATGCTTCTTCATCTTTTGGATTAATAACCAATCGCAAATAACACAGCACATCTTTAATCTCTTTTCTTTGATAAAATGACAATCCACCATAAATTCTATATGGAATATCTCGCTTTCGCAACGCATCTTCCATTGCTCGAGATTGTGCGTTTGTGCGATACAAAATGGCAAACTGATTGTTCATCATTTGGTTGGTCATTTTTTGTGTCCAAATTTCGCCAGCCACAAAACGACCTTCATCGTTGTCCGTTACACTTCGGTTTACTTTAATTTTATTACCAAAATCGTTGGCTGTCCAAACCACTTTGTCGAGTTTGGTTTTGTTTTTTTCGATGATAGAATTGGCTGCTTCTACAATATTTTTCGACGAACGATAATTCTGTTCCAATCGATAGGTTTGCACGTTTTCGTAATCTTTCTGAAAATTCAAAATATTATTGATGTTTGCACCACGAAAACCATAAATACTTTGGGCATCATCTCCTACAACGCAAATATTCTGAAAACGATCGGACAAAGCACGAACAATTAAATACTGAGAATGGTTGGTATCTTGGTACTCATCGACCAAAATATAACGAAAACGGTCTTGATATTTCATCAAAACATCTGGAAAACGTGTCAATAATTCGTTAGTTTTCAGTAACAAATCATCAAAATCCATTGCGCCAGCTTTAAAACAACGTTCGACATAGTTTTGATAAATTTCACCCAAACGAGGTTTTTTTGCCATTGCATCCGATTCTTGTAATTCTGGATTGTTGAAATAGGCTTTTACGGTAATTAAACTATTTTTATAGGAAGAAATTTTGCTGAAAACTTGTTTGGGTTTGTAAATGTCTTTGTCGAGTTGCATTTCTTTGATAATTGCACCTAAAAGTCGAACCGAATCTTGTGCATCATAAATGGTAAAATTGCTAGGATAACCCAATTTATCGGCTTCGGAACGAAGAATTCTGGCAAAAACGGAGTGAAATGTTCCCATCCAAAGGTTTTTGGCTTCGTTATTACCTACAATATCAGCGATTCGTTTTTTCATTTCACGAGCGGCTTTGTTGGTAAAAGTCAAAGCTAAAATATTAAAAGCATCGACACCTTGACTCATCAAATTGGCAATACGAACCGTTAAGACACGTGTTTTTCCAGAGCCAGCACCAGCAATGACTATCATTGGGCCGTCTTTTTGGAGAACAGGTGCTTGTTGGGCTTCGTTGAGTTGGGAAATGTATCTTTGCATTTTTAGTTTTATGATTTTACAAAAATAAGACTACTTAAGTTGAATTACAAGGCTGAATTCTAAAATTTATAGCTTTTGTTATTTATATGTTACACTGTTGTTGTGTTGCGTGAGTGATGGCAGTGGAGCTCTTTTTTTGAGAGGCGTTTTTCAGCCTCTCAAAAAAAAGCGGGAACGTACAGCACGGCCCGAAGTTTTTACGAAGGGACACGCCCAAAAGAAAAAGCTACTGTTTATAGAATTTTGCTAATTTAAAATTACTATTTCGTAGAAATTTTGTTAGGATATATCAAATCAAATAGCGTAAATTCGGGATTTAAAAAGTAAATATGCCTAATAACTCACAAAATTTAAGTCGAACTCTTGGTTTATCCAGTGTCATTGTAATTGTTGTATCGAATGTTCTTGGTTCTGGAGTGTATAAAAAAGTAGCTCCAATGGCATCCGAACTAAATTCTTCGGCTTGGGTAGTAATTGCTTGGATTGTGGGTGGTATTATCACATTGTTTGGAGCTTTGTGTAATGCAGAAATTGCGGGTTTATTGTCTGATACTGGTGGCGAATACAATTATTATAAAAAAATATACAATAAATTTTTTGCTTTTATTTTTGGTTGGTCGTTGTTTGCCGTTATCCAAACTGCAGCTATTGCTTCTGTGGCATATGTTTTTGGACAATCCTTAAATAACCTGCTTTCATTACCGTTGCTTTTTCCAACATTACAGAAGTTTTCGATAGCTGGTGTTTTTTTTCCTTTTGAAAATTTTTCGGTAAAGTTTATCACCATACTAATAATTATTTTTTTATCGTGGGTAAATTCTAAAGGTGTAAAATCGAGTGCAAATTTTAGTAATTTCTTACTTGGATTGATTGTGTTAGGAATTGGATTAATCATAATTTTTGGTTTAGGAAGTCCTCAATCTATAGTGGAACAGTCTTTTGAATTAAATACTAAAGAAAACAGTGTTACAATAAGTTCTTTTTTTACTGCAATGCTTGCTGCTTTTTGGGCGTATCAAGGTTGGGCATCGATAGGATATATTGGTGGTGAGGTGAAAAATCCTAAAATAAATATTCCGAAAGGAATCACGATTGGTGTGATAATAGTTATTGTAATATATGTAGTTGTAAATATCACTTATTTATCGATTTTATCTATTCCTGAATTAAATAGCATTAATGCCAGTGGAAATCAAATTGCTGCTGTAACAGTTATGGAAAAAATTTGGGGTAATTTTGGTGTTGTTTTTATATCTATATTAGTTTTACTAACTACTTTTGGATGTACACATGTTACTATTTTAGCAAGTTCTCGAACGTATTATGCTATGGCAAAAGAAAATTTATTTTTCCCAAGTGTCGCCAAGTTGAATAAGAATCAAGCTCCAGGAAGTTCTTTGCTATATCAGTGCGTTTGGGCTTGTATTTTAGTCCTTTCAGGATCGTTTGATCAACTAACAGATATGACGATTTTTGCCATTTTTATCTACTATGGCAGTACTGCTTTTGGCGTATTCATTTTACGAAAAAAACTTCCAGATGCCGAAAGACCCTATAAAGTTTGGGGATATCCAATTGTGCCTGTAATTTTTATTCTATTTTGTATTGTGTTTTTTGGAAATACGATACTAACCAGACCAAGAGAAGCCATTTTTGGGATGATATTAATGCTTACTGGAATACCGATGTATTGGTGGTTTAACAAAAAGAATCGAAATTAAATTTTTAAGTTTATTTGATTATTCGTTTATTTGTCAATAACAAAAAACAAATTCAATAAAAATGGATTATTCAAAACTTTTCGAAATACTGGCTTATACTTTACCTTCTTTAATTACTGGTGGCGTGGCTTATTATTTGTTTAATTCTTATTTTAAAGACCAACAAAACACGCGAAGATGGTTGTTGCAAAAGGAAAATCAGAAAGATTCGTTGCCTTTGCGATTGCAAGCTTATGAGCGAATGGCGTTGTTTTTGGAAAGAATAAATCCGTCAAAACTATTGATTCGAGTAACACCAAATTCTCAAGATAAAAACGATTATGAAAATTTGATCATTTATTCTATCGAGCAAGAATTTGAGCACAATTTGACTCAACAAATTTATGTAACAGACGAATGTTGGACAATCATTCTTACTGCCAAAAACACAATTATTCAAAACATTCGCAAAACCAATATGAGCGAAAAAGTAGTTTCTGCTGACAAACTTAGGGAAACTATTTTAAGGGATTTATTAGATAGTGAATCGCCTTGTAATGTGGCTTTGAATTATTTGAAGAAAGAAGTTTCTCAAATTATTTAATTTCGATTTTTCGAGAATTCGATTGTTTGATTGTTCGACTACTCGTTTAATAATTTTTGCAAACTTATTTTCTCTTTTTCAGAAAGTTTTGGAATTAAATCAGTTAATACTTTTCTAAATTCTTCTTTTTTAATTAAAGAACGAATCGTGTCTTTTCCAAACTTTACAAACTGCCATTTGTGATGTATAGTTGCATTGACAAGAGATTGCAAAACATTTTCATTTTCTGGATAAATGTTTAACACACTTTCCAAAGCATTTTGACGAATAGAACTGTCATAATTAGGTGATGTATATTCCATTAATTCGTTTCTAAAATCAGTTTGTTTTGTAGGTTCGTAATCCGGATTTTTTAAAGCTATTGTAAGCCAAGTAATTCGTAAATCTCGATCGTTTAGTCCAATCCAACTTTGAGATTGATTTAAATAAATTGTAACTTCTGTTGGAAATTGTTGGCACAAATTTGTCAATGCCATCTTACGGGTTTTATACGATTTGTCATTTAGCAACGTTTCATATTGCGTTTTAAAATCTAATGGAATGTTTTGCAAATTTTCCACAATTGCTTGGCGAACTTGAACATCATCAATTTGCATAGCAATTTGAATTAACTCTCTTTTTTCTTCAAAAGAAATAGCAGCTAACTGATAAATCACTTCTTGTTTGATAGGATAAAAAACATTCGATTTTAAAATCTGATCAAAAATTATTTTCTTTTCTTCCAGAGGAATTGGATACATTTTTTGCAAATCAAACAATTGTTTTATCGATTTATTTTTGCTCAAAATCTCCACTGCAACTTGGGTTTCAAAACCTGATTTCTCCAACCAATTTTTCTTGAAATTTTCCACATCATAATTAGAAATTTTTTTAATTTCTGCCAGAAAATCATCGGTAGTAATATTTTTAAATTTATATTTCTTGAGGTAATTTTTAACTGCTTTTTGGAAGTTTTTATAACCAACACCTTCTCGCAAAATATGCAATGCCCAAGCTCCTTTTTTGTAAAACGAAAGAGAACTCGCTTTTTCATTTAGTATAGGAATCAAGTCAGTTTGAGATGCTTCTGCTAATTCATTTGCCATTTTGAGCATTTCGAAATTAAAATGGTCTTCTCCAAAAATTTCTTTTTCTGCCAAAAGCGAATAGTAGGTTGCAAATCCTTCTTGCAACCAATGGTCTTTTCCAGAAGTTGCAGTAACCAGATTTCCAAACCATTGATGTGCCAATTCATGGGCATTTACATTGATATAATTCCTGTCATTAAAACCAATTTCATCGACCACATAATCTTGAGAAAAAATAGTAGCAGAAGTGTTTTCCATACCAGCATATAAAAAATCGTTAATAGGAACTTGACGGTAAACTTGCCAAGGATACTTCACTCCTATTTCTTTTTCCAAAAAATTAAACATATCTATTGAATGTTTATAGGTCGATTCAAATTTGGTAACGTCATCTGGCTTTAAGTACAATTCTATTGGGATGCCTGATTTTGATCTGTAATCTTTTTTATCAAATTTACCTATGGCTAGCATTACTAAATACGAAGACATTGGTTTTTGCATTTCATATTGCCATTTCTTAGTATTTGAATTGTCATTGGGGTCGATTAATTTTCCATTTGAAATTACTTCAAAAGTTTTATCAAACTCAATTTTTAAATTGAAAATTACTTTCTCATTTACATCATCAAAACTAGGCAACCAATGAGACGTATATTTCCCTTGACCCTGTGTCCAGATTTGCTCTGAGCTTGTCGAAGAGTCATTTTGTCCTATAAAATACAATGTTTGTTTCGGTATTGCTTTATAATAAAAAGTTAAAGTGTTTTTCCCTTTTTTAAACCCTTCAAATAATTGCAGTTGTTTTCCCGTATTTAAAAAATTTACTTCTTTTTTATTTATTTTTACTGAAGTAAATTGCATCTTTTGAGCATCAATCTTAATGGTATCAATGGTTGATGAAACTTTAAAATCGTATGTAACTTCACCAGCAATAGATTTATCAATTGCATTTGGAGTAACAGCCGCATTCATTTTGATAAAATCAATTTTTCGGGCTTGCTGAGCGTAAGAAAATGTGATGAGTAAAAGAAAAAAATATTTCATATTGTTTTATAATCTAAAATTCAAAAATACAACGCAATTTCTGATTTTTTAGTAAGTTTACAAACAGATAAAAATAAAACTGAAAGACAAAACTATTTTAATTATAGAAGTCGATAAATTTTTACCAAATTAAGTTTATGAAAGAAACGCCAGAAGTAATTAAAATTTTACATTTTTTAAAAGAAATACATATTGATGTAATTGAAAAACAATTAGAGAGCAATACTTTTTTACCCGGTTTAGCATTAGCCTCAAATTGTATTGAAATAGATTTTGACAAATTGTTATATCCCGGCGATATTTTACATGAAGCAGGACACTTAGCTGTGACAACTTCAGAAGAAAGAAAATTAATAGGTACCCATTTAATGCCTAAAGATTGGCCTACAGATGGAGATGAAATTGTCTCAATGCTTTGGTCATATGCTGCATTATGTCATTTAGAATTACCTGTAGAGTTTGTTTTTCACCCAAATGGATATAAAAATGAATCACTCTGGTTGATTGAAAATTATACAAATGAAAGTTATATTGGATTACCTCTTTTAGAATGGATGGGACTCACATTAAGTAAAGAACGTGCTTCACAAGAAGGTAAAAAACCTTTTCCTACAATGACAAAATGGTTAAGAGATTAAATGATGAGTGAATTAATTAGATCTATAAAATTTCCTTTAGTTTTTGACACAAAACGTCTAAAACAAGATGTTGAGAATGTTATGTCACAAAAATGGATAAACCATTATAATACGAATGATTATAAAGGTGATTGGTCTTCGATTGCATTAATGTCTCAAGGGGGGAAATCCGATAATATTTATGCTCTGAACACCGGAAATAGCGAAGTCCTTTATACTGATGTATTACTTTCTTGCGATTATTTTAAAGAAATATTAGAACGGTTTCAATTTAAAAAAACATCAGTTCGATTGCTCCGTTTATCTGTTGGTGCCGAAATTAAACCACACAAAGATCATTGTTTAGGCTATGAAGATGGCTGTTTCCGAATGCACATTCCTATAATTACAAATAGCGAAGTACTATTTATTTTAGATAATAAACGTTTAATTATGAATGAAGGAGAATGTTGGTATATTGACGCTAATTTTACCCATTCCGTTTCAAATCACGGAAAGGAAGACAGAATCCATTTGGTTATTGATGGTATTCGAAACGAATGGACTGATGCTTTGTTTTTTCAACAAGCAACAGAAAATGAATTTGTTCGCCCAATACCTAAAATGAGTTCTGAACAAAAAGAATTGATGATTCAAGAATTAAAAAGAATGAATACACCAACTGCCAATCAAATTATTGATGATTTATTGAAAGAATAGAAATGAAGCATTACTTTAAATATATAATCAATATGTTACTAAAACTGTGAAAGATCAATAATTTCAAGAATTATGATGCTTTTCTTATGATTGTGGATAATTTAAATTAGTATAACTGTATACTTCAATCCTAAAATTTCAAAATCTTTTAAGAACGCGCTTTTTAAATTTACCTACAAAAAACTATCTTCGCATAATGCAAAACAATCTCTTCGAAACACCTATAGAATACCTAAAAGGAGTTGGTCCACAACGTGGGGATTTGTTGCGCAAAGAGTTGGGCATTTATAAATATGGAGATTTAATTAATTTTTATCCAAATAGGTATTTAGACCGAACCAAATATTATAAGATAAATGAATTACAAAATTCAACTGCTGAAGTTCAAATTATTGGCAAAGTAATCAATATAAAATCGGTTGAATTTGCCAAAGGAAAAAGTCGATTGGTTGCTACATTTATTGATGATACAGGTCAAATGGAGTTGGTATGGTTTCAAGGACAAAAATGGGTTCGGGAAAGTTTACAATTGAATGTTGTGTATGTCATTTTTGGGAAAACTACTTCGTTCAATAATACATTCAATATGGCACATCCTGAAATGGAATTACTGTCAGAACATCAGCAAAGTATTCGTTCGGCAATGCAACCCGTGTATCCAAGTACCGAAAAATTAACCAACCGTGGTATTTCGAATAAGGTTGTAAATAAAATGATGCAACAATTGTTTCAAGAAACGCACACTTTATTTTCGGAAACATTGCCGACTTATTTGATAGAAGAATTAAAATTGATTTCCAAAAAAGAGGCTTTAGTCAATATTCATTTTCCTAAAAGTTCGGAAGCTTTAGCCAAAGCTCAATTTCGATTAAAATTCGAAGAATTATTCTTTATTCAGTTGCAATTAATTACCAAAAACCTGATTAGAAAACATAAAATTAAAGGGTTTGCCTTTGATAAAGTAGGTGATTATTTCTCAGAATTCTTCAATAATCATTTACCTTTCGATTTAACCAATGCACAAAAAAGAGTACTAAAAGAAATCAGAAACGATTTAGGAAATCCCGCCCAAATGAACCGATTGTTGCAAGGTGATGTAGGTTCAGGTAAAACTATTGTGGCTTTTATGAGTATGCTTTTGGCATTAGACAATGGTTTTCAAGCTTGCTTAATGGCACCAACAGAAATTCTTGCCAATCAACATTTTATAGGTTTGTCAGAATTGGCTAATGCATTGGATATTAACATAAAAATACTCACTGGATCAAGTAATGCTAAAGCAAGGAAAATTATCCATGAGGAATTAGAAAATGGTAGTTTAGATATTTTAATTGGTACACACGCTTTGCTAGAAGATAAAGTACAATTCAAAAATTTAGGTTTGGCTATTATCGATGAGCAACATCGTTTTGGAGTGGAGCAACGTTCCAAATTATGGAAAAAAAATACCATTCCACCACACGTTTTGGTTATGACTGCCACTCCTATTCCTAGAACACTGGCAATGAGTTTGTATGGTGATTTAGACATTTCAGTTATAGACGAATTGCCACCTGGCAGAAAACCCATTCAAACCGTACATCGGTATGATTCGAATAGATTGAAAGTTTGGCATTTTATTCGAGATGAAATTACCAAAGGCCGTCAAATATATATTGTGTATCCGTTAATTCAAGAATCAGAAAAAATGGATTTTAAAGATTTAATGGATGGCTACGAAAGTATTTCAAGAGATTTTCCATTGCCTAAATATGCTATTTCTATCCTTCATGGAAAAATGAAACCAGCAGAAAAAGAATCTGAAATGAAACGCTTTGCCGAAGGGAAAACAAACATTATGGTTGCAACGACTGTTATTGAAGTTGGTGTGAATATTCCAAATGCATCTGTAATGATTGTCGAAAGTGCAGAACGTTTTGGACTCTCACAATTGCATCAATTGCGTGGTCGTGTAGGTCGTGGTGCAGATCAAAGTTATTGTATATTAATGACTTCACACAAAATTGGAGCCGATTCAAAAACCAGAATGGAAACTATGGTTGCCACCAATGATGGCTTCGAAATTGCCGAAGTTGATCTCAAACTTCGTGGTCCGGGCGATATTATGGGGAAACAACAAAGTGGTGTTCTCAACTTACAAATTGCCGATTTGGTTCGAGATCGAGACATTTTAATGCTTGCTCGCCATCACGCAATGAAACTCCTAAAAGATGATGCTCCAATGGAAAAACCAGAACACCAAACACTTCGGAAAGTTTTTATAGAACTATCTAAAAAGAAAAATATCTGGAATTATATCAGTTAAAATGTATCTTAGATTAAGATTAAAAAATAATCCTACAAGTAGTTTATGAAACATATATCTTATTTAATTACTGCATTTTTGTTATGTCTTATTGCAAAGGGACAAGAAAATAAACTCCATCTAGTTGTTGGAACCTATACAAATAGTTGCGACAGCAATGGTATTTATATATATACCTTTGATTCGAATACAGGCGAATTTATATATAAAAGTGCTTCTGATAAAATCATCAATCCAAGTTATTTGGCAGTTTCAAATGATCGTAAGTTTATCTATTCTGTATATGAAAATGGTTTACAAAGTAAGATTAGTGCTTTTGCATTTAATGAATTCACTGCTGAATTAAAGCTAATTAATACGCAAGATTCTAAAGGAGCCGATCCCTGTTACATTATTAATGATACTAAAAATGTAATTGTTGCCAATTATTCTGGAGGCAATATTTCTGTTTTTAGAAAAAATAATGATGGTAGTTTAACCGAAGCCAAACAAGTCATACAACATTTTGGTAAAGGAAAAAACAAGAACAGACAAGAAAAACCACACGTACATATGGTACATTTTTCTCCAGACAAAAAATACATTCTAGCCAATGATTTAGGTAACGATAAAGTGTATTCTTATAAATACAGTCAAGATGCAACAAAAGAAATTTTAAGACTAACAGATACTATAAATATTAAATCTGGAAGTGGACCAAGACATTTATGCTTTAGTAAAGACGGCAACTCGATTTATTTATTAAATGAACTTGATGGAACATTAAACACTTTTGGATATTCAAAAGGTAAATTAAAAAAGGTTGATGAAACCACAATTGTCACAAAAGATTTTAGTGGTGAGATAAGCGCAGCAGATATTCATATCTCACCAGATGGAAAATTTTTGTATGCCACAAATCGAGGAACAGCAAATACTATTTCAATTTTTAAAGTTCTAAAAAATAGAAAATTAGAATTTAAAGAAAATAGTAGTACTCTTGGAAAAACGCCTAGAAATTTCACTATCGATCCATCCGGAAATTTTCTTCTAGTTGCACATCAAAATTCAAATAATATTGTAATTTTTAAAAGAAACAAATCTACGGGGGCGATTAAGGATACTGGAAAAAGAATCAATCTATGTGCGCCAGTATGTTTGGTTTTTACCAAATAATTTTGTTAAAGAAACCTAAAAAACAATTCACAACTAGTATTAATCCTTACTTTTGGAACACATCAAAAAATAATCAAATGCATAAGTCTATTGCCCTAATTTTACTTTTACTTATAAGTCCATTTTCTTTCGCACAACAACCTGAAAAACTTAATGCAGTCGAAATTTACAATCAAATCCAAAAATTAAATTTCTTAGGTTCTGTTCTATTTATTGCAGCACATCCTGATGATGAAAATACTCGATTAATTTCGTATTTGTCAAACGAAAAAAAGGCACAAACTACTTATTTATCATTAACACGTGGCGATGGTGGTCAAAATTTGATTGGTACAGAGCTACGAGAATTATTAGGTGTTATAAGAACGCAAGAACTAATAGAAGCTAGAAAAATTGATGGTGGTCAACAACTATTTTCTCGTGCAAACGATTTTGGTTATTCAAAAAATCCAGATGAAACACTAGAAATTTGGGACAAAAATCAAGTATTGAGTGATGTAGTTTGGGCAATTAGAAAGTTGCAACCCGATATTATAATTAACCGTTTTGACCATCGTTCGCCTGGAACAACACACGGACATCATACGGCTTCGGCTATGTTGGGTTTTGAAGCTTTTGATAAAGTAAATGACGCTTCGGTTTTTCCAGAACAATTAAAACTAGTGCAAACTTGGCAACCCAAACGGATTTTTTTTAATACTTCTTGGTGGTTTTACGGAAGCAGAGAAAAATTTGAAAAAGCAGATAAAACTAATTTAACCCAATTTCAAATGGGTGTTTATTATCCTTCTATCGGAAAATCAAACCAAGAAATTGCTGCTTTGAGTCGTAGTCGTCATCAATCACAAGGATTCGGAAGCACAGGAAC
The DNA here is from genome assembly GCF_031422135.1 of Flavobacterium sp. Taxonomy (GTDB): domain Bacteria; phylum Bacteroidota; class Bacteroidia; order Flavobacteriales; family Flavobacteriaceae; genus Flavobacterium. The sequence goes on along the minus strand of NZ_JANOQD010000124.1, from coordinate 14,318 downwards.
AAGAGGAGATGAAAGTGAATATTTAGAATTCTTAAAAGGAGAAGCGCCAAAAGATAAAACCAATATTTTTGATGGAATTGATACGTCTTGGAACAGAGTAAAAGGTGGAAAAATTATAGGTGATATTTTAGTTTTGGTGGAAAAAAACTTCGATTTCAAAAATCCTTCAGCCAGCATTCCAGAATTGGTAAAAGCATATGAATTAATTCAAAAATTAGACGACACACATTGGAAAAAAATCAAAACCGAAGAAATTAAAAAAATTATTACTGCTTGTTCTGGCTTGTATCTTGAAGCAGTAGCTGATAATCCAGAAACTACTATTGGCGGATTAGTAAAGCTAAAACTCGAAGCTATAAACAGAAGTGCAGTGAAAATGAACTGGAAATCGTATGAGACTTTTCCGTCTGCACCAGTTTCTTTTCTAGAAATACCTTTAGAAAATAATAAAAATAACAGTAAAAATATTGAATTAACCATATCTGAAAACACAGAATTTACCGATGCCTATTGGTTAAAAAATGCTGGTACAGTTGGAATGTATCGTGTAGATGATCAAAAAAACATTGGAATTCCTGATGTTTTACGTCAAGTAAAAGTCACTTTTATTATTGAAATAAATGGTGTCACAATTCCTTTTGATAGAAATGTGGTTTACAAAATAAATGATGATGTAAAAGGTGAAGTTTATCAACCTCTAGATGTTGTGCCAAGCGTTACTTCTTCATTTTCAGAAAAAGTTTATATTTTTAATAATGATAAATCAAAAACTATATCTATAAAAGTAAAAGCTGGGAAAGACAATTGCAATGGAAATTTAAAGCTGGAAGTTCCTGCTAATTGGTCGGTTACTCCTAAAGAAATTCCATTTACCTTACCTAAAAAAGGCGAAGAGCAAACTGTTTTATTTACAGTAATACCTTCAAAAACAGCTAGCGAAATTTTATTAAAAAGTATTGTTAGTATTGATGGAAAAACTTTCGATAAAGAACAAATCAATATTAATTACAATCATATTTACAAACAAGTTGTTTTAAGACAAGCCGAAGCCAAAGCCATAAAATTGGATATTAAAACAAAAAACGAGCGAATAGCCTATATTATGGGTGCTGGAGACGAAGTGCCAAAAAGTTTAACGCAAATGGGCTATGAAGTTTCTATTCTAAAACCTGAAGAAATTACTAACGAAAAACTACTGTATTTTGATGTGGTTATGACAGGAATTAGGGCTTACAATGTAGTTACGACATTAGGTTTTAAACAAAATATTTTATTTGATTTTGTGAAAAATGGAAAAACAATGATTGTACAATACAACACTCTTGACGATTTGGTTACCAAAGATTTAGCTCCTTTCCCACTCAAAATTTCTAGAGATCGAGTTACTGAAGAGAATGCAATAGTAACGTTTCTCGCACCTGAACATCCAATATTAAATACACCAAATAAAATAACTTCAAAGGATTTTGATGGTTGGAAACAAGAACAAGGTTTGTATTATCCTAATGATTTTGATGCTAACTTCACACCTATTTTATCCGCAAATGATAAAGGAGAAACTGCAAAAAAAGGTGCATTGTTAGTTGCCAAATATGGTAAAGGAAACTATATTTATACAGGTTTAAGCTTCTTTAGAGAATTGCCTGAAGGCGTTGCAGGAGCTTATAGATTGCTGGCTAATATGATAGCGATTGGGAAGTGAAATTTTAAAACAAAACACAAATTAATTCGTGTAAATTAGTGGTAAACCAAAAAACTATGACCGAAAAACCAACTTGGAAAAAAAGTTATACTTTAGTATTAATTGCCAATGCAATTTATATCCTTATTTTTCTTTTTCTGAATAAAATATTCTTCTAAATGCAATTACTCGACTGGATTATTCTATTTTCGACTTTACTTTTTATAGTATCCTATGGCATTATAAAAACTCGAAAAAGTGAGACTATTGACGATTATATTTTAGGAAATAAAGAAACCCGTTGGTGGACAGTTGGTATATCAGTAATGGCAACCCAAGCTAGTGCTATTACATTTTTATCAACCCCTGGGCAAGCATTTATAGATGGAATGGGATTTGTACAATTCTATTTTGGTTTGCCTCTCGCTATGGTAGTTATTTGTTTTACATTTATACCTATATATAACAAACTAAAAATTTATACTGCTTACGAATATTTAGAACAACGATTCGATTTAAAAACAAGATCATTAGCAGCTATTTTATTCTTAATTCAACGCGGATTAGGAACAGGTTTGACCATTTATGCACCAGCCATTATTTTATCTACTATTTTGGGATGGAATCTCAATTTACTCATTATCATTATTGGGTTTTTAGTAATTATTTATACCGTTTCGGGCGGGACAAAAGCCGTAAATGTTACGCAAAAGCAACAGATGTTTGTCATTTTTTCTGGGATGTTTATTGCTTTTTTTATCATTTTAAAATTACTTCCTAGCGATATTTCGTTTACCAATGCACTTCAAATTGCGGGTGCCAATGGCAAAATGGATATTGTAAATTTTTCTTTCGATCCTAAAGTAAAATATACTTTTTGGAGTGGTATTGCGGGTGGGTTTTTCTTGAGTTTGGCTTATTTTGGAACTGATCAATCGCAAGTTGGTCGCTATTTATCTGGTAAATCAGACAAAGAAAGCCAAATGGGACTTATTATGAATGGTTTGCTAAAAGTGCCTATGCAATTTTTTATTTTGCTAACGGGTGTAATGGTTTTTGTGTTTTTTCAGTTTCATTCTGCTCCTTTACATTTTAATCCAAACAACAATAAACTTGTCGAAAACTCAATTTATGCAAAAGAATACAACCATTTAGAAAATCAATTGAATTCTTTATTAGACGAAAAAACAAAAGTCAATTTGTTGTATGTTGCTCATTTGAAACAAAAAATTTCTAATAATCAAATAAAAGAAAAATTAGTCGAAATTTCAACTAAAGAAAAAGAGTTACGCAAACAAGCCAAAGATATTATCAAAAAAGTAGATGCTAATGCGGAAACTAATGATAAAGATTATGTTTTTATCCATTTCATATTAAACTATTTGCCTAAAGGTTTGATTGGATTATTGCTCGCTGTAATATTATCAGCAGCAATGTCATCATCAGCATCTGGATTGAGTGCTTTGGGTTCTACTATGGCAATTGATATTTATAAACGAAACGTAAAAGAAGAAAAAACAGACAAACATTATGTAAATGCTACAAAATTTTTCACACTATTCTGGGGAATTATTGCTATTGGGTTTGCTTGCTTGAGTTCGTTGTTTGACAATTTAATACAATTGGTAAACATAGTTGGTTCTATATTTTATGGAACGGTTTTAGGTATTTTTCTTGTTGGTTTTTATATAAAATTTGTCAAAGCCAATGCCATATTTATTAGTGGATGCATAAGTCAAATAACTATAATTCTAATTTATTATTTTGCCATTCACATTTATCCTGGTGAGGAAAAACTAAGTTATTTATGGCTTAATTTTATTGGTTCAATGCTAACAATAGTTATGGCGATATTGATTCAATTTTTATCCAAAAAAGAGATTTTACAAAACTAAAATTTAAAAAAAATAGCCACAAACTTTAAAATTTGCGGCTATTTTTTTAATTTGAATGAAATTATTTTTTACTCCATTCTACAATACTATCGTTATTCATTTTAACGTAATCCGCATTTTTAGCTTTTTCAGCACCAGCCAAAGATAATTTAGCGGTATCAATAGCGCCTTTCTTATCGTTTAATTTACCTTGAACTAACGATTTTAATCTTAAATACCAAAAAGGAACATCAGCACCAGCTTTTGTCATAGCAATTGCTTTATTAACATATTCTAATGCTTTATTCAAATCTCCGTTAGATTGAAAAAAGTATTGTGCCGAAGAAAAATAATCACCAGCAGATGGTCCAGCCAAAGCCTTCTCAATACTTGCATTTGCAGTTTTTTGAGTTGGAACTTCAAACTTTACTGCAACCAAAGTTTTCTCCCAAGACATTTCTAAATGACCAAAATTGTTATCTAAATTGTTAATAGAAATAGTAAAACTTTCTACATTTCTATTCAAAGCTTCTGTTTTCACAGATGTTTTCAAAGCCACTTTTGCTTCACTATATTCTTCTGGAGTTCCCCAATTATCAGTGTCTGAATAGAAAACAACTTCCCAACTGTCCGCTTTTGGAGTAGTAAATAGTGCATATTTACCTTTCTTTAAAGTAGATCCATTGATAACTACATCTTCACTAAAATTTACAGTTGTATTTCCATTTGCTCCTGTTCTCCAAAGCTTTCCAAAAGGCACCAAATCTCCAAAAACAACTCTACCTTTTGCACTCGGTCTAGAATATTCCACTGACACATCAGTCAAACCTACCACTTGCGTGAAACTTGCTTTTGGGCTTGGTTGAGGGGTTTTTACTTGTGCTTCAATTGTTACCGAAGCAATCATTAGCGCTAACGCTATAATAACTTTTTTCATAATTTTTTTAGATTGTTTATTTATCAAAGATAAAATTTCGCTGTGATACCTATTGTTAAGGAAAGCATAAATTAAAAAAAAATTGTTTAAAGTTTTGTTTGTTTTATTAAACAAACACTAACTTTGTTAAAAAAAATTAATGAGAATATACACATTACATACCAAACAGAATTTACCAATTTCAATAGATGAGGCTTGGGAATTCCTTTCTGACCCTAAAAATTTAAAGACAATTACGCCTGATTATATGGGTTTTATTATCAAATCTGGAGCGGATAGACCAATGTTTGCTGGGCAAATCATTCAATATATAGTCACACCTGTTTTAGGAATTCCAACTAAATGGGTAACTGAAATTACACACGTCAAAGATAAAGAATATTTTGTTGATGAACAACGTTTTGGACCTTATGCCTTGTGGCATCACAAACATTTTTTAAGAGAAATTCCTGGTGGAGTCGAAATGGAAGACATTATCGATTATAAACTGCCAATGGGAATCTTAGGTCAATTGGTACATCCATTTTTGGTAAAGCCAAAATTGAAAGAAATTTTTGAACATAGAGAAAAAAAACTAATGGAACTTTTTGGTGAATACAAATCGTAGTAGATACGAACTCAAAAGATGCACTGTTTTTGGGTCTCAACTACAAAAAAATAAAAAATTATGAAAAATATACTCTTAATAGGTGGTTCTTACGGAATTGGCTTAGCCATCGCCAAAGAATTGCAAGTAGGTAATAAAGTTTTTATTGCCTCAAGAACAAACCAAGAATTATCTGGTTTAAATGTGACTCACATTCCATTTGATGCTTCCACTGATGTTTTAGATACCTCACAATTACCAGCTATCATTGACGGATTGGTATATTGTCCAGGAAGTATCAATCTTCGCCCGTTTAAAGCATTGAAAATTGAAGCTTTTGAAACCGATTTGCAAATCAATTTCATTAGTGCTGTCAAAGTCATTCAAGCCGTTTTACCTAATTTAATAGCTTCTGAACAATCCAGTATTGTCCTTTTTAGTAGTGTTGCAGCAACTATGGGAATGCCTTTTCACACCAGTGTTGCCGCTGCAAAAGGTGCTATCGAAGGCTTTGCCAAAGCACTAGCTGCCGAATATGCTCCCAAAATTAGAGTCAACGTGATTGCGCCATCATTAACGGATACACCGCTGGCTGATAAATTTTTGAATAATGATGAAAAGAAAGAAAAATCATCATTGCGCCATCCATTAAAACGATTTGGAACAACCAATGACATTGCACAAATGGCAAGTTTCCTTATTAGCGATAAAAGCAGTTGGACATCAGGACAAATTTTTCACATAGATGGCGGAATGTCAACGCTTTTAGTTAACCAATAGTAATTTCAAAATTCAATTGCAATATCAATTATGAAAAATGTATTTAATAGCAATTTTTTAATATTTATTTTTTTATTTTTAGATTTGATTTTTGTGTTTAGTTGATTGTTTTTTGCTTTTGAATTTTGATATTGATTTTTGACATTGATTTTTATAATTATTTTTTTATGAATATATTTTGGTTTCGACGTGATTTACGACTAGACGATAATGTGGGATTGTTTCACGCTTTAAACAGTGATGAAAATGTATTGCCTATTTTTATTTTTGATTCAGAGATTCTCACACAATTACCAAAAGAAGATCATCGGGTGAGTTTTATTCACGAATTGTTGACTAAAATGCAATTTCAATTTGAATCAAAAGGAAAATCATTAGCCATTTTTTACGGAAAACCAATAGATGTATTTACGAAATTGGTTTCCGAAAATAAAATCAAAACTATTTTTACCAATCACGATTACGAACCTTATGCTCGCAAGCGTGATAAAGAACTCAACGAAGTTTTTAAAACAAATAACATCGAATTCAAAACCTGTAAAGACCAAGTCATTTTTGAAAAAAGCGAAGTCACCAAAGACGACGGATTACCTTATGTGGTTTATACGCCATATTCTAGAAAATGGAAAGAAAACTTCAGTAAAATCAAATTAAAAAATTATAATTCAGAATATTTTCTAGACAAAATAGTCGTTCACTCCTACCCTTTTCTGAGTTTAAATGATATTGGTTTTGTAGCATCTAAAATCAAACTTCCTATTTATGATATTTCTTCAAGTTTAATTGATAAATACGAAGAAACAAGAAATTTTCCAGCACTTTCTGGCACATCTATGTTAGGACCTTATTTGCGTTTTGGAGCAGTTTCAGTCAGAAAAATGATTATTGAAGCTATCAAAAGTAAAAACGAAACCTTCTTTAAAGAACTCATTTGGCGTGAGTTTTTTATGCAAATTCTATGGCATTTTCCACATACTATTCACAAAAGCTTTCGAGAAAAATACGATGCAATTATTTGGGAAAATAATGAAGATTTATTCCAAAAATGGTGTGATGGAAAAACAGGATATCCTTTTGTAGATGCTGGAATGCGAGAACTAAATGCTACAGGGCATATGCACAACCGAGTGAGAATGATTGTAGCGAGTTTTCTCTGCAAACATTTATTAATCGATTGGCGTTGGGGCGAAACCTATTTTGCACAAAAACTGTTTGACTACGAACAATCCAGTAATGTTGGCAACTGGCAGTGGGCTGCTGGATCTGGAGTTGATGCAGCACCGTATTTTCGTATTTTTAATCCAACAGAACAAATAAAAAAGTTTGATAAAGACTTAAAATACATCAAAAAATGGATTCCAGAATTTGAAACAAAACAGTATCCTGAACCTATTGTGGAACATAAATTCGCTAGAGAACGTTGTTTGAGAGTTTATAAAGAGGCTGTGGGATAAAATGTTTAATAGCTTGTTGTCAATTAGGGAATTAATAAGCCAAATTTGCAAATACAAACTATTTTTACATTTTGTCGTAAATAAAATTTGGAATTCTTTTTAAAATTATTGCAATTATTTTCCACCGTTTTGTTATATAAACTATTTTTCTCTTTTTTAATATTGCGTTATAAATTTGTTTTGATGCTTTTTCAACAGATGCAACCCAAAATAAATTGTCTCCTTTAGCCATTTCAGTATTTACAAAACCAGGTCTAATATCTGTTACAAATATCTTGGTTTCTAGTTGTTTTGCTTTTTGTCTTAAACCTTCCAAATAATTTATTTGATATGCTTTTGTTGCATTATAAGAAGTTGCCTGTCTATTCCCTCTAATTCCAGCAATTGAACTTATTGCAACTAAATGTCCAAATTTCTGTTTTTCGAAATAATTAAAAGCCCAATCAGCAACGCAAGTAAAACCTAAAACATTTGTTTAGATTGTTTTTTTTTCGATTTCAAAATTCAAATCAACATTTAAATCTCCAATTCCAGAACTTATAAATAGCAAATCGATTCCGCCTAATTCTTTTGTTAGGTCTGATAATTTAGTTTCAATTTTTTCAATTTCGGTTATGTCAAAAGTTTTAATTCTATATGATATTGGATTTTCTTTCTCGATTTCAGTCAGAAATTCCGTTCTCCTTCCTGCAATTCCAACTAAATATCCATTTTTTGTCAATAATTTTGCAAGTTCTTTTCCAATCCCAGATGTTGCTCCAATTATTATCGCTTTTTTCATCTTAAAGTATTTTTGGGATTTTTTATGTAAATACGCACAACTATGAATTTATGCTCTTTATTCTTTCATAACTCAATTCATCAAACTTACTAATTACTATATCTGCCAATGAATAATCTTGCAATTTAGAATTCACACTATCATAACCAATGCAATATATTCCAGCGGCTTTGGCAGCTTTAATTCCATTAGTACTGTCTTCAATAACAATACAATTTTGTTTTGGTGCAACCGAAAGCGATGCTGCGTGTTCAAAAATGGCTGGATGTGGTTTGGAATTCGGAAAATCTTCGCCAGAAACAATATGCGTAAAATAGTGATGCAAGTTGAACCGATTAAAAATTCTTTCAATCGTAACTTTTGATGAGGAAGAAGCCAAAATTAATTGAATTCCGTTTTGATGCAAATCTTTAATTAAATTTTCAACACCTTCTAATAGAAATAAATCTTCCTTTTTATCAAAAGCTTCATTGAAAAAATCACGTTTCGTATGGACTAAAACCTCAATTTCAAAAGGAATTTCGTAACGATCTTTCAATTTTTGATATATATTTTTAGTAGAATTTCCAGTAAAAGAAGCATACATTTCTGGAGAAACTTCAATATTTAATTCTTTGAAATGTTGTTGGTATGCATAGTGATGAACTGGTTCCGTATCTACAATTACGCCATCCATATCGAAAATTACAGTTTGAATCATTCTTTTGAGTTGCAAAGTTTAAAACTGCAAAGTTGCAAAGTTTTTACAAATAAATTAAACCTTTTTGAATATCTTTAGTCTTATTGTAAAACAAAGCAACACTTGCAAGACGAAAAAGCTTTTATCAACGAACTATTAAATCCGAAAACGCAAAACGAAGCGTTTCGAAAACTCTTGCAATTGTATCAAAAACCATTGTATAATCACGTTCGAAATATGGTTTTGAATCACGATGATGCCGACGATGTGTTGCAAAATACGTTTGTGAAAATTTTTCAAAACTTAAAAAATTTTAAAGGCGAAAGCAAATTATTTTCTTGGATGTATCGAATTGCAACCAACGAAGCAATTACTTTTATGCAACAACGTGCAAAAAAGCAAGGGATTTCAAACGAAGCTGTTCAGGAAAAAGAATTGAACAAACTGGAAAGCGACATCTATTTTGATGGAAATGAAATACAATTAAAATTGCAAAAAGCAATAGCCACTTTGCCTGATAAACAACAATTGGTTTTTAAAATGAAATATTTTGAAGAATTGAAATACGAACAAATTTCGGAAATTACATCAACTTCTGTTGGCGCTTTGAAAGCTTCTTATTTTCACGCAGTAAAGAAAATTGAAGATTTTTTGAAAACCAATTAAACCTTTTTAAACAATAGAAGTCTAATGAATATGAAACAATTTGATATAGATAATGAGCCAAAAATAGAACCTGGTTTTAAAATTCCTGAGAATTACTTTGAACAGTTTGAAGCTAAAATAATGAAACAAGTTATTGAAGTTTCGCCAAAAGAAGTAAAAGTGATTTCTATTTTTGCAAAAAATAAGTATTGGCTTTCAGCAGTTGCAGCGGTTTTTGTTTGCACAATGGGTATTGTTTTATTTCAAAATAGCAATGCAAACAACGCAACGGAATCAGAAGAATTGTTGGCTTATGAGTATTTAAGCACTATTGAAATTGCAGAACATTTAACTGATAACGATATTCAAGAAATTGAAGAGTCACTTAACACTTACGATTTAGAAACCAACAATTATATTCAAGAAAATATTTATTAAAATCACTAAAATGAAAAATATAGCAATCACATTATTACTATTTATACCTTTTTTGAGTTTTGCTCAGGAAAATGAAAAACGTGCTGAAAAAATCAAAAATTTGCGAATTGCATTTATTTCAACCAAATTAGATTTAACCACCGAGGAAGCACAAAAATTTTGGCCTGTTTTTAATAAATTTGATGACAAACAAACAATTTTGTTCAAGCAAAACAGACAATTAATGTTTAAATTAAAATCAGAAAACACATCTAATATTTCAGAAAAGGAAATGCAAGGGTTGTTAGATCAATCAGAAACTATTGAAACAGGAATGCAAAATAATAGAAAACAATTTGTCAAGGAGTTACAAGGCGTTATTCCGGCTCAAAAAATATTATTACTTAGAAAAATTGAAGATGATTTCAAGCAAAGGTTAATTTCTCAATTTCGAAAAGGAAACAATAAACAAGAATAGAGCTTTGAAAAGGTAGCCTCTTCACTTTTTAACTTTTTACTCTATCTTTAACATACTCGACTTGTGTTTTTCCGTGAGCTTTTGGTTTTCCATCTAGACCAAGATTTACCATAGTAATTGAAGCCACTTAGAGAATAATATCTCGTGTCATCATATTTCGAACTTCGCATCTTAGTGTTATTGACGAATTACCAAATTTAACCACCTGAATTCCAATTTCAATAATATCACCTTGTTTGGCTGAGCTTACAAAGTTAATTTCCGACATGTGTTTGGTTACTATTCTCGAATTTTCGAGTTGTACTATTGAGTACAAAGCCAATTCTTCATCTATCCAAGCTAAAAGTTGTCCGCCAAATAACGTTCCGTTGGGGTTTAAATCTTCTGGTTTTACCCATTTTCTAGTATGAAATCTCATATTTTTTTAAAATTACTTTTCAACACTAAATTACTAATAACTTTTTTAAATTTCCAAATTAATCCATTTCAATATTTCTTAATTTTAAAAGAAAAAAGATGGAAAATAGAGATTCAGAAATTTTTGATTTAAGAGGAGGTGTTTTAGGAAGTGTAACCCCGCAATCTTCCCCAGAAGAAGCATTTCAAAATATAACTTTACGACCAATTTTAAAATTGCAAAACGACTTGTTTGTTCAGGTTTTTATCAATTATGCTATAAAACAAAAAAATGTTTATTTTGCGCTAACTGTCGATAAAAAAATGAATTATATCGAAAATTCCATTCAACGGGATATTAAATTTAGAAATTTGTTAAAAGGAATGATTATAGGTTTTTTTACTGTAAATGAATTTCAAGAATATATCAAAAATTCCTCAAATTTGAACAAACGAATGATGAATCTGTTGATTGAACGATTAAAAAGCCAAATACAGCTGATTGAAATGGAATAGTGAAAAATATACCGCTAATTGGCTAATTTAAATTTAGCCAATTAGCGATTAAAAAAATTTATTTTTCTCTTGTCTCCAAAACTGAAACCACATCTTGCAATGTAAAACCTTTGGCTTGTAATAAAATTAGGTAATGAAATAGTAGATCGGCACTTTCGTCTAGAAATAAATCGTCATTATTGTCTTTGGCTTCTATTACAACTTCTATCGCCTCTTCTCCTACTTTTTGAGCAATTTTATTAATCCCTTTTTCAAATAAAGAAGCCACATAGCTTTTTTTCGAAGTAGCATTTTCCTTACGTTCTTGAATGGTTTTTTCTAATTTCGAGATAAATCCATAATTTTGATTGTTTGTTTCTTGCCAGCAGGTATCGAAACCAGTATGACACGTTGGTCCAACTGGATTTACTTGGATTAAAAGCGTATCATTATCACAATCATTTTTTATAGAAACCAAGTTTAAAAAGTTGCCACTCTCCTCACCTTTTGTCCACAATCTGTTTTTTGAACGGCTAAAAAAGGTTACTTTTTGAGTTTCTAAAGTTTTGTTGTAGGCTTCTTCATTCATATAACCAAGCATCAAAACCGTTTTGGTTGTAGCATCTTGAATGATGACTGGAATTAATCCGTTGTTATTTTTTGTATAATCTATATTCATATTGTTCAATATCAATGAAAATTGCAATGGCAAAAATCAATTTTTAATTCTTTATTAATTTAAATTTCTAAATTCTAACCACTATATTATGTCTTTTTAAAAACTGCTTTAATTCTGGAATTTCAATTTCTTGAAAATGAAAAACACTTGCTGCCAATGCTGCATCAGCTTTTCCGTCAATAAAAGCATCAACAAAATGTTCCCTATTTCCTGCACCACCAGAAGCAATTATTGGAATATTTACAATTTCAGATAATTTAGCCAAAGCTTCATTAGCAAAGCCATTTTTTGTTCCATCATTGTCCATTGATGTGAATAAGATTTCTCCTGCTCCACGAATTTCAACTTCCTTTGCCCAATCAAATAAATTGATTTCTGTTGGAACTTTTCCTCCTACCAAATGCACTTTCCATATTCCATCAATTTGTTTTGCATCAATAGCAACTACTACACATTGACTTCCAAAAGCCAAAGCCAAATCGTTAATCAATTGTGGATTTTTAACTGCTGAAGAATTAATAGAAACTTTATCTGCACCGTTTTTTAGCAACATTTCTACATCTTCGACTGATGAAATTCCGCCTCCAACTGTAAACGGAATATTGATGGTTTCAGCTACTTTCCAAACTAAATCTAGTAAAGTTTTCCTGCGTTCTTCAGTTGCAGAAATGTCTAGAAAAACCAATTCATCAGCACCAGTCTCCGCATATTTTTTGGCCAATTCTACTGGATCTCCAGCATCTTTTAAATCAACAAAATTAACGCCTTTTACTGTTCGTCCGTTTTTAATGTCTAGGCACGGGATTATTCTTTTTGTTAGCATTTTTTTTGTTTCACAGAGATTCACAAAGGTTTCACAGAAATACACAAAGTTCTTTGAGAATCTTTGTCTTTTTCTTTGTGTGTCTTTGTGAAATAATCTAGTTTATAATAAACATTTCTAATTGTTTTAATGTAATTCGGTTTTCGTAAATTGCTTTACCAATAATGGTTCCTTCGCAACCTAATTCGGCTAATTTAGGTAACTCATCAAAAGTAGAAATTCCGCCTGAGGCAATTAGTTTTATTCCTTTTGATTGTTCCAAAATTTTTGCATACAAATCAAAACTTGGACCTTCCAACATTCCATCTTTAGCAATATCAGTACAAATGACATATTGAATTCCTTTTTCTTGATAATTTTGTATAAACGGAATCAAATCTTCTTTACTTTCTTCCAACCAACCTGAAACGGCAACTTTTTCGTTATTAGCATCGGCTCCCAAAATTATTTTATCAGCACCATATTTTGAAATCCATTCTTGAAATAGAATTGGGTTTTTAACCGCAATACTGCCACCAGTAATTTGGTTTGCACCACTTTCAAAAGCGATTCGCAAATCATTATCCGATTTTAATCCGCCACCAAAATCAATTTTCAAAGAAGTTTGTGAAGCAATTTGTTCCAAAATTTTATGATTTACAATCTGACTGGATTTTGCCCCATCTAAATCGACCAAATGTAAGTATTGAATGCCGTGTGCTTCAAATTCTTTAGCCACTTCAAGTGGATTTTCATTATAAATTATTTTGGTATTGTAATCGCCTTTGGAAAGTCGAACGCATTTTCCGTCGATAATGTCTATTGCTGGGATAATTCTCATTTTCTGACTTTAGATATTAGATTTCTGATTTTAGATTTAAAAAATTATTTAAAATTTGCTCACCCATTTTTCCACTTTTTTCAGGATGAAATTGCACTCCATAGAAATTATCTTTTTGTAATGCCGAAGTGTATTCAGTCTCATAATCAGTTAAAGCTATAGCGTCTGTACATTTTGGGGCATAAAAACTATGCACTAAATAGATATATTTATTTTCAGGGATGTTTTTAAATAATTCAGATTTTAGATTATAAATAGTATTCCAACCCATTTGTGGCACTTTTACTTTGCTTGAAAATTTAATTATATCCACATCAAAAATATTCAAGCCCATTGTATTTCCTTCTTCTGTGGATTTACACATCAATTGCATACCCAAACAAATCCCTAAAAAAGGTTGTTTTAATGTAGGAATTAAAATGTCTAGTCCACTCTCTTTAAGTTTTTTCATAGCACTACTCGCCTCTCCTACTCCTGGAAAAATAACCTTGTCTGCGTTTTTTATCTCTACCCAATTATTCGTTACAAAACCCTCATAACCTAATCTTTGAAGCGCAAACATAACACTTTGAACATTACCCGCTCCATAATCTATTATTGCTATTTTCATATTTCTGTTGTTGGTTGTTAGTTGTTGGTTCTTTTAAATGTCAACCAACAACTATTAACTTTAAAGCATTCCTTTAGTTGATGGTAAAATCATCTTTTCTACATCTCTTTTGACTGCCACTTTTATGGCTTTTGCAAATGCTTTGAAAATGGCTTCAATTTTGTGATGTTCGTTCGTGCCTTC
>NZ_JANOQD010000123.1:0-1581 GCF_031422135.1 Flavobacterium sp. | reverse complement strand
ATTTATTCTTTACGAAGAACTAGTTACCGTGCCAATTCAAATAAAGCGGGCGAGAACAGTAAGCAATTTAGAGTATAAACACAATTTAGAATTTGCAATTAGATCAACCGCTATCACTTTTCAAAATCCTTTAAAAAACGTAAAAGTAGTTTTGTTACAAAACGGACAATTCAATAATGCCATTACAAACATTGTCCCACAATATACTATTGCCAATGATTTAATTTACAAGTATGATACTGAAACCCAATTTTGGGCAGGAAATGAATTTTTATATTTTGATAATAATGATGTTCGAGTTTCTAATAATAATGTGTCTAGAGTAGATTCTGGCAAAGATATTTACAGCGCCCATTTATTCACAAATGCCGCTAGAGCTAATTTTCCTTATTCGTTCACACAAGACATCAACGGCAATTTTATTGTTCGCAATATTAACGCAACAAACAACGAGATTGAAGCAGATTATACCTGGATTTATTTTAGTCTTTCGGCTCCAACTTTTAGATCAAAAAAATCTATTTACATCACTGGCATGTTTAATAATTATCAACTTTCGCCAGAAAATAAATTAGATTATAATGAACAAACTCGACTTTTTGAAAAAGCCATCCTCTTAAAACAAGGCTTTACAAACTATCAATATCGAGTTTCAGACGACAATGGAACACTAGATCACGAAAACGCAATCGACGGTAATTTTTATCAAACCGAAAATGACTATTCGATTTTAGTCTACTACCGAGAAAATAATTACCGATACGACAGAGTGATTGGAAAAGGGAATGCAAATTCAACAAATACTATAAACTAAAAAAAGAGTTGTAAAAAGTTAAAACAAAAGCAAAATTTTGTAATTTTGCCATCATTAAACTCATATTTAGACTATTAATATGGTTTCACAAATAACAAGAGGGATAAAAATTTCGGTTTTAACTAGTTTTGAAGGTACTTATTTCAAGAACTATAGAATTCATTTTGCCTTTAGTTATCAAATCACTATCGAAAACCAAAGTAAAGATTCCGTACAACTAATTTCGCGCCATTGGGAAATTTTTGATTCCTTAAACGATATAGAAACCGTTGATGGCGAAGGTGTTATTGGCAAAAAACCCGTTTTAAAACCTGGTGAACAACACACGTATAATTCAGGTTGTTTACTATCATCTCCTTACGGCGCAATGAAAGGCTACTTTAATTTAGTAAATTTTACAACCACAAGAAACTTCAAGGTTATTGTTCCCAACTTTAGATTATGTGCCTCTTTTGCTTTGAATTAAGGAGCAATTTCCATCTGTACATCACAACTCCTCGCTCAAAAAACTTTTTTTTCAAATACAATTTCATGAGCTTCCACTAGTCGCTCTGAAATTGCATGAAAAAATAAATTTTTTTACTGTGGGGTTTTCATTTCCATCTGCCTGTCGGCAGACAGGTCTGGGCTAAAACCACACAACAACCATCTTTTTTTACAGCATTAATTAACTATTATTCAAACAAACCTTTGTACTTTTGTGAAAATTATTTAATTAAACTATTATGTTAAAAGGATTTTTCAATGCCCCAAAAGCCGTAAACGAA
>NZ_JANOQD010000122.1:0-21823 GCF_031422135.1 Flavobacterium sp. | reverse complement strand
GTTTACTCAAAATTTTTGTATTACCGCAAATGGTGTTCACCCAGATTTAGAAGTTACTTTATTACCATTAGAAATTGCCAGACCAGGTTTTGATGCTACTTATAAAATTATTTATAAAAACAAAGGAAATACCACGCAATCGGGAACTGTCAATTTAGTTTTTAACGATGCCGTTTTAGATTTAGTTTTGGCAAATCCTACAACGACAAGTCAAACTGCAAATAATTTATCTTGGGATTTTGTTAATTTAGCTCCATTTGAAACGAGAGAAATTACAGTGATACTCAATGTAAATTCTCCAATGGAAACTCCTGCGGTTAATAGTGGCGATGTATTGAATTATACAGCAACCATTACTTCTCCCGCAACTGATGATTTGCCAAATGATAACACCTTTGAATACAACCAAACGGTAGTGAACTCTTTCGATCCAAATGACAAAACCTGTTTAGAAGGAGCAACAATCACACCAACAAAAGTGGGCGATTATGTGCATTATATGATTCGTTTCGAGAATAATGGTACGGCAAATGCACAAAATATTGTTGTAAAAGATATGATCGATTTGGCTAAATTCGATATCAACTCAATAGTTCCAATAAAAGGAAGCCATTCGTTTGTAACCAATATTAAAGCAGGAAACAAAGTAGAGTTTATCTGCCAAAATATAAATTTGCCTTTCGCTAATGCTACAAACGATGGTTATGTTTCCTTTAAAATAAAAACCAAACCAACATTAGTTTTAGGAAATACGTTTAGCAATTCGGCCAGTATTTATTTTGATTATAATTTTCCAATTGTAACCAATACTGCGACAACAACTATTGCAGTATTAAGCAGACAAGATTTTGTATTCTCAAATTATTTTAGTGTGTATCCAAACCCTGTTTCTGATGTTTTGAATATTACAAGTAAAGAAAGCATTTCAGTAAGTTCAATCAATATATACAATACTTTAGGACAATTAGTTCTTGTAATTCCAAACGCACAAAACACAAAAACAGTTGATGTTTCGAGTTTAACGTCTGGAAATTATTTCATCAAAATAAATTCTGACAAAGGAACATCGAATACAAAGTTTGTAAAAAACTAATGTGTTCAAAAATAAAATGGGATAAGCCTCACAGCAATGTGAGGCTTTTTTTATGCAATAGTATTTTTATTCAAAAAAAAACTTATTTTTGTATTCCAAACACAACAAACTACTATGAGTCAAAAAGTTTTGCTCAATCACAAAGAAGTTACCATCATACTTCATCGTTTGGCCTGTCAGTTAATAGAAAATCATCTCGATTTTAAAAACACTATTTTGATAGGAATTCAGCCTCGTGGAACCCAACTAGCTACTCGTTTGAAAGAAATTTTAGAGACAGAATATCAAATAAAAAATATTGCTTTAGGATTTCTAGATATTACTTTTTTTAGAGACGATTTCCGTCGTGGCGAAAAATCATTAGAAGCCAACAAAACCAAAATTGATTTTCTGGTTGAAGATAAAAAAGTTATTTTTATTGATGATGTGTTGTACACGGGAAGAAGTATCAATGCAGCACTTTCTGCCATACAATCGTTTGGAAGACCAAGTGAAGTAGAACTTTTAGTACTTATCGATAGGCGTTTTAGCCGTCACTTGCCCATACAGCCTGATTATCGTGGTCGTCAAGTTGATGCCATAAATAACGAAAAAGTAGTGGTGAAGTGGAAAGAAACATCAGGTGAAGATTCGGTTGAATTAATAACAATTTAAGATGAAGGAGTTAAGTGTAAATCATTTATTAGGTATCAAATACATCAACGAGAACGATATCAATCTCATTTTTGAAACCGCCGATCATTTTAAAGAAGTTATCAATCGACCTATAAAAAAGGTTCCTTCGCTTCGAGATATTACCATTGCAAATATATTTTTTGAAAACAGTACTAGGACAAAATTATCTTTCGAATTGGCTCAAAAACGACTTTCGGCTGATGTGATTAATTTCGCTGCTTCAAGCTCGTCAGTTACCAAAGGAGAAACGCTTATAGATACTGTAAACAACATTTTAGCAATGAAAGTTGATATGGTTGTGATGCGACACGCTTCTCCTGGAGCTGCTGTTTTTTTGTCAAAAAACGTCAAAGCAAGTATCATTAATGCAGGAGATGGAGCTCACGAACATCCAACTCAAGCCTTGCTCGACGCTTATACTATTCGTGAAAAACTAGGCGATGTGGCTGGTAAAAAAGTTGTGATTGTTGGTGATATTTTGCATTCTAGAGTGGCGCTTTCTAACATATATTCACTACAAAAATTAGGTGCTGAAGTACGAGTTTGCGGTCCGAAAACACTAATTCCAAAGCACATTGAGTCACTTGGAGTTAAAGTAGAAATGAATTTACATAAAGCACTGGTTTGGTGTGATGTAGCTAACATATTGCGAGTTCAGAATGAACGCCTTGATATCAGCTATTTTCCGTCAACACGCGAATATGCTATGCAATATGGTGTGGATAAAAAAATGCTAGATTCTCTCAATAAAGAAATTGTAATTATGCATCCTGGACCTATAAATCGTGGTGTCGAAATCACTTCCGATGTAGCAGATTCCAAACAATCAGTTATCTTAAATCAAGTTGAAAATGGAGTGGCTATTCGAATGGCTGTGACTTATTTATTAGCTTCTAAAATTCAAAAATAAAAGTCTATTGAAATGTATAATAGAGTTTGTTTTCTTTTTTTAGTGACTATTTATGAAAAACATTACTTCATATTTCAAACAAATTGGAATTGACGAAAGAGATCTTGAACAATTCCTATAACTCTTTAAAGTGAAAACGTAAAATCGTTGAGAAACTATTTTGCAAAACGAATAACAGATAACTATGTTTCTTTTTTGAAAAGCGGGATTATTCGTATGGATAATTAATTTATGAAAAACTCATAATGGAATTAATCCAAAGTTAAACGACTTCCGTTATTAGAATTTATGATTTTGAACAAATTACATCACAAAAAAATTAAAAAACTATGAGCAATAACGAAATTGTAATTCCAAAAATAACATTTGACGAAAACGGAAACTTAAAAATAATCGCTTCAGAAACCTCCTCAAAAAATGATTTTGATTTTTATGAAGGCAAATGGAAACTTCAAAATAGAAAATTAAAAATAAAGTTAGAGAACTGTACTGAGTGGATCGAGTTTGAATCAACGCAGGAAATGTATCGAGTATTAAATGGAATTGGCAATATTGACAATTATCTTTCAACTTTTGACGGAGAACCTTTTGAAGGAATGTCTGTTCGTCTTTTTAATCCTATAACTAAATTATGGAGTATTTATTGGGCAGATTCTAATGAAGGAGTTTTGCAACCACCTGTTGTTGGCTCATTTGAAAATGATATTGCCTATTTTTTTACAAAGGACAATTTTAAAGGTAAAGACATTCTAGTTGTATTTCGTTGGGATATTATTGACAAAGAAAATCCAATTTGGAGTCAAGCATTTTCGACAGACAAAGGAGAAACTTGGGAATGGAATTGGTATATGTATTTTAGCAAATTTGATAAAGAATTATAAAATAGCTAAACGAGATAAATCTGCTACCAACAAGTGATTTGGCAATATTTAAGTAGAAGTTTTTCGATGTAACTTTTTGTTATTATCTTTATCATTAGTTTTTAAATTGCGCAATGGTTATGGAAAGGAGATTTTCAAATTACCAAAATCCGCAATCGCTAAACCTTTAACTGATGTGTTTTCCCCACAAATCTCAAAAATGAAAATAGAAAACAATTTGCATCAATTTTTAATTAATGTCACTCCAATTTCTGAGAAAGATTTTGAAAATGGTTTTCAATATTTCAGAAAAATTATACTTAAAAAAGGAGAATATTTTGTAAAAGAAAATACAATTTGTAAGCAAATTGCATTTATAAATTTTGGAAGTTTAAGAATATTTTATTCAAATGAAAATTTAGAAGATACAACTTCTTGTTTTTGTACAGAAAACAATCTTACATCAGCCTATAAAAGTTTTATAGTTCAAGAACCTTCAAAATTAAGCATTCAAGCATTAGAAGAAACTGAATTATGGGTAATTACTTATGATGATTTGCAAAAGTTATATGTTGAAAGTCCGATTTGGGGAAAAATAGGCAGGCTAATTGCCGAAAGAGAATATATAGGAATGGAAAAATACGCATCGGTTTTGAATAATGAAACAGCAAAAATTAAATATTTGAGATTAATGAACGAACAACCTCAAATTATTCAAAAAGTTGCCAATCAATACATCGCATCGTATTTAGGAATAACAAACCGAACTTTGAGTAGAATAAAATTAGAAATCTCTAAAGAAATTTAAGGACAAATGTCCTTTTTCTTAAGAATAAGCATTTATATTTTTGATGAAATAATTTTAACTCTTCAAAATGGAAATTGCTTTTATTATCTCATCAATATTAATTTCACTTTTTGCACTTTTAGCTGTTTACGATGGCTTTTATTTGCATATTTTCAAGTATCAACTCCACAATAATCTCGAAAGTAGATTTGAACATTTCACACATACCATTCGAGCCATATTTTTCCCTGCAATTTTGTATTTTTTGTTTATCAAACAAGATTCCAACACAAGCTTTTTTATAGGAATTAGCATTGTTGTGTTAGATAGTATAGTTTTAGGAATTGACGCATTTTCTGAAACGAATAGCAGAAAATTTATGGGCGGATTACCTCGATGGGAATATATTTTACATCTTTTTGTAAACGGTTTTCATTTCGCATCAATTGCAGTTTTTCTTGCCATTAAAATTAAATTGATAAACAATGAAGTTACTTTGGTTCAAAACTTTGATGGAATTGAAAACCACTCCATCTTTTTATTTATTGTAAAAAATCTTATTCCTGGAGCAATCATAATTGCAATTATTCACGTTGTAACATTATTTGCATCGACTAAAATATATTGGAATAACTTAAGAACAAAGATAACTTGTTGCTAATGATTCATCAAGACACAATAGTTGTAACAACGGTTTTGTTAGGATTTGGGATTCTTGAAGCGATAACTGGAGTTTATGCCAATTCAAAACGAAGAAAAGACGATTGGATTATTGATTTGATAAGTGTTGCACAATTAGCCATTATCATAAAACCATCCATTGTACTTTTAACAAGTTTAATTGCAGCATATTTATTTCCAAATTTTTCTAACGCATTAAGTCATTTGCCAATTTGGATTGGCGTATTGATTGTTTTTATTCCCGACGAATTTTTACACTATTGGTACCACAGAAAAGGTCACGAATGGATATGGTTATGGAACATTCACAAAACACATCATACATCACCCGATATGAATATTGCAGTTTCTTATCGAGAGAATTGGCTGTGGTTTGTGTTAATGCCAAATCTATGGTATTCAGCAACTATGGTGTATTTCGGACTCGGAAAAGCTTATATAATTTCGACAATGATTATTGGAATTATTGATGTAATTACGCACACCAACATAAAATGGGATTCGTTTTTGTACAAACATAAATTTCTAAAACCAATAACTTGGATTTTGGAAAGATTCATAACTTTACCATCAACCCATCACGCACATCACGGTATTGACGTACATTCTACGCCAATGGGAAATTATGCTACAGTTTTAATAATTTGGGATGTTATTTTTAAAACGGCGCATTTTCCGCATCGTTATCCAACTAAATATGGAATACTAAATGACCCAAAAGACAAATGGTATTCTCAACTTTGGTATTATCCGATTTCAAAACGAAATAGAAAATAACACATCAGTTAACTACTGTTATTTTCAAAATTAAAGAATAAGGTAGGAACCCTTTTAAACCTTTATTAAATTTAATTGTCTAACTTTAAAACCAATTATTGATTAAAGAGTATAGTTTATGAAAAATCTAAAATTCCTTTTCCTATTATTATTCCCAATTTTTGGCTGTGAAAAAGATAATGCTGTCGTTATACCTCCTGTTCAAGTAGAATCGATGTATTTTCCATCAAATACTGATACGGCTTGGGAAACAAAATCTCTTGCTAGTTTAGGATGGAATCAAAGTGCTATTCAGCCTTTGAAAGATTATCTAATTGAAAAAAACACAAAATCTTTTATGATTTTAGTGAACGGAAGAATTGTAATGGAAGAGTATTTTGATGATCATACTGCTACTTCCTCTTGGCAATGGAATAGTGCAGGAAAAACTCTCGTTTCAACAACTACAGGAATAGCACAACAAGAAGGTTTACTCAATATTAACAACAAAGTTTCTCAGTACATTGGTACAGGTTGGACAAGTGAAACTTTAGCACAAGAAAACTTAATAACATCAAAAAATCTACTTTCAATGACTTCGGGACTTAATGATGCAAGTAATTTGGTTATAACTTCAAATTTAACCTATTTAGCTGATGCAGGAACAAGATGGTCATATGCAAATGTTTTTCAAAAGTTAATGGATGTTGTAGGAGCAGCAAGTAGTCAAAATTTTGAAGCTTATTTCAATGCTAAACTAAAAAATAAAATAGGAATGGATGGCTTTTGGAATAATGGAATAATATTTAAAATATATAACAGCAATACTCGAAGTATGGCACGGTTTGGACTATTGGCTCTAAATAAAGGAAAATGGAAAAATGAAACAATAATAAACGAAACTTTTTTTAATGAAAGTATCACAACTTCACAAAATATAAATCCATCATATGGGTATTTATGGTGGCTAAATGGTAAACCTAATTATATGGTTCCAGGAGGTCAAACTGTTTATCAAACATCTTTAGTTTCGAATGCTCCTTCGGATATGTATGCAGCAATGGGTGCCGAAGATCAGCGTATTTATGTAATTCCGAGTAAAAATATGGTAATTATAAGAATGGGAGGAGCATCAGATCCAGCGACACCAAATTTTGCATTATCTGGATTTGATAGCGATGTATGGCAAAAAATAAATGCGGTTATAAACTAAATACAGGTTACTAATAAAATGACAAACCTAATCACAAATTTGAAAAGATTATTTTGTTAGTTGTTATGTAAAAGACTAATTCTTTAAGTAAATTAGCTTTTTAAAAAATTAAAAATAATAAAATGAAAGTTGAGCAAAAAGGACATACTATAATTGTAAAAGATACTAAAGGTGATTTAGTACCTTTTTTGGAGAAATTAACCGATGAAATTAATTCATTTAAAAACTCCAATTTAATTATAGATTTATCAATTTCAAAAAATATATTGGTCAAAGATATTTTGTTGTTTTCTGATATTTATAAATTGCATAAAAAAAATAAAAAATCGTTTGTGATTGTTACAAACGATTTTGATTTCAATAGCAATACCAAAAAAATAAGCATTGTGCCTTCACTTCAAGAAGCTCACGACATCATTGAAATGGAAGAAATAGAACGGGATTTAGGGTTTTAGATTGTTTTATGTATTGGATTCTATTTTTTTGAAAACAGTGTAATGCATCGCATACAAGATTGGAAATGTAAAAAACATTCCGACACAACACGCAATCGCTCCTACATAGCCTCCAATAAATCCAATAATTGTTAAAATCAGAATAGTAACAAAGTTATTACTCATATGATTTATACTGTATTTTATAGCATCAATAGCATTTAGATCTTTAAAAATAATGGCTGGAATGCATACAAATGTTAATACGGAAACAACTAACGAAAGAAGCATACCAATAATTCCTGCGGTAAATTCAGGAAGTATAAGTCCTAAACAATGATTTATTGTGACACTAAAAATGGAAAGAATGAGGGTTAACACGACCAATTGTCCATAATACTTGCTATTTACATAACTAAAAAAAGTTTTAAAATTAACTTCTTCCTCTTGGTCAGCTTGTTGCATCATTTTGATTAAACCAGCATTGAATGGAGCAATTAGAATTCCAAAAGCAAGCACTATTCCATAATAAATTAGAATGCCTTCTGTGGATAAATTTTTAGGATTAAAATCTTTCATTGATTCGGAAAAAGTTTTTAAATCTGTAAATGATGCGATTGCAATAAAAGCAAAAGCACAAACAATAGCGATTATTGTCATAAATGCTAAACCGCATTGTAAAGCTCCTTTTTTATAGGTTTCAAAGGATTCGTTTATGCAATCTCCTAGGTCAATATTTTTGTTGGTTTTATTTAATTCTTCCATTTTTATTTAATTTGCTATAGCCAGTTTAGTACTTTTTTGATGTATTTTAGTTTATTTCCATAAGGTGCGTAACGCAATGGAATATCAATCCAAGTTGGTTTTTTTACTACCGATTTTTTGTGTGAAAAGATGTCAAAACTCAATCTTCCATGATACGCTCCCATTCCAGAATGTCCAACACCTCCAAATGGTAATCGGCTGTTTGCTAAATGTACTAAAGTATCATTAACACAGCCACCTCCGAACGAGAATTTTGCTAATGTTTCGTCTATAAATGAGGTGTTTTCTGAAAAAATATAAAAAGACAAAGGCTTTTCGTAACTGTTAATTATCGTCTCGATTTCTTGTTTGGTTTGGTATGAAATAATGGGCAGGATTGGACCAAAAATTTCTTCTTGCATTACAGCACTTTTCAGACCTGGTTCGTCGAGTAGTGTAGGAGCGAGGTAAAAAGTATCTCTGTTGGATTGGCCTCCAAAAAGTATTTTTTGATTTTCAAGTAATCGAATTTGACGTTCCCAGTTTTTAAGATTTATAATTCTTGCAAAATCAGTTGATTCTTCTGGATTTTCTCCCAATGCATTAGAGATTTCGGTTTTTAGCAACCCAACAAACTTGTTTTTTACTTTTTGATGTACTAAAAGATAATCGGGAGCAACACAAGTTTGTCCTGCATTGATGATTTTTCCCCAAATAATGCGTTTTGCTGCCACTTCTAAATTAGCAGTTTCGTCAACAATACAAGGACTTTTCCCACCTAATTCTAATGTTACTGGTGTTAGGTTTTCGGCGGCGATTTTGGCAATAATTTTTCCAACAGGAACGCTTCCCGTAAAAAATATGTAATCCCAACGTTGTTTTAATAACTCTTGTGCCATTCCAACATCGCCAAGAATTGCCACAACGTGTTTGTTGTCAAAGGTTTCTCTAACTATTTTAGTAATGATTGATGAAGTATGTGGAGTAAGTTCTGATGGTTTTAAAGTCACTTTATTTCCAGCAGCTACCGCAGCTATTAGTGGACACAAAGCCAATTGATATGGATAATTCCAAGGCGAGATAATCAAAACATTTCCATAAGGCTCACTATAAATATAATCAGTAGACGGAAAATTTAAAATTGATGGAAAAACACGTTTGGGTTTTGACCATTTAGTTATGTTTTTTATAGTTTCTTTCAAATCCGAGATGACATAATTGGTTTCTGTTAAAACGGCTTCAAATCCGGGTTTTTTGAAATCTTTGTGCAAAGCTTCTACTATTTCATCTTCGTATTTGATGATTGTTTTTAATAGTTTCTTTAAAGTCTCTTTTCGGAAATTTATGTTGTTTTTGAATTTCATTTTTAAATGTATTAAATGGCTTTCCAAACTACTTCGTCAGGAACAAGTGCAATAATTTCAATATTTTCTTTAGAAACGGGATGTGTGAAAACAAGCTTTCTCGCATGAAGATGTATTCCTCCATCAGGATTACTTCGATCAAAACCATATTTCAAATCGCCTTTTATTGGACATCCAATTGCTGCTAATTGTGCTCTGATTTGATGATGACGTCCAGTGTGCAAATTTATTTCTAAAGCAAAGTAATTGTTTAACTCTTTGATGATTTTATAATCTAAAGAGGCTAATTTGCTTTCGGGAACTTCTTTGATATGCGCTTTGGAAGTATTGTTTTTCTCGTTTCTTTTTATAAAATGAACCAGTTTATCTTCGTTTTTAGCGGGCTTATTTTTTACAACTGCCCAATATGTTTTTTGAGTTTCCCGACTGCTAAACATTTCATTCATACGAGTCAAAGCCTTGCTTGTTCTAGCAAAAACAACAATCCCAGTTGTGGGTCTGTCCAAACGGTGAATAACTCCAAGAAAAACTTCTCCAGGTTTATTGTATTTTTCTTTAATATATTCTTTGACTACTTCTGATAGAGGTTTGTCACCTGTTTTATCGCCTTGTACAATGTCTCCCACACGTTTGTTAATCACAATAATATGATTGTCCTCGTGTAGGATTTGAAGGTTGTTTTTTGTAGATACAATTTTTTCTGCCATCAATATTTACTTAATATTGCTCATTGGCATTAGGGAAATCGACTGCTTTTACATCAGAAACATATTGTCCAATGGCTTTTGTCATATCTTCATATAAATTCATATAACGGCGCAGAAATCTTGGGCTGAACTCGTGCGTCATTCCAATCATATCATGAAGTACCAAAACCTGTCCATCAACGCCACTTCCCGCTCCAATACCAATAACAGGAATCGAAATACTTTGTGCTACTTTTGCCGCTAATTCCGCGGGTATTTTTTCTAAAACCAATGCAAAGCAACCAATTCGTTCTAATAATTTAGCATCTTCTAATAGTTTTTCGGCTTCTTCTTCTTCTTTGGCACGAACGGTATAGGTTCCAAATTTATATATGGATTGTGGTGTCAAGCCCAAATGTCCCATAACAGGAATTCCAGCATTTAATATTTTTTTGATAGAGGCTGCAATTTCGCTTCCACCTTCTAATTTTACAGCGTGTCCGCCACTTTCTTTCATAATTCTAATGGACGATCGTAATGCCTCTTTTGGATCCGATTGATACGTTCCAAAAGGTAAATCAACTACAATCAATGCTCTTTCGCAAGCTCTTACAACACCTGAAGCGTGGTAAATCATTTGATCTAATGTTATCGGTAATGTCGTTTCATGTCCTGCCATTACATTACTTGCTGAATCTCCCACAAGAATCACATCCACTCCAGACGAATCCACAATTTTTGCCATCGTATAATCGTATGCTGTTAACATTGAAATTTTCTCACCATTTGTTTTCATATCAAACAGTGATTTTGTAGTAATTCTTTTGTAATCTTTTTTTGCTACAGACATAAAGGTTTTAGATTTTAGTTTTCTAAATTTTGATTTTCGATTTGTAAAAATACTAAAATTGTTTTTAAAGCCATTAAAAATCAAGTTAATGTAGTAACTTTATATTATGGTTTTTAAAAATATATTTATGAAAAAAGTATTATCAATTGGTTTGTTATTTTTTATTGTTCAATTAAATGCTCAAAATCAGGAAGTTCAAAAAGTTATTGAAAATTTCTTTGAAGCATTCCACGCCAAAGACACCACAAAATTAAGAGCCTATTGCTCCGAAAATATGATTATGCAATCCATAACTGAGAATACTAAAGGAAACAAATTTACGGAAGAAACAATGGAAGGATTCTTTAATTCCTTAGCTAAAATACCACATACCATAGGTTTTGAAGAAAAAATTCTCAGTTTTATTATTCAAGTTGATGGAACAATGGCAAATGTGTGGACACCTTATGAATTTTATATGAATGGAAAATTGCAACACAGTGGTGTAAACTCCTTTCAATTGTATAAAGATGATGGATTTTGGAAAATCATATATTTTATTGACACGAGACGAAAAAAAGTATGATTTTACAGATTACAGTAGGAATCATAATTGTGTCTTTTCAAAAACCTAAAATTTTCTTACCTTCACGCCCTATTTAGATTAATTTTTCATTTATGAATCAGTTGAAGCGTTTTTATCCACACCTATTAGCCGTTTTAGGCTTTGTTTTAGTTTCCCTAATTTATTTCTACCCTGTTTTACAAGGCAAAAAAATTCAGCAACAAGATATTGTTCAATATACGGCAATGGCCAAAGAACAAAATGATTTTCGAGCTGCCAATAATACCGAACCATATTGGACAAATAGTGCTTTTGGTGGAATGCCAACGTATCAATTGGGTGCTAATTATCCGCACAATTATATTAAAAAATTAGATTATTTAATTCGGTTTTTGCCTCGTCCTGCCGATTATATGTTTTTGTATTTCATTGGATTTTATGTACTATTGTTAGTATTGAAAGTCAATCCATTGAAAGCTTTTTTTGGAGCCATAGCCTTTGGATTTTCAACCTATTTAATTATAATTATTGGAGTGGGACATAATGCAAAAGCTCACGCTATAGGGTATATGCCTTTGGTTTTGGCGGGTGTTTTATTAGTCTTTCAACGCAAAAAATACATTTTAGGAGGATTGCTCACTTTGATTGCGGTAGCATTGGAAATTAATGCCAATCACTTCCAAATGACTTATTATTTATTAATTTTATTACTTATCATTACGGCTTATTTTGTATATGATGCCATTAAAAACAAAGAAATTAAATCATTGTTGTATGGTTTTGGAACTCTCGCTATTGCTGGTATTTTCGCTTTGGGTGCTAATGCTACTAGTTTGTTAGCAACTTCGGAATATGCCAAAGAAAGTAATCGTGGAAAAAACGATTTAAGATACAATGCTGATGGTTCAAAAAATACAGAAGTCAATGCTATTGGTTATGATTATATTACCGCTTATAGTTATGGTATTTCCGAAAGTTTTAATTTGATATCTCCACGAATTTTTGGTGGCTCTAATTTTGAAAACGTAGGCACAAATTCTGCTATTTATGAGTTTGCCATTGCCAACAGTGTTCCGCAAGATCAAGCCAAAGAAATGGTAAAGGAAATTCCAACCTATTGGGGCGATCAGCCTGGAGTTTCTGCACCAGCCTATATTGGTGCTGTGGTATTCTTTATGGCAGTCTTGGCTCTTTTTTGTGATAACAGAAAAATAAAATACGCATTTTTAATAGGTTCATTAGTTTCTTTAATGCTTTCTTGGGGAAAAAATTTCCCACTAGTAACCCACTTTTTTATTGACTATGTTCCGATGTACAATAAGTTCAGGGCTGTTTCCTCGATTCAGGTTTTACTAGAATTGTGTATGCCATTATTAGCCATTATGGGATTTCAATCATTTTTTGCATTAGAAAATGATAAAAAATGGAGTAATTTATGGAAAGCAGCGACAGTAAGTTTGGGTCTTGTCGTTTTATTGTTTTTGTTTAAAGGGAGTTTCAGTTTTGTAGGTGGAAATGACGCCTACTGGATGGAAACCTACGGTCCAGAATTTATGGACGCCCTCAAAGCGGACAGAAAATCAATATACAATGCTGATTTGTTACGTTCTGCCTTTTTTATGGTTTTAGTATTTGGGGCTTTTTGGTTGGCTATTAAAAATACTATTTCACAGAAAGTAGCAGTAATTTTTATAGGATTGTTAATGGTTTCCGACTTGTTTTTTGTTGGAAAAAATTATGTCGATAGTACAGCGTTTGTAAAAGCTAGTGAAGTTGAAGTTCCTTTTGAGGCAACTCCAGTCGATGAAGCCATTTTGAAAGACAAATCACATTATCGTGTTTTTGAAGTTTCAGAAAATGCTTTGATGGATCCTAGAGCTTCTTATTTTCATAAGTCTATTGGTGGTTATAGTGCTGTAAAACCAAAAAGAATGGAACAATTATTCGACTATCATATTGTCAAGAATAATATGGAAGTATTGAATATGCTAAATGTTAAGTATTTAATTCAAACCGACGAAAAAGGCAATCAAATGCCAATAGAAAATACGCAAACGAATGGAAACGCTTGGTTTGTTAAAAATTTGAAATTGGTAAACACAGCGGATGAAGAGATGAAAGCATTGGATAAATTGGATTCTAAAAATGTAGCTGTTTTAAATAGAAAAGATTTCCCGAACATCAATGTAAAATCAACAATCGATAACAATTCGGCTTCGATAAAATTAACCAGTTACAAAGCCAATCATTTAAAATACTCCTCAAACAATGCCAGTAATGGTTTAGCCGTTTTTTCTGAAATGTATTATAAAAATGGTTGGAATGCCTACATTGATGGTAAATTGCAAGAACACTTTAGAGTAAATTATGCCATACGAGGATTATTAATCCCAGCAGGGAAGCATGCTGTAGAATTCAAATTTGAACCACAAGTAGTCAAAACCGGAAGTTTGATTTCGTTATTTAGTTTTATTGGAATTTTAATTTTATTAGGTTTTGGTATTTATTATGAAATGAAAGGTAAAAAGGATAATTGAAAACCATAATTTATATAGCAATTGGAGGTGGATTAGGTAGCGTTTTGCGATATGTAACTACTATTTTTGTAACTAAATATGCAAGTTCAAATTTTCCATATGCTACTTTTTTAACTAATGTTCTTGGATGTTTGTTAATTGGTTTATTTTTTGGCTATTTTGAAAAGCAAAATACTATTTCACAAGATTTAAAATTCTTCTTGATTACAGGTTTTTGTGGAGGATATACTACTTTTTCGGCGTTTTCGAACGAAAATATTCAACTTTTGCAAACCAATCAATTTTTTACAGCAATTCTATACATTACTTTGAGTGTTTTTATAGGGTTATTAGCAACTTGGGTTGGATTATTTTTAGTAAAATCAATATGAAAAAGGTATTAATAATCACGTATTATTGGCCTCCAGCTGGTGGGCCAGGAGTGCAACGTTGGTTGAAATTTGTGAAATATTTGCCTGATTTTGATATTACTCCAATAGTTTATATTCCTGAAAATCCTACATATCCTATTATTGACAATGGTTTGCTTGATGAAATTCCAGAAAACTGTACCATTTTAAAACAAAAAATAATAGAACCTTATGGTTTAGCTTCTTTTTTTTCGATGAAAAATTCCAAAGGAATTAGTTCAGGGATTATTCCAAATCAAAAAAAACAAAGTTTTTTGCAAAAAATATTGCTTTGGGTTCGTGGTAATGTTTTTATTCCAGACGCCAGAATTTTGTGGGTAAAGCCTTCTGTAAATTATTTGTCAAAATACATTCAAGAAAATAATATTGATATCATTGTTACTACTGGACCACCCCATAGTTTACATTTGATAGGATTGCGACTCAAGCGACAATCGAATATAAAATGGATGGCTGATTTCAGGGATCCTTGGACAACGATTGGATATCATAAATCATTAAAACTGTCTAGTTTTGCTGAAAACAAACATAAAAAATTAGAACGCCAAGTTTTGAATACTGCGGATGTGATTATAGTAACTAGTCCAACAACCAAAGTTGAATTTCAAACCATAACCAACAAACCAATTGAAATAATTACTAATGGGTATGATGTTGAAAGTATTGGAAAAATTACACTAGATGCAAAATTTACTTTGGCACACATTGGTTCCTTTTTATCCGATAGAAATCCTAGAATTTTATGGGAAGTTTTAAAAGAATTGAATCTTGAAATTACTGATTTTGCTTCTCATTTTGAGTTGAAACTGATTGGTAAAGTGAGTCAAGAGGTTTTAGACTCGATATCGGATTTTGATCTGAATAAGTATGTGAACAATTTAGGTTACCTTTCTCACAATGAAGCTATTGAACATCAAAGAAAGTCTCAAGTTTTGTTACTAATTGAAATAGATTCTGAAGTTACCAAAAGTATTATTCCTGGCAAATTGTTTGAATATATGGTTTCTGAAAGGCCTATCGTTGCTATAGGTCCAAAGGGTTCTGATTTTGAATCGATTCTAACCGAAACCAATACTGGAATATTTTGTAATTATGACGAAAAAGAGAAGTTGAAAGCTAAAATTTTAGACTTTTATGCCTTATACTTGGATAAAAAATTGAAAGTAAATGCTATTGGTTTAGAAAAATATTCTAGGAAGAGTTTAACTCAAAAACTTTCTGAAATTGTTTTGGAAACGATTGTTTAAATCTTGTTTTAGGTTTCTTTTTAGCCCTGATGGCAGTGGAAATCCTTTTCTTTTTTTTCTTTAAAAAAAGAAAAGATTGTAACGAACAGCAGGATTAGCTCCAAAAAAAACTCCAATATCATTGCTAATACTGGAGTCTAACATAAACAAACCAACCTAACCAAATTTATATGTAACCAGCATATAAACTATCTTTTATTATTGTCTTCGATGGTGGTATCACCGTCGTTTTTTTCTTGTTTTTCAATTTTGGCTTTTGAGCCATCTTGTTTGTAATAATAATAATCGTCATTGTTCTGATTTGAACTATTATTATCATACTGGTTGTTATGGTTTCCTCCATAGTTCCCGTAATGATAACCTGAACGATTTGCTTTTACGTTACCAAACATATCGATTATTTGACCTCTTCGATCGTATACGATTCGCAATCCACCTACTTGTGAAAGCGCAAAACGGTTGTATTTCATATATACAGTTCCAATGCGGCTTACTCTATCGTTAAAATCATAGTTTATAAAGGTATTTCCAACCCTACGAACTCTACCGAAGCTATCGTGTTCGATACGAACACCATAATTTACTGGATTTCTTTCGACAGTTACTGAACCTCTTTTGTTTGCGGTTTTGTAATAATATTCGCCTTCAGAATCTTGTGGTCTAGTATTAAAGTCGAATTCACCATTTGGGAATACAAAAAACTCAATGCCACGTTCTGTGAATGCAATAGGTTCGTCAAAATTGAATCTTGCTATTGTTGTGTTGTCAGAAAAAACAGGGTTTTCTGACGCATTTGCCATACTTCCTACCAGGAAGATGCTGGCTACTAAAAGAGTAAATTTTTTCATAATACATTAATTTTATTTTGCGCCTACTCTAACAATTTTTGGCTTCCTTGAACAAGCAAAATAACTTGTTGTTTTGGTATATCCAATTTGCGTGCCAAAAAAATAAAAATTAAAAGTTTACTTTTAATCAAAAAACATAAACAAATGATAATTAAGCGTATAATGATTAATTTTTAATTTGTTTTTTTTATTTTGTAAATTTGTTTCTTTAAAAACTTACTACCTAATTATGAAAAAAAATACTTTGTCCTTATTTATTATATTTAGCTTTTTTGGTGAAATAAATGCACAGACCTTTATACCTGAATACAATAATGTAGCCAATCAAGTAACACAAACTAATATTACTAATTATTTGACTGAATTTGAAGGATTGGGTGTTAAAAGAAGAGGGACAGCTTCATTAACCAACACTCTTAATTGGATTAAAAACAAATATTTAAGTTACGGATACACAAACACTCAACTTTTTGAGGACACTTATACCTATTCTGGATCAACCGCAGCGGTAAAAAATTTGATACTTACCAAAGTAGGAACCGTTTATCCAAACACATTTGTGATAGTTTGTGCTCATTATGACTCCATAGTTGGAACAGGAACAAACGATAATGGAAGTGGAACGACTATTTTATTAGAAATGGCTCGATTAATGAAAAATATTCCAACAGAATATTCCATAAAATTTATTAATTTTTCAGGAGAGGAAGATGGTTTGCAAGGAAGTCAGCATTATGTATCATCAGTAGTAAATGCAACTAATCCGAAAATGAATATTAAATTAGTTTTTAATATTGATGAAGTAGGAGGAGTGGCTGGAATGACAAATAATACCATTACTTGCGAAAGAGATACTGGTATTCCAACCACAAATAACGCAGCATCAAACACCATAACAAATGAATTAATTACTTGCGTAGATTTGTACTCAACATTAAATACTTTTTTAAGCTATGCATACGCTTCAGATTATATGCCATTTGAAGATAATAATGAAGTGATAACAGGTTTTTTTGAAAAAAATGAATCAATTCACAGGCATACGGCTACTGATTTATTAGTAAATATGGATCCAGTGTATGTTTACAATATTGCAAAAGCAGGTATTGGTTCTTTATTGCATTTTGCTGTTGCTAATGTAGCAGCATTGTCAACTTCTGAGTTCAATTCGGATTATCAAGTTAGTTTTTTTCCTAATCCAACTAAAGAATTTTTAACTATTAATTTAGGTATTTTAAGCGAAAAAGAATACCAGTTTCAATTAATTGATACAAACGGAAAAGTAGTTCTTGAGAAATTAATTACAAATCCAAATCAGCTAGAAAAAATCAATATTAGCGATTTTGCTAAAGGGATTTACTTAGCAAAATTGAACGCAATCAACAAAAAAATAAGTAAAAAAATTGTAATAGAATAAATGTTAAACTCAATTAATTTAGGATCTCAAATTTATAAACTAGCTTTTAGTTTATAAATTTGAGATTTTTATTTATAACTTCTCCTTCAAATACTTTCCAGTTATTGATTTTTTGTTTTTTACAATTTCCTCTGGAGTTCCTATTGCTAAAATTTGCCCACCATTTTCGCCACCTTCTGGACCTAAGTCAATTACCCAATCGGCACATTTTATCATATCCAGATTATGTTCGATGACAATAATAGAATGTCCTTTTTCAATTAAAGCATTAAACGATTTTAGTAGTTTTTGAATATCGTGAAAATGCAATCCTGTGGTAGGTTCGTCAAAAACAAACAAAGCTTTTTCTTTGGTAGCTCCTTTTACTAGAAAAGTTGCCAGTTTAATTCGTTGTGCTTCGCCTCCAGAAAGTGTTGACGATGATTGTCCTAATTGCACATAACCCAATCCTACATCTTGCAAGGGTTGTAGTTTTTGTGAAATTTTAGTTTGTTTAGTTTCTATAAAAAATGTCAATGCATCATCGATAGTCATTGTTAAAATATTATCGATATTTTTACCTTCAAAAGTTACTTCGAGTACTTCTTTCTTGAAACGTTTTCCGTTACACGTTTCACAAGGCAAGGAAACATCGGCCATAAAAACCATTTCTACATTTATGGAACCTTCGCCTTTGCAAGTCTCGCAACGACCACCATCTACATTAAAAGAAAAATGTTTGGCTTGATAACCACGATTTTTTGATAGTTTTTCTTTAGCATATAATTCTCTGATATCGTCGTAAGCCTTGATATAAGTCACTGGATTTGAACGGGAACTTCTCCCAATTGGGTTTTGATCTACATATTCTATATGTTGAATTTTGTGATAAAAACCTCGCATATCACTAAATTGCCCTGCTTTTTCTCCTATACCATCAATCTTTTTCTGTAATGCAGGAAATAGAATTTTCTTAACTAAAGTACTTTTACCAGAGCCTGAAACTCCCGTAATTACAGTAAGCATTTCTAATGGAAATTTGACATCTACATTTTGTAAATTATTTTCACGAGCACCTAGTATTTCTATATAAGTCGAAGATTTTCGTCTTGTTTTAGGAACGGATATTTCTAACTCACCATTCAAATATTGAGCCGTTAAAGAAGTTGATTTCAATATTTCTTCAAAAGTCCCTTGAGCAACCAATTCGCCACCAAAAGTTCCAGCTTCAGGACCAATATCGATAATCATATCAGCAGCTTTCATAATATCCTCGTCATGTTCGACCACAATAACTGTATTTCCCAAGTCACGTAGAGAAATCAGGACTTGAATTAGCTTCTCGGTATCTTTTGGATGCAAACCAATACTCGGCTCGTCTAGAATATACATCGAACCAACAAGTGAACTTCCTAATGAAGTTGCCAAGTTAATTCGTTGTGATTCACCTCCAGAAAGTGTTGCCGAGTTTCTATTTAATGTCAAATAATCCAACCCTACTTCTTGTAAGAAGGACAATCGGTTATTAATTTCTATTAAAAGACGTTTGGCAACTTTGGAATCGTAATCGGATAGTTTTAAATCTTTGAAAAATAAAACGGTATTTTTTATGGATAAATCGACCAAATCAGGCAATGTTTTTCCGCCTACTTTAATATTATATACTTCTTGACGAAGGCGTTTTCCTTTGCAAGTATGGCATTTTGTTTTACCACGATAGCGAGAAAGCATCACTCTGTTTTGAATTTTATAATTTTTTTCTTCTAATTCTTTGAAAAAATCATTCAGACCTTGAAAATATTTGTTGCCTTTCCAAACCACTTCTTTTTGTGCTTCAGACAATTCAAAATAGGGCTTATGCACTGGAAAATCAAACTTATGGCTGTGATTAACTAACTCGTCACGAAACCAACCCATACTTTCACCACGCCAAGGAAATATTGCATTTTCATAAACTGATAGTGCTGTATTTGGGATTACTAATTCTTCATCAATCCCAATAATATTGCCATAACCATCGCAAACAGGACAAGCACCATAAGGATTGTTAAAACTGAATAAATGTACGTTAGGTTCTAAAAATTGCAAACCATCTAATTCAAAATTAGCACTATAACTGAATTTTTTATTCGAATTCACTTCTTGTAAATAACAAATTCCTTTGCCTTCATAAAAAGCAGTTTGAACAGAATCTGCCAATCTATTGAAAAAATCTTCGTCGTCTTTGACTACAATTCTGTCAATAATAAGTAAAATATCTTTATTATCTAATGTATGTTCATCGATAGAATCTAAACGAATCATTTCATTTTTAACCAAAATACGAGCGAAACCTTGTTGCAATAGCACTTTTAGTTTGTCTTCCAGTTTTCTGCCTTCTTCCAGATGAATAGGAGCAAGGAGTAACCATTTAGACTCAATTTCGAATGTTTTAACTTCATTAATAACATCGGAAACCGTGTTTTTTTTGACTTCTAAACCAGAAATAGGTGAAATGGTTTTGCCAATTCGAGCATATAGTAACTTTAAATAATCATAAATTTCTGTCGATGTTCCAACTGTAGAACGAGCATTGGTTGTGTTTACTTTTTGTTCTATGGCAATGGCTGGCGCAATTCCTTTGATATATTCAACTTTTGGTTTGTCTAATCGTCCAAGAAATTGTCGTGCATAACTTGATAAACTTTCTACATAACGACGTTGTCCTTCGGCATACAAAGTATCAAATGCCAAAGAAGATTTTCCTGATCCTGAAAGACCTGTTATTACTACTAATTTGTTTCTGGGAATGGCAACATCAAGGTTTTTCAAATTATGAATTTGAGCCCCTTTTATAATAATATTTTTTTTAGGTTCTAGCTTCGAAATATCTTGAGGAATCATATAAAAAGTCAATTTTCACAAAGGTAATTAATTCTGTGTTGACAAATGTTAAAGATGTAAAACTAATAATTTTATGTTATTTAAATATTTTTTATTAATTTAATAATTTTTCATTTGAATTTTTATATAAATGCTAATTTCATCTCTTTTTTATTTTATAAATGGATATTTAGCATTAAAATAAACTTCGCAAACGTAATAGTTACCCATTCATAACCACAACATTTATGGATATTGTTTTTATTCATTGGTCTTATTTACTTTTTGTTAACTCTTGAATGCGTTGATAATAGTATCCTAATCAATGTAAATTCGTACTAATATTTTCGGTATAGTTTTTATATACTTTCAATTTAATGATTTCTTTACAAACAATCCTAAATTTGATAATATTAAATAATCAAAATATTATGAAAAAAATTACACTATTCATTTTCCTAGCTTTTATTACGTTAGGATATTCTCAACAACAACAATATAATTTGGGATTTGAGCCAGCAACTCCTTCAGGGATTGCTCCAGTTTGGTTTACTTTTGACAGTGGTGCTCCAGTGGCAGAAATAGTTACTAATCCAGATCCTGATGGAACTAATACATCTGCTACAACCAAAGTATTAAAAGTGGTTATGGGGCCCGGAAATGCTTTCTATGCAGGAGTTAATAATAGGTATCAAGATGCTGCTTTTGGTACTTGGAAAATAGATGCTGCTGTACCTAGTAATCTTACTATCACAATGGATGTAAATAAAAATTATGTAGGAACTGTTGGAATACAAATGATTACAAACACTGGTGCTAGTACATTTCAAATAGTCAATCAAAATGTTGGCAATACTGTTGTAGATCAATGGCAAACACTTAGCTGGACTCTTCCAGCTATACCACCAACGTTAGAAACTAATATT
>NZ_JANOQD010000121.1:0-5243 GCF_031422135.1 Flavobacterium sp. | reverse complement strand
AAATTCGAATTTAAAACCATACTTTTGCAATGTCTCAAAGGGGTGCTCCAAATAACGAGCTGAGATTATACCCAAAGAACCTGGGCAAGTAATGTTGCCAAGGGAAAAAATGACAAACAGATAATGTGCACGTTATCCATTGTTATTGAACAACCATTTATTAATTTAAAAAAAGAATAATTCCCCCTTTTATTTGTAAAACATTTTACAGATGAAACATTTATTTAGTTACAAAACTGCAACGTTGAAAAGTTGCAAATTATTTCCATCTATTATCTTTTCACTATTTTCAATTTTCTCCTTCTCACAAGAAATTGAAAAAGATTCTTCTAAAACCAATTCACTTCAAGAAGTATTGTTAATTTCAACGAGAGTCAAAGACAAAGCACCATTTGCTTTTTCAACGATTACCAAAAAACAAATTGAATCGACCAATTTAGGTCAAGATTTACCAATTTTATTAGATCAAATGCCGTCAGTTGTGACTACTTCCGATGCAGGTGCTGGTGTAGGTTACACTGGAATTCGTGTTCGAGGAAGCGATGCCACACGAGTGAATGTGACCATAAACGGAATTCCATACAATGATGCGGAAAGTCAAGCTACTTTTTTTGTCGATATTCCCGATTTTATTTCTTCGGTAGAAGACATTCAGTTGCAACGTGGCGTTGGAACATCAACGAATGGTTCTGGTGCTTTTGGAGCAAGTTTGAATTTAAAAACATTAAAACCATCAACTAACGGATATGCCACAACTTCAAATAGTGTAGGTTCTTTTGGAACCAGAAAACACAACATAAGCCTTGGTTCTGGTATCAAAAACGGGTTTTATGCCGAAGGACGATTGTCTAAAATTGCGAGTGATGGCTATATTGATAGGGCTTCATCAAATTTAGAAGGATATTACATTGAAGCAGGATTTATAAAAGATAAAACGGCTGTAAAAGCAATCCTCTTTGGCGGAAAAGAAATAACTTATCAATCTTGGTACGGAACTCCCGAAGCTGTTGTAAATGGAGATATTGATGGAATCAAAGCTTTTATCGAAAGAAATTATTCTTCAGATGCCGAAGCTCGAAATTTATTGAACTCTGGTAGAACGTATAATTTCTATACTTACGGAAACCAAGTTGATAACTACGAACAAAATCATTATCAACTGCATTTTTCTCATCAATTTAATGAAAATTTATCTGGAAATATTTCAGGAAATATCACGCCAGGAAAAGGGTATTATGAAGAATTTAAACCCAATGATACATTCAAAAAATACTTTCCAAACAGTCCAAACGGTGAAGATAAAAGCGATGTAATTAGAAGAAAATGGGCAAAAAGTGATTTTTATGCTCTAGTTTATTCACTAAATTATAATAAAGATAAATGGAGTTTCAATATTGGAGGTGGTTATAATAAATATGATGGATTGCGTTTTGGCGAGATTCTGTGGAATAATTTTCCCACCTCTTTGCCTTTTGAAACCAAATATTACGAAAGCTCATTGCTGAAAGAAGATTTGAATATCTATGCCAAAGCTGAATACAACATCACTTCAAAACTCATCGCTTTTGCCGATGTCCAGTTTAGAGATGTTTATTACAAATCATCAGGTGTAACCTCTGATGTTAAACCAATAAATAATATCGATAAAAAATATTCGTTTTTTAATCCAAAAGCCGGTTTAACTTATCTTTTAAATGTAAAAAACCATATTTATGGATCTATTGCAGTTGGAAATCGTGAACCTAATGGTGATGATTTAACCAAAAATCCAAAAACACCAAAACGAGAACAATTAGTAGATTACGAATTGGGTTATAAATTAAAAACCAAAAATTATTTTGCAACAGCAAACCTGTATTATATGCATTACAACAGTCAACTTGTGCTTACTGGTGCTTTGGATGATGTAGGAAACGGTGTGCGTCAAAATGTACCTAAAAGTTACAGAGCAGGAATTGAACTTCAAGCGGCTTATCAAATAACGAAGTATTTTAAAATTGAAGCTAATGCTACTTTTAGTCAGAATAAAATTAAAAGTTTTGATTATTTAGTTTACGACACCCAATACGATCCAATTACTTTCGATGCGGTTTCGTACGCTCCAGTAGTAACTGAATATAAAAATACAGATATTGCTTTTTCACCTAATACAATTGTTGCAAATACTTTAACTCTTACTCCTATTGAGAATTTATCTCTCGGGTTTATTTCAAAGTACGTTGGCAAACAGTATTTAGATAACACATCAACTGAAAGCAAAAGTATGAAAGCCTATTTTATTAATAATTTCAATGCATCGTTCAAATTAAAACCAAAATGGATATCTGAAATAGCCTTCAACTTATTAGTAAATAATCTTTTCGATAAAAAATATGTCTCAAATGGATACACCTATAGCTATTATTATCGTCCAGTTGGTTCGAGTGACAACGCAATTACAGAGAATTTTTATTATCCACAAGCTGGAATTAATTTTCTAACAGGAATCACTTTAAAGTTTTAAAGAAATCAAAATAAATCTCCAGAATTCATAGTTAATTTTGGAGGTTTTTGTTTTTTAAACTAATTATAAACTCTCAAATTTGCACCAACAACTTCTACCCTATATTGTTTCAAAGGATACAAAACACCCGTTCCTAAACCAGTGTATAAGCTATATTCTTTATCGTCGCAAGGACATTTAGCATTGATTCCATTGATAATTAACTGTGAGCAATTGCTAGGATATTGATTGGGACAACTGGCTTCAAAAGCACGATAATCATTTACACCCGCATTCATTACAATGATGCCTTTTAGTCCAGCACCAGCTGAGGTAATTAAAATAGGATTTCCAGGGAACTGTAAGCTATTGTACAATGGTAAACTAGTGTTTATAATAAAAGAAAAATTATAATTAGGCAAATAAGGATTGTTGTTTACAACCGTATCTTTCTGACAATTAAGCATCAAAAAAGCCAAGAAAACAAAAATAGATGGTTTCATATTAAAATAATAACATTATTAAGTGGCAACAAATTTAATTTAATTAACTTTGCTATGATATGATTGTCATATAAAATTACAAATTGAAATAAAAATAATATCTTTGCCGAAAGAAATCCCATCCCTATGGGATTTTTTCTATTATATATAACGAATAAATTATGAGTACAGTATCTTATTACACCGCAGAAGGATTAAAAAAATTGAAAGACGAGTTAGAACAACTCAAAGCTATAGAACGCCCTAAAGCATCCGCAGATATTGCCGAAGCTAGAGACAAAGGTGATTTGTCTGAAAATGCAGAATATGACGCAGCAAAAGAAGCTCAAGGTCTTTTGGAGTTGAAAATCAAAAAAATGGAAGAAGTATATTCTAACGCTCGTTTGATTGACGAATCTCAATTAGATGTTTCAAAAGCGTTAGTTTTATCGCACGTAAAAATCAAAAATCAAACCAATGGT
Organism: Flavobacterium sp.; assembly: GCF_031422135.1. GTDB lineage: Bacteria > Bacteroidota > Bacteroidia > Flavobacteriales > Flavobacteriaceae > Flavobacterium. The sequence continues at coordinate 1,797 of NZ_JANOQD010000121.1, read as the reverse complement.
ATGGAAATGTCTTACCATTTAGTTGCAGAAAGCGAAGCCGATCTTAAAACAGGAAAAATATCCGTAACTTCACCTATTGGAAAAGGATTGCTGGGAAAATCTGTTGGAGAAATTGCTGAAATCACTGTTCCAAACGGTACTTTGAAGTTTGAAATACTTGAAATAACTAGAGACTAGTGATTAGTCAGTAATTAGTGTTCAGTTGTGTCCTTTAAAAACTATGAGCCAACTGAACACTATATACTGAACACTGTAAACTAAACATTAAAATATGTCAATATTCACTAAAATAGTAAACGGAGAAATTCCAGGGTATAAAATTGCCGAAGACGAGAATTTTTTAGCCTTTCTTGATGTAAATCCAAATGCAAAAGGACATACTTTGTGTATTCCGAAACAAGAAATCAATAAATTTTTTGATATTGAAGACGATTTATATTTAGGATTAATGGCTTTCGCCAAAAAAATCGCAATAGCTTTAGAAAAAACAATTCCTTGCAAACGCATTGGAATGGCAGTTATAGGTCTAGAAGTTCCCCACGCTCACGTACATCTAATTCCGCTAAACGAAATGGATGAAATGCGTTTTCAAAACAAAGTGAGTTTAAGTAAAGAAGAATTTGAAGATTTAGTTTTACAAATTAAAAGTAACCTGTAAAACTAAAATCAATGAAAAAGCTATTATATTTAAGTTTACTACTCTTAACTTTTTTTAATGGCTTTTCTCAAGGTCCGGAAAGTTATCTCTGGAAAAGAGACGAAAACCTTGAAGTAATCATTGCTGCAAAAAATTGCTATGTAAGAACGGAACCTTCAGTAAACGGAAAAATAGTAGACTCACTTCAGTTGGGCAAAAAAGGATTGCTCTTAAAAATCACAGATCAAACATTAAAGCTAAAAGGTATTGAGGCACAATGGGTAGAGATTTCCTTTAACAATAACGGCATTTCAAATTCAGGATATATTTGGCAAGGATTTTTAGCGTTAGATTTTAAAACCATTAAAGACCTGACCTTTCTAACTTCACTCGAAAAAATTGAGCTAAAACAAGAAGTAGAATTCACAACAAAAAAACATAATATTTCAGTAAAAGTTTTAAACCCAAGTAACGAGATTTTAGATTCCAAAGAATACAAAAATAATTTAAGTGAAAGTTATTTCTTCCAAGATAAATGTATTGGAGATTTAGGTCTAAAAAACATCTCCGAAATATATCGAATTAGTTTTAGCGGCGAAGCCTGTGGAATTCCAACATATTACCTTTATTACGCTTGGAACAATAAAAATTTAATTGTTTTACCCGAAAAATATCAAGTTGGCGATGCTGACGTTTACTATCACATCGAAAATTTCATATTCCCAAAAGAAGCTGGCGGCAAACCAGATCAAATTATTAAAGTTATAGAAGAAGCAGAAGAAATCGAAAAAAAAGATTCAAATGGAGAATTTATGATGAAAATAAGCAAATGGAATGAGTCTTATAGCTGGAATGGATTAAAAGCCATATTAACAAAAAAAGACAAAATAAAAACAACTATTTCTAGTAAATAAAACTTCTGAATAAAAAACCCTGTGAAGTATTATAAAATGGGAGAAGTTATGGCGTAACTTTTGAAGTGTTTTTTTAAACTTTTCAAAATTACGATGCGGATTTTATATTTTTGGTGTATATTTACACCACTAAATAAAATTATTATGACTAGACAAAGCATTTCGTTAACTCCTCTTAATGAAGAGTGGTTGAAAAATCAAGTAAGTATTGATGAGTTTAGCAGCAAAAGCGAAGCGGTTAATTAC
>NZ_JANOQD010000120.1:0-4677 GCF_031422135.1 Flavobacterium sp. | reverse complement strand
CTTGAGGGTTTTTGCATTTAACCAATGAGAACGCAAATTACTTTGTCTGTTCGCACTTTGCTTCGCCGATTCGCACTTTTAGGTTCGATTCAAGGTCAAGTAGGTTTAAATTTGGATAACTGTGATTTACTATTTTTATCATAGAATGCGGCGAATATTTTATGTAAATAAGACAAAATATATTTAATTATGATTGTTACCTCACATAATCAAGGTTGGAAAATCACCACCCAACGCTCTCACGGCTTGCTGGCGGCAATGTTGGCTTTCCAATTCGAAATTGATTTGCCAAATGAAATTATGGTTCCAACACTTATTGCCATTGCCGAACACGATGATGGCGTTGCAGAAACTAAACAACCAAAAAACCTTACAGATGCTGGAGCACCACGTCATTTTTTGGTAGAAAAGGGTGCTGCGAAAACCGATTTAAAACAATACCAAAATGTTATTGAACTTGCCACTTCAAAAAGCCAGATAAATGCCTTGCTAACTTCTATGCACCTTAATTTTATTTTTAGCGACCACGTTTACGGAGAAGATAAGTTGATGGATAACTTTTTGAAAGACCAAGAAAAAAATCGAAAAAAAATTACTTGAAAACTTAAATTTCGATAACCAGTTTGCTAAACATTTGTATCGCTTTGTAGAATGGTGTGATGCTTTTTCATTATTAATTTGTATGGACAAAATTCAGCCAGAAGGACGCAAAATGGAAATATCTGAAAATCCTGACGGAGTGATTAATCAAGTTTTCTATAAAGATGATAACGTGATCACGGTAACTCCTTGGCCATTTAAGCAAGAACGTTTTACCGTCTTTTATGAATATAAAATTATAGAACAATTAAAATTTACTTCCGTTGAAGAATTTGATCAAATTTGCATAACTACGGTTTCACAGCGGCAAGAGTTTCTATTAGTTAAATAAATTGCTGCTTATTTTAAGTTAATAAGTATAGATATCTAAAATCTTTTATTTTTGATTATCATTTATCACTTTAACAATTTTTTCATACAACAATTTTTCATCAATGGGTTTTGAAACATAATCATTCATGCCGACAGCCAAGCATTTGTCTATGTCTGCTTGTGTGACATCTGCTGTGAGGGCAATAATCGGAATTTGAGATTTCATTTCTTCACGAATGTGTTTTGTAGCTTCAAAACCATTCATTTCTGGCATGTGCAAGTCCATGAGTATCAAATCAAATTGATTAGTTTTCATTTTTTCGATTGCAATTTTACCATTTTCGGCAATTTCAACTTCAAAATTAAAATTTCCTAAAACTACTTTTATAAGCAATTGATTTAATAAAATATCTTCGGCAACTAAAATTTTAATGTTTTTCAATTCCATATCAGATTGGCAAATCATCTTATTTTCGGTAGTTTTTTTCGATAAATTATGTCTCAAATTATTTGTGTTGAATTTTAAAGTAAATGAAAAAGTAGATCCTTTGCCAATTTCACTATTCGTCACAATTGTACCGCCCTGATTTTCGACTAATTTTTTTACGATTGCCAAACCTAGTCCTGTTCCGCCATAATTGGCACTCGTTTCTACATGGGCTTGTTCGAAATTATTGAATATAGTTTCTAGTTTTTCGTTAGCAATTCCTATTCCGGTATCGGTAATTTTAAACTCAATATTTAGTTTATTTTTGCTATGCGATAGTACTTTTACATCAAGCGAAATACTTCCTTTATCTGTAAATTTTACTGCATTGCTCAATAAATTCAAAATTATTTGTCGCAAACGCATTGGGTCGCCAATAATTTGGTTTGGTATAGCATCATCTAAAGTCAAATTGAATTTTAATTTTTTCTCTTTTAATTTAATTTCGAATAATTGTACAATTTTGTGAATAGATTCTACCAAATCAAACGCTATTTTATCAAAAGTCATTTTTCCGGAATCTACTTTGGCGAGATCCAAAATATCATTAATTAAAACCACAAGTGCCTCGCCCGAGACTTTTATGGCATCGAGATATTGCTTTTGCGAATCGGTTAATTCTGTTTTCAAAATCACGTTTGTAAATCCAACAATGGCATTCATCGGCGTTCGAATTTCGTGGCTCATGTTGCTCAAAAATTGTTGTTTTGCTTGCACGGCATTGTCAGCCTTTATTTTTTCTTCGATGAGTTCTAGTTCAAAAAGTTTTTGTTCGGTAATATCAAAACCGGCACCAATCATTCCAACAAATTCTCCATTATTTAAAAAACGAGGATTTCCATGAAAGGTGAACCATCTGTAAACTCCATCATGTCGCTTGATGCGAATATTTGGTGTGCTATATGGAATTCGATTTGTAAAAGCAGGAATGTAAACGTCCATAATTAGTTGTACATCATCTGGATGCACAATATCATTCCAACCTTTGCCAATTGCTTCTTCGAATGTTTGCTTGGTGTATTCTAACCAATATTTATTCACATAACTAATATTTGCTTCAATGTTAGGTTCTGCAACGAAAATACTTAATGGTAAATTGTCTGCCAATAATCGAAAACGCTCTTCGCTTTCTATAATTCTCATTTTATCTAACACATGTGGCGTTACTTCATTGGCCAAAATGGCAACGCCTTCAATTTCGCCTTGCATATTTCGTTGTGCTTGGTATATAAAATTGTAATGCATTAATTCCCACCTTTCATTTCTCCATAGTGTTATTGGAGTTTCATAGGCATTATAGGGTTCGCCAGTTTCGAATACTTTCAATATTAATTTATGAAAACCTTGCTCTACTGCTTCGGGCAAAACGTCATAAAACGATTTGCCAATGACATCTTTTCCTTTGCCCCAAGTTTCAAGAATGGCATCGTTGGCAATTTCAATAATGAGGTTTTTGCCTTTGAAAATGGCAATCATATAAGGCGAAGTAAAAATTAAGTTTTCATATTTGTGTTCGCTTTCTTCAATTTTTTTTCGTGCAATTACTTGTTTCGTAACATCTATATTGGTACCTATTAACCATTCAGCTTGCCCAGTAGTATTGGTGCGAACAGTTTCCACAGCTTCAATATGACGGAGTATGCCATCGTCTCGCTTTAAAATTTTAAAAGAGCGCTTGCTGCGGCTGCTATTTTTTAACGTATCCTGTAATATTTTTTCTTGCTCCTCAAAATCTTCAGGTACTACTGCTTCTTTCCAAGTATTGTATTGTACAAATCCATTATTTGTTGGCTTTACACCGTAAATTTCGAACATTTTTGCATCCCATTTGATTTGGTTTGTGATCACATTCCATTCCCAAATACCTACTCCAGAGGCTTCAGTTGCCAATCGAAAACGTTGTTCACTATCCTCTATTTTTTTATTGGCTAAAACTTGTTCGGTTACATCATAAGACATTACCATTAGTCCATATATTTCGTCTGATTCGTTTTTTAAAGCCTCTAAAGAAAAATTGAAATAATATTGTGTTGGAACACCATTATTATTCAAGTCAATCTTGGCTTCATATTCGCTTGCTGTAAATGTTTTACCAGTTTTATAAACATTATCAATTATTTCAAAGGAGCCAGTGCCTTCCAATTCAGGATATACTTCTTGATAGGTTTTACCTAATAAATCGTTTTCTGTGCGGTTATTTTGTTTTTGATATTTTAGGTTTGCCATAATGAACCTGTGTTGCGGTCCATTAAAAATAGCAATTGCTGCAGGTGCATTTTGAAAAATACTTCTCAATTGTTTCAAGTTGTTGTCGGAAATAGTAGGTGACTTTTCAGTTTCTGAATGAGATAATTCCGATTTTTTTGGAGTAGTTGTTTTCATATTTAAGAAACCTTTTAGAACATTTGTTAAATAATTTATCCAATGATGATAAATGCCAAACCAGAAAATAAATAGTACTTTTTGTTTAAAAATTGATTGTTAAACTAATGGGGAAAAGTAATCAAACTGCAAATAGATAGTAATTATTTTCAAAAATACTCTTTTTTAAATTTAAAATACTGATGAACATAATAATATGTAGTTAAAATATTTTTTAAACCTAATAATTTTACAACTTATATTAATGATTATGTAACTAATATATATTATTAAAATATAATTTTAATGCAACCCATTCTAACAAAGCAGAAAGCTTGAAATTCAATAAAAAATGGCTATTAATGCCTACAAATTCAACAATACAACACCGAGTTGAATGTTATATTGAACATCAGAAAAATTGCAATTGCCGACCTATTCCTAAAAAAAATATTAAATAAATTAAAAGCAAAAATCGTCTAAATTACTTCAAAAACATAATGTAAATAAAAACAAACCAAGAAATGAAACAAATCGATTTAAAACCAACTAAATCCCATAGTTTAGAGCAACCCAAAGAGCCTTACGACATAATGAAGGAACAAATCGAAGCTGGCTTAAAAGAGCATCGTAGATCCAATATGGGGCTTTTTCTATCTTCAATTTCGGCTGGATTAGAAGTAGGGTTTAGCATATTAGCCATAGGAATAATTTATACACTTTTTAAAGCAGAAGTTTCACCTAGTAAATTATATTTAATGATGGCAATGGTATATTGTATCGTCCTAAAATAGGTTGACTAAAAATTAAACACTTTTAGCATCTATGGAACCAACAACAAATCAAGCCTGTCGAAAAAACAGCTATCAAAAAGTTACTTTCGAGCACAAACTTTTTGTCATCGACCAAATCAATAA
>NZ_JANOQD010000119.1:0-4254 GCF_031422135.1 Flavobacterium sp. | reverse complement strand
AAATATTTATACTATTTCGGGTAAACTTATTTACTCCAAACAATGTTCAATTTTGGGTAATAAAGAGCAAAAAGTAACTTTTGAAATGCCTTCTGGAGCTAGTAACGGCATTTATTTGGTTCAGATTAAAACTAAAGAATTCGCTAAAACGGTTAAGTTAGTTTTTCAACAATAATATTTTAAAAATAATGCGATTCATAACTTTTGAATCGCATTATTTTTTTAATTTAATTTTTTAAGTGATTTCTAATCAGTGTAAGACAACTGAATAAACAAAAACAATGAAAACAATTAATTTAAAAAAAAATATTCTATGTCTTTTTGTGCTATGTTACTTAAACGTTACAGGACAAAATCAAACTCCAATCGAACCTAGATTTAAAACATTTTATGAAGGAACTGCATTTACCACGATTACGGTTGATAAAGATAAAAATGTTTGGGCTGGAACAAATCGACTTGGGCTTTTCTACAAACCAAGTGGTAGTTCTAGTTTTTCATCATTAACACTAGGAACTTCGCCTTTCGTGCTTTCAACATTAAACATTCAAACATTAGCTGCTGATCAATCTGGTACTATTTGGGTTGGTCATAATGGAACTGGGAGCTTAAGCGGTCAATTTGGTGGTATTGAACGTATTACTGGAGGAGTATCAACGCATCTTGCAGCTTCAAATGATGACTGTTACTCCAGAGGCCCAAGAATGAATGTAAATGATGGTTATGCCACAAGAAATTCGAAAGCTTTGACAGTAGATAAAAATAATACAGTATGGTCAGCCCAAGGATTTACATTAGTAAATACTTTGGGTGGAGGAAGTGGAGATTTCATTATCACTTGTGGTACATTATCATACAAAAAAGCTACCGATGCCATTTTTACTTCAAAAAGTACATACTCACAAAATAATACTTTTCCAACAAATCCAGATTTGAATTTCCCTTATCCACCATTTACTTGCGATCCTGTAAATACATCTGGAAGAGCTACAAGAAATTGTCGCGCTATCTCATCCGACAAAACTGGAATCTGGATGGCTGTAGACAGATATGATAATGCAGGTAATCAAGTTATTGAATATGATTTAAATGGGATTTTTAAAAATCGCTACTTGCGAGACCAAATGAAATTTACTCAAAGTATAAATCTAGGCACTATAAACGGCGTTTATAGAAATAATTCTAGAGGATCTTGGGTAACTACAAATGTTGTAGGTAATGGATTTTCTATTATGAAAACTGATAAAAAAGGAAATAATCCTATATGGTTCAATATAAAAGACCCCACTATCATGCCTTCTGACACTAAATTCAATGACAATGCTATATGGGGTGACGCATTAGGAAGAGTTTATATGGGTACAAACAATGGACTCATTGTATATGACGGAGCTGGTCCAGTAGATTCGTTAGATTCATATAAACTTTACTCAAAATTAGACTATCTATCAACAAGATGCGTATACGACCCAAACATGTTATCAAATAATATTACTGGTGGTGCTACAGAAGGAAAATTAAGTCCTTATTTTTCTTGGATTACAACTGCCAATGGTATTATGAGAAGTTATTTACCAGGTGGTGATATTTTATCATATCATGTTGATAATAAAGACGCACCATATAGAGAAACTTCAAATGGAAAAGAAAATTACAGAGCATTTGCAGAATTATTCAAAGTTACTACATCTGAACCAAGTGAAGAAAAAATCCCTTGTATTTCTGTTGACGGAACAACTTCGACAGTTTTCAGGTATAAAACCAGTGTTCCTAGAGATTTTTATGAAAATGATAGTTTCTTCAAAATTAAAATAAAAGATAATAATTATTCAGAAGGAGAAGGAACACCAGGATCAGAATCTTATATTGCTCGATATGGACATTTTGACTTAAAACCACCTTCCTACTATGAAAATGGATTAACGTTAGATAATTTAGAACACATAGACATTATATATAAACATCCAGAATATATTAATGAAACCGACTTTGTATCTGGTAAGCATTATGCAAATTTTAGATTAATAATAGAAGACAGAAGAGATCCTAATAATATTGTTACTGTATTTGATCATCCTATTAAATTTTGTTTACCACCAGTTTTAATAGGTCATGGAGTTTGGGCAGATATTAATTCTGTACAAAAAATAGAGGACTTTCTAAAAACAAAAGGTTTTACTGATTCTGAATTACTAAAAAATTGGAGAAAAGATAAAAAATTAGCTGAAAATGAATTTGAAGTTGATGCTGATATAATACCATCAAATATAGAAGAGCTTCGTTTTCAGGCACTTAATAAGAAAGTATCCGCTGGAAAAGTTAACATTATTGTACATAGTCGTGGTGGATTATATACCCGTGCATATGTTGAAGGGATTTCTCCTAGAACAAGTTATAAAAAAGATATAAACTCTTTAATTACATTAAATACACCTCACTCGGGTTCACAGGCTGCAAATGCTATTTTAGATAAAAGGATATTAATTCCTTCTTATATAAAATTCTCCTTTAATCCACTAATACCATTTGTACCAATAATTACCAGTACCACGCCAAAATCTATTTCAGATTTATTACTCACTCTTCCAGTTCCTGTCCCAAGGGCTGATCAATTAAATAATTGGGGAGCAAAAAATTTATTAGTTGAAATAGACAGTATAAAACCTTCAAATAATGATATTACAACAGATTTTATAAAAAAGCTTAATTTAAGATCAAACTTAAATACTTTTAAAGATGCTGAAATACCAATTCATGCAATTGCTACAAATTTTTCACTTTGTCAGATACGTCCAATTCTATGTAGCAATGTAAGTTTTGCAGATATAAATAAAACTTCTAAAGCTGATTTTAGTTTATTACTTTTAGCAGAAGCTGTACAAACTAGTTTACTACCATCAAATGTTGCACAAGGATTTGATGGATTTATGAAACATCTTTTAGGAGGTGAAACTAATGATCTTATCGTACCTAAAAGTAGTATGGAAGCAGGCTTAGATTCAAGATTTGTTAGTAATATTGTTGGTCAAAATATCGGTCACATTGCTGATGTTGATATTCTAGGAAATAGTTCAGGTGTCACTACAAATCCAGAAGTACAAAATCGAATTTTTGAGTTATTAAAACAAAATTTTAAATCATCAACTACAAATTTTACTATTGGTGGTTTTAACCCTCCTGAGTTAACATATAATTTTTTACCAAATCTAAATTTTGGTTATATAAATAGAAATAACAATGACACAAACGATAAAAGTCTAGTTATTAATCCTACATCATTAACTGGAACTATTAATCCTGGTAATGTCATTACATTTGATGTTATTCAACAAAATTTGGATAAAATTATTATTTCTTATGATTATTCAGGAAGTGATAATGTCTATATTTTTAAAAAAGTTGGCAATTTAACTACAACAAATACCTTTACATTCACAATTCCGCAGGAGTTTATTGGCAAGTTTAAAATTACTGCTTACGGTTTCAGTGGTGGTCAAATGATAGGTGAAAGTTCATACGAACCAATTGTTCAGATTCCACCAACCATAACTCTTCAATCCATCCGTTTTGATTATTCTAATATTAGAATTCAAGAGCTAGATAATTATCAGTTTGAGCTTCTAGGAACATACAGCGATGGTGTTGAAAGAAGAATAAATGAATTAAGCGGTATCGCTTATACACTTGGAAACGCAACTATACTTCAACGTATAGACGATAAAACAATTAAAGGAACTATCCCTGGAGAAACTACTTTCAAAATAGCAATAGGAATACTAAATACTACCCTAAATGTTTTTGTTGAAGAAAATCCTGTTATTAAACAGTCATTAATAACAAATTTTTATACTAATTATCAAAATAACAATCCAGTAACAATAAAATGGGATACCAATCAAGAATACCGTTCTAAAAAATTTATTTTAGAGAGCAGCACCGACAATGTAAACTTCACTCAAATAAATGAACAATTGGGTTCTGGAACAAATTATACACCAGCTAGTTATAATTTTATAGATAACACAACAGAAAGTATAATTTATTATAGATTAAGATTATTAAATCTAGATGATGCAGAAGTTTACAATCAAACCATACAAGTAAACAGAAGTACACTTTCAATTAATGATGCAAAATTCAATAGTAACAAACTCGTTTTGTCTCCAAATCCATTAACTGAAAATACAGGAACATTATCTGTTTATAGCACATTAAATGATGATAATGCTTCTTTAAATATTTATACTATTTCGG
>NZ_JANOQD010000118.1:0-95441 GCF_031422135.1 Flavobacterium sp. | reverse complement strand
CCAAATTTCCATATCGCCTTTATCGGGATTGATAATAATATCAAAATTATCATCAGAACCGTATTTCTTTTTCAATGCGTTCCTGAACACATCTTCTAAAATCGCCATCAGCGTTGGACGATCTATCGATTTGTCGTCCTTAAATTCTGAAAATGAATCTATTAATGCTAAATTCTCCATGCCAACTCTTTAATTTAAAATGTTATTGTAACTATTGCTTCTTGAATATCCGCGTAAGCGATTTTTTCGTTATGAAGTACTGTTTCTTTTCCTTTTCCTATTTTTTTGGGCTCTCTAGAACTCCATTCTACTGTAATATTCTCGTCAGAAACGGCAAGAAGTTTTGCTTCAATAGTTTCTGATTTTGTTTTGATTTTCAATGTTCTTCCAATGTTTTTTCGATATTGACGAACTAATTTTAAAGGCAATGAAACACCAGCCGAAGCTACTTCTAATGCAAAATCCACTTCTTCACGGTCCAAATTAGTATCTATTGCACGACTAATGTTGATACAATCTTGAAGCGTAACTCCAAAATCTCCGTCCAAGATAATCATTATTTTATTTGCCTCACTTATGTTTAAGTCAATTAAAAACAAGCTTGGATGCTGCTCCAAACCCTCTTCTAACAAACTTTTTACTTTATCTTTAAATGTCATATTTTATAAAAAGAGGGAAGCAGTGCTTCCCTCATTATTCAGTTAAACTGCTTAATAATTTTGCAAATATACTACTTTTTTTATAATTACGAAATATTGATTTATGTTAAAAAATATCATACCTTTAATCATAATTTAAAATACACATCATTGATTATAAATTACTAAACAAAAGATTATGAAACGAATTTTAGTCCCGACCGATTTTTCCGAACACGCCGAGCACGCTCTTAAAGTGGCTTCGCAAATAGCACGAGATACAAATAGTGAAATTTTTTTAGTTCATATGCTTGAATTTCCATCACAAATGGCAGATGCCGTGAATGGTGGTGCCGCAATTCCAGAAATTGTGCATTTTATGAAGAAAGCACATGATAAATTAGAGGATTTGTTAGAGAGTGATTATTTGGAAGGACTTACGGTTAGCGAAGCTGTAAAATTAGAAAGAGCTTTTGAAGGTATTTTAAAATCAAGTTCAAAAAACAATATAGACCTTGTGGTTATGGGATCACACGGTGTAACTGGTTTCCAAGAATTACTTATTGGTTCAACCACAGAAAAAATAGTTAGGGCTTCTGAAGCTCCAGTTCTAGTAATTAAAAACGAGGATACTAATTTCAAAATGGATCGATTTGTTTTTGCTTCAGATTTTTCAAATGAAATAAAAAAACCATTTAAAAATATTGTTTCATTTGCAAATCTTTTTGGGTCTCATCTTGATTTGGTTATGATTAACACTCCTAATAGTTTTAAAACCTCGAGTGCTTCTCAAAAAATAATGGAAGATTTTGTATCAGAATTTTCTTTGACTAATTATTCGCTTCACACCTACAATGATGTCAATATTGAAACTGGGATTGTAAATTTTTCTAACAAAGCAAATGCTGATTTAATAGGGATGTGTACGCACGGTAGAACGAGTTTATACCATTTTTTTAACGGAAGTATTAGTGAAGGCATCGTAAATCATGCTAACAAACCTGTTATAACTTTCAAAATTTAAAATTAGTAGACGAAAAATCCCAAATACATAAATTTTACAACACTATGTATTTGGGATGTTATACTTATTAGAAATTACTTGTTCATATGTTGCATTTCATAAAGAAATGTGTCGAGATCAACATTCAAAAGCAGTAAAGACAATGCTTTATCCACAATGTAGCTTACGTTTCCTGGTGTAAAACCTAGCGCTAAAGCAAATTTTGTCAAAATTTCTTTTTGTTTTGGTCCTAAAATATGATCGGCATAAACCATTCTTGATAGGTCAAACAAACGCTCCAAACGTTGGGTATGCAAAACAGGAGGATTGATTGGGTATTTTAGAGGGTTCTCCAGAATTTCATCATATTCAGCATCAGAAATTTCAAGACGGCTTTTTAGTTTGTCTAAAAATTGTTTTTCTTCAACACTCATATCGCCATCAGCAATTGCTACTCTTACTATTGCTGAAAAGTGGCCTTTGTTTCTTGTTTTAAATTCACTATCAAATAAATCGGAAAATGACATACTATTATATTTATATTTTTTACAAAGATACTCATATTCTTTTTTTCTAGAAAATTAGTTTGAAATTAGTTTGACTTCCATACAATTTTAAAAAAAACACCGTTAGTTTAAAATAAATTGTAAATTTGACTAACCCAAAATCTATTATTATGTCAGAATTCTGGTTGTATTTCAACATCGGATTAAAACACGTACTCAACATTAATGCTTACGATCACGTTTTGTTTTTAATAGCTCTTTCTGTGCCTTATACTTTTAAAGACTGGCGTAGGCTATTGATTTTAATTTCGCTTTTCACTATTGGTCATACTTTAGCCTTAGTGCTTTCGGTTTTCGGAATGGTCAAAGTAAATGTTAATTTAGTTGAGTTTATTATTCCAATAACCATTCTCATTGTTTCACTTTTTAATCTTTTTACTGCTGGAAAAAACAATAAAAACGAAAGTATGAGTTTAATTTCTATAGTAACATTGTGTTTTGGAATCATTCACGGTTTAGGATTTTCAAATTATTTCAAAACCATCTTGCCAGGAAACGCAACGGATAAATTAATCCCCGTTTCTGAATTTGCACTAGGAATCGAAGTTGCACAAGTCATTGTGGTTTTTATAGTTTTGATTTTATCCTATATTGTTCAAACAGTTTTTCGATTTTCAAAACGAGATTGGACACTAGTTATGTCAGCCTTTATAATAGGTGTGATTGTTCCACTAATTATTCAAAGTCCTGTTTGGAATAGATAATTTCGAAAAACTAATTGGCTATATTTTCCTATTTACTAAGAACACAATAAATTTTTAATACAAAAAAAAGTTACTTTTGTAGTAATGATTCCTACTAAACAAAACAAATACGACAAAGCTTACTTGCGACTTGCCAAAGAATGGAGTAAACTTTCTTATTGTAAACGAAAACAAGTTGGCGCAATTATTGTGCGTGATCGAATGATTATATCCGATGGCTACAACGGTTCCCCATCAGGTTTTGAAAATTGCTGTGAAGACGAAAATAATTTGACTCACTGGTATGTGCTTCACGCTGAAGCAAATGCAATACTTAAAGTAGCACGTTCAACCCAAACCTGCGAAGGAGCTACTTTATATATTACGCTTTCGCCTTGTAAAGAATGTAGCAAATTGATTCATCAATCTGGAATAAAAAGAGTAGTTTATTTAGAAGGTTATAAAGACGATTCTGGATTGTTATTTCTAGAAAAAGCTGGAGTAAAAGTGGAACACATTCAAGAAATTGATTAAATAATTGTGCTGTTAACAATTTAATTTGTGAAAATTAATAAAATATATATACCTCTTATACTCTTCACTGCTCTGGCAGTTGGTTTTTTGTTGGGTGGTATTTGCATTCAGTCTCGATTACCAAATAAACTAACGTCAGAAAGTCAAAACAAACAAAAACTAAATAAACTTATTGATTTTATAGATCAAGAATACGTTGATGAAATTAATACCGATTCCATAGTAGACGAAACCGTAAACGGAATTCTTGAAAAACTAGATCCACATTCCGTTTATATCGCTAAAAACGAAAATGAGGAAGTAGCACAAAGTATGAGGGGAGATTTTGTAGGTATTGGTGTCAATTTTTTTGTTCAAAATGATACCGTGGCAGTTATTAAACCTGTAGAAGGCGGTCCATCTGAAAAAGCCGGAATTATTGCTGGCGACCGAATATTAAGCGCAAATAACGAAACCCTTTTTGGTAAAAAAATCACCACCGAAAAATTGTATTCCAAACTCAAAGGCGAAGCGGATTCAGAAGTTTTACTGACCATTTTTAGAAAATCTGAAAACAAGAAAATAAACATCAAAGTTATCCGAAAAACCATTCCAGTCAAAAGTGTGGATATTGCTATAATGCTCCATAAAACCTCAGGATATATTAAAATAAATCGTTTTGCTGAGACAACTTATGATGAGTTTAAAGTAGGACTAAACAAATTAATAAAACAAGGCGCCACATCTCTCGTAATAGATCTTCGTGATAATGGAGGTGGCTATTTAGACCAAGCAGTCGAAATTGCAGATGAATTTCTTAAAGACAAAAAATTAATTGTTTTTACAAAAAACAAAAAAGGCAGAATCGACAAAACCTATGCGTCTCAAAATGGCGCTTTTGAAAACGGCAAACTAACCATTTTAATTAATGAAAATTCCGCATCCGCTAGTGAGATTTTAGCAGGCGCCATTCAAGATAACGATAGAGGTTTAGTGGTAGGTCGTCGTTCTTTTGGAAAAGGATTGGTACAACGAGAAATGCCATTGGGTGATGGCTCTACAGTAAGATTAACAGTAGCAAGATATTACACCCCTACTGGTCGATCTATACAAAAATCATACAAAGAAGGCAGGGAAGAATACCTTAACGATTTCACGAAACGCTACCAAAATGGCGAATTGTATGCTAAAGATAGCATCAAAATAGCAGATACTATAAAATTCAAAACCCCTAAAGGCAGAATAGTTTATGGTGGCGGTGGAATAGTTCCAGATGTCTTTGTGTCATTGGAAACCACCAAAGGAAACGAAATTGTACCAATATTAATGCAATCTGGATTGGTTTCAAATTTTGTGTTTACCATTTTAGATAAAAACCGAAAAATTCTAAAAGGCCTTACTTTTCAACAAGTAATTGAAAAAACCGAAATTTCTGACTCTTATTATATTACTTTCAAAAAATTTGTAAATACTTCGGAATCTTTTATTGATTTAGATTTAAACAAAAAATTTGTAAAACGGTATTTAGCGGCAGAATTTTGTCGTCAATTATTAGGTGAAAATCAGTTTTATCAAGTCGTTCTAAAGGACGATGTAATGATTAAAGAAGCTTTGAAAAAATAACTTATCGAATACTATCGTGAACGTGAGTTTCTATTCCGTTATTCCACAATACTAGAATATCAGTAGCAACTGCAGCACCACTACCAGCAGCTATAGCCAACTGACTTCTATGTCCAGCCAAAGTTCCAATTACGTATATACCCGTAGCTACAAAGTGATCCGTGTTTTTAAGTTGAATCCTGTTTTTTTCAGGCAAGGCTTTCTTGTGAGATTGTATGTATTGTGTTAAACCATCAATCCCAAATAAATTAGAAGAGCCTATTCCTAGCACAATTATTCTCGATGTATAACTGTTTTTGTTGGTTGTTATTTCAAAACCTTCTTCTAAAACAGAAATAGTTAAGGCTTTTTCATCTATAATTTGTTGAATATGAGGATAATTGTTTTGAAGCTGTTTTGTGCTTTCCACAAGAATTTCTGAACCCAGTTTCCCCGAAGCTACACCATAAGCATTATAAAAAATAGCATCCTGAAGTGACGATGCTTTTTGATGTGTCAAAATTCCAATTTTTTTATCCTGCGCAAACGGTTTATTATAAGCAGAGCCTAAAACCAAACCACAAGAAACTCCCGAAACACCACCGCCTATAATCAGAACATCAAACACTATTGATTTTTCAGTTTTTGGTCAATCGATTTTGATAATCTAAAAATCAATAAAATTACAACCGCACAAAGTGTTGCAATAATTCCAATTATAGCAACTAAACTCTGACCTTCTAATAAGTTGTCAAAATCCAACATAGTAGCATTAAAAACCACTAATAATAGGGCTAAAGTAAAAAATAAATAACTAAAAATTTTCATTTTCAAAATAATTAATGAGCAAAACTACAAAAAATCAAACTACACAAACAATCCTTTAACATTAGCCGCAAATAATTTAACAGCTATGGCAAGTAAAACTACTCCAAAAACTTTTCTAATAATTCCTAAACCCGTTTTACCCAGTATCTGTTCAATTTTTCCAGACGCTTTCAAAACCGCATAAACTAAAATAATGTTCAACAAAATAGCAATTATGATATTTATAGTATGAAACTGCGATTTCAACGACAGTAAAGTCGTCATCGTCCCAGCACCAGCAATCAAAGGAAAAGCAATAGGTACAATCGAAGCGGTTTTTGCTTCCTCATCACGGTACAATCGAATCCCCAAAATCATTTCCAGCGCCAAGAAAAACAACACAAAAGAACCTGCAACAGCGAACGAACTCACATCAATACCAATCAATTTAAGCAGTTCTTCACCCACAAAAAGAAAAGCAATCATAATAAAACCTGCCACAATCGAAGCTTTTTCTGATTCAATATGTCCATGTTTCGATCTCAAATCCACAATAATAGGGATACACCCTAAAATATCAATCACCGCAAAAAGCACCATTCCAACAGTTACAATTTCCTTCAAGCTTACTTCAAACATATTTTTTTAAATTTAAAACACAAAGATATACAATAATTTCTTGGGCGTGACCCGCAAGAAAAATGCGGGTCGGGCTATTCGCTGCAAGTCCTCGTTTCGTCGTGCCTCCTCACTGTGGGCTTTCCGCTGCTATCCCTCACGCAAAACTACTTGTGTATTTCTATCTAAATCTACTGCCTAAAATCTAATATTTTCCACTACATTTGCAAAATGTTTCAACTCGGGAAAACCATCGTTTCAGAAGACATACTTCAAAAAGAATTTGTATGCAACTTATCAGCCTGCAAAGGTGCTTGTTGCGTCGATGGAGATGCAGGCGCACCATTGCTTGATGAAGAAACCAAAATTCTAGAAGAAATTTACCCAAAGATTAAACATTTTCTTCGGCAAGAAGGCATCGAAGCAATTGAAGCACAAGGCACTTGGCGCATTGGTACTGATGGCGATAAAGAAACACCACTCATTAACGAAAAAGATTGTGCATACGTAATTTTTGACGGCAAAACCGCACTTTGCGGTATCGAACAAGCCTACAATCAAGGCATAATCGACTGGAAAAAACCAGTTTCTTGTCACTTGTATCCTATTCGAGTGAAAGATTTTACTGAATTTGCTGCTGTAAATTATGACAAATGGGATATCTGCTCACCAGCATGTTCCCTCGGAAAAGAGTTGGAAGTTCCCGTTTATAAATTTGTCAAAGAAGCACTCATCAGACGTTTTGGCGAAAACTGGTACGCAGAGCTTGAAAAGGTTGCTGAAGAGCTCAAAAACGAATAAAAAAATAGTATATTTTCAAAAAACACAATCGCTTATTCCACAATACATAAGCGATTTTTTCGTTTATAAAACATTGATATATAGACAAATAGATTATGTGCTTAAAAATCCGACAAACAACATTCATTGTTAAAAACTCAAGACGATTGTGAATAAGTAAATCTTTCATTATCGATAACAAATTCCAATCTTTGTAAACCAGTTTTGGTACAAAAAATAGTATATAATTCCATAAAAAATATTCATTATGTCAAGTGTAGAGCCAATTTTACAAGAAAACAAAAACCGCTTCGTGATTTTTCCAATCAAACACCACGATATTTGGGAGTGGTATAAGAAAATGGAAGCTAGTTTTTGGACTGCCGAAGAAATTGACTTGTCGCAAGATTTGAACGATTGGAATAACAAATTAAATGAGGACGAAAAATATTTCATCAAACACATTTTAGCGTTTTTTGCAGCTTCCGACGGAATTGTAAACGAAAACCTTGCCGAAAATTTTGTTTCAGAAGTGCAATATGCTGAAGCAAAATTCTTTTATGGTTTTCAGATTATGATGGAAAACATCCATTCGGAAACGTATTCGTTATTAATAGATACGTACGTTAAAGACGAAGCAGAAAAAACAGAATTGTTCAATGCTCTAGAAGTTTTTCCAGCCATTAAGAAAAAAGCGGATTGGGCTTTACAATGGATCGAATCTCCATCGTTTGCAGAAAGATTGATTGCTTTTGCTGCTGTTGAAGGAATTTTCTTTTCTGGTGCATTTTGCTCTATTTATTGGTTAAAAAAACGGGGTTTAATGCCAGGATTGACCTTTTCGAACGAATTAATTTCTCGTGATGAAGGTGTTCATTGTGATTTTGCGGTGCATTTGCACAATCATCATTTGGTAAACAAAGTGCCAAAAGAACGAATCAGAAGTATTATCGTTGATGCTTTAAATATAGAAAGAGAATTCATTACAGAATCTTTACCAGTTTCATTAATAGGGATGAATGCAGGATTAATGACGCAATATTTAGAATTTGTTGCTGATAGATTGTTAGTAGAATTGGGTTGCGATAGAGAATACAATACTTCAAATCCATTTGATTTTATGGATATGATTTCGCTACAAGGCAAAACCAATTTCTTTGAGAAAAAAGTAGCCGAATACCAAAAAGCAGGTGTTATGAATACGGATTCTGAAGCTCAGAAAATTACGTTTGACGCTGATTTTTAGCATTTAAGATCTGATCCAATAAATAAAATTTTAATTTCTTAAGGATTTTAAACTAGCCCAGATTGAAGTGAAAATCCTTTTATTTTTTTCTTTAAAAAATAAAAGATTGCAACGAAAAGCTGGAAATAGCTCCAAAAAAAAATGAGAAACGATAAATCATTAGATTCTTTCGTTTCTCAGAATGTTAGATTACAAATAACCCCGAAAAGGCAAAGGGATTTGCTTTTTCACAAAACAAACAAAGTATGTACGTAGTAAAAAGAGACGGGCACAAAGAGCCTGTAATGTTCGACAAAATCACAGACAGAATCAAAAAACTGTGTTACGGATTAAACGATTTGGTAGATGCTGTAAAAGTAGCTATGCGAGTAATCGAAGGGCTTTATGATGGAGTAACCACTTCAGAATTAGACAATCTAGCTGCGGAAACTGCGGCTTCTATGACCATTGCTCATCCAGATTATGCGCAATTAGCAGCACGAATTGCAATTTCAAATTTGCATAAAAACACAAACAAATCATTCTCTGAAACGATGAATGAAATGTATCATTATGTCAATCCAAGAAACGGGCAAGAAGCGCCACTTTTATCAGAAGAAGTACATACTGTTATTCAAGCCAATGCTGAATTTTTAAATTCACATATTATATACAACCGAGATTTTAACTACGATTATTTTGGTTTCAAAACACTAGAACGTTCTTATTTATTGAAAATAAACGGAAAAATTGTAGAACGCCCACAACACATGTTGATGCGTGTTTCAGTTGGAATTCACTTAGATGATTTAAAATCGGTAATTGAAACCTATGATTTAATGTCGAAAAAGTTCTTTACACATGCTACTCCAACCTTATTCAATGCTGGAACTCCAAAACCACAAATGTCATCTTGTTTCCTATTGGCAATGCAAGACGATAGTATTGATGGGATTTACGATACGTTAAAACAAACAGCAAAAATTTCACAAAGTGCTGGAGGAATTGGATTGTCAATTCATAATGTTCGTGCAACAGGAAGTTACATTCGTGGCACAAACGGAACATCTAACGGGATTGTACCAATGCTTCGAGTTTTCAATGACACGGCTCGTTATGTAGATCAAGGTGGTGGAAAACGAAAAGGAAGTTTTGCTATTTACATTGAAACTTGGCATGCGGATATTTTTGATTTCTTGGATTTGAAAAAAAATACCGGAAAAGAAGAAATGCGTGCCAGAGATTTGTTTTTTGCAATGTGGACATCGGATTTGTTTATGAAACGGGTGGAAGAAAACGGAAATTGGACCTTGATGTGTCCTAACGAATGTCCGGGTTTATATGATGTGCATGGAGAAGAATTCGAGAAAATGTATACCGATTACGAAAAAGCTGGAAAAGGTAGAAAAACCATCAAAGCGCACGAATTATGGGAGAAAATTCTAGAATCGCAAATCGAAACTGGAACGCCATATATGTTGTACAAAGATGCAGCAAATCGTAAATCAAATCAAAAAAATCTAGGAACCATTCGTTCATCGAACTTGTGTACCGAGATAATGGAATACACCTCAAAAGATGAAATTGCAGTTTGTAACTTGGCTTCTTTATCATTGCCAATGTTCGTTGAAAACGGAAAATTCAACCACGATTTGTTTTTCACAGTTACCAAACGTGTAACTAGAAACTTGAACAAAGTAATTGACAGAAATTATTATCCTGTAATTGAAGGAGAAAATTCTAACAAACGCCATCGTCCTATTGGTCTTGGTGTTCAAGGTTTGGCAGACGCTTTCATTCTGTTACGCTTGCCATTCACGAGCGACGAAGCTAAAACATTGAATCAAGAAATATTCGAAACTATGTATTTTGCAGCTGTCACAGCCTCAATGGAAATGGCAATCGAAGAAGGTCCTTATTCTAGTTTTAAAGGCTCTCCTATTTCGGAAGGAAAATTTCAACACAATCTTTGGAACATCAAAGACGAGGAACTTTCTGGACGTTGGGACTGGGCGAGTTTGCGTACCGAAGTAATGAAAAATGGAGTTCGTAACTCTCTTTTAGTAGCACCAATGCCAACAGCTTCAACTTCGCAAATTTTAGGAAACAACGAAGCATTCGAGCCTTACACCTCAAACATTTACACCCGTCGTGTATTGTCAGGCGAATTTATTGTTGTAAACAAACATTTACTCGAAGACTTAGTGAAACTAGGGCTTTGGACCGAAGAATTGAAGCAAGAACTAATGCGACACAATGGTTCAGTTCAAAACCTTGATATTCCTCAGGATTTGAAAGAATTGTATAAAACGGTTTGGGAAATGTCAATGAAAGATATTATCGATATGTCACGTCATCGTGGTTATTTTGTCGATCAATCGCAGTCGTTAAACTTGTTTATGCAAGATGCCAATTATTCTAAACTAACATCAATGCACTTTTATGCTTGGAAATCAGGTTTAAAAACCGGAATGTATTATTTGAGAACCAAAGCGGCAGTCGATGCAATTAAATTCACCTTAAATAATGACAAAAAAGCTGAACCAATTGTTTCTATAAAAATTAAAGAAGAACCAATTCTTGCAGAAGTTGAGGTTGAAACAACAGCAATGACCAACGAAGAATACAAAGCAATGATTGAATTAGCAAAAAATGCTGGTCCAGAAGATTGCGAAATGTGTGGGTCTTAATCAATAAGAAAAAAAGAAAATGGAAATACTATTTAAAAAAGCATTTGATATAGACGAAGTTATTTCAAAAATTAAATATGAAATCAAAAAATTAGAAGTTATCACTGATGATAATATATCTACGATTCAAAAGGATATTTTTAAAAACAATAAATTATATCCTTTAGGATTTGATGTTGAAAATGCTGAAATTAAATTCAATAAGGACAAACCTGTTGAAGAAAATTTTTTAATAGCAAGTGAAGTTGATTATGCGGGAGATTTGTTTTTTGGGACAATTTATTTGAGCACAGATTTAATAAAAGGGACAAGAAGTCTTTTATTTGTTAAACCAGTTGATTTTGTAGTAAATGAATCTATAAAGGGATATGCTAAAGAAACTAAACTTTATGCAGAACTTCAAACATCCATATATGATGTGAAATTATTGTCCAAAGAAGATAAAGATAAGTTTACCATACAGAAGAAAGTTTTAAAAGAATATTTAGTGGAAGGAATGTATAATATAAATAATGAAATTCCAGATAAAAATATTGAGATAGAAGAGAAAATATTAGAGTTGCTAAATAAAAAGAAAGATGAGTTAAAAGTTGAAAATGATTTGAAAGAATTTTTAAATGGATAATTTTAATAAAAACAGTCATTATCTTTAATGGCTGTTTTTTTTGGAGTTATTTTTCGCTTTTTGTTACAATCTTTTTTGGCGAAGAAAAATCGACAAAAAAGGATTTCTACTTTAATCGGGGCTAAAAAAAATTAATATGAAATTAACACGAACAACTTCCGAAAACAAAGATTTTCAAAAACTAACTGCACTTTTTGACGAATACCTTATTGATATTGATGGCGACGAAAAAGATTTTTTTGCACAATACAATCACGTATATTTAGAAAATGTAGTCGTTTGCTATGACGATTCTATTGCTGTAGGTTGTGGCGCATTTAAGAAACACGAAAATAATACTGCCGAAATCAAAAGAATGTTTGTTCATCCTGAACATCGAGGAAAAGGAGTTGCAAATCTAATTTTGAAGGAGCTTGAACTTTGGGCAATCGAATTAGAAAATACCAATGCTATCCTAGAAACATCCATAAAACTTAAAGCGGCCATAGCATTGTACTTAAAATCAGGTTACATTCCAATTGAAAATTACGGTCAATATATTGGCGTAGAAAGTAGTTATTGCATGAAGAAAATCTTAAAATAAAATGTACTTTTGATTTTCAGAAAATCGAAAATCTAAAATTAGAAATGAACTGGGAACAATTACTATCACTAAAACGCCAAGGCGACACAAGCAAACGATTACGAAAAGAACAAGACGATACTCGATTAGGTTTCGAAGTCGATTATGATCGCATTATTTTCTCGGCAGCATTTCGTAGTCTACAAGACAAAACCCAAGTAATTCCACTTTCTAAAACAGATTTTGTTCACACTCGTTTAACGCACAGCTTAGAAGTTTCCGTTGTAGGACGTTCTATAGGAAGGTTAGTTGGTAAAAAAATTATAGAGAAATATCCGCATTTGCAAACCATTCATGGATATGAATTTAATGACTTTGGAGCTATTGTTGCTGCTGCATCACTAGCACACGATATAGGGAATCCTCCGTTTGGACATTCAGGCGAGAAAGCCATTGGTGAATATTTTTCTATTGGAAAAGGGCAACAATACAAAGACAAACTGACCGACAAACAATGGCAAGATTTAATCGATTTTGAAGGCAATGCTAATGGTTTTTCGGTTCTAACAACCAATAGACCAGGTGTTTCAGGAAGTCTTAGGCTTACTTATGCAGTTTTAGGCGCATTTATGAAATATCCAAAAGAAAGTTTGCCTAAAAAACCCACCAAAAATATTGCAGATAAGAAATACGGTTTCTTCCAAACTGACAAATCTTTTTTTCAAGAAGTCGCTACCGAATTGGGATTAATTTCTAATAAAACGGATGGAAATATTGGTTACGAGCGTCATCCTCTAGCCTATTTGGTCGAGGCAGCTGATGATATTTGCTACACCATTATCGATTTTGAAGACGGAATGAATCTAGGATTAGTATCCGAAGATTTTGCTTTAGAATATTTAATAAAACTGGTCAAAGATTCTATTGATTCTATCAAATATAATTTGTTGACAACAAAAGAAGATAGAATTAGCTATTTGCGAGCATTAGCTATTGGAAGTTTGATAAACGATGCGGTGAAAATATTTATTGATAATGAAGAAGAAATCCTAAAAGGAAACTTCCCTTATGCTTTGACTGACAAAAGCAAATACAAAGCACAAATGGATGATATTATCAAATTAAGTATTAAAAACATCTATCAAAGTCGAGAAGTCATCGAAAAAGAATTAACGGGTTATCAAATTATCAATAATTTATTAGACAAATTTATAACCGCATACAATAACAAACACGAAGGAAAAGAAACTAATTTTGATACACTTTTACTCAAAATTTTACCTGAAAAATACCATTTAGAAAAAGAAAACTTATACGAACGATTGTTACATATTTGTCATTTTGTATCTATGTTGACTGATGGTAATGCGTTGTTGTATAACAAGATAATTTCAGCTAACAATAACTAGCAAAAAGTTTGGTTAAACTATTTACATCCAAAGCAGTTATTTCTTGTAATTGGTTTACCGTTCCATGTTCAATAAAATGATCTGAAATACCAATGTTTTTTATCAAAATTGTATATTTTTTGTTTAGAAAAAATTGATTTATTGCACTCCCAAAACCACCTATCAATACATTTTCTTCTACAGTGATGATTTGATCGTATTTCATAAAAATATCTTTAAGTAAAGATTCGTCCAGTGGTTTTACAAACGGAAAATGATAATGTGATAATTCGTGTTGATTTTTTACTTTCGAAATAGCCTCAGCGACATTGTTTCCAATAGTTCCAGTAGAAAGAATGGCAATTCTTGAACCGTTTTTTAATTCTTTGGCCTTACCAATTTCTATTTTTTTAAAGGGTTTTTGCCAATCAAAAATTTTACCACGACCACGTGGGTATCGAATGGCTATTGGGTTTTTTAGTCCCAATTGCGCAGTGTACATTATATTCCGTAATTCGATTTCATCCATTGGTGCGCAAATAATCATATTGGGAATACAACTCAAATATGAAATATCAAAAACACCATGATGGGTTGCACCATCTTCTCCAACAAGACCCGCTCTGTCCAAACAAAAAATAACAGGTAAATTCTGCAATGCTACATCGTGAATGACTTGGTCGTAGGCACGTTGCAAAAAAGTAGAATAAATATTGCAAAAAACCACCATTCCTTGTGTTGCCATTCCTGCGGATAATGTGACAGCGTGTTGTTCGGCAATGCCTACATCAAAAGCGCGTTCTGGAAAAGCTTCCATCATAAACTTCATTGACGACCCAGATGGCATTGCTGGTGTAATTCCTATAATTTTTTTGTTTTGTTTGGCTAATTCTACTAGTGTCAAACCAAAAACATCTTGAAATTTTGGTGGTAAACCTTCTTCTGATTTCGAATGAATTTTTCCCGTAACGGCATCAAATTTTCCTGGTGCGTGGTATTTTACTTGGTCTTCCTCGGCCAGTTGTAATCCTTTACCTTTTATGGTTATAATGTGAAGAAATTTTGGCCCTTTTATCTTTTTTAATCGTTCTAATTCACTAATTAGTTTTGGCAAATCGTGTCCATCGATAGGCCCTGAATAATCAATGTTTAAGGACGTAATTATATTATTGTCTTTATGGTTTTTCCCTTCTTTGACAGATGTTAAGTAATGCTTCAATGCACCAACACTTGGATCAATTCCAATGGCGTTATCATTAAGAATAACTAACAAATTAGCATTAGTAACTCCGGCGTGATTCAATCCTTCGAAAGCCATTCCTGAAGCAATAGAAGCATCACCTATTACTGCAATGTGTTGTTTTTCGGTTTCACCTTTTATATTAGAAGCAATAGCCATTCCTAGCGCTGCGGATATTGATGTAGAGGAATGTCCTACTCCAAAAGTATCATAAACGCTTTCGCTACGTTTAGGAAAACCTGAAATCCCGTTTAATTGACGATTAGTATGAAAAATTTCTCGACGTTCGGTTAAAATTTTATGCCCATAGGCCAGATGCCCAACATCCCAAACTAATAAGTCTTCGGGTGTATTGAAGACATAATGCAAAGCAATAGTCAATTCTACAACGCCTAAACTTGCTCCTAGATGGCCTTCTTTTGTGGCAATAATGTCGATAATGTATTGGCGAAGTTCTTGCGCAATTTGTGGCAGTTGATTTGGATTGAGTTTCCTTAAATCAATTGGGTTAAAAATATTTTGTAATAGTTTTTCTGACATTATACAAATGTACAACTTGAAATTGTATTTTTACCCTATGGAAAATATTTTCACTGACGAATATTTTATGAAAAAGGCTTTGCAAGAAGCTGAAATCGCCTTTGAAGCAGGAGAAATTCCAGTTGGAGCGGTTGTGGTTGTTAATGATCGTGTGATTGCCAAAAGTCATAACCTAACAGAACTTTTAAACGATGTTACGGCTCACGCCGAAATGCAGGCTATTACTGCTTCTGCTAATTTTTTGGGCGGAAAATATTTGACTAATTGCACTTTGTATGTGACTCTAGAACCTTGTCAGATGTGTGCTGGTGCATTGTACTGGAGTCAAATTTCTAAAATTGTTTTTGGCGCAAGTGATTTGCAAAGAGGATTCTCTAAAATGGGAACACAATTACATCCTAAAACTATTGTTGCTAGTGGTGTTTTAGAAAAAGAATGTGCTGGACTAATGACTGCTTTTTTTAAATCAAAGCGCGGCTAACTAGCCCTGATAATAATGGAAACTTTGCACGAAAAAACGATTTTGTTTTCTTGTCAAAAAGAGCGACCAAAGGAAGCTCCTTTTTGAGAATGAAAAACAAATTGTTTTGAGAAAAAGTTGCAATGGATAGCAGGATATGGCTTCGAAAAACTACTCTAAACTTTAGACCCCATTTTTGTGAGAGGAGAAAATAAAAAAAACCGCTTCAAAATTGAAACGGTTGATTTTTTAGGTAAGCCAAAAAATAATTTATTATCCTTCGATTACTACTACTTGAGCAGCAACTCTACCTTTTCTTCCTTCTTCTTCTTCGTAAGAAACTTTGTCTCCTTCTCTTAGCTCTTCAGCTTTGATTCCTGAAGCGTGTACGAAAATGTCTTTTCCTGTTTCGTCATCTGTAATAAATCCGTAACCTTTAGATTCATTGAAAAATTTTACTAATCCTGTGCGCATTGTATTTGTAATATAAATTTATAATGTAGCAAATGTAATCTTTAAAATAATACAAATGCAAATTTGTGTTAATATTTTATAAAAAATATTGATAATCAGCATTTTCTATAATAAATCAAGCTGAATATGCAACTCTTTCAGCTGATTTTCATCGATAATTGATGGAGCATCAATCATAACGTCTCTTCCTGAATTATTCTTTGGGAAAGCAATAAAATCACGAATCGTTTCTTGACCACCTAGAATGGCTACCAATCTATCCAATCCGAAAGCCAATCCACCGTGAGGAGGTGCCCCAAATTGGAATGCATCCATTAGGAAACCAAACTGATTACGAGCCTCCTCTTCGGTAAATCCTAAATACTTAAACATTAATTGTTGGGTTTCTTTGTCGTGAATTCTGATAGAACCACCTCCGATTTCGTTTCCATTCAACACCATATCGTAAGCATTTGCACGAACCGCTTTTGGATTTGTGGCTAACAAATGCATGTCTTCTGGTTTTGGAGACGTAAACGGATGGTGCATTGCGTGATATCTACCGCTCTCTTCATCAAACTCTAATAACGGAAAATCGACCACCCAAAGCGGTGCAAATTCTGATGGATTTCGCAATCCTAATCGTGTGGCTAGTTCCATACGTAGAGCCGAAAGCTGTATTCTGGTTTTATCAGCTGCGCCAGAAAGCACAAAAATCATATCACCTAGTTTTGCTCCCGTCGTTTTTGCCCAATTGGACAAATCGTCTTGGTCATAAAATTTATCTACAGATGATTTATAGGTTCCGTCTTCATTACATTTTACATAAACCATTCCTGAAGCTCCTATTTGCGGACGTTTCATCCATTCGATAAGTGCATCAATATCTTTGCGGGAATATTCCCCAACACCTGAAACAGCGATTCCAACTACTAATTCGGCTGCATTAAAAACAGGAAAATCTTTGTGTTTAGCAAACTGATTTAGTTCCCCAAATTGCATTCCGAAACGAATATCTGGTTTGTCATTTCCATAAGTTCTCATTGCATAATCGTAAGTTATACGAGGGAATTTATCGACTTCAATTCCTTTAATTTCTTTTAGCAAATGACGTGTCAATCCTTCAAATACATTCAAAATATCTTCTTGCTCGACGAATGCCATTTCACAATCTATTTGTGTAAATTCAGGCTGACGATCAGCACGAAGATCTTCGTCACGGAAGCATTTTACGATTTGAAAATATTTATCCATTCCGCCGACCATCAATAGCTGTTTGAATGTTTGAGGTGACTGTGGTAAGGCATAAAATTGCCCTTGATTCATTCTCGAAGGAACTACAAAATCTCTAGCTCCTTCAGGAGTTGACTTGATTAAATAAGGTGTTTCAACTTCGCAAAAATCTAAATCGGATAGATATTTTCGAACTTCCATAGCAACTTTATGACGAAAAAGAAGGTTGTTTTTTACAGGATTTCGACGAATGTCTAAATAACGGTATTTCATTCGGATGTCTTCTCCACCATCAGTTTCATCTTCAATTGTGAAAGGCGGTGTTAACGAAGCATTTAAAATGTTTAGTTCGGTAACTAGAATTTCTATTTCTCCTGTTGGGATGTTCTTATTTTTAGCTTCACGCTCAATAACGGTACCTTTTACTTGAATTACAAATTCCCTTCCTAATGTTTTGGCTAGTTCAAAAACGGCTTTATCAGTTCGGCTTTCGTCGAACATTAATTGTGTAATTCCATAACGATCGCGCAAATCGACCCAATTCATAAAACCTTTGTCACGTGATTTCTGAACCCAACCTGCAAGTGTAACTTCTGTATTAATATGTGCAACGTTTAATTCGCCACAGTTATGACTTCTGTACATTATATGAATTTTAGACTGCAAAAATAGTATTTTGTTTGAAGTTTGTACTTAAAACAATCGAAATAATTGTAAATTTGACTACACATAATTAAAAAAATACATATGAAAAAATTATTTTTGATTGCATTAACCACTTTCTGTTCTACTTATAGCTTCGGACAATCTAAAAACACAATAAGCTTTCAAGCAGAAATAGTAAATAGAAATGGTGATGTTATTTATATTAAAGACACAAAAAACAAAACTATTAAGGAAATAAAGATTAACGACAAAGGGGTCTTTAAAGACACTTTTAAAATCGAAAAAGATGATTTTTATATGTTTTTTGACGGAACTGAATACACGCAATTGTTCTTAAAAAACGGCTTTGATTTAAAATTAAAAATGGACGCCAAACAATTTGATGAATCTATTATTTATGATGGGAAAGGAGCCGCCGAAAATAATTATTTAGCACAAGATGCCATAAAAAATGAGCAAATAAATCCTGAAAAATTAGTAGCTTTAAGCGAGGATGAATTTAAAAAAATGACTGAAGAAAAAAAGTTAACTGAAGAAACAACATTAGACAAGTCAGGTTTTGATAAAACATTTATCGAAATTCAGAAAAGAAACATTTCGATGAATATTAAAGGTTTGAAACAATATTACAACGAAAGTAAAGCTGCTCAAAAATTAAATAACACGATTGCGCCAACTTTTAATTATGTAAATCACAAAGGAGGAACTACAAAGCCAGAAGATCTAAAAGGGAAATATGTATATATTGATATTTGGGCAACTTGGTGCGGTCCTTGTCTGAAAGAAATTCCTTTTTTACAAAAAATAGAAGAAAAATATCATAGAAAAAATATTGAATTTGTTAGTATCTCGGTAGATGTGAAAAAAGATTTTGAGAAATGGAAAAAATTTGTAGCTGACAAACAACTCGGAGGAATACAACTATTTGCTGATAATGATTGGAATTCAGATTTTACCAAAAGCCTTAGCATTAACAGTATTCCTAGATTTATTTTAATTGATCCGTCAGGAAAAATTGTAAACGCTGATGCCGAGAAACCGTCATCTCCAAAGCTTCAAGAAGTATTTGACAAACTTTTGAATTAATTAGAAAGTAGATACCAAATTAGTTAAAAGCAAAAAACCCTTCTGAAAAGTCGGGTTTTTTGCTTTTAACTGAATTTCTAAATAGCGATATTTCATTTGAATATTATTGTTGTTTTAAGTTTAATCTTTCAATTGTGAAAGCAGGTGTTAAGGAAGCATTTAAAATATTTAGTTCGGAAACTAGAATTTCTGTTTCCCTTGTTGGAATATTCTTGTTTTTGACTTGACGCTCAATATAAGGTTCCTTTTACTTGAATTGCAAATTCCCCTTTAAGAGTTTTGGTTAGTTCAAAACTGTTTTGTAAAAACGGCTTTGGGCGAACATCAATTTGTGATTCTGTAACGGCACCACAAATCGACCCAATTCATTAAACCTTTATCACGTGATTACTAAACCCTAATTACAAGAGTAAGTTCAGTATTACCTTCTAGTATTTAATGCGCCACAGTTTATGCTTCTGTACATTATATCAATTTAGACTTCAAAAAAGTATTTTGTTTGAAGTTTAAAGATTAAATCCTCAAGTTTTATTGTAAACCCAATCATTATTATTAAAAATGTTAAATTTTATCCAATGTTACTAAATTGTTAAATAAATATTTTTTTATTGTAAAATAATTGCTATATTTGTTATGTAATTATTACTATTTAATCCCAAACCTATGAAAAAATATATAATTTTAAGCTTATTATTGCTTTCAGGAGTGCTATTTGCACAATCAATTGAGCCAAAGTATGAAATCGAAGGAAACTTAGTAAAAGCTACTTATTTTCACGATAATGGCAATGTGAAACAAGAAGGGTTCTACAAAGACGGAAAAGTCCACGGAAAATGGATATCATATTCTGAAGTTGGAAACAAAATATCTTTAGGAGAATTTAATAAAGGAGAAAAAACAGGAAAATGGTTTTTTTGGAATGAAAAATCTTTAAGCGAAGTTGATTATACGGACAGCAGAGTGGCTGAAGTAAAAAAATGGTCACAAGAGACTTTAGCCCAAAGAAACTAATTATTTACGTTATATTACTAATTCCAACCCTTTCAATTTGAAAGGGTTTTTTTATATCTCACAGAGATTTTACCAACTATTTTTGACTATTAAACCTTAATATTACAACAGATGATTTAAAATAAAAAAGTCCGAAATAAAAAATTTCGGACTTTTTGTGCGGATAATAGGACTCGAACCTACACGCCTTGCGGCACCAGATCCTAAGTCTGGCATGTCTACCAATTTCACCATATCCGCAAAATTGTGAGTGCAAATATACTCATTTATTTTAAATTCCAAAACACAAATTTAAAATAGTAAAAAAATAAATTTTTTAGTTAAAAACAGGATTTAGAAACTAATAAATTCCTATTTCAATTTGTATATTTGACGCTATTAAAATCAAATTATAATGGACAACATAAAATCATACGTACAAGAACATAAAGACCGCTTCATAAACGAATTAATTGAACTTTTAAAAATTCCTTCCGTAAGTGCTGATGCTGCATATTCACAAGATGTTATCAACACTTCAGAAGCTGTTAAAGTCAGTCTCGAAAAGGCAGGCTGCAAAATCGTTGAAATTTGCGAAACACCTGGTTATCCTATCGTTTATGGAGAACATATTATTGATAAAAATTTACCAACGATTCTCGTTTACGGACATTATGATGTACAACCTCCAGATCCTTTAGATTTATGGACATCGCCTCCTTTTGAACCTGTCATCAAAAAAACCGAAATTCATCCTGAAGGCGCTATTTTCGCTCGTGGTTCCTGCGATGACAAAGGACAAATGTATATGCACGTCAAGGCATTTGAATATATGATTGCCAACAACAACTTACCTTGCAACGTCAAATTCATGATTGAAGGCGAAGAAGAAGTGGGTTCCAAAAGTCTTTCGTGGTTTGTAGAACGCAACCAAGAAAAATTATCTTGCGATGTCATTTTGATTTCAGATACTGGAATGATTTCCAACCAGCAACCATGCATCACAACAGGATTGCGTGGTTTGAGCTATGTTGAAGTAGAAGTTACAGGAGCCAATCGTGACTTGCATTCTGGTTTGTATGGTGGCGCAGTGGCGAATCCAATTAATGTATTAGCCAAAATGATTGCTTCCCTTCACGATGAAAACAACCACATTACAATTCCTGGTTTTTATGATAATGTAGAAGAATTATCAACTGAAGAAAGAGCCGAAATGGCAAAAGCACCTTTCAACCTTGATAATTACAAAAAAGCATTGGATCTTAATGATATTTATGGCGAAAGCGGCTATGTGACTAACGAAAGAAACTCCATCAGACCAACTTTAGATGTCAATGGAATCTGGGGAGGATATACTGGCGAAGGTGCAAAAACCGTAATTGCTAGTCAAGCTTTTGCAAAAATATCGATGCGATTGGTACCAAATCAAGATTGGGAAACCATTACAGAATTATTCAAAAAACATTTTGAAAGCATTGCACCATCTGGCGTAAAAGTAAAAGTAAAACCGCATCACGGCGGACAAGGTTATGTAACACCAACCGACAGCATTGGCTACAAAGCAGCCAACAAAGCGTATACAGAAACTTTCGGAGTGCCAGCAATTCCTGTACGTTCAGGAGGAAGTATTCCTATTGTAGCTTTGTTTGAAAAAGAACTGAAAAGTAAAACAATTCTAATGGGATTTGGTTTGGATTCCGATGCGATTCACTCACCAAATGAACATTTTGGAATATTCAATTACTTGAAAGGCATTGAAACCATTCCGTTATTTTACAAATATTTTGTAGAATTAAGCAAATAATCCCAAAATATTTTGAGTAAAACAAAATTCTTATCCGAAGTATTCAAATCTGGAGGAACCATTGGAGCATTGTCTCCAAGTTCCTCTTTTCTAGCTGAAAAAATGCTCAAGCCTATTCATTTCAAAAATGCCAATTGCATCGTCGAATTTGGACCAGGAACAGGCGTTTTTACACATAAGTTGTTGGAACAAATGAATGTTGATGCTAAACTATTAGTCTTTGAAATCAATCCCGTTTTTTATGAGGAATTACAAAAAATTAACGACACAAGACTAGTCGTAATCAACGACAGTGCCGAAAAAATAGAACATTATTTAGATATAAATCAATGTAAAAAAGCAGATTACATCATTTCATCGTTGCCATTTGCAATGATTCCAGATGAAATTGTTGACATTATTCTAAAAAAATCTTTCGAATCTTTATCAGAAAAAGGAAAATTTATTCAGTTTCAATATTCGCTTAATGCATTATCAAAATTAAAATCGATTTATAAAAAAGTAAAAATTGATTTTACATTCCTAAACCTTCCTCCTGCTTTTGTTTTCAGTTGTAGCAAATAGACAAATTATTTTTTGGGCGTTCCTTGTTGCGGAAAATTTCAGTAAATAGGTTACATTACATAGCAACAAGGTCGGGCTTTCGCACTCGCTTTTTTTATTTTGTCCCTAGACTGAGCTCGGGATGACAAAATAAAAAAGAGCTCAAACAATTGCTCAATCCCTAACGCAGTTTTGCGTAGTAGGGCATTTTTTTACTTAGCCAATCTAAAATAAATCAACGTTTTACAAATAATTTAAAAATTTGGCGTTAAATTTGTTATCAATCATCAAAATCAAATCACAATGTTAAAACATTTCTTTATTCTGTGCTCAGGTGCAGACAAAAACCTTCTTGAAGGTTGCTCCGAAGGCGAACAAACCAAATATGCAGGTATTGGCGCCACAGTTTTCTTCACTGCAGTAATGGCTTTTATTGCCGCTAGTTATGCGCTTTTCACTGTTTTTGACAACATTTATTATGCCTCTTTTTTTGGTTTCATTTGGGGATTGTTAATATTTAATCTCGACCGATTTATTGTTTCCACTATTAGAAAACGAGACAAAATTTGGAGCGAATTTCTACAAGCTACTCCACGTATTATTTTAGCTATGATTATAGCCATCGTGATTTCTAAACCATTGGAAATTAAAATTTTCGAGAAAGAAATCAATACAGTTTTACTCAAAGAAAAAAACGATTTGGCTTTGGCCAATAAAAAACAAGTAGCCAACTATTTTAAAACCGATTTAGACAAAAACAAAGCCGAAATCGACAGCCTAAAATCGGATGTTTCTAAAAAAGAAAAAGAAGTAAACACATTATACTCAACTTACATCACAGAAGCAGAAGGAACTTCAGGGACCAAAAAATTGGGCAAAGGACCTGTTTATAAAGAAAAAAGAGAAAAACACGATGCTTCCTTAAAAGCATTTGATACACTACAAAAAAACAATTTATCGAAAATAGCAGTTTTAGAGAAAAAATCCAAAACTTTACAGGCTGATTTGGACAAAAAAGTGACCGAAACACAACCCATTATTGATAGTTTCGACGGATTAATGGCTAGAATTAATGCATTGGAAAAATTGCCTTGGTTGCCATCATTCTTTATAATGTTGCTGTTTCTTGCAATTGAAACTTCTCCAATTATCGCCAAATTACTATCGCCAAAAGGCGAATACGATTTTAAATTGGAAGACAACGAAACGGCTTTAAAAACACACATAGAACAAAACAATTACCAACGAAATCTTCAAAAACAAACTGATGCTTCAATATACGATAAAATTTATGCTGACATTAGAGAAGAAAAAGATTTGTATGAGTACAAGAAAAAAGGCGCCATTGATTTACTAAAATTGCAATCTGACTATTATGTAGAAAAGCAAAAAGGTGTTATGGAGTCTTAGATTTTTTATACTTTTTCCAAAATAAAAAAGCAATTCCTACTAATGAAAGCAAGCCCAAAGCCCAAAGCCTAAGTTTGCTTTCATTGTTGTTTTCCAAACTTCCGTAATACACAAAAGGCGCCCAATAATAGGGTGATTTTTTAACATTAGAGATAGTTTTATCATTCAAAAACTGATGTTTTGCATTGGCAATTGATTCAAAATACGGTTCGTTTTTATGAATGTTATTATAAAAATTTTCCATTAATTTGGAAGTAGTAAAATCGTTTACTTTCCAAAGTGAAAACAATAAATTTTGTGCTCCAGCAAACTGAAAACCTCTAGCTACACTCATTGCTCCTTCACCTTTAAATAATTTTCCTAAACCAGTTTCACAAGCACTCAAAACCACCAAATTTGGATTGATATTTATGTTATATAATTCAGAATACAATATATCTTGATCAAAAAATTTAATACTTGCAGAATCATAAATATCACCAGAAGAAGCGTGAGTTGATAAATGTAAAATCGAATATTGACTTGCATTTTGCTTGAAATTGCTAAAAGTTGCCTTGTCGTTTTCAAAATAATTACCTTCAAAATTCTTTTTTATGGCATTCAATTCATCTTTGGAAAAAGTCAATGCTGAATCGGTATTTTCAAAAACTGGAAACATTCCTAAAACTGTATTTTTAGTTTTTTTATGGATTCCTCCATTCAAATAAAACGAAACGGAATTATTATAAGCTATAGTAAAATCGTTAAGCAAATAATGCATTTTAGCAAAATTTGTTGTAGTTGATTTTTTAGTAATTAAAGCTTCGAATGGAATGAAATTTAATTTTCCATCGGGAATGACAATAAGATTTTTTTGATTCTTAATTCGTGATAATTTTAAATTAGAATACAACTCAAAACTTGTTTTTGCATATCCAGAAATATCATTGGTTATTTTTTCGCTTGTAGAAAAGTAATTCAAAAATACATTGATTTTATTATCCATAACAATGAATTTCTCCATCATTATTTTGCTGTTTTGTATCGTAAAAGCATATAAATTTTCGAATCCTGAAAAATACGAAACCATCGTTGCATTGTCATTTTTAAGTTTCTTAAACAAACTTTCTAAATCAATATCTTGCTTTTTATTATTCGAAATCAAAGGTCTCATTGATTTCAAATGGAGCATCAAATTATTTTGTTCCTCAATGATTTTATTGATTTTGGAGATATCCGCCAAATTCCCTTTCTGTTGTTCTTTGATAATTTCGCTGTAATGAATATGCACTTTTTCGATAAGTGCTTTTTCTTTTTGAGAAGTGTTTTTACTTTTAGAAATATAACTTTGCAAAACTGATGCTTTCGATTTTTCTGATAATAAAAAAGCGTCTGTAATATAATTACTATTTTTTTCTTTTTTATACAAAAAAACGAGAACAGAAAGACACTTTTCTGTTCGATTGCGACTGCTTACTTGATTGATGATTTTAGAATTTTCGTAAACCAAAAGTGATTGAAATAAATCGTCAATATAAAATGATAATTTGTAGGCTTCGACTGTTTTTTTATAATTTTTTTGCTCGTAAAAAACTGCTGCTTGTAAATCTAAAGCATCCGTTAAAACGGTTTCGGCATAGATTGTTTTTTGTTCTGGAAGAATATTTTTATTGGCATTAAAATTAGGAACCAAAACTTTAAAAACACTTGTAATTGCTATTGTGGTTGCTTTCAAATTTTTTTCTTGAAAATACAATAAAGCTTCTTCATAATGCAACTTTGCAATTTTTCTAGGTTCGTTTTTGGAAGTAAAAAATATTTTTTTTGCTTCATTAAAATATTTTTTTGCCTTTACTAAATCATTCCCTTTTGCATAAATAGTGGCTAAATTTCTATAAGAATTAGACAACAATTGCGATTGATTTTTTTGCTTTTTTAATTCTGAAACAGATAATTCCAATGTGCTTTTTGCTAATTCAAAATTATTATTTAACATATAATTCGAACCCAAATTGTTAAGCAAAACTCCTTTTTGCAGTGTCGATAAAACTTCATTGTTGATAGTGTTATTTAACAAATCAATGGCATTTTCTATACGCCCAGAACTTTGATATACATTTGATAAATTTAATATTGAAGCAATTTTATGTTCCTGATTATTGCTATTATTGGCTATAAAATAATATTGTTTTATGGTGTTTTCCGCATTATCATAATCGCCAATTATAGTATATAAATTACCCAAAGGTTTCAAGCAATATTCAATAATGTCGTAATTTTTGAGTTTGTTTTTTTGAAAAATTTGCCACGCTTTTTCATAACTAGAAATGGCATAATTGGTTTTTCCAAACTGATTTTCGTAGAAAGCTTTATTGCATTCAAGAATAGTCAATGCTAATAATTCAGGTTTTGAGATTGCGCTTTTTGAAAAAATTTTTTCCGAATTAGTTGAAATTTGTAAATTTTCTTTGGAAGGATTAGTAACCAATTGATCAATGGACTCGTAAATTTTATTTTCTAAAACATTGCTGTTTTGTCCAAAACAATTTAGACAGATAAAAAAGAGAATATTAAAAATATTTTTCAAAATTTAAAATTTCCAAATGCCATA
Organism: Flavobacterium sp.; assembly: GCF_031422135.1. Taxonomy (GTDB): domain Bacteria; phylum Bacteroidota; class Bacteroidia; order Flavobacteriales; family Flavobacteriaceae; genus Flavobacterium. The sequence continues at coordinate 68,726 of NZ_JANOQD010000118.1, read as the reverse complement.
AAACTGCCAATAGCTATAATTTTCTTTAAAATTAACGACATATCTAGCACCTAAACTAGGTCCAATTCTAGCAAAACCTGCTGTAAAATCGAATAGTAAACCTGTTTTTAGTCCGTTGAATGATTCTTTGTTTTCTGAACTGGATGTTTTTGTTTTTAATATAAATGTAGGTGCTTGTCCTTCATAAAGATCCTCTTTGATTCTTGATTCCACTTTTTCAGAAGCATTAATATTGGCTTGCAAACCAGCACCTACTCCAATATAATTATTTATATTAAACCGCATCAAGACTGGAACTTCTAGATTAATTGTTTTGTTTTCAAATGTTGTTGTGGTTCTTAAAAGTTGCCTAACACCTACTGTTCCTTGTAATAACTCTTCTTTGACAGTTGTTTTAGGATTGTATTGCAACACTTGATTAACCAATTCTATTTGCCAGTACCAACGGTAGGATTTGTATGGCGATAGTGTAAATCCTAAAAAATATGCTTTTGAATTTTCTAGTTTTGGAAAATAGTTATACCCTGTTTTAACGCCATAAGACAATCCTGGCAAGAATCTTGTCGTGGCATAATTGGTGATTATGGGTTCATTTTTATCAAAAAATATCGAAGTTCTACTTTTGGTTTTGGTTTTATGAAAATCTTTTGAAAACTTCATCGTGTATTTTACAAAACCTTTTGTACTGTCTTTTTCGGTTACATTTTTTTGAGCACTTCCTGGTAAATAAATATTTTTAAAAGTGAAATGTATTTGTTCTTTTTTGATGATGGTGTCCAAACAACTATAAGTAACCAACTCATCTTTTGGACAAATGGGACATTTTGGATACATATCGACTACCTTAAAGGTTTTTTTGTCGAGCATATCGGGAATATCGGTTTCAAGACGAATCATTCTGGCTGGTCCTTCACCGTTGTTTTGGAATTTGGTTTTGAATTTTAATGTTTTGAATCGTACCAATCTATAATTCATAAAACTGCCGTTGGAAGACATTTTGTTTGGATCGTGTGAGGTTACAATTTCCATTTCCAGCGTTTTCTTTTTGTAGTTTTTATAATTTCTATCAGGCACAAAAACCCCGCGCATTTTAACCGTTGCGCTGGTATCTTTAATCATTTCGGGTGTGGTTTTGAATGTAAAAAAGAGGTTTCTTGTTTCTTTTGGATTGAGATTTTCAAACTCTAAAAGATTCATATTATGGAATAGCGTTTTGTTAAGGAGAATTTCTTGGTCTAAATCGGTTTCTTTATTATTAACAAACGATTTTTGTCCCGATATATTTTCCTCAGAAGCAACATACAGGTTTGAATTATTGATGTCGTTTATTGCTGCAATCCCAAGTTCTTTAATTTCTTTTTCTTCGTTATGGGTTCGAAAATCAATTAATTCAAAATTTTTATTTTTAAATTCTTTGTCGTTGTAAAAAAGATACAATTTGCCAGAAGCCACATAATCCAATAGGTTTTGATAGCTAACTACTACTACCATTTCTTCATCAGGAATTGGATCTCGATTGTTGAATATTTTGTAATTTATAGTATCACCAATTGACGCTATTTCTGCATAATTATTGTCTTCGATTTCGTTGATGGCAACAGTTTTTGGTCGTGTGGCTGGTGCTTTTCCGTTATCATAATTATTGGTTACTTGCAAGTTGACTTTGTAATTTCCTTTCTTCTTGTAGATGTGCTTTGGCGTAACTTCTTTGCTGTAATGCCCATCACCCATTTCCCAAAAATGGGTGTAAAATGGTTTTGGAGCTCCCGCAATTTGAACCAAAGGTGGTGTTTCGGGTCTGAGCGAAACTTGATTCCCTTTTTTGTCATAAGCAATTGTGGCTCGACGAGTGGTGGTATCTTTGACTTTGATTTGTCCTTCGACAAGCTCAGAATGACATATTAGTAAAAGAATAAAGATGCTAGATAATGTTAGTTTCATAACGTATGTTTTAGCCCCGATAGTAGTGGAAATCCTTTTCTTTTTTTTCTTTAAAAAAGAAAAGATTGTAACGGATAGCGGGAAATAGCTTCAAAAAATCAACACGACAAATGGGGAACAAATGTTAAAATTAAGAAAAAGTGACGAATAAATCGTCACTTTCTCAAAATTAACCAAACAAATTAAGTTTTATTATTGAATTGCATTGATGGCAGCTATCAATTGCGCTTCTGTTCCCAATACTGTTTCGGCATCAACAAAGGTATAAATTGCATTGGCAGTTGTAGTTACCCCTTTGATTGCATATCTCCATTGCCCATTGTCTTCGGTAGCAAAAATGATGTGACAAGCAAGACCTACTGGAATTTGACCGTAATGTTCGCTGAATAATCCAGCTGGTGTATAGGTATCCATTTTGGCCAATTGATTTAATCCTTCACCGTCATAAGATAGGTAAACTGCACTATTTGTATTGTCATAACCCGCTGGAACATCAACTAAAATAGTTGTTTTTGGGCGTGGATCACTGTAAAATTTATCGACATTTGTCCATCCAAAATTTCCGAAGGATACATAATAGTTTCCGCCACCAGCATCTACTCCACCTTGACCTCCAACAGGATTATCAGCTCTTTTCCAAGCTAGATTATCAGCATCAGTATCATCTCCTACCCATAAAAGCATTCCAGAAGTGTTTGCGCTATCTGTTAAATTTGTTGGAACTACTAGATTAATATTACAGGTTGTTGCAAGTTTAACACCACCTTGTGTTGCTTCGATAAAAAATTCTCCACCAGAAAGTAGTAAGTTTTTGTTTCCGTCAGGCATTATTCCCATTGTAGGTTTGTTAGTAGTCAGCATATGTCCTTTATCAAAAAGCTCAACAAAATCTATATCTACTTGACCTGTTACTGGGTTTCCGTTTTTGGTCAAACAACTCCCATCTATGGAGATGGTAACTCCTCTGTCTGAAATAAAAACAGCTAATCCATCTTGTGCGTTCATTGTGAATTCTTGCAACTGATTTTGAAGAGATTCGTTTCTTAAAGCATACCATTCACCTGTACTTGGTCTGAAAATTGCATTTGGAGTTGCTGGAGCATCATCTTTATTACAGCTAACTAATGTTGTTATTCCGAAGAATAAAATTGCGATTGATTTAAAATTTGTTTTCATAATTTCTAGTTTTTAATTTTTTAATAATTTATTGTTTATATAGTTATATCAATTTGGTTTGGATATTGTTACCCTATTTTTGAATTTATTTTAAAAAAAAAGTGATGATTCGTATTAATCATCACTTTTCAAAAAAAACCAAACAAACCTTATCTTATTGAATTGCATTTATAGCTGCAACCATTTGTGCTTCTGTTCCAACAACGGTTTCTGCAAGTGTGAAGGAATAAACAGCATTTGCAACAGTGGTAACACCTTTTATTCCATATCTCCACAATCCATTGTCTTCCGTTGCAAAGATGATGTGACATTCTAATCCTATAGGAATTTGTCCATAATGTTCACTAAATTGCAATGTTGTAGGATTGTAGGTGTCAAATTTTGCTAATTGGCTTTGTCCTTCGCCATCAACAGATAAATACACTGCACTATTTGTATCATTGTATCCTAAAGGAACAGTGGCTAAAATTTGTGTTTTTGGTCTTGGATCACTGTAAAAACGGTCTATGTTTGTCCATCCAAAATTTCCAAAAAGCATATTATAGTTGTTGCCTGCTGTATTAAAACCAACGGCTCCTTCTTGTGGCCCACGTGGTTTTTCCCAAACAATATTTTCTGGATCGGCAACATTACCTTGCCAAAAAGTCATTTCGGAATCTATTCCATCAGTTAATGAAGATGGAACTTCCAATTGAATAGATCCTGTAGAAACTAATTGAACTCCGCCTTGCGATGCTTCGAGATAAAACTCGCCTCCTGATATTAAAACACTTTGGTTGCCGTCAAACATTCTACCCATTGTGGATTTGTTGGTGGCTAGCATCGTTCCTTTGTCAAAAATTTCAATAAATTTAACATCTATTGCCCCTGTTACTGGATTTCCATTTTTAGTTAAATTATTACCATTGAAAGAGATTTGAACTCCGTGAGAGGATGTTAAAGTAATTAATCCTGATCCCGCAGTGGCAGAAAAATTTTGAGTTTGAGATCTTACACCTTGTTCTTTTATTGCCATAAAAGAAGCTGCAGATGGAATATAATTTTTCGCTGGAGCTTCGTCGTCTTTACTACAACTTACTAATGTGGTTATTCCGAAGAATAAAATTGCGATTGATTTAAAATTTGCTTTCATAATTTCTAGTTTTTAATTTTTTAATACTTTATTGTTTATATAGTTATATCAATTAAGGTTTGATATTGTTACCTTATATATTTTTTTCTAAAAAAAGGCGATGTCAATGTATGGAATACCCATATTTAAAAGTGGTCCGCCATTTTGATAAAAATTGGCTGAAGTAATGGTCATAATTCCAAAATTTTGTGGAAAACTAACCAAGGCTCCATTTTGTCTTACTAATCTACCAATCACATTCGAAGAAAGATTACCAGCATTTGCAACTAGTATTGTTCTTCTCATTTTATAGGATTGGTTGGCAATTATTGCCGTTGGTGTAATACTAACATAACTGGTGTTTGCTGATGAAAAAACGTGATTTCCAGAATAAATTGGCGTGTTTGTAGCATCAACAATTTCTATTAAATAAGGTGTATTGGCAATTGCTGGTTGACTTTGATACCCAACACTACAAATTGTTTTATTTGCCGAAAGTTGAAAAGTGTACTCGTGAATTTCGGTGTCGTAAGTCACATCGTTTACGTATCCTGGCAAAGCAACCACATTATTATACAATTGATCAAAAGTGGTGTTTACCGTGGTACAAGGAGGCAATGGAAATGTAACCGTTCCGTTTGGATTGGTACAACTTGATATAGCCAATGTTAATAATGCTATAATTCCTAATGTTTTAAAATTTTTCATAATTTCTAGTTTTTAATGTGTTATTAATCGTTTATACCATCATATCAACTACATTATTAATTTGTTACCTTTATTTTTATTATTTTCGATAAAAAGTTTTTTATGGCCAACAATTCCGTTCACGAAGACCAATTGTATATTGATGGACTAGCCAATAACAATTCGGCAGTAATTCAATCTATATATAAGAAGTTTGTTCCCAAAGTGATGTACTATATCAAAACCAATTCGGGGGATCACGATCGTGCTCAAGATGTGGTTCAGGAAGTTTTGATGACTATTTATGACCAAGCTAAAACCAAAGCACTACAACTCTCTTGCCCATTTGATGCTTACTTTTTTTTGTTATGCAAAAGGCGTTGGCTCAACGAGTTAAAAAAACCTTCCACTAAAGAGGTAACAATAAAGGATGATAATGTATATAAAGATGAATCGACAGTAGAAATGGCAAATGAAACCGAAGCTTTTGAAACAAAAAATCAACTATTTGAATTGATGTTTCAAAAATTAGGTGAAAAATGCCAAGAAATACTAAAAACCAGTTTTACGACAAAAACTATGGAAGAAGTAGCCGAAAAGTTAAACGTAACCTATGCTTATGCGAGAAAGAAAAAATCGCTTTGTACTGGCGAATTAACCCGAATGATTCAAGAATCTAGCCAATACAAATCATTAAAAAACTAACGTGATGCAAGACGAATTATACATAGCATTTGAAAGTTATCTGAATAACGAAATGTCTACCGAAGAAAAAAATACTTTTGAAACAAAGCTCAAAAATGATGTTTCATTTTCTAAAAACTTTAATGATTACAAAGAAACTACTGCTTTTGTTTCTCATAAATTTTCATCAGACAGAACTGCTTTTCAAGAAAATTTAAAATCTATTGCTACGAATTCTTCCATTGAAGAAAAACCTAAAAAATCGAAAGTGATTCAATTGAAGACTTTTATTTATGCTGTGGCAGCTGTGTTTGTGTTATTTTTTGGACTACAACTTTTTCTGAACAACACACCAGGATATGAAGATTTTGATCAACACGAAAATGCAAATTTTGTAGAACGTGGTGATGTTGTAAAATCATTAAAACTAGCTCAAGATGCTTTCAATACAAAAAATTATAAAGAGGCTATCAAATATTTTGAAGTAGTCATCAAAGAATATCCAAGACCAGAAGTACATTATTTTTATGCCATTTCACTTCTTGAAGACAACCAATATGCAAAATCTGAATTTGTTTTGAACGAAATTATAAAAGGAAATTCTGTTTATAAAAACACCGCAACTTGGTATTTGGCATTGTCAAAACTAAAACAGAAAGATTACACTTCTTGCAAATCTATTTTACTTCAAATTCCTAATGATTATGAAGATTATGAGCAAGTAAAAATGCTTTTAGAAGAATTGTAAAAGATAAATTAACAAAAAATCCGATAAGTAAAAATTATCGGATTTTTGTGTTTTGCTATATGGTAAATAATTAAAGTCATTACATATGAGCCAAAATTTCTTTTTTATAACTGTCATATTCTCCTTGCATAATCAAACCGTTATCCAAAAGTCTTTTGTAATTTTGAAGTTTAGCAAAAAGCTCGTCGCTGCTCATTTCATTTAATTTTTTTTCTCCGTTTTGTGTTGGACTCACCGCTTCTTGAATGGGTTCATAATGAACTGGATTGGCTGGAACAATTTCAGAAAAACTAAAAACCTCTTCTGTTTCAACTTCTTCTACAATCTCGTTTTCAATTGGATTAGGAACTAAAAATGAAATTGGTTCTTCCTCTGAAACTTCTTCTGAAACCTGGTTTTCGACTGGATCAGATGCTAAAAATGATACTGATTCTTGATTAAGAATTTGAGACTCAACAGCTGGATTTGATGCAACTGGATTTTTGATGAAATCCAATTGTTCTTTCGCATAAGTATGCAATTTACGCGCTTGGGTTTTCGGAATATAATCAATATTAATAACCAATTCTGTTTTGGTTGAAAATGAAAACTCGGAACCCAATATATTTTCTTTCACGAAAGTTCCCGCGATATCGTCCCAATCGTAATCGACAATATCCATAGACAATCCAAAATTTTTGGGTTTACACATAATAATTCGCTTGTTGGTCAAGACGATACTGTCTGGAAAAACATTGATTGCTGGTTTTTTTTGAACGCCAATGTACCCTATTTCTTCGTTTTTCATCAATAAATCCTGCAATTTATTAGTGATTTTTTCAATTGCTTTTGGATCTTGGTCTTCGTTTAAAAATTTTTTGAATTGTTCTTTCATCTTATTTTAAATTGCTAAGCTTTTAATTTTACAAAACAAAAGTAACATCTAATTTTCTAATTCGTTAATTTCGGTTTGAATTTTTTTGGTTAAACTTTTAAAAATCAATTCGTAGGAATGATTTATGAGTTCTTTTATCATTTTATCCGAAACTTCTTGGTTCACATTTATAGTATTCCAATGTATTTTACTCATATGATAACCTGGTTGAATGTCATTGTATTCCGCTCGTAATTCTTCCGCTTTATCTGGATTGCATTTTAAGTTTACTGATGGCTGACCTCTTTCCCATTGACTTAATGACGATAAAGCAAACATTTTTCCACCCACTTTAAACACCAAAGTATCTTCATCGAAAGGGAAATGTTCTGTTACTCCTTTTTTGGAAAGGCAATATTGATAATAAGTTTCTAGATTCATTTTTAATCAAATTAAACCTAACAGGTTTTGAAAACCTGTTAGGAAATTTTATACAAAACAGGTTTACTCGGACTGGCATCATTTTCAAACGAAGCAATTTGCAAATTTAGAAAATAACTACCATCGGAAATTTCATCAGCAACAAAAATCATTTCAGTAATGGTGCAATCCAATCTAGCGTCGGCATTCAAATTATTGATGTCTTTCACATTCCAAAATGCTTTGTGAGCTAATAATTTTCCTTCATCACTTTCTCTATCTACACTTGGCAAATCGATTAATAAATGCTTTATTCCACATTCACGGATGAAAGTTGCAGCTTCTTCAGAAAGATAGGGCGGATTGGTATGCGAATATTTTTTGCTTTTTTTGTCTTCTAGATTAGGTAATGTTCTAATAATAATTGCTTCAGGTTTTGTGACATCAAGCGCAATTGGAATACTTTCTTTTGTAATAATCAAATCATCACCAATGCTTTTTGGCTCCACCGAAATCAATTCTGCTGTAAAAAAAAACTGTTTCAAACACTGATTAATGCTGTAAAACTCTCTTGTAATATGTCCCAAACATTCGGTGTGTGTGCCGTGTCCGTGCGGATTGAAGAATATATTGTTGAAATTGGTAGAACTTCCTTCTGAAACTTTTCCAACCCAATCACCGACTTTTACAGGTTTTATTTCTGGTTTTTCAATGTACCAAGCAATCGGGTTTTCATCGGTATTTGACAATGGAATGGAAATATCAATGGGTTTTGATAAATCTACTTGGAAATTATTGATTGTTGCTATCATTTATACTGAACTCGTTTCAGTATCTCTTTTTTATGAGAGATATGTTGTTTATAATTCCAAATATAAATCTTTTAATTCAGGATTTGACACTTTTGCTAAATTCCACTTCCAAGTTTTATGCCAGTTCTTTAATTTTTTTTCTTTAATAAATGCTTCTTTATAATCATCGAACTCTTCAAAATAAATCAAAACAGTAGTGTTATATTTTTTAGTAAAAACAGCTCCTGTGCCATTAATATGCTGTTGAACTCTGATTTTTAAATTTTTTGTAGCACCAACGTACAAAACTGTAAAATTCTTATTTGTCAAAATGTATATATAGCCTTTAATCATATCAATTAAATTTTCTAAAGATCCTGAAATTAATTCAGGATAAATAAGTCTGATGCAATTCCATCGCATAAAAATTTTCCTTTTTTAGTAGGTTTTAAAATATTATTTTCAATAAAAAGTAATTCGTCTTTTAAGAATTTTTGAGTTTGATTTTGCAAATATTCTAAATATTCTATACCAAAATCAGTTTCAATTTTAGATAATGAAATGCCCCAAATGGTTCGTAAACCTGTCATTATATATTCATTATAATTGTCTGTTTTGGTAAGTATTTCTTTTTCAGATGGTAATTTGTTTTCTTGTATCGTTTTTAAATATATGGCATTATTGGAAACATTCCAACTTCTATTGTTGCCATCATAACTGTGTGCGGAAGGCCCAATTCCTATGTATTTTTTACCCAACCAATACGCCGAATTGTTTCTGGAAAAATAATTTTCTTTTCCAAAATTGGACAATTCATAATGAATAAAACCGTTTTGTTCCAAAGTTTCAACCAAAATTTCAAAATGTGCCGAAGCCACTTCGTCTTTTGGCTGAGCAATTTTTCCAGTTTCTATGAGTTTTTTTAAAGCTGTTTTTGGCTCGACAGTCAAGGCATAACTCGAAATGTGGTGGATACCAAAACGCAAAGCCGTTTCGATGTTTTGTTTCCATTTATCATTGCTCATTCCCGGAATTCCATATATTAAATCGATAGAAATGTTATCGAAATATTGGGTGGCAATTTCCAAACAATTTTTGGCTTCTGCCGAATTATGAGCACGATTCATCAGCAGTAAATCTTCTTCAAAAAACGATTGAACACCAATAGAAAGCCGATTAATTCGATTATTTGATAATTTGATAATTTGATCTTCTGATAAATCATCAGGATTGGCTTCTAATGTAATTTCAGTATGTTCGGCAACTTTATAGTTGTTGTAAACGGTATCTATCAAAAATATAATATCAGAAATTTGCAATACCGAAGGCGTTCCACCACCAAAATAAATAGTTTCTATAACTTCATTTTCAAACTCCTTTTTACGCATTTCCATTTCTTTGGCAATAGCCAAAACCATTTCGTCTTTCTTTTTCAATGATGTCGAAAAATGAAAGTCGCAATAATGACACGCTTGCTTGCAGAATGGTATGTGTATGTAAATTCCTGACATAATTAATTTAGATAATTCGGAAATTTGATAATGAGATAATGATTACTTTATAATTGAATTCATTTTATAATTATCTCATTTTCTAATTTTCCCTTCATTTTCTTTCACAAATGCATCCCAACCAGAATAGCTCGTTGTGCCAACCACTTTGCCAGAATTAAAAAAATGACAAACCGCTGCCGCCAAACCATCGGTGGAATCTAGATTTTTTGGTAATTCTTTAAGGTTTAATAATTGTTGTAGCATTTTGGCTACTTGTTCTTTACTGGCATTTCCGTTTCCAGTAATGGCCATTTTAATTTTTTTGGGTTCATATTCGGTTATGGGAATATCTCTAGAAAGTCCCGCCGCCATTGCCACTCCTTGAGCTCGCCCTAATTTCAGCATTGATTGTACGTTTTTACCAAAAAAAGGTGCTTCTATGGCGATTTCGTCAGGATTATGCGTGTCGATAAGTTCAATAGTTCGTTCAAAAATAACTTTTAACTTCTGGTAGTGGTTGTCGTATTTAGACAATATCAATTCGTTAAGCTGGATAAACTCCATTTTTTTGCCCACTACTTTGATGAGTCCAAAACCCATAATGGTTGTGCCAGGATCAATCCCTAATATGATGCGTTCGTTTGTCAATTTTTTTATTTTAAACTTAGAATGTTTAGGTTTTAAACCTAACAGGTTTTGCAAACCTGTTAGGATACGCAAATCGTTTTGCTTTACTTTGCAACAATGATTTCAATATCTCACAAAACTAAACAATTCCTTGTTCTTGCCATCAAAATTTTGATTGTTGTTGGTGCTTTTTATTTTATATACAAACAATTGGCAGATAACGAGAAATTAGATTGGCAAAAATTTATTGTTTTGTTTCAAAAAAATCAGTCTGTTGTTGGCATACTTTTTATTTTATTTTTAAGTTTTCTGAATCGATTTTTGGAAATATTGAAATGGCAAAATCTAGTTTCTTCTTTTAAAGTAATTTCCATTGGAGAAGCTACAAAGCAAGTTTTGGCAGCACTTACGGCTGGAATTTTTACTCCAAATGGTATTGGAGAATATGCAGGAAAAGCTTTGTATTTTGAAAAATCGCAAGCCAAACAAATTGTGTTTTTAAACTTGATTTGCAACGGAATTCAGTTGATTTTATCTGTTGGTTTTGGAACAATTGGGTTGTTGATTTTAGGTTTTAGGTTTTGGGTTTTAATGATAATGGGTTTTGCTTCTTTGTTTTTTGTTTTTACTTTTTTCTCCAAAAAAGTAAAAATTAAGGGTTATTCTATTGAGAAATTTATCAAAAAAATCAATGAGATTCCCAAAGCAATTCATCGCAAAAATATTTTGTTGGGAATTGCGAGATACATTACTTTTTCACATCAATATTACTTTTTGTTTTTGGCTTTTGATGTTGATTTGCCCTATTTTACTTTAATGGCAACTATTACGAGTGTATATTTCTTGGCTTCATCGTTGCCGAGTTTTCAGTTTTTGGATTTTGCGGTTAAAGGAAGTGTTGGTGTATATTTTTTCTCATTATTGGGTGTTAACGAATGGATTGTTATTTTTATTACTACCTTAATGTGGTTTTTGAATGTTGTCATTCCTGTAATTATGGGAAGTTATTTTGTACTTAAGTTTAAACCAAAATGGAAATCTTAATTTTTATATTTTGGATTATTGCCTTGGTGTATTTTATGAATATACTTTGGCTGATTTTGGGTTTTTCGAAAGTCAAAAATTTCGAAATTTCAGATGTTGTTCCAAAAACGAAATTTACTATTATTGTTCCTTTTCGGAATGAAGCCGAGAGCCTTCCTAAATTGTTGCATTCGATTTCAATGTTGGATTATCCGATGGATTTGTTTGAAGTAATTTTGGTTGATGATGCGTCAGATTTTAGATTTCAGATTTTAGATTTTAGATTTCAGATTTCTCTTATCGATAATTTCAGAAGTTCCAATTCTCCAAAAAAAGATGCTATAAATACGGCAATTGCCATTTCAAAATACAATTGGATTATTACCACCGATGCAGATTGTGTAGTGGAACCTGAATGGCTAAAAACTTTTGATAATTTTATTCAAGAAAACAATCCGAAGATGATTGCTGCTGGTGTTTTTTATAAAACTAATAAAAATTTTCTAGATTGTTTTCAGCAACTCGATTTATTGAGTTTGCAAGGTACAACTATTGGGAGTTTTGGAAATGGTAATGGATTTATGTGTAATGGTGCCAACTTTTGTTATCAAAAATCTTTTTTTTATAAATTGAAGGGTTTCGAAGGAAACTCAAATATTGCCAGTGGTGATGATGTTTTTTTGTTGCAAAAAGCGATTGAAAATAATCCTGAAACTGTTTGTTTTTTGAAATCGGAAACCGCTGTTGTGGAAACGCAAACGATGAAAACTTGGGGGGATTTATTTTATCAACGGGTTCGTTGGGCGAGCAAAACGGCCAATTATAATGGTGTTTATGCAAAGCAACTGGCGCTTTCGGTTTTTTTGATGAATTTAATTTTGGTTGTGGGTTGTGGGTTGTTGGTTTATTGAATTATTGGGTTTTATTACCGTTTTTTACAACAAAATTCTTTGTAGATCTTGTTGTGCTTCATAAAACCGCAGCCTTTTTTAAAGTTCGCTTGCGTTTTGTTTTTTTGAGTAGTTTGGTTTATCCTTTATTCTCTGTTTTAGTAGTTTTTTATTCTGTTTTTGGGAAATATGAATGGAAAGGAAGGCAATTTAAAAAGTAAGGTTAAATTGAAGTCAATGAACCTAAGAACGATTCGATTAAGTTAAGGTAATGTTCAGTTTACACCTAACAGGTTTCAAAAACCTGTTAGGAATCGTTTTCCTAAAAGGTTTCAAAAACCTGTTAGGTATTATAATTTTTCCTTAAGTTGAATGATGTCTGCTCCTAGCCCAGATTGAAATGGAAAGCTTTTTGAATAAAACTACTATTTTTGTTGACATAAAAAAGCGACCAAAGGAAGCTCTTTTTGTGGCTTACAAAAAAAGTGGTTTTAGAAAAAACTTGAAATGGAAAGCTGGATTGGCTTCTAAAAAAATTATTTATTCTTTAGAACTACTGGCAAAATAAACTGCGATTTTACTTTGATTCCTCTTTTTATGGCGGGTTCGACTGTTGGAAAATCGTTAAAATGAAGTTGCATTAAACTATCAATTTTTGTTGCATTTAATGTATCTTGCGATTCGAAAACCAACTTTGAATCTGGTAAAACAGTGATTTTAAGACTCAAACTATCTGTTTTTGGATACAGCTTTTTAATGGAATCGATTGCCAATTTCTGCTGGATTGTTTGTGTCAAGAAATTGAAAAAACAGTTTTTTCTTTCTTCTTTATCAACTATACTATCGCATTGTGTGGCGCTGGGAAACTCATCGACTTGATCCCAATTGATTTTATTTAATTCTTCTTTGACCAAGGTTTCTTTTGCAGGAACATTTTTCTCAAAATATTGACAGCTTTGAAAAAGTAAGACGAATATAAGGGATAGAACACTATTTTTCATTTGTGATTTCAAAAATGCTTATTTTTAAGGTCAAAAATACTAAATTTCTAATTGATGGACACTATTTTATTGCTACTTGGTTTAATTTGTGTAATTGCTGGGGTTTTTGGTAGTTTTATGCCGGTGCTTCCAGGGCCTTCTATCAGCTGGATAGGTTTATTATTGCTGTATTTGACGACTGCAATACCTAATAATTACTGGGTTTTGGGAATTACACTTTTGGTTACTATTGTAATCACTATTCTGGATTATGTGATTCCTGCCAAAGGCACCAAAAAATTTGGTGGCAGTTCCTACGGTGTTTGGGGAACCAATATTGGGCTTATTGTAGGTTTTTTTATTCCTATTCCGTTTGGGTTTGTTGTGGGTGCATTTTTGGGTGCTTTTGTTGGAGAATTGATTTATGACAAACAAGATAAAAAACGGGCTTTGAAAGCGGCTACTGGATCCTTTTTAGGTTTTTTGGCTTCATCGTTTGTGAAATTTGTGGTTTGTATAATATTTTTGGGTGTTTTTGTAGTTGTGGTTTGGCAGAACTCGGGAAGCTTATTTGACTAAAAACAAAAAAGCCATTCATCTTTCGATGAAAAGCTTTTCACTGGTCTAACTACTAAACCGTGCTACGAGTTACAAAGTCGTAGCGAACAACACAACTAATTTTAAAAACCTTTATTGGGCAAAAAAGGTTTCTATTTCTAGAAACCTTTCCCAATTTTAGCGGTCTGGACGGGACTCGAACCCGCGACCCCGTGCGTGACAGGCACGTATTCTAACCAACTGAACTACCAAACCTCTTCTTAATTGCGGTTGCAAAGATACAACGTTTTTTAACTTTTGCAAGTGTTTTTTAAAAAAAAATTAAAAAATGATTTTTATTTTATCCAAATTTTTGTTTTTCAACTAGATAGGTTGACATTATTTTTTCAAAAGATTCGTCAACTGAGACTGGAACATACTTAATTTTATACAAAGCACACGTATTTGCTACTTTGTCAAAATAGTTTTGTACTGCTTTCTCATAATCGGTTTTTATGTTTTCTGCAAACAAGTTAATTTCTTCTCCTGATTCCAAATCTATAAATTTCCGTGGTGTGTTGTCGTATTCTAAATTCAATTCTGTTTTCTTGTCTACTACGTGAAACAATACAACTTTATGTTTATTGTGTTTTAAATGTTGCAATGCTTTAAACAGCCTTTCATCATCGCCTTTTTGAAACATATCTGTAAACAAAACGATCATTGATCTGCGGTGCATTTTTTCGGCTATTTGATGCAAATAGGTAATGGTGTCCGTGTTTTTAGTTTGTTTTGGCGTTTCGAGAATGCTTTCCAACTTGTTGAGTAACATTCTATGGTGTCGATCAGAACCTTTTTCGGGCGAGAAATACTCGTAGGTATCCGAAAAAATACTTAATCCTACTGCATCGCGTTGTTTTTTGAGTAAATTCATTAAAACTGCAGAAGCTAAAACTGAAAATCCAATTTTATTTTCATAAAAAAACTGATTCTCTTTTAATTTAGGATAATGCATCGAGCTGGAATTGTCGATTATTAAGTGACATCGCAAGTTCGTTTCTTCTTCGTATTTTTTAGTATACAATCTATCGGTTTTGGCAAACAATTTCCAATCGATGTGTTTGGTACTCTCGCCAGGATTGTAAATTTTATGTTCGGCAAATTCTGCCGAAAATCCGTGAAAGGGGCTTTTGTGCATTCCAGAAATAAAACCCTCCACAATTTGATTGGCCAACAATTCTAAATGCTGGAAACTGGATATTTTGGCTATTTGAGATTCTAGATTCATAACTTCAAAAGTAGTGAAATTTTAAATAAAAAAAGGCTTGACTTTCGCCAAACCTTCTTAACAACTAAATCAAACAATTTTACTTTATGACATTTCACAATGTCTATTATAAGTATGTTGCCTATACGAATTAGTATTTGTTCAATATTTTATTATTTTTGAAATTTAAAAGTACAATCACCAGCGAAGTAACTTAACTGCGGGGAATTTGGCATAGTTTGGGTTGATCCACTCGTAAAAGAATAAGAAGTTATTTTAAGATCGCCCACTATAAATGGATATACAACATTAGCGTTATCTGTTCTTCTATGGTCGTACCAATCATTACTGTTAAAGGTTAAAAAATATTCTTTGTCTTTTACTAAATCTAAAGGTGTAATCGCTTTAGTCACTTCTACTCCAGCAGCTGTGATATCTATGGTTTCAGTTCTCAGTACTGTTCCAGCCACTTTATCCCAAACAGTTACCCGCATTCCAGCGTGAACATCAGGAATTTTAGCAACAATGGCTGTCATTTTTCCATTCACTAATGGAATAAAAGAATAACCAAATTCATAATCTGTAAGATTAACTTGATTGGTTGATTTTTGATCAAATCCTGAAGCGGCTAAATAACCCGCTAATGGATCTTGTAAAGGTGCCAAAACTACTGGAGGTATTGGAGCCGGATCGTCCTTACTACAAGAAATGGTAAATACTGTTGCTACTCCAAAAGCACATAATAATACGGCTTTTCTAATGAAACCGTTTTTCGAGAATTCTAATTTTAGTGTTTTCATAATTTTAATGTTTAATTATTGTTGTTGTTTTAATAAGACAAAGTTTTCATTATTTTATCGCATATACCAAAGTCAATTTACCCATTTAGTTAGGGTGTTTTTCCCCTTTTTAACTTTATATATTACAATTAATTAAAAACACTCTGTATTATTTGATGTAAATATAGCTGTGCTTGTTAAGTTAAAGAAACACCAATAGACAGACGACGTTTTAAATAGACGAATGTTGTGTTTTGATTCTTTTTTTCTATATTTGGTTGAATATGAATAAAATTCTATGGCAATAGCAAATTGTATTATTGTAGACGATGACGAAATAGATCGTTTAATGGTTACCTCATTTGTTAAAAGATTTCCTAATTTGAATATTGTAGGGGTATTTGAATCCGCAGAAAAAGCATTGCCTGTCATTGAAAAAGAACGAATAGATATTCTGTTTTTAGATATTGATATGCCAGAGTTGAATGGCTTAGAACTTCGAAAAAAAACACTTGAAGTTCCTGTTTGTATCTATATCACAGCGCATCCAGAACACGCCGTGGAAAGTTTTGAGCTTGAAACTTTAGATTTTATAATAAAACCGATAAAATTTGAGCGGTTTGCACAAACTATGAATCGCATTGAAGAGTTTCTAGAAATAAAACACAAAGCACAGTTGTTTGAGTCAAGTATTGGTGGAGATACTATTTATATTAAAGAAGGACACGAGCAAACCAAAGTCAAACTTCACGACATACTTTATCTCGAAGCTTTGAAAGATTACACGCTAATTGTGACCAATCAGAAAAGACATTGCGTGTTGTCCAGCATTGGTAATTTATTGAAGGAATCTCATTTTCAATCGTTTATTCGAATTCATAGAAGTTTCGCTGTTCAGAAACAATACATCAAAAAAATAGGAAGTTTAGAAATCGAACTCAACAACAATGTTTTAATCCCTTTAGGCAGAAGTTACAAGGATAATTTAATTCTCTAGTTGTAATTTAAAACGAGATATGATAAAAAAGTTTTTCTTTATATTGCTTTTTAATACGTTATTAAATGCTCAAAACGGAGACTTTAAAAAAAGTTATGATTCTTTTATTTTTTCAAATAAAAAACAGTTTAGCACAATCGATTCCTTTTTCAAATCAGACAAATACGATACTATCAAGCTACAATACGCTTTGAACAAGAGCAAACTATTGAAAGCTTATGCAATTGAAGCTTATGTTGCGAATCAACTTGGAGTGAATTACAGAGATTTATCCAATTATAAAAAAGCATTGCAGTATCATAACTACGGATTGAATTTGTCCAAAAAAATAAAACACATACCCATTCAAATTGTAAGTTACAATATGATTGGAGTAGTTTACAGAAGAATAGATTCCATAAAACCCGCTATTGACAACCATCAAGAAGCATTGAATCTAGTTGAAAAAATAAATCCATTAACGGAAGATTTATTGAGAAGCAAAGCTATTTCGCTAAATAGTTTAGGAAATGTGTACCTCACTTTAAATCAACTTGAGCTTGCCTTAACTACCTTTTCAAAATCATTGGCTATCGAAAAAAAATTAAACAATAATTTAGGAATCGCCATCAACTATCAAAATATTGGAGGTGTTTATGAATATCAAGACCGCTTAAAATTAGCACTAGAAAACTATCAAAAATCGTTAGAATTCAACAAAAAAATAAATTCCGAAATAGGTTTTATGATTTGTAAAAACAGTATTGGAATTGTATTGCTAAAACAAAATAAAACAAAGGAAGCCTTTAACTACATTTTCCCAACTATTGCTATTGCAAAAAAATTTCGAGATGATTTTTACATTTCCTCCTCGTATATCAATTTAGGTTGGGCTTATTTGGAATTAAACGATATAGATAAAGCAAAAACCAATATTACTATTGGGCTAGAAATAGCTCAGCAAAAAAACTACCCTTCATATATTTCCCTTTCCTATAAGTTACTTGCCGAAATAGCTGAAAAAGAAAAAAAATACCAATTAGCTAATGAATATCTGAAAAAACACTATTTTAATAAAGAAAAAATTTCAGGAGAAAAAAATCAAAAATATTTATTCGATTTTATTTCAAAATATGAAAACGAAAAAAAAGAGGCTGTTCTGAAAATTAAAAACAAAGAAATCAAGATCAACAAACTAGCCTTAGAATCTAAAGAAAGACAAAAAGGATTCTTAATTTTGGGATTAATATTACTATCAATTATCGGAGGATTGCTTTTTTACCAAAGTAGAAATCGTAAAAAAAACAACAACAAACTGCAACTACTAAATACAAAATTAGACCAAGCCAATAAGACCAAAGCCCGTTTTTTTAGCATATTAAACCACGATTTGCGGAGTCCTGTTTCAAATTTGATTCATTTTTTACATTTACAAAAAGACAATCCGGAACTTCTTGATGAAGTAAGCAAAACTCGATTGCAGAACAAAACCATTTCTGGCGCGGAGAATTTATTAAATTCTATGGAAGATATTCTTTTATGGAGCAAAGGTCAGATGGAAAACTTTAAACCTCAGCCGAAAATTATTTTAATTTCTAGTTTATTTGAAAATACGAAAAAGCATTTTGATAGCGAGGAAAAAGTGGAAATACATTTCGAAAATCCATCGAATATTCAATTTACAACAGACGAAAATTACCTCAAAACCATTATTAGAAATCTAACAGGAAACGCCATAAAAGCATTAGAAAAAACCACCGACGCAACCATAAAATGGAAAGCTTGGCAAGAAAACGACACCACATTTTTATCAATTACCGATAATGGTCCAGGAACTAGCCAAGAAAAATTCAAAGCATTGTATGATGACACTCAAGTTATAGGCATCAAAACTGGTTTGGGTTTGCACCTCATTCGAGATTTGGCAAAAGGCATAAATTGTGAAATTAAAGTAGAATCGAAATTGAATCAAGGAACCACATTTATCTTAAAAATTAAACCACTTTTCTCTAACTCTTGATCAACTAGTTTCAAGACGATTTATTAATTGTAAGAATATGTTTATTTTTGTAAATAATTCGTTTTTTATAGATATTTTGCATCTAAAATCTAAAAATATTGATATATTCGTAGATTAAAACTAAAAAACCAAATTTTTATGAAGAAGATTATTCTGGGTTTACTCATTCTTGTTTGCGGATATGTGCAAGCACAAACAGATAAATATTGGTCTGCACGCAATGCAACTACCAATAAAATTACAGTTACTGACAAAGGTGTAGCTAGACTTTCGTTCCCTAAGAAGTTCGATCTATATGATTTGAACACGACGCAATTAAGAAATTCATTGTTTTCAACAAGCAATAAATCAAGCAACCAAACAACAATCATTACCTTACCTAATGCTAATGGGCAATTTGAGCAATTTGAAATGATAGAAGCATCAAATTTTGATGCTGAATTACAAGCTCGATTTCCAGAAATTAGAGCCTATTCTGGAAAAGGAATTACTGATAAATATGCTACAATAAAATTAAGTGTTTCTCCTCAAGGAATCCAAACTATGGTTTTTAGAACAGATAAAGAAAATGAATTTATCGAACCATATTCTCAAGACCATACTGTTTATGCCGTTTTTAAGTCACAAAGAGAAAAAGGTAAATTGCCTTGGACGTGCTCTACTGATGATCACGCATTAGATTTGAATGTTAAAAACCAACTTCCAAGTACAAACAGATCCAGTACAGCTCAATTAAAAGTGATGAGATTAGCTCAATCTTGTAATGGAGAGTATGCTGCTTATTTTGGAGCAAGCACAGCTGGTAATTCTACCGATCAAGCAAAAGTTTTGGCTGCATTTAATGCTACATTAACTCGTTGTAATGGAGTTTATGAAAAAGATTTAGCTTTACACTTAAATCTTATCTCAACCACTACTAGTGTAATTTTCTATAATGCCTCAACAGATCCATATTCAACTACTTTGTCAAGCTGGAATGCTTCACTACAAACTACATTAACAAACACTATTGGCGCTGCAAATTATGACATTGGTCATATGTTTGGTGCTTCTGGAGGAGGAGGAAATGCTGGTTGTATTGGTTGTGTATGTGATGCTGCCAAAGGTTCTGGGATAACTTCGCCTGCTGATGGTATTCCTCAAGGGGATAACTTTGACATCGATTATGTTGTTCACGAAATAGGACATCAATTAGGCGGGAACCATACTTTTTCCAATAACAATGAAGGAGCTGGTGTTAACAAAGAAGTAGGTTCTGGTGTAACAATTATGGGGTATGCTGGTATTACATCTCAAGATGTTGCTCCCCACTCTATAAGTTTTTATCATCAAGCAACTATTGCTCAAATTCAAGCAAATTTAGCTACAAAAACTTGTCCTGTAACTACTTATCTTTCTTCAAGCAATGCAACTCCTATTGCAAATGCAGGATTGGATTATACTATTCCTAAAAGCACTCCATTTACACTTACTGGATCTGCAACTGACACAAATACTAGTGATGCTTTAACGTATTCTTGGGAACAAAATAATGATGGAGGAACACTAACTGGTGCCAGTAGTGTAGCAAGTATCACCAAAGCTTCTGGGCCAAACTGGAGAACTTGGAATCCAACAGCTTCACCAACAAGATATTTCCCAATCATACAATCTGTTATTGCAAACTCAGCAACAACAGCTGGAACAGGAAACGACGGCATTAATGTGGAAGCATTAAGCTCTGTAGCAAGAACATTAAATTTTAGATTAACAGTAAGAGATAATGTTCCATATAGTTCAGTAGCACCAATTAAAGTGGGGCAAACTAATTTTGATGATATGGTGGTAACGGTTAACGCTACAGCAGGTCCATTCACAGTTAGTTCTCCAAATACTGCGGTTTCTTATACAGGTGGATCTTCTCAAACAGTAACTTGGAATGTATCAGGGACAACAGCAAATGGTGTAAACTGCGCTAATGTTGATATATATTTATCTACAGATGGTGGATTAACCTATCCTGTTGCTCTATTATTAGCAACACCTAATGACGGAACTCAAGCAGTTACAATTCCTAATATATCTGGAACTACCAATAGAATTATGGTAAAAGGTGCTAGTCATATCTTTTTTGATATTTCTAATGTAAACTTTACCATTACTCCTGGTTCTACCGATACTGTTGCTCCATCTGCACCAATAGCTTTAGCAGCTTCTGGAACAACGCAAACAACTACAAGCTTGTCATGGACAGCTTCTACTGATAATGTTGGAGTAACTGGATATGATGTTTATGAAGGAACAACATTAAAAGGAAGCACAACAACCGCTACTACTTTTGGTGTAACTGGATTAACGGCTTCAACAGCTTATACTTTTTCTGTAAAAGCAAAAGATGCTGCTGGAAATATTTCTGACACAAGTAATGTAGTAAGTGTAACAACTCTTGCTCCTGTATCAGACACAACTGCACCAACTGCACCAACATCTTTAGCCGCTTCTGGAACAACACAAACTACTACAAATCTTTCTTGGACAGCCTCCACAGACAATGTAGCTGTTATAGGATATGATGTTTATCAAGGAACAACGTTAAAAGGATCAGTAGCTGGAACAACTTTTGCAGTAACTGCATTAACGGCTTCAACGGCTTATACTTTTTCTGTAAAAGCAAAAGATGCTGCTGGAAATATTTCTGCTGCGAGTAATGTGGTTAGCATAACTACATTAGCAGCTCCAACTATTACCTATTGCGCTTCTACAAGTAGCAATACTAATGATGAAAGAATTGGAAAAGTAGTTTTTGGAACCATAAGCAATACTTCTACAGGAACAGCAGGTTACGAAAACTTTACTACATTATCTACAAATGCCGCTAGAGGAACTGCTTATACAATTACAATCACACCAACTTGGACAAGCACAATATACAGTGAAGGTTATGCCGTTTGGATAGATTATAACAAAAATGGATTGTTTACAGATGCTGGCGAATTGGTTTTCTCAAAAGCTGCTTCAAGAACAACTCCCGCAACTGGCTCATTTACTATTCCTTCAACTGCAAGTTTAGGAACAACAAGAATGAGAGTTTCTATGGCTTACAATGCGATCCCTACTTCTTGTCAATCTTTTACCTACGGACAAGTGGAAGATTATACTGTAAACATTACAGCCTTAGCAAAAGAAATTCAATCTGATGAAAAAATTGGTTTAGTTGAAATTAAACTATTCCCAAACCCAACATCTTCAATCTTAAACATAGCTACGGTTTCTGAAAAAGCTACTTTTAAAATCTATAATCTGTTAGGTCAAACGATTTTGAATGGAAAAATTTCGAATAGTGCTATTGATGTTTCAAACATTAATACTGGAAATTACATCATAGAGATTTCAGATAATGAATCGATTATTACAAAACGTTTTGTGAAACAATAATCTTTTTTAGAAATAGTCAAAATTAAAAATCCCGCTAATTAGCGGGATTTTTTTGGAACAATATGTAACGTTTATAACCAAAAAAACAATTCTCAGTTTAAACTTACTTGAAATAGTTTTTTAATACAAACTACAACAAAGCGGTCAAACTATCTGCATAGGTTTGCTTTGGAGCAACACCTACCTGACGCCCTACTACTTCCCCATTTTGAAAAACCAAAACCGTTGGGATATTTCTAACACCGTATTTTGCAGCAAATTCTTGATTTGCATCTACATCTACTTTTCCAACCACTGCTTTTCCTTCAAATTCGACAGCAATCTCCTCGATAACTGGACCCACCATTCGGCAAGGACCACACCAAGCTGCCCAAAAATCTACTAAAACTGGTTGTTTTGATTGCAATACAACTTCGTCAAAAGTTGCATCTGTTATTGTTAATGCCATTTTTTTATTTTTTTTAAAATTGTACTGCAAAAGTAAATATAAAATCCTTAAAATGATGTTAATTGAAAATCAGTTTTAACTATTCGCTCATTGATATTTTTTATTGGGAGCTATTTCCAGCCATTCGCTATATCTTTTTATTTTTAAAGAAAAAATAAAAAGGATGCCGCTGCTGTCTGGGCTAGGGCATTATCGCAAAAAGAGTGCTTTCAATTTTGTTGAAGTTTTCTCTTTCAAATTTTTCAACACTTTTATTTTTCACAACAAAAATTGATTTGCAATTCGCATACAAAATTTCCAAAATATGGGACGAAATAAGTACAATTGACTCTTTGCTTTTTTCTTTCAAGAAATTCATCAATACATAATTGGATTCTAAATCCAGTCCATTAAATGGCTCGTCAAGAATATATATTTGATGTTCGTTTTGAAAAATAGCATTCAAATAAGTTTTCTTTTTCATTCCTGTCGAAAAATCTTTTAATAACTGATTATTAGGAACATCAAATAATAAATTCTCTTTTGTTTTCTTGCAATTAGTCAATTCCCGATAAAAATCATAAAACTCAGCAGCCGTTAATTCTTCATACAAATCAGGTTCCGTTGGACACCAAGCTATATTTTTCAGAATTAGTTTTTCAGCATTAAAGTCAATTTTTCCATCAAATTCGGTTAATCCTAAAATGCACTTGAATAAAGTGGTTTTTCCTTGGCCATTTTTACCCACAAATCCATAAATTCCGTTTTCTAGAATTTCGAAATCGATGTTTTCAAAAATGGTTTTTGAAGTAAAACTCTTTTTTTTAATTTGTATGTTAAGCATTCTGAGTGAGTTTCAAATTTTTAATTGATTTTATGTAGAGTAACGGAATAAAAAGCAACGGAAATCCATACATTAAGTTTCCAACAAACAAAGCAAAAAAGATACTGTGAACTATTTTACGTTCAAAAAAAACATACTTAAAAAGTAAATTTACTACTGGAAACAGCAACAGTAATGGGATAAAAAACAAGATTTGAAATTGTTTTAAAACCAAAAATACAATCGAAACAGGAATCAAGACAAATATCGAATTGTAACCAACTGTTTTTATTTGTTGAAACAAATATTCTTTTCCAATAAACGAACTTGCTTTTATAAAATGCACTTTTTCTCTTTCGCTCGAAGGAACACATATCACAATTCCCACAACGAACAAAACTGCATAATACAAATTTGGATTTTGATATGTAAAACCCATAAAAGCAAGAAATCCTAGAATGGGAATTACTAAAAACAATTTGTGTTTTCGGAAGGATATTGTCCAAAAAGGATCAAACATTTTAAACGGAAATCGAAATGTTTTTGAAGTTGATTTATTGATGAAAGTTATTGCAAAAACTGACATTAAATAACCTAAAACATAAATAAATTCTAAGTTTATTAATAACAAAACTAAAATTGGAAAGCTCAAAATACTATATTCAAAAAATAGAATTAATCGATACTTAGAATTTAGTTTCAACAACTCTAAATCATTTCTATTACTATGTATTGCAAGTACTTGAAGGGCAAAAATCCCTAAATAATTAGCATATTGACTTGCCTTAACTTGAAACAAATAAGTCAAAAAACCAATCGCAAAAACAAAAATAGCAATGGCTAAATAATCCTCTTTTGCAAAGATTTTTCGAAACCGAATGGTAATTAGATATTTTAGAATTTGGCGCATTAATTCAACTTAAAATTAACCTGCAATTTTTCTAATTCTAATAACAATTCATTGGATATTTTAAGTTTCAACTTTCGGCTTGGCATTGATATTCGATTTACCACAATGGTTTCTTCCACTTCTATAACGGTTTCTGCAACCAATGGAATATCTAATTCTTCAGAAATTTCTTCAGTAAAAACAACTTCTTCAGTAGACGTGTCATCATCAAACAAAACATCTTCTTGTTTTTGTTCCAATTTTATTGGTTCAGAAAGGGAGGTTACCTGTTTGGTGGTTTTTTCTAATTCCATTATTTCAAAAGTAACAGATGCACTGTCGCCTTTATTTGAGTTGAAAACGGCATTTAATTTGGTTACCAATTCCTCACGTAAATCTTTAATATCCAAATGAATAATTAATTTTTTAGCAAAAGTCGCCAATACATCTTGCAAGGATTGCACTTGCATAAAATTAATTTGTGGATCCGATTTTTTGCCCGTTTCACGATTCACCCAACCATCTTTGATGTTCACTTTGATAAATACAAAATGATTCTGACCTAGAAAATGCCTGAATTTTAAATATTCTTCGTTAAAAATTCTGAACTCGTGACTTTCGTCATAACCTTCCAATACAAATGTTGCCCAACCTTTTCCGTTTTTGGCAGTTCGATGTTGGACGTTGGTCACAATTCCGCCAAAACAGAGATTTTTACCAATAAACTGGTCTAAACTTCGTAACGAATCTAGTTTATTATTACAAAAATATTTCATTTCGAATTTGTAATCGTCAAGCGGATGTCCTGAAATGTAAATTCCAACTACTTCTTTCTCTTTGGCGAGTTTTTCCATCGTATTCCATTCTTCACAAGCAGGAATAATAGGTTCTGCTATTTGCACATCACTAGCATCGCCAAACAAACTGACTTGTGCTGAGTTTTCATTTTCTTGAAATTTTGTTCCAAAACGAATTGCTTTTTCGTAAAAAGTCAAATTATCGCCATCTGTATGAAAATATTGTGCTCTGTGTGTGTCCTTAAAGCAATCAAAACCTCCAGCTAGAATCAAATTTTCAATAGCTTTTTTGTTGGCAGCTCTTTGATCCACACGTTTGGCTAAATCAAAAATAGATTTATAATTTCCTTCTTTTCTTTGCTCAACAATAGTGTTTACAGCTCCCATTCCAACACCTTTTACGGCACCTATTCCGAAGCGAACCGCATAATCATCATTTACTGTAAATTTATAAAAGGATTCGTTCACATCTGGTCCCAAAACCTGCAATCCCATTCGTTTGCATTCTTCCATAAAAAAGGAAACTTGCTTGATATCGCTCATATTATTTGACAAAACCGCTGCCATATATTCCGCTGGATAATTCGCTTTTAAGTATGCAGTTTGGTAAGCAATCCAAGCATAGCAAGTGGAATGTGATTTGTTAAACGCATACTCGGCAAAGGCTTCCCAGTCTTTCCAAATTTTTTCTAGTTTGTCTTCGGCGTGACCTTTGGCAGCTGCTTGACTGACAAATTTAGGTTTCATTTTGTCTAAGACATCCCGTTGTTTTTTTCCCATCGCTTTTCGCAAAACATCGGCATCTCCTTTGGAGAAATCGGCTAGTTTTTGAGACAAAAGCATTACTTGTTCTTGGTAAACCGTAATTCCGTAGGTGTCCTTTAGTAAGTCTTCGCAAGCTTCCAAGTCATATTCTATAGGTTCTTCGCCGTTTTTTCGTTTAATAAAACTCGGAATATAAGCAATTGGTCCTGGACGATACAAGGCATTCATAGCAATCAAATCATTGAAAACGGTAGGTTTCAACTCTTTCATATATTTTTGCATTCCAGCACTTTCATACTGAAAAATCCCAACCGTTTCGCCACGTTGAAAAAGCTCATATGTCTTGACATCATCAATAGGAAAAGTATCTGGATCCAATTGAATTCCAGATCTGTATTTGACTAATTTTACAGTATCTTTTATTAAAGTTAGGGTTTTCAAACCCAAAAAGTCCATTTTGAGTAATCCAGCACTTTCTGCAACCGAGTTGTCGAATTGGGTAACATATAAATCGGAATCTTTTGCAGTCGTAACTGGTACAAAATTGGTAATATCGCTTGGCGTGATAATCACTCCACAAGCGTGAATTCCTGTGTTACGAAGATTTCCTTCTAAAATTTGAGCCTGTTGAATGGTTTCGCCACTCAAATCTTCATCTTTAGAAAGTTGAACTAATTCCTTCATTTTATCGAAATCTTCTGGACGCAATACTTTTCTGATTTCTGCTTCAGTATCGTTCATAAAACGAGACAAACTCCATTTGGACGGAATTAAATTTGGAATCAGTTTGGCAATTTTATCGGCTTCAAAAAGGGGTAAATCCAATACACGAGCTGTATCACGAATAGCCGATTTGGCTGCCATTGTTCCATAAGTAATAATTTGTGCGACTTGTTTGGATCCATATTTCTGAATCACATAATCCATTACTTTGCTTCGCCCTTCGTCATCAAAATCGATATCAATATCGGGAAGAGACACACGATCTGGATTCAAAAATCTCTCGAAAAGTAAGTTGTACAAAAGTGGATCAATATTGGTAATTCCCAAACAATAGGCTACCACAGAACCCGCAGCTGAACCACGACCTGGTCCAACAGAAACGTCCATTTTTCTAGCTTCGGCAATGAAATCCTGAACGATTAGGAAATAACCTGGATAGCC
This sequence comes from Flavobacterium sp., assembly GCF_031422135.1. GTDB lineage: Bacteria > Bacteroidota > Bacteroidia > Flavobacteriales > Flavobacteriaceae > Flavobacterium. Next base: position 41,444 of record NZ_JANOQD010000118.1, on the reverse strand, counting down.
TGAATTTTCTATGGTTAATAATTCAAAATCAATACGTTCTTGAATTAGCTTCGCCTGTACGCTATCGCTCGGGTCTGTTATAATTTCAGCATATCTTTTTTTGGCACCAACCATAGTTAAATGTCGCAAAAAGGAATTTTCTCCTCGTTTTCCGCCATCGGTTTCATCTTCAGGAATTAAAAATTCGGTTGGAATTTCAAATTTCGGTAACAATACGTCTCTATAAAGCGAATAAATTTCAATCTTATCGACAATTTCTTGAATGTTGACAATGGCTTCTGGCAAATCGGAAAATAATTGTTTCATTTCGGCATCCGATTTGAAATAATATTCCTGATTGGGCAATCCGAAACGATAACCGCGACCTCGACCTATTGGTGTGGCTTGCTTTTCCCCTTCTTTGACACACAACAAAATATCGTGCGCATTGGCATCGTCTTTAGATATATAAAATGTATTGTTTGTGGCAATAAGTTTTACATTGTGTTTTCTAGCAAACGAAATTAAGGTTTGATTCACCCGATTTTCGTCTTCTTGATTGTGACGCATTAATTCGAGATAAAAATCTTCACCAAATTGCGATTTCCACCATAGTAAAGCGTCTTCTGCTTGATTTTCTCCAAGATTTAAAATTTTACTTGGAATTTCTCCATAGAGATTTCCAGATAAAATAATGATGTCTTCTTTGTATTGTTCGATGACATTTCTGTCGATTCTTGGTACATAATAAAAACCTTCCGTATAAGCAATGGAAGACATTTTTGCTAAGTTATGATAGCCTTTTTTGTTTTTGGCCAAGAAAACCACTTGATAGCCGTTGTCTTTTTTTGTTTTGTCTTTATGATTATCGCAAACAAAAAATTCACAACCTACAATTGGTTTCATTTCGACTTCAGTTGCAGGTTCTCCGTTTTCTATTGCAGTAGCATTTTTTGCGGAAGCCGCTTTATTTTGATTTAAAACATCCCGAACAAAATGAAAAGCGCCCATCAAATTGGCGTGATCTGTGATGGCAACAGCTGGCATTTTATTTTTGGCAGCTGCGGCAACCAATTTTGCAACAGAAATGGTGGATTGCAAAACAGAAAATTGAGAATGATTGTGTAAATGAACAAACTTTGAAGACGCTAAATCTTGCGTAACTTCAGTTGAAAATGGTGTTTTAGTTTCAAGTTTTGTAGCTTGTTGAAATCGTTTCGCAATTTCGGCGGAGGCTTCCTTTAGATTAATATGTTTTAAACCAACAAGTTGAATTTCTTTTGGATTTTTTGATTGAAAATCCTCAAAATACTCTTGTTCAACTTCTAGTTCTTGTTTGGTAAAAAATTCGGTACGAATCAATTCGAAGAAACAACGTGTGGTTGCTTCGACATCGGCAGTTGCATTGTGCGCTTCGGAGAAAGGAACTTTAAAAAGATATTGGTGAAGCTCTGTTAATGTTGGTAATTTAAATTTTCCCCCACGACCACCAGGCAATTTTAAAAGGGATGCCGTAATTTCTGTACACGTATCCAAAACAGGCATTTTGACCATTGTGGAATCAATTCCTGCACGATGAAACTCGCAACCCATAATATTGACATCAAAACCTACATTTTGACCTACTAAAAATTTAGTTTTTGATAAAGCTATATTGAATTTTTCTAGAACTTCACTAAGCAAAGCCCCTTCTTCTTGGGCGAGTTCTGTTGAAATTCCGTGAATGCGTTCTGCATCATAAGGAATATTATAACCTTCAGGTTTGATGAGATAATCTTGATGCTCGATAAGGTTTCCCATATCGTCGTGCAATTGCCAAGCAATTTGGACACAACGAGGCCAGTTGTTGGTATCGGTTATGGGTGCTGACCAACTCTTTGGTAATCCTGTGGTTTCGGTATCGAAGATTAAATACATTATTTCTAGGCATTAATAACTAGGCAAAAGGCAATAGTTGTTGAAACAAAAATACATTTTATGAGATTGAAAGGCAATTTTAGTTATTAACAAAAATATTAAATCAACTCATATTTTACAGCCATTTTTATCAATAAAGCCGTGTTGTTGGTTTCGAGTTTGAGCATTAGGTTTTGGCGGTGTGTGCTTACGGTTGTGATGCTAATAAAAAGTTTATCGGCAATTTGTTGGTTGGTTAATCCTTCGGCAATTTCTTTTAACACTTCGAGTTCTCGACGGGTTAAAATGGGTTTTTGGTCGTATTTTGAAGTATTTTGTTTCTGATAATCCACATTAAAAAACATATTGCCATTAGCAACAGTGCCAATAGCTTGAATAATTTCTTCTTTAGATGAATTTTTTAACAAATAACCACTAGCACCGTTTTCAATCATTTTAGAAACATAATTTCTATCGTTAAAAGTGCTTAATGCCAAGCATTGAATAGTAGGAAATTCGGTTCTGATTTTTTTGCACAGATCGATACCGCTAATATCGGGTAAATTGATGTCGAGAAAAGCAATATCCACTTCATTTTTTTTGAGAAAATCAATGGCTTGAAAAGCATTTTCGGCACTGCCAACAATAATAATTTCTTCATTCTGGCTAAGCAATGCTTTGAATCCCTCAATTACCATTGGGTGATCATCGACTATAAAAATTTTGTGCTTCATTTTTATGTTATTTCAAATTCAATGTGAGTTGATGTTCCTTTGCTGTCAGATTGTATGTCCATTTTCCCGTTAAGGTATTCCACTCTGTGGTTGATGTTTGACAAACCAATTCCATTTTTCTTTATCGCATTTACATCAAAACCTTTTCCATTATCTTCGACAGTTAACGAAATTATATTGCCATTCCTAGATAATTGAATATTGGATTTTGTAGCCTTGGCGTGTTTTATAGTATTGTTTAAAAGTTCTTGCACAATTCTGTACAAAACAATTTCGTTGGTTTGTTCCAATCTTTCTTCCATTCCAAAACTTTGGTAGGAAACTGTGAGTTCTGAATTCTGTGAAACCGAATCGCAATAGCTTTTGAGTGTTTCGTCCAAACCAAATTTCAATAAAGCTTCCGGCATCATATTGTGAGCTACACGACGCATTTCGGCAATAGCATTGTCTATTTGAGAAATACTTTTAGTAAATGTACCCGCATTTTCTTCTGATAAAATTACGTTTCCTTTCATACTATTCAATTGAAATTTTACACCTGTTAGAATCCCCCCCAATCCATCGTGCAAGTCACGCGCCAGCCGCGTTCGTTCTTGCTCTTCGCCTTGTATCATATTTTGTGTCGCATCAATCTTTTTTTCTTGATGTAATTGTATGATTTCTTGATCGTTAATTTTTTTTCTAGCTCTGTAATTTTTGTATAATAAAAAGCTAAAAATTAATAAACCCATTGCAATACCTGCTAAGGAATAAATAAATGTTCTTTGTTTGATTTGATTTTTTTCTAATAGTAAAATTTCTTTATCTTTCTTTTCCACTTTATATTTCTCTTCTAAATCAAGTGAAAATTTCGACATTTCTTCATCATTAATTATAATATTTACTGAATCATATTTTGATCCATATCTTTCAGCTTCATAATATTTATGTTCGGCATATTTCAAATTTGTTTTAAGGTAATATAAATTCAACAATTGAGATGGTAAACTATCATTGATTGCCATCTGTATTCCATCATTCAACTCAACATCTGCTTGTTTAAAATTATTATTAAAAATATGATAATGAGCATTCAATTTCTTAATAATAGTTCTATCAGCTGTACTTAAAACTGAATTGTTTTCTGAAGCAATTATATTTAATTCTGCAATCGATTTTTTTAGATTTTCTTTATCAGCAGTTTGAATATATATTGAACATAGATTTATTAATGCTTTTGATGAAGATCTGGGAAAATTTTCTTTATTAGCAATAGCTAATTGACTTTTAAATAATTTTTCTGCTTTTGCATTTTCATTCATATTCATATATGTCAAGGCTGTATTATTTATGCATATTAACAATCCTTTTATGTTTTTATATTTTTTGCCTGATTCAATTCCTTTCTCTCCATAATGAATAGCTTTTTTAAATTGATTTAATTCAAAGTATAACCTTGATAGGTTTCCATAATTAATGGATAAATTGAGTGTATCTCCGACAGATTTGCTAAACTTCAAAGAATAAAGAGCATATTTTATAGCTAAATCTGTCTTACCTAAATTTTGATATAGCGAAAATAATGTACGATACGATTCAGCTTCTTGAAGCATATTACGATTGTTTTTTGCAATTTGATTTGACCTTAATGTGTATTTCAAAGCTTTATTATAATCAGATTTGGCGTGGAAAACTTTAACTAGTTCAAAATTATAATCATAATCGTATTTTGAAGCCTTTAATTTTTTAATCAATTTATCACTAATATTCAAATAATATAATGTAGAGTCGGGATTCGTTTTTAAATATTCATCTTCAATAGCAAACAAAAGCTTTATTTTACTTGTGTCTTCTTTCATAACAGGCAACTTTCTCAACATGCTATCTAATTTAGATTGAGAAAACATTCCAAAAGAATAAAAAGCAAATACTGTTAAGATCAAAATTCTTTTTTTCATAATTTATTATTTGAATAGTTACACAAAGTTAACCACAAGTTCCTTTTTCTTATCTCCTATAAAAGTAGGATATTATAAATCATTATTTTACAGTAGAGTAGGTTTTTTTCTATCCGCTAATTTTACATTATTAAAACGATAACACCTTAATAATGAATAATATGAAAAAAACACAATTACTCTTGATGCTGGTATTACTTATTGGTTTCAACAAAATTCAAGCGCAACAAGCCACACTAGCATCGGGCGGAAATGCTACAGGAACTGGCGGAAGTACCAGTTACTCTATTGGTCAAATAGATTACATTGCGGCTACAGGAACAACTGGTTCTGTAAGTCAAGGTCTGCAACAACCTTTTGAAATTTCTACTTTGAGCGGCGAAGAATTTACACAAATAAAGTTGCAGATGATGGTTTTTCCAAACCCAACAACATCGTTTGTAAACTTAAAAATTGAAAACTATGATTTTCAAGATTTTACTTACCAACTATTTGATGTTAATGGAAGAGAAATTTCCAACCAAAAAATCAAAACCAATCAAACTCAAATTCCGCTAGAAAATCTGGCATCAGCTATTTATTTTTTAAATGTTTCCCACAACAATAAATCTATTAAAACATTTAAAATAATCAAAAACAATTAATTATGAAAAATTCAATACAAAATATCGTAAAAATAACACTTCTTTTTTCTTTGTTCTTGACTCTTTTTTCTGCACATGCTCAAGCGCCACAAAAAATGAGCTACCAAGCAGTAATTAGAAATGCGAGTAACGCCTTAGTTGTAAATACCAATATTGGAATGCGAATAAGTATTTTACAAAATTCTGCAATAGGAACGGCTGTATATTCAGAAACGCAAACTATTACAACCGATTCCAATGGATTAGTAACGCTACAAATTGGAAATGGAACTGTTATGACTGGGATTTTTGCAACCATAAATTGGAGCTCTGGAATTTACTTTATAAAAACCGAAACTGATCCTAGTGGTGGGACCAATTATAGTATTGTTGGGAGTAACCAACTTTTGAGCGTGCCATATGCATTAAGTAGTGCCGATAACAAATGGACAACTAATGGTGCTGCTATTAGTAACAATAATTCTGGACATGTAGGCATTGGAACAGCAACACCAGCTACACCATTAACTGTAAAATCTAATACACCTAATGTCGCTACTTTTGATGGAGGCAACTCAATGTGGGTAACGCTTGCAGAAAATGGCGTCAATCGTGGTTATGTAGGAAGTTATGCTGGAAATCCTGAAGATGTTGAATTGGGAACTTATGGAAGCAACGCTACTGGATCAACCCATCTTTCCACTATAAATGTTCCAAGACTTACAGCTAAAAGCAATGGTGATATAGGTATTGGTACAACAACTCCTCAAAAATATGGATATCCTACAACTGATAAAGTACTTGAAATAAAAAATCAGTTGAGTAGCAACAACAGCCAGCCACATTTGATTTTATCTACAAATGGCACAACAGGTTCTGCTGGAACTATTAGTTGGGCTGATAATACAGCATTTGAGGAAAAGAAAATGGCATCAATCGGAGGTCTTATTGATGATGGCAGTCTCTTTGGTCAATACAATTCAAGATTGGGTTTCTCAACAAGAGAACCTAATGGTCAATTAACTGAAAAATTTGGAATAAGCGGAAATGGTTCACTAATAATTAATGGTAATAAAGGTGTCAAAGGACAAGTATTAACAAGCAATGGTCCAAATTTTGGTGCTAGTTGGAGTTCGGTTGGAACAATTATTAAAGCCGTACAAGGAAATTTTTCCAGTCTAAATCTTTCTGGATTCAATACGGTTGATTTGCCAGATTCTCACATTGGCTTTACCACAACAGTTCCTGTAAGAGTCATATTAAACTATGAAACAACAACTTCAAAACCATGCTCGATAGGTTCCTGTAATACAAAATGGGAACTTCAGGTTTTTCAGGGCGGCATTATTAAAACATTTGGAATCGTAGGTGCTAATTATTCTGGAGACAGTGTTCCCACATCAGCCTCAATTGGTCCACATATAGTTGACTTACAACCTGGACAGCACACATTTCAATTCAAAGCTAAAAACATTTTTAACGATCCACAAGTTGGTTTTCGAGCGTATGCAATAATAATTCCTCAATAATACCAATTAAAAACATTGACTTTTAAGAATTAAGAAATCATTTAAAACTAAAATTATGAAAAATTCAATACAAAACATCTTAAAATCTTTGCTATTGCTCACTGCAATCTGCTCACAGAACTCGGTTTTCGCTCAAGCATATACTCCTCAAAAAATGAGTTATCAAGCTGTAATAAGAAATACGACTAACACTCTTGTAGCAAATACAAATGTAGGAATGCGAATCAGTATTTTACAAGGTTCAGCAACAGGAACAGCAACTTATGTCGAAACACAAAATGTTACAACTAATATTAACGGACTGGCAACATTACAAGTTGGCAATGGAACAGTCGCTACTGGTGTTTTTTCGGATATAAATTGGGAGTCTGGAATTTACTTTATAAAAACCGAAACCGACCCAGCAGGTGGAACCAATTATACTATTGTAGGAACAAGTCAATTGTTGAGTGTGCCGTATGCTTTGTATGCTGAAAATAGTAAAAATTCTTGGAACACCAAAGGAAATTGGGGTACCAATGCAGCATCAAACTTTATAGGAACTAATGATGATAATGATTTGGTTTTCAAAAGAAATGGCATATTGGCAGGTAGAATAAGCAATGACAATGTATCTCTCGGAAAAAATGCTGCTTTAAACAACACAACGGGTGCGCAAAACACGGCAATTGGTTCAGGCGCACTTTATTTTACAACCACCGGAATAGATAATACAGCAACGGGCTTCAATGCACTTGCAACAAATTCGACAGGAATTGGAAATACTGCTCTAGGATCATCGGCATTAGGTTATAATACAACTGGCTCACGAAATACAGCAATTGGATTATATGCTTTAGGTTCAAACACTATAAGTGCTGGAAATACTGCAATCGGGGTTAGCTCACTTGGATACAATACTACGGGAAACTATAATACTGCATCAGGCTTAGAATCACTTTATAAAAATACAACAGGAATCGCCAATTCTGCTTTTGGAACAAATGCCCTTTTTTCAAATATAGATGGTAGTAACAATACCGCGACTGGTTTTGGAGCTATGTTAAACAATACTTCAGGAAGTTTAAATGTAGCCAATGGTTACAATACTCTTTCTAATAATACTACTGGTTATGGCAATACCGCATCTGGAGTTGAATCAATGTTCAGTAATACCACTGGTAATTCTAACGCAGCTTATGGCAGAAGTTCTCTTCGGTTTAATTCAACTGGAAATGAAAACACAGCAATTGGTGCAAATTCTCTGCAATACAATACCACAGGAAACAACAATACTGCAACTGGTTATTTTGCATTAAACGCCAATACAACTGGTGGGTTCAATACTGCTTTTGGTAATCGTACACTTGGGTTTAATACAACAGGATTAAACAATACGGCTTTGGGTACTTTTGCTATGTACGCAAACACTACTGGTGGTGCCAATACTGCAATAGGTATGAGTTCTTTAGAATTGAATACTACTGGAACTAATAATACTGCAACAGGATTTAGTGCATTAAAGTCGAACTCGGTAGGCTATCATAACACCGCAATAGGTGGAGAGGCATTAAAAGCAAATACATCGGGGGCATTAAATACGGCAAATGGAGCATTCGCGTTACAAAACAACACAACAGGTTTTTATAATAATTCATTTGGTTATCAATCGTTAGTTTCAAATACAACAGGGAATGCAAATATTGCAATGGGAACAGAAGCGCTTCGGTCAAACACAACAGGAAGCAGCAATACTGCTCATGGGCATTATGCCTCATATTCAAACATCACAGGTAGCAACAATACAGCGTTAGGGAGTCAAGCTTTATATACTATTGCAACGGGTGATATTAATACTGCTCTCGGAGGTAGTGCACTTAATTTATTGACGGCTGGATCAAATAATATAGGTATAGGTTTTGCTGCAAATGTGCCCAATGCCACAGGTTCTAATCAAATTCGTTTAGGAAATGCCAATATTACTTATTTCGGTTGCCAAGTCGCATTATCAGTAACCTCAGACAAACGCTGGAAATCGGATATTAAAAAATCTTCTCTTGGTTTGGATTTTATAAACAAACTCAATCCTGTATCCTATTTCAGAAATAATGATGATTCCAAAAAAGTAGAATACGGTTTTATTGCCCAAGAAGTAGAAGCAACATTAAACCAACTCAATACAGAAAAAAATGGAATCATTACTAAAGACGATGCAGGAATGTACAGTGTGCGTTACAACGATTTGCTGGCACCAATGGTAAAAGCCATTCAAGAGCAACAGGCAATTATTGATAAACTAACCAAACGTATTGAAGCATTAGAGAAAAAATAATTTAAACTTTAAAGTTATGAAAACAATATTTTATTTTTTAATTACCGCGCTTTCATTTGTATTTAATTGGAATGTATATTCTCAACAACCTTATATGGTCAAGGATATTAATCTTGGAACAAATACTTCGTTTTCGTATGATCCAAGTTTTACAAAAATTAATTCAACCCTATTTTTTGCTGCTAATGATGGTGTAAATGGATTTGAACTGTGGAAAAGTGATGGCACCAATGCTAGTACTGTTATGGTTAAAGATATTTATCCAGGCTACCAGTTTGCTAGCGTACCTAATAATTCTGACCCATTCAATTTAACGAATGTTAACGGCACTTTGTTTTTTACAGCAAATAACGGCATTAATGGCAGTGAACTTTGGAAAAGCGATGGCACTGAAGCTGGAACAGTAATGGTAAAAGACATTAATATTTACCCTAATTTTTCAGATGGAAATTCAGATGCAGCAATGTTTACAGCTGTTAATGGAGTACTATATTTTAGATGTAATAATATCGACAACGGATATGAATTATGGAAAAGTGATGGTACAGCAACTGGTACCGTAATGGTTAAAGACATTTATACTGGCAATAACTCGTATGGTACACCAAATAGTTCCGTTCCTTACAGCTTAACCAACGTCAATGGTGTTTTATTTTTTGGAGCAGTTGACGAAATAAATGGCATTGAATTATGGAAAAGTGATGGTACAAGTGCAGGAACTATAATTGTTGGAGGTCAGCCAGGTTTACAATCAAGCATTGGCTCGTATCCGTTTTTGACTGATGTAAATGGAACATTGTTTTTTGTGGGAGAAGACACTACTAATGGAAGAGAATTATGGAAATCCGATGGAACAGCGTCAGGAACTATGATGGTAAAAGATATTTTTCCTGGTAATAATGGATTTACTGCTAATAATTCTACGCCTTGGAGTTTAGTCAATATAAATGGGACTTTATTTTTTAGTGCCTCAGATAGTGAGGTAAATTCTAATAATCAAAACTCTGAATTATGGAAATCTGATGGTACTTCAGCAGGAACAGTAAAAGTTAAAGAAATTAGAACTGGTACCTATAACTATGGTTCATTTCCTAATAATTTAACAAATGCAAATGGCACTCTATATTTTTCTGCAAATGATGGAATTAATGGTATTGAATTATGGAAAAGCGATGGTACAGAAGCAGGAACTACTATGATAAAAGATCTTTATGCCGGTGTTGGAGGTTCAGAACCTGGTCAATTTACAAACATAAATGGTACGGTATATTTCGTTGCAAATGATGCAATTATTGGTCAAGAGCTATTTAAAACGGATGGTACAGCAAGCGGAACTATTGGCTATAATATTAGATTTTTGAGTGAAAGTTCCTCTCCAGAAGGTTTGATAAATGTTGCTGATAATTTATTTTTCAATGCAACCAATGGCGGACAAAACGGTAGAGAATTATGGCGTTTAGAGTTAAACCCGCTTTCTATAACAGAAAATACATCTAATGAAACCAAAATTAAAATCTTTCCCAATCCTGTGAAAGATATTTTAACCATTCAAAATTCTGAAAACTTAACTATTGATAAAATTTCAATTACCGATTTAACAGGTAAAAAAGTTTTAGAACAAAATACAAATTCTAATACCATAAATGTCGAAAAACTGCAAAACGGAATCTATGTTGTTCAAATAATATCTGATGGAAAAAGTTCTCTAAATAAATTTATTAAAAATTAATGTAAAACAAATAATAATCTTTAAAAACAAAAATTATGAAAAATGTAAACACAATTCAAATTAAAAAGACAGCAAGAAAAGCGTCTTTTTATGTACTAATGCTGTTATTACTAAACTCTTGCTACAGTTACACCAGTGTAGTTGGTAAAGGTGCCCAAGGGGATACAAAAGTAGTTAAAAACAATACCTATTTTATTCACGGTCTTGTAAAAACCAACCAATCCAATCCTAAAGAAATGGCAGATGGCGCAGCAAACTACACCATAGAAACTAAACATACTTTCCTAAACGGATTGTTAACAGCAATAACTTTTGGTATTTATGCTCCTACTACTACAATAGTAACTAAATAAAATCAACTTTTTTAAAAACAAATACTATGAAAAATTTCAAAATAATTATACTACTTATAATTGCATCTCTTGTAACAAGTTGCTCTAAAGACGATGTGCCTAAAAATACAAATGTTCCCAATGTTTTAGCGGTAACTACTGACACTCCTGCAGATATTACAAATACGCAAGCGAAATTGGGCGGTAATGTGGTTTCCGATGGTGGAAGTATAGTAACCCGAAGAGGAATTTGCATTAGTTTAACTATAAACCCAACAATTGATGATCCAAACAACGATGATGTGATAGAAATGGGAACTGGCATCGGCGCCTTTTCAGATACTTTTACTGGTTTACCATCAAACACAACAGGTCACATTAGAGCATTTGCAACCAACGCCACTGGCACTGTTTATGGAGAAAACAAAACATTTACTACGCTTGGCGGTTGTCCTATTGTAAACGTAACTGCTGGAATAACCACACCAACTACTTGGACAACAGGCAATGTTTATGTTATTAATACTCAAGTAAACGTAACCGAAACACTTACAATTCAACCAGGAGTTGTAATCAAACTAGGTAATGCAGGTAAAATCGAAATTAGGAATGGTGGTAAAATAATTGCCGATGGAGAGAATGGTAATCACATTGTATTCACCTCATTAAAAGACGATTCGGTTTGCGGAGATACTAATGGAGATGGGAATGCAACCACACCACAAAAAGGTGATTGGCTTAATCTTTACATTAATGGTGGAACAAATCACCAATTTGAATTTTGCGATTTTCTTTATGCTGGAGCCAACGATGGTGGTTATCGATGTGCTGTACAAATTGCCGTTGGCGGTACTTCGTTTTCGTTTAATGTATGTGTTTTTGCACACACGGCTTCTAGCACTGGTTTTACAAGTCAGTTTGCATTTTATGGAGGTGCTAATATGAAAGATCCCGCAGTCTCCGTATTTACCAACAATACTTTTTATGATAATAATATTCCGATTTATGTAAACGGTACTTATTCTTTAAATCCAAATAATTCTTACTTTAATCCTGCAAATCCAGCTCAAAAAAACGCCAAAAATTGCATTTGGGTTTTCCCTGACGGAGGTAACAATATTACTGTAAATTATAACGAAACCGAAGTAGCGTATGTTATGGATGGTTACTTACAGAAAAGTACGGGTTCAATGAATATTGGTCCAGGTGCCATAATGAAATTTCCACAAGGCAATACGTATGGGCTTAATGTTATTAATCTATCACTTGATGTAACGGCATTTCTTACTTCTATAAAAGATGATGCTCGTGGTGGCGATACTAATGGTGATGGCACTGCTACCGCACCAGCTGCAAATGATTGGTACGGATATTATAACCGAAATACTTCAGCTTGGGCAAGTGGAGCCAATATTTTGTATGCCCAAAATTAAATAGCAATTTAATCCAGATTACAAAAAATTAGTATAATTTGTAATCTGGATTTAATTTTAAATGCAAATTATGAAAAATATAATTTCACTTTTACTGATCCTTTTCTCAATAAATATGGTCGCTCAAAAAGAAATTTTTGATGTTGCAACGTATACCGTTCCAAAAGGTTGGAAAAAACAAACATCAGAAAGCACGCTTCAATTCACAAAAGAAGATACAAATAAAGGTACTTATTGCGCCATCACATTATTTAAATCGATGCCATCGACAGCAACGACTGCAGAAAATTTTGATCTAACTTGGAAATCAGTCGTAAAACAAATGGTTTCTGAAACTGCCGAGCCTCAATTACAACCTACTGAAACTGAAAATGGCTGGGAAACCCAAACTGGTTTCGCTACTTTTGAAGCTGAAGGTACTAAAAATGTAGTTTATTTAATCACTTCAAGCGACAATGTAACGATGATGAGTATGCTTATTTTGACCAATAGTGATGCTTATCAAACCGAAATCACCAATTTTATAGCATCGATAATTTTAAAAAAATCAAATAAGAGTTCAATAAAACCAGTAAAAAATACTGTTAAAACTAATACGTTAGTTTCAATTGCAAAAAATGATGGTTTTGCATTTACAACCACTAATTTTGATGATGGTTGGAATAGCACAGTCCAAGACGATTGGGTTGAGGTTACAAATGAAAATCTAAAAGTGGTACTTCACTATCCAAATAAAGCCGTAGATGATTACAGTTCTGACTTAATGGCTGGTTTAAAATATGCTTGGGATATGCTTGTTGCACCAAAATACAGTAGTGCAACCAATATGGAATTTAAACCTTTATACAGTTGGCAATCCATAGAGTTTGCAGAAGCAGAAATGGTTGAAAAATCGACTGGCAAAACAGTGTATGTGGTATTTTTTAAAAAACATTATAATAATGGTTCAGGACGATATGTTGAGTTTATTGCAGCCGATAAATTTTCTTTTGAAAAAGAATTTGGCGCCTACACAAACCAAGCATTAGCATCTAGCTGGGATAAAATGGCAAATATGACTAATTATAATAAATTTGCGGTTGCCACAACTGACTTAAAAGGAAAATGGACCAGCAATTTTTCTGGAATGACACAATATGTAAATGCTTATACGGGTGCCAATGCTGGTGCCAATACACATGCGTCAAATGAAAGCTTTGAATTTGGTGCCGGAAATACTTACAAATGGGATCTTGGTGTAGCTAGTGGTTTTGTGGGCAATATAAAATTTCAAAGCGTAAAATCGGCTGGCAAGTTTACTAATCTTAATAATTGGCAAATAAAATTTAGCGATATCGAAGGAAAACCAAAAAGCTACAACATTCAATTTTCTTGTATAAAAGGAGCAAGAATTTTATGGATTGGCGAAACAGGTTTTGGTAAAAGAGAATAATTTAATTTGAATTGTTTATAGCGATACAACATTAATTCAATGCTATTGTTATGGTTGCTTTAACTGGAATATCAAAGCCTGGGCAAATAGTTAAAATATTTTGTATGTTACAAATTAAATTTGAGTGATGTTGTGTTCTTTTTTAAATCGTCTAGTTTTACAAACACGGCGATTTTTTTTGATTACTTGGGATAATTTTTACATTATTTAAAAACAAAAAAACCACTTGTTTTCACAAGTGGTTTTAATATATTTTGAAATAAGTGTAGATTTAGTATCCGCCTCTGTTTCCACCACGGTCGTTTGATCCACCACCACGGTTGTTTCCACCACCACTGTAACCTCCACGAGATTCTCCACCACCACGGCTGTTTCCACCGCCACCATAACCACCACCACTTGGGCGACTGTTATTGAAGCTTTTTCTTTCCCCTTCTGGTTTTGGCTCTGATTTGTTTACTACAATAGCACGACCATCAACTGATGCACCGTTTAACTCGTCGATAGCTTTTTGGCCTTCTTCGTCGTTTGGCATTTCGATAAAACCAAAACCTTTGCTTCTACCTGTAAATTTATCAGTTATAATTTTTACTGAATCAACAGTACCATAAGCCTCGAAAGACTCTCTTAAATCTGCTTCCTCAATACTCCAAGGAAGGCTTCCAACAAAAATGTTCATATATATAATTTAAAAATATAATTAGTACAAAGGTAGACTAATTAATTTATAAAACTCTCATTATTAAGTAATTTGTTTTAAAATAGTAATTATAAGCACTTTGTGCAAAACTATTTTACAGGGATTTTATAAAAAACACCGTTACGGGCTACTACAATATTACCCGATACTGTATTCACAGCAACAAACTTATAATTTCCAGAGACAAAACCATTAGCGCTTTCTGTGATAACAATTTCGCCATTACTTTTGGTTACATTTTGAATGATAATTCTTGCTGCACCATTACCGCCAGTAATAGTTACAAAATCTCCTGCTTTGTATCCATTTCCAGGTGCATTAACTAGCACTTCATTAACGGAACCAGTGGAATTTATTTTAATATCAACCTTCAAACCAGTTCCAGCTCCATTAGTAGTCGTGACTACTGATGTAGCAGCAGTATATCCAGAACCACCCGATGAAATTGAAATTTTATTTACAGGCGCTGAATATATTGTAGTCCCGAATAAGGTCTGCTCAGTATTGAATAAAGCTGAATAAGAAATACTATTCGTTTGATTAGTTGTACCTAATAAATACGTTCCTAAAGCAGAAGAATTTATATTCAAAGTTACTTGACCATTACTTGTATTGCCTTTAATGACAAGCGAACCTGTTGCGCTTTTTGTAGCTACTGTACTAACTGATCTCCATAGTTGATTATCAATACTAGCCTGCATAGCAGGATTATTAAATTCTACGCTATCTTGACAAGAGAAAAGTAGAACACTTGAAAACAGCAATAAAAAAATATTTTTCATTTGAATTTGAATTTGTAGACCACAAAAATAACCGAATACAATTAATAATACACTATATGTAAAGTATTTTTATTACAATTCATTAAAAAACAGCATACAAGTATTTTGATTCAAAAAAATATGTATATTTGCACCCTTAATTAATAGAGGTCGAGTACCTCAAAATTTAATCACTAGATTATGTCAGTAAAAATTAGATTACAAAGACACGGAAAAAAAGGAAAACCTTTTTACTGGGTTGTAGCTGCAGATGCACGCTCAAAAAGAGACGGTAAATACCTAGAAAAAATTGGTACTTACAATCCAAACACAAATCCTGCAACAGTTGATTTGAACCTTGATGCTGCTGTACAATGGTTGCATAATGGTGCTCAACCAACTGATACAGCTAGAGCAATTCTTTCTTACAAAGGTGCTTTATTGAAACACCACCTTGATGGAGGAGTTCGTAAAGGTGCATTAACTCAAGATCAAGCTGATGCAAAATTAGCAACTTGGTTAGAAGCAAAAGCTGGTAAAGTAGATTCTAAAAAAGACGGATTGTCTAAAGCGGAAGTTGCTGCAAGAGCGAAAGCATTCAAAGCAGAAACTGTTGCTAACGAAAAACGTATTGCTGCTCAAACTGAAGCTGCTAAAGCTCCAGAAGCTGTAGTGGAAGAAGAAGTAGCTACAGAAGAAGTAGTTGAAGTTGAAGCTGCTACTGAAGAAGTAGTTGCTGAAGAAGCTCCAGCTGCTGAAGAAAGTACAGAAGAAAAAGAAGCTTA
This sequence comes from Flavobacterium sp., assembly GCF_031422135.1. Taxonomy (GTDB): domain Bacteria; phylum Bacteroidota; class Bacteroidia; order Flavobacteriales; family Flavobacteriaceae; genus Flavobacterium. Next base: position 25,263 of record NZ_JANOQD010000118.1, on the reverse strand, counting down.
ATATTTATTTTTTGCAAAATGCGTAAGGAAGATTGTTTCTATTTAGGTAAAATTGCAAAAAAATTTAGTTTCAAAGGGGAAGTTCTTATCTATTTAGATACTGACGAACCTGAAATTTATGAAAATTTGGAATCAGTTTTTGTTGAATGCAACAAAAACTTGATTCCATTTTTTATTGAAAATAGTAACCTTCACAAAGGCGATTTTCTTCGTGTTCGTTTTGAAGATGTAAGTAACGAAGAAGAAGCGGATGCCATTATGAATTGCGAAGTGTATCTTCCACTCAAAATGTTGCCTAAACTTACTGGTAACAAATTTTATTTTCACGAAGTAATAGGTTTTGAAATCGAAGACAAACGTGTGGGTATTTTTGGAAAAATTGTTTCTGTAAATGATACCACTGCACAACCTTTGTTTGAAGTTTTAAACGGTGAAGTGGAAATGTTGATTCCTATGATTGATCATTTTATTGTCAAAATTGACAGAGAAAACAAAAAAGTTTTAATGGATTTGCCAGAAGGATTGGTGGAAATGTACCTTTAACCGATTATTAGATTATTGGACAATTAGATTTTTAGATTAAATTAATCTTCCATAAAATGTCAGTATTTCATTTTAAAAAATTTTCCATTCAGCAAGAGAAAACAGCAATGAAAGTTGGTACCGATGGTGTTTTGCTTGGAGCTTGGTGTCCTATTGACAATAACCCAAAATCGATTTTAGATATTGGTGCTGGAACTGGTTTGATCGCATTAATGTTGGCGCAACGCAGCGATGCAACACAAATTGATGCTTTAGAAATTGATGAAGAAGCCTACGAACAAGCCACTGATAATTTTGAAAATTCGCCTTGGAACGATAGATTATACTGTTTTCACGCTGGTTTAGACGAGTTTGTTGACGATCCAGAAGATGAGTATGATTTAATAGTTTGTAACCCTCCTTTTTATTCCGAAGATTACAAAACCAATGATGGACAGCGAGATTTAGCCCGTTTTCAAGATGCTATGCCGTTTGAAGATTTGGTGGAAGCGGCGGATTTACTGCTTTCAGAAAATGGAATTTTTAGTGTTATTATACCTTATAAAGAAGAAGAACGATTTATTGATTTGTGTGCAGAATTGGAACTTTATCCTGTAAAAACTACCCGTGTTAGAGGTAATAAAACCTCCCAAATTGTTAGAAGTTTGTTGGCATTTAAGCGTTTTGAACTGCCTGTTTTGGAAACCGATGAAATTGCAATTGAAATAAACAGACACGAATATACTGATGAATATATTGCTTTGACTAAAGATTTTTATTTAAAAATGTAATTTCGATTAAACAGTACTGCCATAGCCCTGATGGAAGTGAAAATCCTTTTGCTTTTTTGTCATTCTGAGCTTGTCGAAGGGCAAAAAAAGCAAAAGATTGTAACGTACAGCAGGAAATAGCTCCAAAAAAACAATAAAATTATAACATCTGTTCGTTGTTTTGAAGTTTTAGTTTATGTAAATTTGCAAACGTTTGCGTAACAATTATTACTTTATACAATTTACCATATATGAAACCAGATTTATTTCAATCTCCTGATTACTACTTATTAGACGATTTATTGACCGACGAACACAAACTGGTTCGTGAAGCGACTCGTGCTTGGGTTAAAAAAGAAGTTTCTCCGATTATTGAAGAATATGCCCAACGTGCTGAATTTCCTAAACAAATTGTAAAAGGGTTGGGTGAAATTGGCGGTTTCGGCCCTTATATTCCTGTGGAATATGGTGGTGCTGGATTGGACCAAATTTCGTACGGATTGATAATGCAAGAAATTGAACGTGGCGATTCTGGCGTTCGTTCGACCTCATCAGTACAATCATCGCTCGTTATGTATCCTATTTGGAAGTACGGAAACGAAGAACAACGTATGCGATTTTTACCAAAATTAGCCACTGGAGAATTTATTGGGTGTTTTGGTTTGACGGAGCCAAATTACGGTTCAGATCCTGGAAGTATGATTACCAATTTTAAAGATATGGGTGACCATTACCTTTTAAATGGTGCAAAAATGTGGATTTCGAATGCTCCTTTTGCAGACATTGCTGTTGTTTGGGCAAAAAATGAAGAAGGTAGAATTCACGGATTGATTGTAGAGCGTGGAATGAAAGGTTTTACAACACCTGAAACGCATAATAAATGGTCGCTTCGCGCCTCATCTACTGGTGAATTGATTTTTGATAATGTAAAAGTTCCTAAAACCAATTTATTACCAAACAAATCGGGTCTTGGAGCGCCACTTGGTTGTTTGGATTCGGCTCGTTACGGAATTGCTTGGGGTGCAATTGGAGCTGCAATGGACTGTTATGATACGGCTTTGCGTTATGCTAAAGAGCGTGTTCAGTTCGACAAACCTATTGCTGGAACCCAATTGCAACAGAAAAAACTAGCCGAAATGATTACCGAAATTACCAAAGCACAATTGCTGACTTGGCGTTTAGGTGTTTTGAGAAACGAAGGACGAGCTACAACCGCTCAAATTTCGATGGCCAAAAGAAACAATGTTGATATGGCAGTTCATATTGCTCGTGAAGCGAGACAAATACTTGGTGGGATGGGAATTACAGGCGAATATTCGATTATGCGTCATATGATGAATTTAGAATCTGTCTTGACTTATGAAGGCACACACGACATACACTTATTGATTACTGGTGCGGATATTACTGGAATTCCAGCTTTTAAATAGGTTTTGAAATTTTTAATAGTGAAAGCTTCTTGGAAACAGGAAGCTTTTTTGTTTAAAAAAATGATTAATTTTATTCTAAATTGTATTTATGTTTACTTCTCAAGACCGACTAACTAGAGCTTATACAGAAGCAAAAAGAATTTCTTTTGATAATAGATCAAAATTTATACTTTTTTCGGATTGTCATCGTGGCGACGGAAGTTTTGCAGATGATTTTGCGAATAATCGAAACATATACCAACACGCAATTAAGCACTATTTTGAAAATGATTTTACCTATATTGAATTAGGAGATGGTGATGAACTTTGGGAAAATTTGTTTTTTAAAGACATTTTAGAAGCCAATAAAAGTGTGTTTTTGCAGCTCAAAAAATTTTATGACACTAATCGTCTTCATATGATTTATGGCAATCACGATATGGTTCATAGAAATCCAGATATTGTCAAAAAACATTTTTCAGAATATTTTGATATTAAAGGAGGAAAGAAACTTCCGTTAATGCCTGATTTAAAATTTTACGAGGGTATAATTCTAGAAAATGCAGAAACCAAGCAAGAACTGTTTTTAACCCACGGACATCAAGCCGATTTTATGAATTATGTAGGGTGGAAAATAAATCGGTTTTTTGTACGTGTGTTATGGAAACCTTTACAAATATGGGGAATAAAAGATCCAACAAGTCCCGCTAAAAACTATCGTGAACTTTTAAAAGTAGAACGAAAAATTAAAAAATGGATTGCCGATAACAAAAACCTCATTACAATAATTGGACACACGCACAGACCTCATTTTCCAAAACCACAAGACAAGGAACTTAATTTTTTTAACGATGGTAGTTGTGTACATCCAAGAAGTATCACAGGAATCGAAATTACCGAAGGTAAAATTGCCTTAATCAAATGGTTTATTGACACCAAAGACGATGGTGTTTTACAAATAGTAAAAGAGTATGTTGAAAATCCTGAAAGTATTATAGAATACCAATCGGTTTAACTAAAACCCACATTTATTCTGGAGCTAATTCAATTTCCAACCCATCAATTTCAGGAGTTATATGTATTTGACACCCCAAACGACTGTTGCCTTTTACGTTAAAAGCTTCCCAAAGCATTGCCTCTTCATCATCGGATTTTTCAGGAAGTGTTACATCGTTTAAAACATAACATTGACATGAAGCGCACATTGCCATTCCGCCACAAATCCCTATGGTGCCTTCTTCCGCCAGCTCATACATACGAACTACCTCCATCAAATTCATATTCATATCGGTAGGTGCTTGAATCTCGTGAAACTGTCCTTGACGGTCGGTTATTTTTAAAGTAACATCCATTATAAAAATTTTGACAAAAGTATAACTATGAGTTGGAAATTTTATTTTTTAATGAAAATAAAATTATTAATTAAATGTATTATATTTGCCCCAGAATTTGGGGGATTAGCTCATTTGGCTAGAGCGCTTGCCTGGCAGGCAAGAGGTGGTCGGTTCGAATCCGATATTCTCCACCAGAAACTATAAAAAACAAACGCCTCATTTTTTGAATTGAGGCGTTTTGTGTTTTTAGAGCGTTTTTATTTGAAAATTCAATAATTCTTTTGGCTCAATATCTAATGCGTTAGCTATTTTGACAAGTGTTCTGATCGTCGTATTAAATTCAGCTCGTTCCACTCTACCTATTTGTGCTTTAGAAATATTACAGTCATCAGCTAAATTTTGTTGAGAAATATCTTTTTTTTCTCTCAATTTTCTGATGTGAATTCCAAGTTTAATAATAAATTCTTCTTCTGAAATATCCATATTTCAAAATTGGTAAGATTTATTATTTGTATGGAATCATATATGTTACCAATTTTATTATATTTGCAAACCAAGATGACACAAAAACCCAAAACAAAATTGCCACTCGAATTATGACTATTTCAATTTATGTTGAGATAATTTTAAGCCTATTTTTCTTATAAAAAAATAAAATTAGCTCAAATTTAACAAAAAATACGTGGTTTTACCGTAACCTAAAATGGCATAAAGTAATTTAATTTTGCGCCTGAAAAATAGTTTAACCTAAGTTATCCTAAAAAAGGTATAAAAGGGAAAATTTACTATTGATTTTAATAAATGCAAAAAAAAAATTACATCCGTCCCAACCTTTTCATCATTATTAATCTCTATATATAAAAACAAACTAAATTAAAACCGAATGAAACAAAAAATGAAACAATTAAAACAATTAAAACTATTAATACTGACAATCATAACAGGATTATTACTGTATGGTTGCCAAGATGATTTTGAGCACACCCACGACCATACAACTCAAAAACAAAACATTATATTAAAAGAATATTCTTTAGATCAGGCAAATAAAATACCTCAGTTTAGAATTGCAAATCAAAAAGCATTAAATGAATTGAAAAAATCAAGAAAAAGCAATAAAACAAGTTCTAGGGAAACAGGAGATTATATCGCTATTGATGCGGCAACGGTTAAGGAAATATCTTTTGATGATTTTACATCCTACACTATGCTAGTTAAAAAGGAAACTGATACCCAAGATTATTTTGAAAACTTGGTAGTTCACGTTAAACAGGATACTATAACAGAAGTATTTCTTATGAAATACACCCCAACACAACCTCCTGTTTATGATGAGGCTACTAAATCCTACACGCTAATAGGAAATATAGGGATGTCTGCATTAATAACTACTTTTTTTGGAGAAGGCGGAGTGGATTATGAAGAAGGAGGTGGAGGTGCTACAGGCTGGACAACGTGTGCTTGGGTGCTTATGTGTAATGGGAGAAATGGCGGAGGAATAGGGCCTGAGCATCGTGCTACACCATACTGTCAGCATAAGTATTTAAAACAAATGTGTTCTTTAAACATACAAATTAGTAGCGGTTGTGGCATATCAACCGACAATGGAGACACACCAACAGGAAACGGACCAGGCGGAAGCGGCACAGGGAATGGTTCTAACAACATTACAACCTCTAATCCTATCACAACTCCAGTGATACCAAAAACTCCAGAAGAACTAAAAGCGGATATTTTTAAAACACAGTTTTTTGATGTATTATCATTAGATAAACAACAACTTTTAGCAACTAATAATTCTGTACTTAAATCAATAAAAGAATATATTACTTTAAATATAGATATTACTCTTGATGGGCAAAATATAGATTCTGAAGCAGTTCAAATCGCCTATGAATTAATGGAATATTTTAAAGAAGAGTTAAGTTATAGCGAGAACAGTACCGATCCAGAATTGGAAATAGCTTTAGATATGACTTTAGATTTTGCAAGTTCGAATAGTTTGAGTACCTCTACATCAAATCTTGCGATTTTGGGACCTAGTTTTGGCACTACAGATCATATTGTTGTTTTGAATGCCATAATTTTGCAAGAGATGAGTATTATTATGAGTTCTTACCCAAATGGGCACGTGTTTTCTAAAATGGAAATTTTAAAGATCTATTTGGAATCTTGTAAAGAATCATTATTATTGATGAGTGATGTTTTAGGAATGGCACCAGCTGTGGGAGCTTTTTTTGACGTAACAAGTGGATTGATTTATACGTGTAGCGGTGATTATTTAAATGGTGCAATTAGTTTTACAGCGGCTGTGCCTTTTGCTGGTGACTGGACAACGGTTGCAAGGATTACCAAACGAATTTATAACTTAATTACTGGGAAGAAAGTTATATTAAAAGCCTACAAGCTTATTGATGGCACAATAGTATTTAGCAATAGGGGTCAGTTAAGAAAAGTTTTAGGAATAGTAAATAATGCAATTCATGCTCATCATGTCATACCATACGGATTGTCGAGTGAACGTTTGGTTCAACTAGCTGCCAGATTTAGTTCGCCAACAAAGAAAGCATTCCATATTAATGACATTGCAAATGGAATTGCAATGCCTAAAGATTTTCATTTAAATGGACATCTTGCTTACTCAAATAAAATTAAAGCTAGAATGGAAGTTTTATATGGATATGCAAATGGGAATATAGAATTAGCATATGATTTACTAACTGACTATATGGATGATGTAAGAGACATTATCGCAGCAAATCCTAATTTGACTTTAGGACAAATAGCAACTTTAATACCATAAATAAATGAAGTATTATAGACTTTCATATCCTAATGACGTAAAAGAAATTGGTCATAATCCCCAAGTACAGAAAACGATTTGGGATGGAAGACCTTATGATGAGGGAGCATTTGGTACGCAAGGGTTATTTAATAGTTTTCATAACAATCCAGCTATACCCAGCATTGAATTTTATAAAAGCGCAAAGACTACTTCAATGATAAGTATTAATACAATTGGTATTAATCTATATCTTATAGTTGATAAAACTTTTCTAAACTTTTTAATTGCAAACTGTGAAGGAATATTTCAAACTTGGAAAATACAAGCTAAAAAAAAGGATTTGAATTATAATTATTATATATTTTTCATAGATAATCCAAAATATGATTTTATTAATTATAAGGAATCCGTTTTCAGATTATACATAAAAAGTAATGATCGAAAGTGGATTAAACTTGATAAAACTATTAAAGTGATTTCTGATGAAGATTGTATGGATAAATACAGAGAATATCCATCAATTGGTATTGAAAAACCGTTTTTTGAAGCAGAAAAACTAATTTTAGATGGTAACAATTGTGATTTTTTTAGGTCTAGCTCCCCCACAATTGCGGGTTATTATGTTTCAGAAAAATTAAAAAACGAAATAGAAAAACAAGGTTTTACTGGCATAAGATTCCAAGAACTAAATGAAATAAATAATTTTGTAGAGGTTGAAACCATCTAATTATGAAAGCAATTTGTATTTTAGCATTCCTTTTTTCATTATCTATTCATTCTCAAAGTAAAACAATTGTTCCTAAAAAAGGGACAGTTGTTTTTAATTGCAAAGAAATAATTACTGATGAAAAGCTATATGAAATATCAAAAAAAGAATTAAAAACTAATTTGTCTTCATTTTTAAAAAATGAAATTATTACTGAAAGTGGACAACATAATCAAGAGATTGATAGTTTAAAATTAAAAAATGTGTTAGAAAACTCTGAAGATGGTTATGACCTTATTTTTAATAACTTATTTACTAATTTAAATGAAGATTATCATTATCATCATACTTTCGATAATAATAAAATAACTTATTATGTTACAAAAAATGATGAATTAATAGGTGAAAATCAAACTATAGATTTAAATGATAAAATAAACACACGAGCAATCGAAGGAAAAAATAATGAAATGTCTTTTATCAATGAATTTGCATATTTTGATGATAATGATATTATAGAAATTAAAGAGTACAGAAATGAAAAAAGGAAAATAAAAAAATTTAATTGTTTTAAGGTTTTAATATCATACAAAGAAACTTTAGATGATTTAGATTTCTTCAATAGTTATATTTTCTACAAAGAACTTTGGGTTAGCGATAAAATAAAATGTTTACATCATCCAATTATTAAATACCCTATGATTTTAGAAAAATATTATCCACTAGAAATAACAGAATATTCGGATATGCAAAAAGGAATTATTAAAGAATATAAAATTGAAGAAATTAGTTTGAAATAATCAATTAAAATATGAAACAATTTTTAAACAAAGTCCTAGTATTTATCTGTTTAAGTATCAAACTGTAAAATAGAATTTTATACGAATTTCAGCAAATTGTAATCAAACTAAAAAACAACGCCTCAATTTTTCAATTGGGGCGTTTTGTGTTTTTAGAAAATTTAATCCATTATGGATATTCTTCTCTCGCGTCTGTCACGCAACCAATATTTTACTCGTTTTACCAGATAGAACATTACAGGCACCATAACTAAGGTCAGAACAGTTGCATAGGTCAATCCAAAGATAATAGTCCAAGCCAGTGGTCCCCAGAAAATTACGTTGTCACCACCTATGTATAAATGTGGGTTTAAATCCGTAATCAAAGAGAAGAAATCAAAATTTAAACCAATAGCCAACGGAATTAATCCCAAAACTGCGGTCAAAGCGGTTAATAAAACAGGGCGAAGTCTTGATTTTCCTGACTCGATAATAACTTCTTTTATTTCTTCTAAACTTAAATCGTCGTGGCTTTGTAGTTTATTATCTGCTACTTTTTTGTCTAATAACAGCACAAAGAAATCCATTAGTACAATTCCGTTTTTCACCACAATTCCTGCTAGCGATATAATTCCCATCATCGTCATTAGGATAACAAAATCCATATTGGCAATTACATAACCATAAAACACACCGCTAAAACTCAAGATAACAGTGAACAAGATTACCATCGTTTTTGAAACCGAATTAAATTGTAATACAATGATAACGGTAATTCCTGCTAATGCTAAAAATAATGCATACAAAAGGAAACTTTGGTTTTTGCCTTGCTCTTCTTGAACTCCCGAAAAGGAATAGGTTACCGTTTTTGGTAAATTATAATCGTTAAGTTCTGCCTTGATTTGATTTGTAATTTCATCACCATTGTAACCCGTCAAAACATTAGAATAAACCGTCATTATTCTTTTTTGGTTTTTTCGTTTGATTTGATTGTAAGTGGTTGTTTTCTCTGTTTTTGAAACCGCAGAAATAGGCACTTGCATCATTTTACCATTGTTTTGATTTCGGAATGTTAACGATTGATTGAACAATACATTTTCGTTCTTGCGTTGGTCATCTTGCATTCGCATTGTAATATTGTAATCGTCATCGCCTTCTTTGAAGGTGGATATTTCTTGTCCATATACAGAACGACGCAAATTGAAACCCAGTTGTCCAGTAGAAACCCCTAAACTCCCTGCATTTACACGATCCACTTTTACCTCCAATTCTGGGCTTTCTTTGTTGACATCAACACTCAAACGTTCAATTCCAGGAATGTTTTTTGAATTTACAAAAGCAATCATTTTGTCTGCTTCTTTCAACATCACATCATAATCAATACCCGTTAACTGAATACTAATAGGATAACCCGCTGGTGGTCCATTGGCGTCTTTTTCGACTGTAACAGTTGCACCCGCAATTCCTTTTACTTTACCTCTAATTTCTTCTAGAACATCTGAAGTATTGATGCCGTTTCTAAATTTGAATTCAGAAAAATTCACAGTTACTTTCCCTTTGAATGGCGTTTCGGAAGCGGAACCTGCATCTACATTTGGATTTCCAGCACCAACACCTACTTGAGAAACAATGGATTCGGCTAGGAAATTTTTGTCTGTTTTTTCATCTACATATTTGCTTAAAATAGCAATTACTTGTTTCTCAACAAATTTTGTTGCTTTGTTCGTTTTAGCAATATCTGTTCCTTGTGGGTATTCGATATAAGTGATAACTTGATTTGGAATATTGTCAGGAAAAAACAATACTTTTCTAGGAAAAATTCCTAAAAGTATAAAAGAGAAAAACAATAGCCCAATTATACTAACTAAAGCTAGCCAAGCTCTTTTTCCAGTAAGAATTTTAGATAAAAATTTCTTGTATTTGTCTTCCATTTTAGGGAAAAAACTATGTTGGAAATCTTGTGTCCATTGGTGTAATTTGATTCGGTACAACCACATTAATCCCAAGGAAATTATAGCCAAATGACCAATGGCTCTTAAAAATTTTGAATCGTAAACATTCCCTAGAATTACAAAAATAACCGCAACAATAGTAAAAATTATAGAATAGGTTTTTATGGATTTTTTAGAAATATTTCTATCTACAGTATCCATAGAACCACCAGTCATAGCTGCATTTACAACCATTGCCACAAATAATGATGCTGAAAGTGTTACTGTTAAAGTGATTGGAAAATATTTCATAAATTTCCCCATTGTTCCAGGCCACAAAGCAAATGGCAAAAACGCCATTAAAGTAGTAGCTGTCGAGGAGATAACTGGCCAAGCAATCTCGCCAATACCAATTTTGGATGCACTAATGCGATCCATTCCTTTTCGCATATTGGCAAATACGTTATCGACGACTACAATTCCATCATCGACCAGCATTCCTAATCCCATAACTAATCCGAAAAGTACCATCGTGTTTAACGTAAGTCCAAATGCAGAAAGAATAGTAAACGCCATCATCATTGATAATGGTATGGCTGCTCCCACAAACAAGGAATTTCGCAATCCCATTGTAAACATTAATACAATCATTACCAATACAATACCAAAAATAATGTGGTTGGAAAGCTCGTCCACTTGATGTTCTACTCTTGACGATTGATCGTTTGAAAGTTCCAATTTTAAATTAGAAGGCAAATATGATTTTTTAGCAACTTCTAATTTTTCTTTTACTTGATCAATAGCAGAAATCATATTTTGATTGGAACGTTTTTTTACGTTAAGCATTACTACTTCCGTCCCTTTTTCTCGAGCATAGGTTGTTTTTTCTTTTTCTTTGAAGCTAACAACCGCAATATCTTTTAGGTAAACTGTTCCTCCGTATGATTTTACAACAATGTTTTCTAATTCCTTTGGATCTTTAATTTCCCCAACAATTCTAATATTATTTCTAGAACCTTGAGAGATTAAATTTCCTCCAGAAAGCGTCATGTTTTCATACTTAACCGCATTTTGAATGTCATCAAATGAAACTTGCGCCGCAGTCATTTTGTAAATATCTACTGCAATTTCTACTTCTTTATCGTCTACTCCAAGGATATCTACTTTTTTGACTTCCGGTATTTCTTCTATGTCATCTTGAAGGAGTTCACCATATTTCTTTAATTGTTGCGTTGTATAATTTCCTTGCAAATTAATGTTCAAAATAGGCACTTCTTCGGAAATGTTTAGTTCAAAAACGTTTGGCTCTACTTTGCTTCCGTTATCCAAATTTGGCCAGTCTGTATCTGCTTTTATGACATCAACTTTATCTTTGATTTTGGTTTTAGCCTCTTCAACGGAAACTTTATCCGCAAACTCCACGATAATCATTCCGTAATCTTGAAAAGAGCTTGAGGTTATTTTTTCGACACCTGAAACATTTTTAAATTCTTTTTCGAGTGGTTTTACAATTAGTTTTTCGACATCTTCGGCAGAATTTCCTGGAAAAATGGAAGAAATGTAAATTTTATTTTCGATAATCTCTGGGAAATCTTCACGTGGCATAGTCACATAGGCAATTACTCCCGTTACAACAATCAATAACGTCAAGATATATACTGTAACCCGATTGTCTACAGCCCAACTTGATATTCCGAATTCTTTATTTTGATGACTCATTTTTTTAAGGTTATGAGGTTTATAATGTTTATTTAGTTTAGTTGAGATTTATGAAGTTTATCTAGCATAAAGGTTATTTCTTCTAAAATTTTTCTTCTTTCTTGGTATAAATCTTCTGTTATGTAGTCTAATTTTAATGAAATTATAAATTGATTTAATAATTCTAATGCTGAACCATAAGCAATTTCTGTAAATCTAGCTTTGTCTTTGGAAGATTGCCTTCCAGAACCTTCTGCAATATTAGAAGAAATCGATACGGCACATCTTCTCATTTGACTAACCATTCCGAACAATTCTTCTTTTGGATAATTCCTTGTAATCTTATCAACTTCCGTAGAAAAATCTATCGATTTCTGCCAAACAATTAATTTTTCAAAAGAATATATTTTCATTCGAATTTATTTGATTTTGTTATTCAAAAATAAATGTATAAGATATAAAAACTTTAGTCGCTGACTAAACTTAATAAACCTTATAAACCATATTCCCTAAAAATTAAGTTTCATTCCTTCAGAAATGGAATTCACTCCTTCCGTAACGACAATATCTTTTACAGCTAATCCACTTAAAATTTCAGTAACATTATCCGATGACTTTCCTATTTTAACCACGACTTTTTTGGCCGTTCCTGATTTTGAATCTGAATTTGCAACTACATAAACATAACTGTTTTTTTCGCCATCTTCTTGAACAATATTTGTTGGAACAACAATTGCTTTTTTGTTACTGTAATCCACTATTTTCAGTTTGGCTACTTGATTTGGACGCAATAAATTTTGAGGATTTGGAATTGAAACTTCTATACCAAAGCTCCTATTGGTTGGGTTGATGTTGTTTGCCACTTGACGAACTTTACCTTTGTATGTTTTTCCAATGGATGTGATTTCTGCATCAACTGTAGTTCCTACTTTTAATTTCCCAATATAGCTTTCAGGAACGGATGTAGAAACATACATATCGCTGAGGTTTACAATTCGCATTAATCCTTCTTGACTTGGAGCAACAACTTCGCCACGCTCTACAAAAACCTCATCAATAACACCTGAAAACGGTGCTTTTATAAGTGTTTTTGAAAGTTGTGCTTTCATTTGTAAAACTGATTTTTGCAATCCCACCATTTGAGTCTGTGCTTGTAAATATTGTATTTCAGAACCAATTTTTTGATCCCATAATCTCTTTTGACGTTCAAAAGTGGTTTTTGCTAGACTGTATTGATTTTCAATAGAAGCTAATTGTTGGCTCATACCCGCATCATCTACTTTTCCTAAAACTTGACCTCTAGAAACACGTTGCCCTGCTTTCACATTTAATGTTACTAGCGTTCCTGGCATTTCAGGTTGAATTAGAATGTTTTCGTTAGTATCTACATTTCCTTGAATTTCAAGATAGTGATTAAAAATAGTGTCCTTCAAAGCCATCGTTTCAACTAAAGCTTCACTTTCTTTCTGTGTATCTAGAGTTGCTAACGCTTGGTCAATTTTTGTTAAATCAGACTGAATTAAAGCTCTTTTGGCTTTAAGTTGTTCTAAATTTTTTGATTTAATTAAATCATCAATAGCAGCACTGTCGTCTTTTTTTCCACAAGAAAAAAGTAATATCGAAACCGTAAAAATTAATAGTATCTTCTTCATTTTATATAATTGTTTGATTAGTTTTTGTTTGTTATTTTCTCTAAAGCAGCTCTTTTATTGATAACATCCACCATAGACTGTAAGTAACTTTGTTGTGTAGCATACAATTGTCTTTGTGCTTCGCTAAATTCGAAACTGGTTGACAACCCTTCTTTAAACTTTATTTGTTGCTTTCTCTCAATTCTTTCGGCTAGATTCAAATTGCTTTTAGCAGTAGCATATTCTTCCACACTAAATTCAAAATCGCTTTTTGCTTTTTGATATTGAAGTTTAAGCATTTGTTCCGTTTCTGTTTGTTGTGTTTTGGACTGTTCAAAAGCAATTCTAGCCTGTTGAGATCTAGCACTTCTTGCAAAGCTTGAAAAAATAGGAACATTCAAACTGACTCCCAAAAGAGAAGAAGCAAACCATTTCTGGCTTGCATTAGCAAAAGTAAACGTATTACTATTTGCGGTTGCTCCTAGATTTACAAATGAGGATAACGACGGTAATGCTTTGCTTTTTTCTAATTTTAAAAGTAATCTTTTTTGAGTAACCAAACTAGACGCTATCTGGTAATCAATGGAGTTATTTATTTCAAATTCCGAAGTAGATAAAGCTAAATCGAGATTATTTCGAGATAAAGTATCTAAATTGTCTGATAATTTCAAATCGTCATTTATTTCAACTCCAAGATTTATTTTTAGCATTTTTAATGAAATTTCTTTTAATCTTTTCACATTACTTAAACTACTTTTTATGGATGCAAGAGTAATGGCTATTTGTTCCACGCTTTCTTCTTCGCCTAAACCATTTTTATAAATTTGGTTTATATCCGAATAGTTTTTTTCGAGTATGGTTTGATTTCTTTCTAAGACCTTGGTGCTTTCTTCGGCTAAAAGTACGTTGCCGTAGGAACTGGTTACCATAGCTCTGATTTCAGAATCTGTTTTCTTTTTTGCATTTACAAAATATTCCAAGTAGGCTTTAGAAGCTTGAAGTGCCACAATATAGGATCCGTCAAAAATAAGCTGATTTAACGTTACTTTTCCCGTCATATTTTGTCTAGTCCCAAAAACAAATTCCTCATTGACACCATCTTGATTAAGATCTGCCAAAGAGATGGGTTGTTTTAAAAAATTTTGATAATCAACTCCTGCATTTATTTGCGGCAGTCCACCAGCTGTTGTTTCCCATTTTTTTTGTTTTGAAATTTCAATGTCCCGATTTGCATTTATAGAAGAATAATTATATTGCAAAGCGTGTTCAATGGCTTGTTTTAAAGTAAAAGTATGACTTTGTTTTTCTGTTTGTTGTGCTTTCGCTGTTAGCGAAAAAACAATAAGGAGTGATGCAATAAATCTTTTCATTATTTGATATAATTTAGTAATTGTGTTTCGAGTTCTATAATTCCTTTTTGGGTTGCCATAGCTCTTGTATGATATTCTAAAGCTTTGTATTCTAATTTTTGAGTCTCGATTTCTGAAACTGTATTTTCATTAATACTAAAAAGCAGGGTGTAATAAAATTTGATATAGGATTCGACATCAATATCTTTTCTGTAATAGCCTTGTTCGATTCCTTTGATGATATTCTGCCGAAAACATTCCGAACAAACTTGAATTTCTTGATTTACTACTTTTTGATGTATTTCAGGGTAATGTTTTTTGAGTTGATATAAAGGGGAAGTATCTGCGATTTTAAACATTTCGACAAACATTTTTCGAATTAAAAAATTCTCTTGAATTGCATTGTCACTTTTTGCCATAATATCATAAATCCCATTTTGAATTTTTTCGTGAAAAACCTTGTTTCCTTCTTCAATCAAAATTTCTTTATTGGCAAAAAACTTGTAAATAGTTTTTTTAGAAATACACATTTCACAGGCAATATCATCCATTGTAACACTCTTAAACCCTAGTTTAAAGAATAGTTCCGTGGCTTTATGTATAATTTTGTCTTTCATTTGTAATAAAAAATCCTGGGCAAATATAAAACGGAAACTTTAAATACCAAAATAGTTTCCAAAGTATTTACAATTATTTAACACTACTTTTAATTTTGAAACCGCGCATATTTCATTAAATTAGCAAAAATTTATTTACAATGCATTCCATTTATCAGTACCAAGAATTTATTTCAGATTATTTAAACTCCCAATACGAAATTAAAGAACCCCGAAATTTATATGAGCCGATACATTATATATTAGGTCTTGGCGGGAAACGAATGCGTCCTGTTCTGACATTAATGAGTGCTGAAGTTTTTGATGCCGATTACAAAAAAGCGTTGCCAGCAGCTCTTGCAGTAGAAGTTTTTCATAATTTCTCCTTGGTTCATGATGACATTATGGATGCTGCACCACTACGACGAGGCAATGAAACAGTTCACGAAAAATGGGACACCAATACCGCTATACTTTCAGGTGACGCGATGCTGATTTTGGCGTATCAATATTTTGAAAAATACAACACAGATGTTTTTAGAGATTTAGCAAAACTGTTCAGTAAAACCGCCATTGAGGTTTGCGAAGGGCAACAATGGGATGTTGATTTTGAAACTCGCGATGATGTTTCGATTCCAGAGTATTTAAAAATGATTGAATACAAAACAGCCGTTTTAGTTGCTGCTGCTATGAAAATGGGAGCTATTGTTGCAGAAACTTCTCCAGAAAATGCGGCTTTGATTTATGATTTTGGACTGAATTTAGGATTGGCTTTCCAGCTACAAGACGATTACCTAGACGCTTTTGGTGACCCAAAAACATTTGGCAAACAAGTTGGTGGAGATATTATTGAGAATAAGAAAACCTATCTTTATTTGAAAGCTGTTGAATTTGCTTCGGCAGATGAGAAAATACAATTATTGCATTTGTTTTCTATTCAACCCAATGATAATAGTGAGAAAATAAATTCTGTAAAAGAACTATTTAATAAAACAGGAGCTTCAAAGGCAACACAACAAGCTATTCAAGACTATACTTTAAAAGCTTTTGATACTTTGCAAAAAATTAGTATCGACAATGAAAAGAAAGATATGTTGCATTCGTTTGGTGAAAATTTAATGGGTAGAAAAGTTTAGCAATATCAATTACAAAATTTGGAAACTGTTATTTATATTGCAATTAATTTTTGTAATTGATATTTAAAAAATGAATTTTATCTCTCCACAAAATACCGATTTATTACTTTCTGAAGCAGAAAGCCAAAACTTGTATCTGAAATTAATTGAACAAATCAACAAAGATTTTAATCTAGCAAACGAGTCCATAGATTTTCCTGTAAGCACTTTACCTGATGAGTTAAAAATTCAGTTGCACGAAAAAATGTATCGATTGATACAATACAAATTTGCTGAATACCTCAACCTCCTTTATATAATTGATGTTCCCGAAGATCAAATTAAAAAATTAGACGGATCTGATATTTCACAATTAGCGGAGCAAGTGGCGTTTTTGATTCTGAAAAGAGAATGGATGAAGGTTTGGTTTCGAAATCGATATTAAAACGGAAAGAGCAACCATTTTAGTTGCTCTTTCTTAAATCTAATTGTTTTTTAAATTATTTTTAAAGATCATTCGCATATTGGTACACCACTTTTCCAAACTTATTACCATCCAAATTATATGATTTAGAAATAAAATCTGACAATGAATCTTCTTCGGTAAACACTTTGTCAATAACCATTTTATGATTTTTATACTGATCTAAACCGTCAATTAAATCTTGAGTGCTTCCCAAACAATTTCCTATAAAACTAACATTTTTCATCATTAAATTTGCAATTAACATAGACAAATTAGTAGGTTTAGCAGTCGTTATTTTATCATTTGATTGATTAAAAATCCCACAAGTTACGTACCTCGCATTCGAATTTAATTTTGGAATTAATCGTTCTAAATACGTATCTGAAAAAGCATCTAAAACAACGTCAAACATCACATCTTGTGGTATATTATTTTCTTTTATAGAAAATACATCTTTGATAAAAGGGAAATGATTTCTTACCGCCACTATATTCTCCCCAGAATAAGAAAGTCCATAAACATTACAATCTTTGTCCCATAGATTATTAAGCAAGAAAAAAGAAGTGTTGGATGTTATGGATGTTATCAAAACATTTTCTCCTTTTTTTATATCACCTTTCCTAATCATTGAAGTGGCGGTTTGAGTGCCTATACTTAATGTTCCCGCTTCGTAATCTGTAATATTAGAAGGGACTTTTAATAATTTTGCATGATGATATATTTCATATTCTCGACTAGAATGATTTGATGGTATGCCAGGCATAACTCCATTTTTAGCTTCAGGGAAAAAACAATCTGCGATTACTAAATCTCCAATTTTTAATGATGTAACATTTTTGCCAACTGCTTCAACATATCCCGAAAAATCAGAGCCTATTGGGTAATACGTATATTCTTCAACAGATTTTAACCTATACCAAGCCATTTCAATAATTGCTAAGTCGCGATAATTTAATGAAAAACTCGATTTTTTTATCAAAACTAAATCAGCACATTGATCCGACTGACTATCAAAATCAGGTTTAGTTCCTTTGACGAATGCCAAAGGAATTTGCAAGCCATCAATCGAGAGCAAATGTTTATTATTATCATCGATTTCTTCAAATAATGAAGACGTTACAACTGCTAATGCTTTCATTTCCTTTCGTTTTATACTTCCGCTAATTCTTTAACCACTTTTTTCCCCATATACAATTGCTTATTGTAATATTTATATAAATAATCGTAAACTACCATCTCATGTATTCTCTGCTTGGATAAGAATACTCGATTGCAAATCATATGGAGATAACTTATGGCAATGCTATGAAGGGATATTGGTAATTTTCTTTCTTGAAATAAATGTCTAATATTTTTTACAGCTGGTTTATTGTTTTCAGAACGTTCTTTCACAATTTCCCATAATGGTTTATAGGACTCATCAATATTTTCATGGTTAAGAAAACATTCTATTTCGTATTCATTTTTGGCAAACATTTCATTAATTTGTTTGTTTAAATTTCCATTACGATTAAATTCTTTCCCGAAATTTGTTTTTGCTACGTTTAACATTTCTATTTTGTTTTCTAGTGAAAATCCAAAATCATTTAATAGCTGATCCATTGACAATAAAGAAAATAACCATCGTATCTTTTCGCCAGAATCCCCTTCAATCATATCTGCAAATTGCAAAGTACATTCGCTATCATTATAGAAAAGTGTTTCTGTATCTTCTATGGCCTCAAAACCATACCGTTGCAATTCTCTTAAATAATTATCAGTTTGGGTCTTCCAAATGATATGTGTGTCCTCAAATGGTTTAATGTGTTTCTTTACAATTTGAATACTTTCTGTAAAAAAATCGGTGTTTTTCAAAAGAACTCGAAATCTTAAATGTGGTCCGCTCGCATCTTGGTATCGAATAAAAAACCATTTGTCGATTATTTCTTTAGACTTCAATTCCTCTACAATTGGGTTTATGGCTCTATTAAGCAGTTCTTCCCCAGCTCTTTCACCACAATAAAACTTATAATACAACCATTTTTCTCCTATTGAAAATGATGAAATAACGTTCGCTTTACTCTCTACTGGTGCATATCCAGTTGTTACTACTTCTTTTTTAACTTCAATATTTTTGTGCGCAGAAAAGATAATTTCGTTACAGTAATTATTAGTTATGGAATCGTCATTAAATAAGAATTCTTTTAGTTGAATGAATTTTTCCCCTTTTAACATAATGTAAAAAACAAAGCAGCTTAAATCATTTTTAAAGTTGATTAACACTTCGTTATCTCCTTGTGTAAAATAAATTACATCTGGAATATTTCTATCTTCTTGAAACTTTCTAACGACTTCAATCGCTTTCGATTCCTGGTTAGCTAGTATAGTGTCTATATCATTCTTGTTAATATTCCAAGTCGCTTTAGACAACACTACTTCTTTATAACTTACTCTTGGTAAGAAATCGAAATCATGTTGCAAACCACCCCAACTAAATCCAAAACCTGTAGCTTCTTGGTTTTGAATATCGCACAAGAAATTATAAATAGGCAAAGCATTTGAACTGAAATTATGAGCATTGCTTAATCTAGGAATAATCTCTTTATTTAGTTTTTTTGAAAAAAGCACCACTCTATTCATTTTATTAATAGATATGTATAAGTCATCGATTGCTATTTGATGCTCTTGATCTACAGAGGCATTTCCTAAATATGGTATTTCATATTCTCTTTGAAAATTTCTATATAAAACATTTCCTGTTCTTGCTTGTGGCAAATGAACAATTTCTGCAATTATTTTATCTGGATGCAATTGGCTTTCTATCGAAGATATTTCATTTGATAAGTCTAATATCTTTGAATCTAAATGCGTGAATCTCCCTATTAATCCGTTGGCAGAAGGACCTGAAATGGATTTAATGTAAATTTTTTCTTTTCCGTTTTCGTTAAAAACATTTAAAAAAGTTGAAAATGTATCAGGATATAGCGACTCGTTTTCTTCAAATTTATTAATCTCTTCATCCGTTAATTCGACCGTTTCAGTATTGTTTTTTGTAGATTGTATTAATTTTTTTAATAAAAAAGATTTTTTGTCATCAAGAATTACTTGTCTCTCTTTTGAATAATTTGGGGTTATTGCAAGCTCGTCTATAAGTGGTGCTTTTGCTCCAGATTTATTACCATATCCAATTCCTATATCAGGATCCAGTACTTTTACAAGAGGTTGCTCATATTCTTCGTATCGCTCTTGAAATTTTCTTTTAAACTCTTTTAAATTTGCATTTTCATAACTGGATTGTAATTTATTTAAAACACTTATCGCAGGTCGTAATGTTTTTAGCGTTTTGAATCCAATAGCTCCATTTTCGATTTTTCTGTAGCTATCTACTTGAAATAATTTAGAGATATCAACATTGTTTATTTCATCCTCTAGAAGCTGATGGATTTCAGAATATAAAGAAGGATCGTTAATAGTATTTTGATCAAGCTCATTTATTTTATTTTTTAAATTCGTTACTAATTTTTTGACAACGTGTCCTTCGTAAAAATCAAATCGTTCTTCAGAGAATGTTCTTAATAATTTTTCGAAATAATCTTCCCCCGTAATTGTAAATTCTAATTCAGACACTATAAACTGACTCTCGATAAGTGTATTGATGAACTCTAGCGAATCTTGTTCAGAAATATCATCAGAAACTAAAATAGGAATCAAATCTTTGATTAAAATTCCGTTTTTGCTTTTTTCTATAATTAATTCTAGATATTCTGTGATTTCTACTTCAGAAATTTTATGAAATCTTACGTTGTCTTTGAAATAATATTCTACATACCTGTATTTATCAAAAACAGTATATAATGAGTTATTAGATCGATATTTTAGGACGGAACGAATGGAGTCTTCTTTAGTTAAAATGGGTAATAAGCTCCCTAAAAAATACATGTCGTATTTTGTATATCTACCAAAAGTGCTTTCTGCAATATTTAAATTAGTCTCCGATGTTACATCAACTCCGGCTACTGTAGAAAACATTCCAAAAGGCGTGCTTCTATTAGACAATCGAGACGCATATTTGTACAATGAGCCTTTGAGATTTTTTAAATCTTCATCTGTTTGGAAAGCTTCGCCTTTTTCCCACAATAACATTGCTTTATAAATGTTTGGTGATCCGATAAACAATGCTTCTCTATTTTCTTTTTTAGAAAAAATTTCTTGTATTTTTTCCCATGTAAGGTCAATTTGTTTTTCTCCAATAGGAGTTCTAACAATCGCAGTTTTTGTAAAAGAATAGTTTTTCATTTTTGTTAAATTTTGTTATTAAACAGTTATATTGTTCCACATTTTATAATAATAATCTTTTTTATTCATGAGTTCTTCGTGTGATCCAGACTCTATAATTTCCCCTTTCTTGAAAGCATAAATAATATCGGCATTTTTAATTGCTTGTAATTTATGAGCAATTACAATAATTGTTTTTCCGTTTTTTCTTAAATCTTCCACTAGTTTTTTGATTACCAATTCTGATTCTGAATCCAATGCAGAAGTAGCTTCGTCAAGAATTAAAATCTCAGGATCTTTATATAAAGCTCTTGCAAAAGCAATTCGTTGTCTTTCGCCACCAGAAAGATTGGCGCCAAACTCTCCTAGATAGGTATTGAATCCATTCGGTAAAGCTTCAATAAAATCATAAGCTCCAACTTGTTTACTCACATCAATTATTTTTTGCATATCTGGTTCAGATTCACCTATTGAAATATTGAAAGCAATGGTCCCATCGAATAATTCAACACTTTGAGGAACTGTAGTAATAAGAGAATTAATACTATCTTTAGAGATGTAATTCAAATCGTATTCGCCAATCAATATTTTACCTTCTTTTGGGTGGTATATATTTTGAATAAGTGAGGCAATTGTACTCTTACCGCTTCCGCTTTCTCCTATAAATGCTGTAAATTGTCCTTTTTTAATTAGCAAATTCAAATCTTTAAAGATGTATCTTCCTAATTCATAAGAAAAATCTACGTTCTTGAATTGAATGTCGCCAAAATTCTTGTTTGTTAAATTTATTTTAGATTCCATTTCTTCACGATCTAAATCCATAATACCAAACAATCGGTCTGCTGCAATCATAGCGTTTTGAATGGATTGGTTTGTTCCTATTAATTGTGAAGCTGGTCCCGTAAAATATCCAATTATGGAATAAAACGAAAATAATTCTCCAGGCGTAATTTCACCATCAATAGCATAATAGGTACCAACCCATAATAAAATTATTGTAAAAAGCCTTGAAATAAAATCGGTAGATGTTCTAGAGAAAATTCCGTTAATCCCTGATTTATATATACTTTTTAATAAATCAATGAATTTAAGTTCGGTTCTTATTTTAGAAAAATCTTCAAGTGACAATCTTTTTACTGTTCCAATGTTTTTGATTGATTCCACCAGTTGCGATTCGAGCAATGCATTTTTTTCCATTATTTCTCGCTCTACTTTTTTATTTAGCTTGTTGGCTATAACATAAATTATAATATAAAACGGAATAATAAGCGAAACAATTAAAGCCAATTTCCAATGGTAGATAAACATTAAGATGAACGAAAAAATTACAATTAATACATTCACGGATATGCTTAAAGCAGTTTCATTGATTAGAGCTCTGATTTTTACGGCATCGCCTATTCTTGACATAATTTCTCCAATTCTCATCGTATCAAAGAATTTTTGTGGCATTGTGAAAAGGTGTTTGTAATATCCTAAAATCAATCTTGAATCTATTTGCTGACTGATTTTTAAAATAAAAACATCTTTTAAAACGCTGTATAGTATTTGAAGAATTAAACATCCTATGACTATAACACTCATTAAGTTAAGCAAACTTTTATTGCCACTGACCAAAACAAAATCCGTTATTTTTCCTATATATATTGAAACCGAAAAACCTAACAGTGTATATAAAACAGCTCCTATAATGGCTTGAATTAAAATAAATTTGTGTGGTTTCAGCAAGAAAGTCATTCTCCTAAAATTAGAAAATTTTTCATTTTTTTCTTTAAAAACATCATCATCAGGGATTAAGATAAGAGCAAATCCAGTAAACATTTCTTCGAATTCGCTTAGTGGTTTTTTTTCTAATTTCCCTTCAGCAGGATCCATTACTTGAACATACTTACTCGTTATTTTATAAACCACCACATAGTGTGGAAATTCATGGCCTCCTTTTTTAATTATTACGTGAACAAGAGCTGGCAATGGAATATCTACTAATCCTTCAGGAGATACCTTAACCCCTTTTGCCAAAAAACCTAGTTTTACCGAAGCTTCTCTTAATCCTAGTAATGTAGTTCCTTTTTGATTCGTATTAGCATATTGTCTAATTCTTGATATTGGTAAACTTAAATTGTAATATTCAGATATTGATGCCAAACATGCTGCGCCACAATCAGAAAAATCATGCTGTTTTATTTCTATTTTACTCATTTTTATTGTTATATGGGTTAAGCCAATCCTCTACTCCGTCAAATAGTAATTGAAAAGCAGATCTTTTGGTTAAGAAAAAACGGCTGGTCAATGTCATTCCTTTTTTTAAATTTCCTCTAGATCCATTTCTTAGAACTAAAGATTTATTGTCAAGGGAACTTTTTATTTTGTAAAAGGGAGTATTATTGACTATCAATATGTCTTTGCTTATTTCGATTATTTTACCAGTTGCAAAACCCCATTGATTAGAATTAAAAGCATCTATTTGATAAATCGCTATCCCGTTTTCTTTTATGTAACCTATATCAGATGGATTTACATAGGTCTCTACAATAACATCTTTATCGGGAGAAATTTCAACTATTAAATTTCCAGGGGCAACCACGCTTCCTTCGTGATAACCTTGCATATTTACCAATTCACCATCAATTGGAGAAATGATAATATAATTATTCTCTTCCTCTTTTAATTGTTTTTGATTTGAATAAATGTTTTTGTTTGATTGATTTAATTGTGTTAATTCTTTTTGCCAAGAAAGTTCTGTTTGTTTTATTAAATTGGTTTTGTCATTTTTAACTTTATCCAAATCCAATTGTGCTTTTTCATATTCTGATTTTGAAATAACACTTTTTTGAAATAAGTGTTCTTTTCTCTCAAATTCAGTTTGAACATTTTTTAGTATCACATCAATGTTATACACTTCTTGTTGGTATCTTAAATACTCTTTTTTATATTGTTCCGATTTTACATTTACATAATTTCTATTCATTAAGTTTTTAAGATCGTTTGCATACGTATTGTTTTCTGAACTCTGAATACTATTTAAATTTTCTCTTTCTTTCAAAACTTTATGTTCAATAATTAGTAACGTGTCTCCCTTACGTACTTTTTGATTTTCTTCAATTTTAAAAAAAGAAATTTTACCACTATTTGGAGCGTATATATTTAGTTTCTTTTCTTCAGGAATTATAGTCCCTCGACTAGTCGTATATATATCTAGGTATATAAACGGAAGTGAGATAGCAACAGTTAGTAATGCAACAAATGTAACTAAGAAAAGTAGTGACGTTTTCTTATTATGTTTTACAACATGACTCTCTATAGTATTGTCTAAAATCTCTTGCGGAAATATGTTTTTACTATTCATTGTATTTATTTTTAAAACTTAAGGCAAATGAACATACTATTTAAGGAATTAAAAAATAAAAAAAACCTATTTTTATAAAAAAAGACAATAATAAATAATTTTATTGTATTGATTTTCAATAACTTATAGCTATCAATACACATACAATGGTTGCGTTTTAGAAATATAAAAAATGCTACCAATTTAGTATAAATTGATAGCATTTTTGGAATAAAATAGTAATACTAATCTAGAAAATAGTATGTAATAGAAATAATAGATATTAAACACAATGGAGTACTTGCTCCATTTACGTCATTTAATTGACCATCATTTAATTCTGTAACAGCAACTTTATTAAAAGCCAACTTGTTGATTCCATTTTGTTTTTTCATCTTCTTAATTAATCCATTGTTATTAATAAACTGATAATGATTCCTACACAAAGAGGCGAAGTTCCACCATTCACGTCTTGTAACTGATTCTCGTTTAATTCTGCAACAGCAACTTTATTAAAAGCCAACTTGTTGATTCCATTTTGTTTTTTCATCTTCTTAATTTTCGTCTAGTCTTGTTATTAATAAACTGATAAT
>NZ_JANOQD010000117.1:0-46591 GCF_031422135.1 Flavobacterium sp. | reverse complement strand
CCAACTCGTAAATATACGCAACTGCTAAAAACGCAGTTATCTCATTTACAGCTATTTATAACAATCTATTTAAAAAACGCATTGCGTTTTTTAAATAGATTTTGATTTCTTACCAAATATATAAATTTTTCCCACACCCCTTTAGTTTCTTTTCCTTTTATGTAAACAAAATTGAATTCTTAGTTTTTTCATTTTCACTAACTATTCATTTTTCTAGTACTCTCCAATTAAATTCGTTGATACAAAAGTTTGATAAATGGTACTCTGTTTTTTCTTCCATTTTTTAATATTTATCTCACCGTTTTCTGTAGCTCTAAACTGATGCTCAACTCCAAAACATCCCAGTTTTCGACTCAAATATTATTACTTTTTATCATTAAAAAGTTTGCCAACCATTGGTATGCAAAAAATCCTATTATAAAAAACAAGCTAAAATTATTGAATAATTCATTTGTTAAAAATGTGGTTACTATGGACAAAATACCAATAACTCCAATTATAATCGTAATTATCAGTGGTAAGTTTTTATATTTTGAAGGTGTGAACATTACACTTATAGGAATCATCATAACAAATCCAAAGGCTGCTACTGGAATGAAATTTTCATTTTTGGTAATAAAATAAGTTGATAAGCCCAAAATAAACAGGATTAGACAGAACCCTACAAATGTGGCACTAGTTTTCTCCTTTTTGTCTAGCAAATATTTTCCATAAGGATTGAGCCTAAACAGTAAATTACTTATGGGTGTAATTACCCAAGTTGAAAAAGCAAAAACGGAAAGCAAAATGATTATAGGAGTTAAATAAGGTTGCAATGCTTCATTGTTTTGAGCAATGCTTCGCAATAGTTTAGTTCCAAAATAAAACCCGATAATAAATATCCATTGATTTTTTTTGGTCAAATTTTCCATAAAAAAGGAGTATTTTAAATACCAACGGTAAATAAAATAATTTGCTTTTAAGGCTTCAACCATTCCCGATTGAGCGTGACCGTTGTTAGGGTTGTTCTTTAACGATTCTCTAAAATGGTCTAAAGCTTTTTTATGATCTCCTTTCTCTAACAATCCCCAGCCATAATTAGAATGGGTATAGGAGTTTTCAGGATCTTCTCTCAAAGCACCTTCAATGGTAGCAAACGATTCTTCTTTTCTATTTAATTTTAGTAAAGCTGTGCTTCTGATGTTTAATGCCAATATGTTTTCTGGATCTAACTCAAGAGATTCATTGGCTAGTTCTAATGCGCTTTGATAGTCTTTTTTTAATAATCTAAATTGTGAAAATTTGGATTTATAATCCGCAATTTCAGGGTCAATTCGAATGGCTGTTTTTAGTAAATCTTCTACTTCGTTGTATTTTTCTGATGACAATTTGATACAAACTTTAAAATAATAGTAGAAGCCTGAATCGGGATATAATGTTATTGATTTGTCTATTAATGAATTTGCCTCATCGTATTTTTCTTGTTGGTATTTCACATTTGAAAGTAAATAATATAAGTAGGAATCGTCAGCATTTTCAAGCAACAATTGATTAATTTCATTTTGAGCCAAATCAAATTTCTGATGATTAATTAAAAGCTCAATTTTTTCTATTTGTTCGTTAAACATATTATTTTTTTATTTTCAGGTAGTTTAAAATTTCGTCATACAGTCCAGTTTCATTAGCATAAAGGGCATAATTCTTTGCCGTATTAAACCATTCTTGTGTGCTTGGGCGATGCTTTTTTGTTGCATTCAATAAATCTTTTGTAGTCAATGGTTTCGGAATCCCATCAATAAATGATTCTTCGAGTTTTACTTCAATGGCAATATCGATGATGGCTTCAATATCGGCTCCAGAATAATTGTCTAATTTTTTCGAAATTTGAATATAATCGATACTATCAATAGGTTTTTGCTCTAGTTTAATTTTTAGAATAATTTCTTTGGCTTTTTCATCAGGTGGTGGAATAAAAATAATTCTGTCAAATCTTCCAGGTCTTCTAAACGCAGTATCAAGATTCCAAGGTGTGTTTGTTGCTCCTAGAATTAATATCCCGTCATTATCACTGTTTATTCCGTCTAATTCTAGCAAAAATTGATTTATCAAGTGTCTTGAAGAGGATTGTTTCATATCACTTCGACTGGCACCTAAGGCATCAATTTCGTCAAAAAACAAAACACAAGGTTTGTTTTGACGGGCAATTTCAAATATTTCATGCAGATTTTTTTCACTATTTCCAATCCACATATCCAGAATGTCATTCAATCCCACACTAAAAAATTTTGATTGAATTTCACCAGCTGTCGCTTTAGCAATAAATGTTTTACCACAACCTGGTGGTCCATAAAGTAAAATACCACCTCCCGTTTTTTTACCGTATGATTTATACAAATCTTGATGAACAAGCGGTTTGATTATTTTCAAATCAATTTCCTTTTTTATATTGTCCATTCCGCCTACATCATTAAAATTCAGGTCGGTAATTTGTAAAAATTGGTTGCTCGTTAGGGAATCATTTTCTTCTTCCAAATCATCATCATAATCTATATTAAAATTTGTAGATCTCAAATTAGTATCTAATAAGTCATCTTTATAATTTGGATTAATTTGCAGCGCTTTTTGATATATGTTTTGAGCCTTACCAATTGATTTTTCTTCAAGCAGCACTTTAGCATACAAAATTAAAGAATCAAAATGATCTTCAAAATTCAATATATCTTCTAATATAACAATCGATTTTGAAAATTCTCTTTTAAAAAAATAAACTTGCGATAGCCCAAATTTATACTGACTTGATGGCGATTGTTTGACTAATTCGATAAACTGAATTTCAGACTCTTCATATCGCTTTGATTTCAGTAAAGTATCGGCTAAGTGAAATCGTAACGGTAAATTATCCGGTGAAAATTTTAAGGCTTCGAGTAAACTGTCAATTGTATTGTTGTCCATTTTTATAAAACTATATAAACGCAATATAACAAAAAAAAACTCTCCAAGTGGAGAGCTTTTTCAAAATATTAGTTACTAATATCCGAATCTTCTAATTCTTTATCTTTAATGGTATTGTTATGAAGTTTAACAGGATTCTTGCTCTTTTTCATTCGTAAATTCAAAAATTCTACAAACAATGAGAAGAATATGGAGAAGTACAAATACCCTTTAGGAATACTGTGCATTTCTTCGCCACCAAAGAATTTAAAATGGGCTAGGTGTGAACCTTCTGCCAAAAGCATTACACCAATTAGTATTAAAAACGACAATCCTAGTATTTGAATAGTTGGATGATTGTTTACAAACTTGCTCACTGGCCCAGCAAAAATCATCATAATTACAATAGAAATTACAATAGACAAAATCATAATTGCCAAAGCACCCTCATAACCAAAACCACCTTGAGCAGGCTCTTTCATACTGATTAATCCCACAGCTGTCAAAATACTATCAAACGAAAAAACCAAGTTTAAAACAGCAATTTGAATAATAGCTGATGATAAAGTATTGCTCGCTTTTCCTTTTTCAGAATCTTCTTCGCCTTCTAGTTTATGATGAATCTCTGTAACCGATTTGTACAATAAGAAAATACCACCACCAAAAATAATCAAACTTTGACCATTAATATAGGCGTCAAAAACAGTTAAATGAATCTCAAAAAGCGTATTTTGTAGTCCTAAAACCCACGTAATTCCAAAAAGCAACACAATTCTAAAAGCCATAGCAAGTATTAATCCTATTCTTCTGGCTTTGGGTTGGTCTTCTTCTTTGAGTTTCCCTGAAACTATCGACAAGAAAACAATATTGTCAATTCCTAGAATAATTTCAAGAAATGTCAATGTTAATAAGGCAATCCAAGCATCTGGGTTCGATAATAATTCAATCATTTTGGGTTTAATATTTAGTTTTTAAAATAATTATACGCAACTAATTCATTTTAGTTACAGTTCCTTTTTGTTTTTTGGCCTCGCCCACAAAAGAATACTCAAAAGTATAGGTTTTTTCGTTTGTAGTCAAAATTTTCATCGAAATAGCCTTTCTTTCTTCTCTGTTTTTTGGATTTATTTTTTGCAATACAAACTCACAATCGTTAATCCATCGCACGGTTGCCGAATCCGTTTTGCCTTCAAAACGCTCTATTTGCAGGGTTTCTGTTCTTTCAAAAGTTGAGGTAACAGCAATCGAATCAATCTTTTGGGTAAAAGAAAATTTTCCAGTTTTAAAATCCCTGCAATTGCGTTCTTGATTGTAGCAAGACAACAATAGTAGGAGCAGAGGCAGTATAATTATTTTTTTATTCATTGTTATTTGGAGCTATTCCTGCTTTCGGCTTTATCTTTTTGTTTTTAAAGAAAAAACAAAAAGGATATCGCCTCTATCAGGGCTATTTTAGTTTATTCAATTCATCATCAGTGAAACTTTTCACATTTTTTTCTTTAGCAAATTTATCAGCATTGTATTCATTAGACTTATTTCGTGGTATCGAAAGACTTTCCCAACCCGATTTTTTAAGCATTTTTGCATAAAAAACAATTTGCCCAATATGATACGGATAATGTGCTAGTTGCCTGTTGATTGCATCAATCGCAGTATGACCTTCGTTTCTAATATAAATAATTTTTGATAAATCTTCAGGTTTTAGGGCATTGATAGCATCAAAAAGACAATTCCAACCTGTATCCCAAATTGCCATAATGGCTTTTTTGTCATTTTCATCAGAATCAAATTCAGCATCACGATTCCTCCATTCTTTTTCGCCATCTGTTGTCAAAAAATCAGTCCAACGAGACACCATATTTCCCGACATATGTTTTATGATTGTGGCAATCGAGTTGCTATCATCATTTGTAGTTACAAACAATTGTTCTGGTTCCAATTGTTCCATCGCTTTTTCCGCAATAGTTTTATAATACAAAAATTGCTTTTTTATACTTTCTAAATAGTTATTGTTTATCTCCATCGAACATACTGTTTAATATGGTTTTTAATCCTTTGAAAGTTAAATAAATGGCAAGAAAACAAACTGCAATTCCAACTCCTAAAACAATATAATGAATCCAGGTATGCTTATTTTTTAACGCATTGTATATCACGGAAGGCCCAATAAAATAACACGGCACTGCCCAAGCCATATATTTGATTCCTTTAGAAAGTATTTCTTTGTTTGTAGCCATTGTTAAAAATTAACACGCATCCCAATACCATTTTGGTTTGCAATAATGGTTGTTTTTTCAATATTGAAAACAGTTTTCTTCTCATTATAAAGTGCTATGGCGCTTTTTATTTTTTTGTTAGTTCCAATCGAAATTGGCAATCCTATAACAAAACTTGCTGCTCCAACATAAGTCAGAGCCGATGGATATTCTTTAGTAGTAAACAATGCTCCAACCAAATCGCCTATTGTCAAACCAATTCCAAATCCTACCAAAAATCCACCAACACTACCCTTTGATATTCCTGCATTGAACTTTTCTAAAGCTTCTGGATTACTTGCTAATAATTCTCGAACCTCTGGAGTGTTAAGTTTTTTATCTTCAGAATTGTAGACATTACCTTTTTTGAAGGTTAATTGTTGTGAAAATGAAAATGTTGTTACTAAAAATAAGGCAATAGTTAAGAAAAAAGTCTTCATAAAATTTATATATATTTAAGATTTAAAATTAGTAATTGATGCTCTCACACTTCCATATTTTTCTAACAATTCAGAAGCTTCTTCGTAAGAAATATGTATTTCATTCATTATCATTTTGACACCACGATCCACCAGTTTGTCATTAGTCAATTGCATGTCGACCATTTTGTTGCCTTTTACTTTCCCAAGTTGAATCATAGTAGCTGTTGAAATCATATTTAAAACAAGTTTTTGTGCGGTTCCAGCTTTCATTCTCGAACTTCCAGTAACAAACTCAGGGCCAACTACAACCTCGATAGGAAATTGTGCAACTTTGGATAGTGGACTTCCTTCGTTGCAAGTAATGCAACCCGTTACAATATTGTTTTCGTTGCATTTTTCTAATCCAGCAATCACATAAGGAGTAGTTCCTGAAGCTGCAATCCCAATGACTACATCGTTTGTATTTATGTCAAATTCACATAAATCAATCCAAGCTTGCGTGGTATTGTCTTCGGCATTTTCGACTGCTTTGCGTATGGCTTTGTCTCCACCAGCAATAATTCCGTTGACTAAATCAGCCGAAACACCAAAAGTTGGTGGACATTCCGATGCATCAAGTATACCCAATCGACCTGAAGTTCCAGCTCCTATATAAAATAATCGTCCACCCAATTTCATTTTTTCAACTACTTTTGAGACTAAAGTTTCTAGTTGGGGCAATGCTTTTTCGACTGCTAAAGGCACAGTTTTGTCTTCGTTATTTATGTTAGATAACAATTCTTGGACAGACATTTTTTCTAAATGTTCGTATTTTGAGGATTGTTCTGTGGTTTTTATGAAAGTCATTTTTTTTATGGTATAGATTCAATATGGTTGTCTTTAACGATTAGCAACCTATTATTTTCAATTTCGAATTGAATTATTTGCCAATTAACTGAAAAAAATCGATAAAGTTGTTTTAATGAAAAATTCCCTAATTGGAAGTAAACAATTTTGGGAGATTTTTCGGAAACTAAAAATCGATTAAAAAAATCCACATCTTTTGTTAAAATGATAAGGTTGTTTTTGAGAGCATAATTCCAAATTTCTGTATCCGTCATTTTAAGATTCAAATCAGAAACAAAAATGAAATTGGTGCTATTAAAAAAATTAAAATATTTAGGTAAATTCACATCTACTAAAAAAGACAAACTCATATTAACTAGCGAGTTGAATATCGTTTTTGAATGTCGATAAGTTTTTTAAAGCAAATGCAATACACGCCTGAATATCTAATTTTTCTAGGAAAGGATAAGCATTTATAATATCTTCAGAAGAATCTCCAGCCGAAAGATATTGAAGAATTGTTTCCACAGTAATTCTCATTCCTCTTATGGTTGGTTTCCCATTACAAACGTCAGGAATTAGTGTTATTCTATCTAAAATTGAAGTTTCCATTTTAATATTTTTACAAATTTAGCTAAAAAATCAAATCCTTAGTTAATTTATCACAAAAAATAAGCCAATACAATTCCTAAAACAATCATCGAAATTTTGGCAATGTTGAATTTGTGTCCTTCACTACTTTCAAAAATAATAGTGGACGAAATGTGAAATAAAATCCCAATCACAACAGCTGTAATTTCTGTGTAATATTGATTTAACACCGGAAAATTATCAGAAACAAGAGTTCCCAAAGGTGTCATTACAGCAAAAGTTATCATAAAAATAAATAAGGCTATTTTGTTGAGTTGCGCATTTAAGAAAAAGGAGGTCAAAATAATAGCAATTGGTAGGTGATGAATGGCAATTCCTATGGCTAAATCGTGGTGATGTCCTACTGGAAATCCTTCGAGTAAGGCGTGTAAACATAAACTAATAAACAAGGCCCAAGGCATTTGACTTAGTTTGTCGTGACCATGAACGTGACCGTGTTCCGCTCCTTTTGAAAAAAATTCGAGTATAATCTGGAACAAAATACCAATCATTATGAATATTCCAATACTATGATTGTGTGATTCGTAAACTTCGGGTAATAAATGTATCACAGTTAAAGACAATAAAAAAGCACCACTAAATGCTAACAACAATTTGAGATTGGTTTTGTTTTTAGGTTGCAAAAACAAAGCAATTCCAAACCCTAATAATACTGAAAAAAGAGGTAAAAAATATTCCATTTAGATTGCTTGTTTGGTTATTTGTTTATACGGCTAATCGTTTAACCGAATAAACAAATAACTTTTTATTTGAAAATCATTATGAGTCGTTCACTTTCTGTTTTATGAAATTTTTTGAGTTTATAGTCTCCAAAAATATCTAGTAAAAATATTCCAGCTTCTTCCATCATTGTTTCAAAATCGTGCAAAGTTAAGGCTTGTACTTTTTCAGTGAAATGAAATTTTTCACCCTTATCTTCAAAAGTTATTTCCTTAAAAATA
This sequence comes from Flavobacterium sp., assembly GCF_031422135.1. Classification (GTDB taxonomy): domain Bacteria; phylum Bacteroidota; class Bacteroidia; order Flavobacteriales; family Flavobacteriaceae; genus Flavobacterium. The sequence goes on along the minus strand of NZ_JANOQD010000117.1, from coordinate 38,587 downwards.
TGATTGTCTTTTACATATCGCTTAATGTGAAAATCAATAGTATCGACTGTTTTCATTTCCTCAGAAACTAGATTCGCAATCACATTTGTCACATTCATAAAATCGATTACTGCAAAACCATATTCCGACAGACTTTCTTTAATAGCAATTAATGTGGTCAAATTATCATCGTCACTTTCAAAATAACCAAAACTTGTAAATAAGTTAAAAATGGCATCAAATTTTTCTTCAAATGGCTCACGCATATCGTGAACTTTGAAATTTAGATTTTTATTGGTGTTTTTAGAGGCTTCTGCAATACTGTTTTCGGACAAGTCTGCTCCCAAGACATTGAATCCCAATTGGTTTAAATAAATCGAATGACGCCCTTTTCCACAAGCCAAATCTAATATTTTTGCTTCTTCTGGTAGATTGAGATAATGTGTTAAATTATCCATAAAGACTTGTGCTTCACGATAGTTTCTGTCTTTGTAAAGAGTGTGGTAATAGTTCGTGTCAAACCAAGAAGCAAACCAGTTTTTGGTTTCGAGTTTCGAGTTTTTGGTTTCGGGTTTTTGGAATTCTGACATTTATTCTGTTTCAATCAAGTATTAAAGTGCAAATTTAATGTATTTTTGCAGAAAAATTGCACTCAAACACACAGAGTTTTAATTTGAAATTGCAATTGTTATTGATATTGAAAATGGAAAATTTTAAAATGATTGCCAAAACTTTTTTTGGCTTCGAAGAAATATTGGCAAAAGAATTAACCCAACTAGGTGCTCAAGATGTCGAATTAGGAACAAGAATGGTAAGTTTTGCTGGTGATAAAGGTTTTATGTACAAAGCCAATTTGTCACTTCGAACGGCATTAAAAATATTGAAGCCTATTTATTACTTTAGAGCCAAAAGTGACGAAAACTTATACAAAAATATGCAGGGCATAGATTGGTCAAAGTATTTGAACACCAATCAAACTTTTGTTATTGATACTACGGTTCATTCTGATTATTTTAAACATTCTCAATTTGTTTCACAAAAGTGTAAAGACGCTATTGTAGATCAGTTCAGAGCAAAAACAGGAGTAAGACCAAGTGTAGACAAAGATTTTCCAGACTTAAGGATCAACATTCACATAGATAAAGACCAAGTTTCGGTTGCCTTAGATACTTCTGGCGCTTCATTGCACCAACGAGGGTATAAAACCGCTACCAATATTGCACCAATTAATGAAGTTCTAGCAGCTGGAATGTTATTGCTTTCGGGCTGGGAAGGTCAAGGTCATTTTATGGATCCAATGTGTGGTTCTGGAACTATTCTTGCCGAAGCTGCAATGATTGCTTGCAATATTCCTGCAAATATTAACAGGAAAGAATTTGCTTTCGAGAAATGGAACGATTGGGACAACGAATTGTTTGATCAAATTTTGAATTCGTTACTAAAAAAAGTTAAGGAGTTTCACTATAAAATCATTGGTCACGATAAAGCGCCAAGTGCGGTTCAAAAAGCCAAAGACAATATCAAAAATGCTAATTTGGACGAATATGTAACCATTTCTGAAAAGAATTTTTTTGATACTCAAAAAGAAACCGAAGGCAAGTTGCACATGGTATTTAATCCACCTTATGGGGAACGATTAGATATTGAAATGGAACGTTTTTACAGAGAAATTGGCGATACATTAAAACAAAATTATCCTAATACGAATGCTTGGTTTATTACTGCTAATTTGGAAGCGTTAAAATTTGTGGGACTCAAACCTTCACGAAAAATTAAGTTATTCAACGGAAGTTTAGAAGCTCGATTGGTAAAATATGAAATGTATGAAGGAAGCAAGAGAACGAAGTTTCAAGTAACCGATTTGTAGAGAGTTATTTTTATTTGTTTTAAATTTGTGTATGAAAGTATTTCTAAAAAACGTCTTCCTCTTTGTTTTTCCATTACTACTACTTGGATTTGGTTCTGAAGTCTTGATACGTAAAATTCCAAATGACTATTTATACAAAAAAGAATCATTAGATAAGTGCGCCAAAAATATTGAAGTCTTGTTTCTTGGCAATTCTCATTTTTTTTATGGTGTAAATCCCGCTTTTATTCAAAAAAAAAGCTTCAATGCAGCTTGTGCATCTCAATCGTTAAATTTCGATTTTGAAATTATGAAAAAATACCAAAATGATTTTAAAAACTTAAAATATATTGTTTTGCCAATTGATTATCTTTCTTTATTTACAACCATTGAAAAAAGCAAAGAAAATTGGAGAGTCAAAAATTATAATTTATATTTTGATATTAATTATAATTATGCCTTAGAAGATAATTCAGAACTATTTAGTAATAATTTAAAAACGAATTTTAAAAAGCTAAAATATTATTATATTAAAAAACAAAATACCTTAACCACAACTAGTTTGGGTTGGGGAAATGGGTTTGATTCAAAAAACAATCAAGATTTAATCAAGTCTGGTAAAGAATCGGCCATTAGACATCGTAGTGATGATGTGGATATTTTTAATCAAAATATTGTAATTTTGAAATCAATTGTAGAATTTGCAAAGACAAATCATATCCAATTACTACTTATTTCTTCTCCTGTGTATAAAACATATATTGATAATCTAAATCCATACCAAATGAATAAAACCATTCAGGTAGCAAAAGATTTAGATGAAAGATATAAAAATGTGAAGTATATAAATTGGATGAATAATAAAGCATTTGTTAAAAGTGATTTTTACGATGCCGATCACTTGAATAATATAGGTGCTGAAAAGCTATCTAAAAAGTTAAATTATTTTCTTAATTAAAAAACTGTAATGTCAACAAAAACTAAAGCTTTCATATATCAATTAACTTGTTTTGCTATCTTGTTTATTCCTTTGCGCTATGTTATAGATATGTATACTGGATTAACTGGGTATTGGATTCCAATTACCGCATTTGTAGTAGCCACTATTTTAGCACCTAAATTTCAAGCTATTCGCACTAAAGATGGAGAAAAACTAGCTGTAGTATGGTTTTTTTATAAAAAAATCAAATAACCGCAATCATAGATATTTCGATATTCACGTTTTTTGGCAAACAAGCTACTTGAACAGTTTCGCGTGCAGGAGCAGTTTTCTCGTCAAAGTACTTAGAATAAATGGAATTGATTTTTGCAAAATCATTCATATTCATAATGAATATGCTTGTTTTTATGACATTTTCAAAAGTCATTCCAGCAGCCTCAAGAACTGCCTTTAAGTTTTGCATTACTTGTTCGGTTTCTACTTCAATAGTTTCTAAAACTAATTCGCCATTGTTTGGGTTTAGGGCAATTTGACCTGAAGTATATAAGGTGTTTCCGCTCAAAACTGCTTGGCTATAAGGTCCAATAGGTGAAGGAGCTTTGTCAGTAAAAATTATTTTTTTCATTTTCTAAATACTATAAAGTTAAAGTCTTCTATCTGGAAGATCACGTTTGTCCCATTTAATATCGCTTAATACTGAGGAACTAATTCCTATAAAAAAGTACCAAGATTTTCTTTCCCCAATAGGAACCCAGTCAAAATTCAATCGCCAACTTAATAAATCTCTTTCAAATCGAAATTGTGTTGGAGTTACTCCTTTACGAACAAAATCATATCCTGAGGATAAACCCACCTTCCATTTTGGAGTGATGTCAATATTTCCAGAAAACATTAATGAACTATTCGAAATTTCTTTTTGACGATTGGTATTAGTGTAATTCATAGAATAAGCAAGTCTCAAATCCCAAGGCAATTTTGCGTTAAAAAAACCCTCAAATTCATTTTCTTCCCCATCATCTTGGTCAAATTCACTTTTTCTTCGATCCGCAAAATCAGTTGCAGTTCCAAACAAATCATCTTCCCGACCTCCATTTCTGAGTCCTTGATTGTTGAATGAATCTTGTTTTTTATTTTTGGTTTTATTGTCAAAAGAATAATTCAAATTTATGTTGGCTCCCGTTAATCGGAACAAACTTCCGCCATTATCAATATTAAAGATGTTAACGGGTTGTCCTGTACTGCTAACAGCATAGGGATCTAAAGTGGCACCAAAATTAATCCCTAGTTTCTCTTCAAATATACTAGTTCCTCCACTAATTGAGACAGGAGCCCATTTGCGGGCATCATTCTCAGCAGATAAATTATAACTTGTTCCAAAGGTTAAGTTATTTAATAATTTGATTTTCTTAGCTTCTACCTTGGTGGAATCTCGATCTCTTACCTTTGCTTCGATATTATTTGACAATGAAAAACTGACTACATTAGAATAGTTTTTTCCAGGTACAGAAAATATACCCGATTCAAAGCGTGTATAATTACTTATAGTTCCACTGGCGTCAGAAATATAATTTTCATAATACCGTTCGAAACTTGGGACATAACTGTAACTTACACTTGGGGACATAACATGTCGTATGGCTTGTATTTTTTTATCTTCACCAAAATTAAACGTTCCGTATATGGTAGTTCCTATATTCGTACTGAAATTATAGGTTCTAAAGGCATCAAATCCATTATTGTCGATATTATCAATTACGTTAGTTTCTGTGTTAAACTTTTTTTGTATGGTTTTGAAATACCATGTTTCTGTAAAATTTGTGGAAGCTCGAACATTAAAATATTTGAATACTTTAAAATTTGTTGCTAACGGAATAGAATGTTCAATGCCGTTTTTTGCATCACGAAACATTTCTGATTTTAAGAATAAAGAATCAACAGTATTTATTCTGTTTTCGCCTCTCACGCTATATTGCAAATTTATATTCTTTATAAATCCTTTTTTTACTTCTGATTTTCCAGCAAATGGATATAATTGAGCCACACTAGCTGTCAGTGTTGGTAGTGTCATATTAATTGCTCCAGACTGAGTGTTTTGGCTGTGATTAGCACTCAATGCCATATTCACTTGTGGTTCAACATTAAAAGTTTTTGAATAAGTTATGGATGAACTTAATGTATTATTTAAGCTCGCACTTGTATTTAATTGATTGAAAGAATTTCTAAAATACTTTTGACTTCCTAGATTCACTGAAGCTGAAAATCTTGAATTTGGAGTGGCCTTAGCATCTGGTGAATGACTCCATTGAATATTATACAAGTTAGTCTTAGCGTAACCAGGTAATCCTCGTTCTCCTGTGATTTGATTTTCAAATCTGAAATTCACATTTCCTCTAAATTTGTAACGTTTGGCATAGTTGCTTTCTGCTCTGAAAGCATAACTTCCATTGGTGTAATAATCGCCTAATAAGGCTAAGTCTACTCTTTTGCTTAAAGCAAAATAATACCCTCCATTTTGTAAAAAATAGCCTTGAGCATTTGTATCACCAAAACTAGGAACAATTATTCCTGAGGTACTTTCTTCAGTCATTGGGAAAAAAGCAAATGGTAAACCAATAGGAGTAGGGACATCAGCAATAACCATATTGGTAAGTCCAGTTACTACTTTTTTACCTGGAACTAATTTGATTTTTCGTGCTAAAAAGTAATATTCAGGATCATCTATATTTTTTGAAGTCGTAAATCGAGCATTTTTTACAAAATAAACAGAATCATTTTCCCGTTTCGTGATTTCTCCTTTTAATTTAAATTCTCCTTGATCCGTTCGTGCATTCCATATTAATGCTTTCTTGGTTTTGAAATTGAATCGAATCGAGTCAGGCTCTACAACATCTTTACCTTGTTTAAATTCAGGATATTGTGAGTAAACTCCCGCAGAATCTTTTAATCTTCCAGCATAAACTTCGTCTTTCTCGTAATCAATGACGATAACTCCAGCTTTAAGTTCAATATCTTTATAATAAACTTCTGCCTTGTCATAAAGCATAATTTGCTTCTTTTTTTGATTTAATTTAGCATAATTAATAGATTTATACTTAATTTTCGCATCAATAAATTGTTTTTTCTTGATTGAATCCTTTTTTATGGTATCATTGGCTTTAACTAGATTTTTAAACCCTAGATTTAAGCTATCTGATTGTTTTTCAGAGGATATGGCACTACTTTTTGTGCCCAATTCTTGCGAGTATGTTATTGAACTTGAAAAAGTTAATAAGATTGATGATAAAACGATATGAAATAAGTTTGTATGCAACGGTATAAATACTATTTTTGTAAAAATATGGCTTAATTTTTGAAGTGACAAACTTACAATCTATTTTTAAAAAAATTAAGCATTTAATAAAATTATAACCTTTTTAGGCCTTTATAAAAAATATTCAAGTATGAAAATTATAAACAAATTAAAATACTCTTTGTTTGTTATAGGGTTGTTTATTTCTGTAACTACTTCTGCACAAACCAGTTCTAAATTTAAAGTTGTTCTAGATGCGGGTCACGGCAGCCAAGATTTTGGTGCTACTTATCATGGTTTTGTTGAAAAAAACATTGCATTGAGTGTGGTTTTAAAGGTTGGTAAAATATTAGAAAGCGATCCAAACATTCAAGTTATATACACCAGAAAAGACGATACTTTCATTGAATTGGTTGAAAGGGCAAATATTGCAAACAGAGTGGATGCTAATTTTTTTGTGTCAGTACATTGTAATGCCAATAAAAATACAGAAGCTTATGGAGCGGAAACCTATGTGATGGGACTTTCAAAAAGCGCTTCGAGTCTTGATGTGGCAAAAAAAGAAAATGCAGTTATTACACTTGAAGCGGATTACAAAACAAAATATGCGGGATACAATCCCAATTCGCCAGAATCATTAATAAGTGCTACTTTAGCTCAAGAAGAATATCAAGATCAGAGTATTGAGCTGGCTAGTAAAATTCAGGATAATTTCGAATTCAAATTAAACAGAAAAGTTAGGGGCGTTAAACAAGCACCATTTATGGTACTACACAAAGCTTTTATGCCGAGAGTTCTTATCGAAATGGGGTTTATTTCAAATAAAGCAGAAGGAGAATATCTTAATTCTGAAGAAGGACAAGTGAATATAGCAAAATCTATTGCCGATGCAATTTTTAAGATGAAAGTTGAGCATTTTGGTGGTTCAATGCCTATTATAGAGATTAAAAAATGGGAAAAACCATTAATAGTTAAAGATACCCCAAAAGTAGTTGTCAAAAATACAAAGCCAGATGAGTTCTTAATTGAAACAAAGCTGGATACCAAATTCGAAATTAAAAAGATTGATACTACAAAACCAATTTTTAAAATTCAAGTACACGCAAGTAGTACTTCAATCGAAATAAAACCTAAAAATTTTAAGGGACTAGACAATATCACCTATTTGTCAGAAAAAAATATTTATAAGTACATGTATGGCGAAACAAATGATTATGTGGAAGCTAAAATGTTATTATTAGAAGCTAAAACTAAAGGATATGATGCCGCTTTTATCATTGCATTCAAAAATGGAGTTAAAACAACACTAACCGAAGCTTTGAAGAAAAAATAAACCTATACAATTATTTACTATTTTTGTTAAAACAATCTATTTTGAAAATAACCAGAGAAATTAAAACCGCCGTATTAGTAATTGCTTCCATCCTTTTGTTTATTTGGGGATACAGTTTCCTAAAAGGACAAAATTTATTCAATTCACACAAAAAATTGTTTGTTGAATTTGAAAACATAGAAGGATTAGCGGCATCAGCCCCTGTTACCATAAGTGGAAAATCTATTGGAAAAGTAAATGCAATTACTTTAAATAAAAATGGAATGTTGCTTATTGAACTTCAAATAAATGAAGATAATTTTCCTATTTCTAAAACCAGTATTGCACAAATATATGAGCCAGGATTTATAGGAGGAAAACAAATTGCTATCATTCCAAATTATAAAGATACTGAAATGACGGTAACAGGCGATATGCTTTTGTCAGACATAAAGTTAGGTTTAATGTCAACTGTGGGTGAAAAGTTAGTCCCAACACAACAAAAAATCGACAAATTAATTGTTGATGCTGATGGTTTGGTTTCTAATATGAATGATGTTTTAGATGCACAAACCAAACAAAACTTGAAGAATAGTATTGCTCAGCTGAATCAAACATTAACTGAAATTAACAAAGCAACACAAAAAGTAAATGAAATGTTAGCTTCAAATCAGCAGAAAATCAACAATTCGCTTTCAAATGTTGAAAAAGTTTCAGAAAATTTTGTTAAAATTTCTTCTGATTTGGAAAATGCAAATTTAGGTCAAACTATAAAAACACTTGAAGGAACACTTGATAATGTCAATAAAATAATGGCAAATTTAGAATCAGGAAAAGGAACAATGGGAAAAATGCTTAAAGACGATGCAATGTATAACAACCTAACCAAAACCTCAAAAGAATTAGAACTTTTGTTACAAGATGTTCGTTTGCACCCAACTCGATATGTGAATGTTTCCCTTTTTGGAAAAAAAGAGAAACCATACACGGAACCACAACCTAAAAACTAATCTTATTTATTATGAGTTATTTAGATAATATATTATTTTTCATCATTCTCTCCATCGGAATTGGGTATTTTGCCATCAATGTCAAAAAAATAGTCCGTAACATAAAATTAGGCCAAAATGTAAATCGCTCTGACAATTCTTTAGAGAGATGGAAAAATATGGCAATGATTGCTCTTGGACAATCCAAAATGGTCAAACGACCAGTAGCTGGAATACTTCATATTATAGTTTATGTAGGATTTGTAGTGATTAACTTAGAAGTTTTAGAAATAATTATCGATGGATTGTTTGGAACACACAGAGTATTTTCTTTTTTGGGAATTCTTTACAATGTTTTAATCGCATCATTCGAGGTATTGGCCGTTCTAGTATTGATTGCTGTTTTTGCTTTTTGGATTAGAAGAAATACCATAAAACTAAAACGTTTTGTAAGTTCAGACCTTAAAGGTTGGCCGAAATCGGATGCTAACTATATTCTTTATTTTGAAGTCGTTTTGATGTCGTTATTCTTGTTAATGAATGCTTCCGATTTGTGGTTGCAAACTATGAATGCTTCTCATTATTCACAAGCGGGATCATTTCCAATAAGTCAATATATTGCGCCTATTTTCAATGGAATGCAAGAAGGTTCTGTTATAATAATAGAAAGAGCCGCTTGGTGGTTGCATATTTGTGGTATTTTAGTGTTCTTGAATTACCTTTATTTTTCAAAACATTTACACATACTTTTAGCATTTCCAAACACTTATTTTGCTAATTTGAATCCGCAAGGACAATTTGACAATCTCGAAAGTGTTACAACAGAAGTCAAACTAATGTTGGATCCAAATGCGGATCCATTTGCAGCTCCAGTAGCGGATGCTAATGCTGTTCCAAGCAAATTTGGAGCTTCGGATGTGCAAGATTTAAACTGGGTACAATTACTCAACGCCTATACTTGTACGGAATGCGGAAGATGTACTTCTGCTTGTCCAGCGAATCAAACTGGGAAAAAATTATCTCCACGAAAAATAATGATGGATACTCGTGATCGTCTTGTTGAAGTTGGGAATAATATCGATTTAAACAAAGGAATATTTGTTCCAGACAACAAATCATTGTTAAACGATTATATTACACCCGAAGAACTTTGGGCGTGTACCTCTTGCAATGCTTGTGTGGAAGAATGTCCAGTAAATATTAGTCCATTATCCATAATTATGGACATGCGACGCTATCTAGTAATGGAGCAAAGTGCTGCGCCAATGCCAATAAACGCTATGATGACTAATATTGAAAACAATGGAGCGCCATGGCAATACAATCAACAAGACAGATTAAACTGGAAAAACGAAAATTAATATAAATAAGTATGAAACAATGCCATAAAAGTGAGGCTTGGATTGTTTTGAACAAATAAAATTAGAAAATGAAAACAGAAGACATTGAAAAAAGCCTCTTATTAGCGACAGAAAACGGACAAACAATAAGCCCGATTTTACCCGAAGGAGTAAAAAATTATTTGATAGACATAGACGGAACAATTTGTGATGATATTCCAAACGAAGAACCAGAACGAATGCTTACCGCTGAGGTTTATCCAGATGCATTAGTGACTTTGAATAAATGGTATGACGAAGGACATATTATTTTCTTTTTCACATCACGAACGGAAGCACATAGAGAATATACCGAAATTTGGCTCAAAAAATACGGTTTCAAATACCACGGAATGGTAATGGGGAAACCACGAGGAGGAAATTACCATTGGATAGACAACCATTTAGTAAAAGCCACACGATATAGAGGGAAATTTACAGATTTAGTAGATAAAGAAGTTACAATTCAAGTTTTTGATGACGGAAAACACTAATTAAATCGATTATTTGATAGTTCGATTATTCGAAAAATCTAACAATCAAAAAATCTAACAATTATTAAAATAAAAAATATGTCAGAAGTCTTAATAGTACCAACAATGGCAGAAATGCTGGCACAAGGCAAACAACCAGAAGTTTTGTTTTGGGTAGGATGTTCCGGTAGTTTTGATGATAGAGCCAAAAAAATAACCAAAGCATTTGTACGAATTTTAAATCGTGCAAAGGTAGAATTTGCTGTACTTGGCACCGAAGAAAGCTGTACTGGTGATCCAGCAAAACGAGCTGGAAACGAGTTTTTGTTTCAAATGCAAGCTATGATGAACATTGAAGTTCTTAATGCATATGAAGCAAAGAAAATTGTAACTGCATGTCCACATTGTTTCAATACCTTAAAAAATGAGTATCCAGAATTAGGAGGTAAATACGAAGTTGTTCACCATACAGAATTCCTAAAATCGTTATTAGATTCTGGAAGATTAACCATCGAAGGAGGTCAATTCAAAGGAAAACGTATCACTTTTCACGACCCTTGTTATTTGGGTAGAGCGAACAAGATTTACGAAGCACCAAGAGATTTAATACAAAAATTAGATGCCGAACTAGTCGAAATGAAACGTTCTCGTGCCAATGGCTTATGTTGTGGAGCTGGTGGAGCTCAAATGTTTAAAGATGCTGAGCCAGGAAACAAAGAAGTAAATATCGAAAGAACAGAAGATGCTCTAGAAACCAAACCAGATATTATTGCTGCGGGTTGCCCATTTTGTAACACGATGATGACTGATGGAGTAAAGAATAAAGAAAAAGAAGCGGATGTAAAAGTTATGGATATTGCCGAGTTAATTGCTAATGCTCAAGATTTATAATGATTGAATATTGTTTTAATTTAAAAAAAAATATTTTAATAACATCGTTTTTTCTTTACATTAGTTTATCATCGTTTGCACAAATAGCTACTAATAATATTGCGAATGATTCTACCAAAGTTCCTAATAATATAAAATTGAATTACAAACAACTAGTAATTCCAACAGTTTTAATAGGATATGGTTTTATAGGTTTAGAAAGTCATCAATTATTGTCGTTTAATACTGAAATAAAAGCAGAAGTAAAAGAACATATTGATGATAAATTAACTATTGACGATTTTTCTCAATATGCACCTTTAGTTTCAATATACGCAATTGATGCTATGGGAATTAAGAGTAAGAATTGCTTTAAAGATAAAGTGATAATTTCTGCAACATCTTATTTAATTATGGGATTAGCTGTAAATACTTTAAAAAAAACATCTGTATCAGAAAGACCAGATGGAACATCTGCTAATTCATTCCCTTCAGGACATACTGCTACAGCATTTATGGGAGCAGAACTTTTATTTCAAGAATATAAAGATAAGTCTTTTTGGTATGGCTTATCTGGATATGTAGTTGCCACAGGAACAGGAATTTTCAGAATTTATAATAATAAGCATTGGTTAACTGATGTTGCCGCTGGTGCTGGAATTGGTATTTTAAGTGCAAAAGCAGCGTATTGGTTGCACCCAACAGTTAGTAAGATTTTTAATAAAAAACAAAGTAAGACCGCAACAACCTTTATCCCTTTTTATGATGGAAAAACAACAGGGTTCGGAATGGTTTCAACTTTTTAAATAACAATATATGTATCTTCCCTTTGAAGAATTACCGCTAGAATCAAAAATTTGGATTTACCAATCAAACCGTAAATTCACTGATGATGAATTTTCAGAAATTGAACTTTCAGTAAAAGATTTTGTCCAAAACTGGGCTGCTCACGGAACTAGCCTTGAAGCATCTTATTTGTTGAAATACAATCGATTTATTATTTTTGCTGTAAACCAAGAAATACAAGCTGCAACAGGTTGTTCTATTGATAAATCGGTTCAGTTTATTCAGGATTTAGAACAAAAATATAAGGTCGATTTACTAGACAAAATGAATGTAACTTTCAAAAATGGCGAATTTGTAGCTCACAAAACATTAATAGAATTCAAAAAAATGGCTAAAGACAAAGCCGTAACTGGATCAACCATTGTTTTTAATAATTTAGTCAACAATATTGAAGAATTTAATGATTCTTGGGAAATAGCTGCTGAAGATAGTTGGCACAGTCGTTTTTTCTAAAATTATAAAATGAAAAATTTTCTTTATAAATTATTTTATGTGACTACCATTGTTTTAGTTGCAATAAATTGCGCTACTAAAAAAAAAGTAATTGCAACTACATCCTCTATTATTCCAAATAAAGTAATAACGAGCAAACAAATTGAAATTGACAATATCGATTCTTCAAAAGTAGGCTATAATTTATTGGTTGATTCCCCTAAAGAAAAAAAATGGGTAGACAGCATATATAAGGATATGACTTTTGAGGAAAAATTAGGACAACTCTTTATGATTGCAGCTTATTCTAATCGAGACTCGGTTCATTTTAATGCAGTTGATAAGTTGGTCAAAAACTATAAAGTTGGAGGCTTAATTTTCTTTCAAGGAGGGCCAATTCGTCAAGCACAATTAACAAATCGATTTCAGGCAAAATCAAAAATACCATTATTTATTGGGAATGATGCCGAATGGGGATTGAGTATGCGCCTGGATTCTACTTACAGTTATCCTTGGAATATGACACTTGGTGCCATTCAAGATATGAAACTGTTAGAGCAAATGGGTAACCAAATGGGGCAAGAATGCAAGCGAATGGGAATTCATTTTAATTTTGCGCCAGTAATTGACATTAATACCAATCCAAAAAATCCAATTATTGGAAATCGTTCCTTCGGAGAAGACAAGTTTCAAGTTACCGAACGCGCCATTGCCTTAATGAAAGGTTTTCAAAACCAAGGAGTATTAGCAACAGGAAAACATTTTCCAGGTCACGGTGATACAGAAACCGACTCGCATCATACTTTGCCAACCATCAATTTTTCGAAAGAAAGAATCGATGAAGTTGAATTGTATCCGTATAAAAAAATGTTTAATTTAGGTTTGGCATCCGTTATGGTAGCACACTTGAATGTACCAAGTTTAGAAACAAGACCTAATTATCCTTCGTCTATATCCTATAATATTGTGACCAATGTTTTGAAAAATGAATTAGGTTTTAACGGTCTAATTTTCACCGATGCTTTGAATATGAAAGGGGCTAGTAATTTCAAAAAACCTGGTGAAATTGATTTAGAAGCCTTTCTTGCTGGAAACGATATTCTACTTTTTGCGGAAGATGTTCCTACGGCAATCGAAAAATTTACTCAAGCCTACAAAGACACTTTGATTACTGATGAAAGAATCGAATTTTCGGTTAAAAAAATACTAAAATACAAGTATAAAGCAGGATTGAATAAATACAAATCTATTGATACAAAGAATTTATTTGATGATTTGAATAAACCAATAAACAATTCGTTGCAGTATAAACTTTATGAAAATGCAATTACGGTTTTAAAAAGTGAAAAAGAGATTATACCAATCAGAGATTTATCCAAAAGTAAAATTGCATATGTGAAAATTGGAGACAATCCAGACAACACTTTCCTTTCTACACTACAGAAATATGCTGAAGTTACTGAGGTTTCACATTTTAATATTGACAGTTTGAATGTTGATTTAAAAGAGTACAACACTGTAATAATTGGTTTGCACAAATCAGATAAAGCGTGGCGAAAATACGAATTCACAGAAAAAGAACAACTCTGGGTTCAAAAAATAGCCGAAAATAATGATGTGATTCTTGATGTTTTTGCAAAACCTTACGTTCTGTTACCAGTAAATTCTTTTGATGCTATTGAGGGTTTGGTTATGACCTATCAAAACAACCCAATAGCCCAAGAAGTTTCTGCACAATTAATTTTTGGAGTTCTTGAATCCAAAGGTAAATTGCCGGTTTCTATAAATGAAAATTTTAAACGTGGTGATGGAATGACAACGCAAACTATAAACCGTTTGGGTTTCACAACTCCTGAAAATGTAGAGATGAATTCCGATGTTTTAAAGCGTATTGAAGCTGTAGTACAAAAAGCAATTATCGAAAAAATGACTCCTGGCATTCAAGTTTTAGTAGCTCGAAAAGGCAAAGTAATTTATCAAAAATCATTTGGATACCATACGTTTAAGAATGATATAAAAGTAAAAAATTCTGATATTTATGATGTGGCTTCCGTTACTAAAATTGCAGCAACGCTTCCTAATGTCATGCAACAATACGATTCTGGAAAAATAAATTTAGAAACGATATTAGGGGATATGGTTTCACAAACTAAAGGAACCGACAAAGATTCTATAAAGCTTAAGGATTTACTATCCCATTACGCACGACTAAAAGCTTGGATTCCATTTTACAAGTCAACTTTAGATTCTTCTAGAAAACCTTTAAAAAAATTATATCGAAAATCATATTCTGAAAATTTTAGAAATCAAGTTTCTGAAAATTTATTTATTAGAAATGATTACAATGATACAATTCTAAAAACAATTGTAAATAGTAAATTAAACGATAAGAAAGAGTATGTTTATAGTGACTTTACATTTATTTTATTAAAAGAATATCTAGAATGGGAAACAAAAAAATCATTAGATATATTGTCTGAAGAAAATTTCTTTTCCAAATTAGGGATGAATAATACGTTGTATAATCCACTTCGAAAATTTGATATGAGTAGCATTCCTCCAACCGAAGTCGATACTTATTTCCGTCACACCACAGTACAAGGATATGTTCATGATATGGCAGCCGCAATGCAAGGCGGAGTAGCGGGACACGCTGGTTTATTTTCTAACTCGATGGATATCGCAAAACTAATGCAAATGTATTTGAATAAAGGGAACTATGGAGGAATTCAATATTTTTCAGCGAAAACCTTCGACGATTTTAATACCTGTCACTTCTGTCCAGAAGGCAATAGGAGAGGACTCGGTTTTGATAAACTACAGTTAGATAAAGAAAATCCTGTATCAAAATCTAGTTTTGGTCACACGGGTTTTACAGGAATTATGACCTGGGCAGATCCTGACACTGAAATAGTTTATGTGTTTATGTCCAACAGAACTTTTCCTGATTCAAATGCTCCAAATACTTTATCGAAAGAAAATATTCGGGAAGATATTCAGAAAATAATTCAAGAAGCGATTATAAAATAATTATCTTTGATACTTGAATAAAATTGAAACAATATTACTATCTATATATATGATAGCACTTTCGTGCTTTCCTTGTGCTGATGTTAAATCACAAGATAGTATTACTCACACTTTAAACGAAGTTGTTTCAAGTCATGAAAATCATTCTCATAAATCTGAAAATGACTTGTGTCCTCCATTTTGTATTTGTAATTGTTGTGGTTCATTAATGCTCAGTTACCAACCTACAAATTTCTTTAGTTTTCCGTTACTTTCTAAAAGTATTATCACTCCATTACACACATACAAATCAATACTTTCTTCCAGCTTTTACGTAAGTATTTGGCAACCGCCTCAAATAGCATAATCAAGCCCCGCAATTTGTTGGGGTTAAAAATTTGTGACCTTTTCACAAATAATTTTGCTTATTTTCTAATTCGTATATAATATTTTCAATGTTAGATAAAATCATACTATTTAGTATAAAGAACAAGTTCATTATACTTTTATTTACCTTAGTGCTTATTGCTTGGGGGAGTTATTCCATTAAGAATTTACCGCTTGATGCTTTGCCAGATGTTACTAATAATCAGGTGCAAATATTAACCACGGCACCAACTTTGGCAAGTCAGGAAGTAGAACAATTAATAACCTATCCATTAGAACAATCCGTAAAAACGATTCCAAAAGTAATTGAATTGCGAAGTATTTCTCGTTTCGGTTTATCAGTGGTTACCGTGGTTTTTAAGGACGATGTAGATATTTACTGGGCAAGAGAACAAATATTTCAACGTCTTTCTGCAGCCAAAGAAAATATTCCTGCTTATGCTGGAACTCCAGTTCTAGCACCTATTTCTACTGGTCTTGGCGAAATTTATCAGTACGATGTCTATGCCAAAAAAGGCTATGAAGACAAGTACGATGCAATAAAGTTACGAACCATTCAAGACTGGATTATTATTCCGCAATTGCAAGGAATTGAAGGTGTTGCAGAGGTAAGTTCTTGGGGCGGAAAACTAAAGCAGTATGAAATTGCAGTAAATCCAAACAAACTTAATAGTTTAGGCGTAACTATAACGGATATTTTTGAGGCGTTAGAAAAAAACAATCAAAACACTGGCGGTGCGTATATCGAAAAAGACCAATATGCCTATTTTATCCGTGGGGTTGGAATGGCTTCTGGTATCAAAGATTTAGAAAATGTAGTAGTTTCCAATAAAAACGGTTCGCCAATTTTAGTTCGCAATGTTGCCGAAGTTCGTGAGGGAATTGCTTTGCGATATGGTGCTTCAACCAAAGATGGAAAAGGCGAAATAGTTTCTGGTTTAGCCTTAATGTTAAAAGGCGAAAATTCAAGTGCAGTAGTTGAAAGAGTAAAAGAACGAATGATTCAAATCAACAAAACCTTACCGGAAGGTGTGGTTGCAGAAGCGTTCATTGATAGAGGGAAATTGGTTGATTCAGCCATTGGAACAGTGACAAAAAACTTGCTAGAAGGAGCATTAATAGTAATTTTTGTTCTGATTTTATTTCTAGGAAACCTTCGTGCTGGATTACTAGTAGCTTCTGTAATTCCACTATCTATGCTGTTTGCTGTGATTTTGATGAATTATTTTGGCGTAAGCGGTAACTTAATGAGCTTAGGAGCAATCGACTTCGGTATTATAGTCGATGGTGCCGTAATTATTGTGGAAGCTACTATGCACCATTTGCAAAAAATTAAAAGAGAAAAAGATTTAACACAAGATGAAATGGATACTGAAGTGTATAACTCAGCTTCTAAAATCAGGAATAGTGCGGCTTTTGGAGAAATTATTATCTTAATTGTGTATTTACCAATTTTGGCATTAGTGGGGACAGAAGGAAAAATGTTTCGTCCAATGGCAATGACAGTTGGTTTTGCAGTTATTGGTGCGTTTATTTTGTCATTAACATATGTACCAATGATGAGTGCACTATTTCTATCTAAAAATACGGAACACAAACCTAATTTTAGTGATCGAATGATGGCTTGGTTTGAAGGAATATATTCCCCATTTTTAGAAAAAACCTTGCGTTTCAAAAGAGCAGTTTTAGCTTTTACAATAGCAATATTTGTTTTAGCCATTTTTGTTTTCCAGAATATGGGTGGCGAATTTATACCAACCATAGAAGAAGGCGATTTAGCAATCAACGCAACCATTATGACAGGAAGTTCGCTTTCACAAATGGTAAAAACTACTACCGAATATGAGAAAATTCTAAAATCAAAATTCCCAGAAATTAAAACTATTGTTTCAAAAATAGGAAGTGGCGAAATTCCAACCGATCCTATGCCAATTGAAAGTGGTGATTTAATTATCGTTTTAAAAGACAAAAGTGAATGGCGGGATGGTTATGACAATTGGGAAGACATTGCCAATGCAATGAAATCCGAAATGGAAGCCATTCCAGGAGCTACTATTGAAGTTTCACAACCTATTCAGATGCGTTTCAACGAATTGATGACAGGTAGCCGAAGTGATATTGCTATTAAAATTTTTGGTGATGATTTAGAAATTTTAGACGCCAAAGCCAATGAATTAATATCAAAAATCAGTAAAATAGAAGGAATCGGAGATTTAAAAGCCGATAAAGTAACTGGTTTGCCACAAATAACCGTAAAATACGATTACAATAAAATTGCCTTATATGGTTTGAATATTACCGACATCAACCAAATTATTCGTTATTCATTTGCTGGGGAAAGTGCAGGAAAAATTTATGAAGAAAGCAAACGTTTTGATATTGTTGTCCGAATGGATGCTAGTAATCGTAGCGATATCACCGATGTTAGTAATTTATTTATTCCATTGCCAAACGGGCAACAAGTGCCACTTTCGCAAGTCGCAACTGTAGCGTTTGAGCAAGGTCCAGTTCAAGTTTCTCGTGAAGATGGTAAACGTAGAATTACAGTTGGATTGAATGTTCGGGGTCGTGATGTAAAAAGCGTAGTGGAAGAAATTCAAGCCAAATTAGATAAAAATTACAAACTTCCAGCTGGGTATTTTATCACCTATGGCGGACAATTTGAGAATTTGGTTGAAGCCAACAAACGACTTTCGGTAGCCTTGCCCATTGCATTGGGATTGATTTTAGTTTTATTGTTTTTTACTTTCAATAGTTACAAGCAAGCCTTATTGATTTTTACAGCCATTCCGTTATCAGCTATTGGTGGTGTTTTTGCTTTGTGGTTACGAGGAATGCCTTTTAGTATTTCAGCAGGAATTGGTTTTATTGCCCTTTTTGGGATTGCGGTTTTAAACGGAATTGTATTGATATCCTATTTCAACCAACTCAAAATGGAAGGTGTTTCCGATGCCTTGCAACGTGTTTTGATAGGAACCAAAGTCAGATTAAGACCAGTTTTAATGACAGCCGCTGTAGCCTCACTAGGTTTTTTACCAATGGCATTGTCAACCAGTGGTGGTGCAGAAGTGCAAAAACCATTGGCAACAGTAGTTATTGGTGGACTTTTATCAGCAACATTGTTGACGTTAATTGTTTTACCAATTTTGTACTTATTAGTTGAACAAGGTTTTAAAAGAAGAAAAAATAGGACAACAACAGTAATTACAGCAATTTTGTTATTGATTAGCACATTTTCATTTGCACAAAGTCCGCAAACAATTTCGTTAGAAAGCGCCATCGAAATGGCTAAAACCAATAATATCGATTTAAAAATTGCCGATAAAGAGATTGAAAAGCAAACCACGCTCAAGAAAACAGCTTTTCAATTAGATCCTTTGCAAGTGCAATACCAAGGCGGACAGTTTAATAGCGATGAATACGATCATAATATTTCGGTGCAACAATATTTTCCGATTGGAAAAATCACCAAAGCCAACCGCCAATTGCAAGAAGAATTGGTAAAACTTGCTGAAAAACGAAAAGCATTGTCAGAATATGAAATTGAAAAAGCGGTAACTATTGCTTATTATCAATATTTGTATGGCATTTCAATTCAAAAATTAAATACAGAGTTACTCACCATTTATGCCAAATTTCTAAAAAATGCCGAACTACGTTTCAAAACTGGCGAAAGTGGGAATATTGAAGTAATTAGCGCCAAAGCAAAAGTAAAAGAAATAGAAACCCAAAAAGAACAATTGGCATTTGACTTGGCAATTTATCAAAAACAATTGCAGTTTTTTGTCCAAACTGATGAGGATATTTTACCAGATATAAAAATCCCGTTGCAATATCAATCCATTAAAAAAGTTGATGTTGCAAAAGTAGAAGGTTTGTTGAGCGATTACTATTTACAACAAATTTCGGTATATCAAAAAGAAGCCAATACTTTCAAAGCCTTGAAAACACCAAAACTTGGATTGGGCTATTTTGCACAAACTATCGATACCAAATCGTTGTTTCAAGGATTCACTGCAGGCTTGCAAATTCCGTTGTTTGGTGGCGCAAATTCGGCAAGAAGTAAAGCATCAGAAATTAGTATTTCGCAATCACAATTAGAATTAGATAAAAGTAAATTTACATTGAAAACACAAATGCGACAATTGCAAAACGAACTTTCAAAACAGCAAAAAGCATTGGATTATTACAACAATGAAGGTTTGCAATATGCAGATCAAATTATTGCAACAGCCCAAAAAAGTTATGCTGGTGGCGATATGAGTTATTGGGCGTATATCAATTTTTTGAACCAAGCATTAGACATCAAAAAACAACATATTGAAGTTGTAAATACGTACAATCAAAGTGCTATTCAACAGCAGTTTCCATCCATTTCTAATAATTAAAATTTCTTAAAATGAAAAATACAAAATCAAAATTCAAGATTTTCATATTACTTAATACTCTAGTCTTGACACTTTTTACTTCTTGTGGCGAAAAGAAAACCGAAGTAACTCCCGATGAAGAAACATCAGAAAACGAAGTTGCCTTAACCCAAGTGCAATTCAAAACAGTTGGTATTGAAACTGGAACAATAGAAAACAGAAATTTAAATACCATCATAAAAGCCAATGGATATACCACAGTGCCACCACAAAATATGGCAAATGTTTCTACCTTAATTGGTGGAACTGTCAAAGATATTTTGGTGCTAGAAGGAACTTTTGTAAACAAAGGAAAAGTACTGGCAACCATTCAAAACTTGGAAGTGGTTGAGATGCAAGAAGATTACCGCTCGGCATCGGCAAACATTGAATTTTTGCAATTAGAATACGATCGCCAAAAAACATTGAGCGAAGAAAACGTAAATCCTAGAAAAACATTTCAAGAAGTAAAAGCAAAGTTAGCTGTAGAAAGAGCCAGAGCACAAGCCGCAAAAAACAAATTGCAAGCCTTGAATATGAGTACCAATGGTTCAAGCTTGGTGCCAATAGTTTCACCAATTTCTGGTTATGTTGGTAAAATTAGTATTGCCAAAGGTGCTTATGCAGAAACAGGAACAGCACTTTTTGAAGTGGTTGACAATAGCCAGATGCACTTGGATTTGAACGTCTATGAAAAAGATTTAGGTTCAATATCTATAGGTCAAGAAATAGATTTTGTATTGACCAATCAGTCAAATAAATCGGTAAAAGGCAAAATATTTGGGATTAACAAATCATTTTCTAACGAAAGTAAAACCGTTGCCGTTCACGCTAAAATAAATCCTGCTGATGCAAAAGGACTTATTTCTGGAATGTATGTTTCGGCAAATATTAATATTACCAACGCTACAGTTACTGCGTTGCCAAAAGATGCAATTGTAAGAAATGGAGATAAATATTTTATATTTGTCCAAGATGAGTATGAAGAAGAAATAAAACCAGTTGCAAAAGAAGAAATCCACAGCGAAATTCATTTCAAAGCCATTGAAGTAATTCCTGGCACAACAGATTTAGGATATACCGAAGTCAAACTTGTTTCACCAATTCCTACCGATACAAAAATAGTTGTAGAAGGTGCTTTTTATCTTTTATCAGCAATGAAAGGCGGTGGAGGTCATGAACATTAAAATAAAACACAATATTAAAAATTAATTCAAATGAAAAATTCAATTTTAAAATCAATCTTTTTTTTAGCCATATTATTTTTCGTAACTAATACTCTATATGCACAAAAAAAAAATCAGAAAGCGGTAATCAAAACCACTTTAAACTGTGACCATTGCAAGGAATGTGAAACTTGCGGCTTGAAATTCAAAACGGAAATACTTAAAATAAAAGGCGTAAAAATGTATGAACTTGATGATAAAGCAATGACATTCACAGTGTATTATAATGCCAAAAAAGCCAATCTTCAAGCCATTAAAGAAGCCATTTCTAAATTAGGATATGATGCCGATGATGTAAAAGCAACTTCGGAAGGAATTGCAACTTTGGACGGTTGTTGTAAGATTTAATTGCAATATTTAACTTTTATTTATAGAAGTATAAATTCCATTTTTCTACATTCGTATCATTAAAATCAATAAATGAAAATAGCAGTTGTTTGTTACCCAACATTTGGAGGTAGTGGGGTAGTAGCCACAGAATTAGGATTAGAAATGGCGCGTCGAGGGCACGAAATTCATTTTATAACCTACAGACAACCCGTCCGATTAGCACTATTAAGTCCAAATGTGCATTACCATGAAGTAAACGTTCCGGAATATCCATTGTTCCATTATCAACCATATGAATTAGCTCTTTCAAGTAAATTGGTTGATATGGTTAAACTTCATAAAATAGATTTATTACACGTTCATTATGCTATTCCTCACGCTTATGCAGGTTATATGGCAAAGCAAATGCTTAAAGATGAGGGAATCACAATTCCAATGGTGACAACTCTTCACGGTACAGATATAACGTTAGTTGGGAATCATCCGTTTTATAAAACTGCGGTAACTTTCAGCATCAATAAATCGGATAAAGTGACTTCGGTTTCTCAAAGTTTAAAGGATGATACTTTGCGACTTTTTAATATTAGAAAGGAAATAGAAGTTATTCCAAACTTTATTGAATTAAACAACGATAATTCCATTCAAAATCCATGTAAACGCTCCGTAATGGCTCAAGCTGATGAGCGAATTATAACACACATTAGTAATTTTAGAAAAGTAAAAAACATACCAGATGTAATTCAGATTTTTTATCTAATTCAACAAAAAGTGAAAGCGAAATTAATGATGGTTGGTGATGGTCCTGAGAGAGCCAAAGCGGAGAAACTTTGCGAAGAATTAGGGATAAGTGACAAAGTTATTTTCTTTGGAAATAGCAATGAGATTAATCAAATTCTAAATTACTCTGATTTATTTTTATTACCTTCTCAAACCGAAAGTTTTGGATTGGCAGCTTTAGAAGCTATGGCGTGTAAAGTTCCGGTAATTTCTAGTAATTCAGGAGGTTTGCGAGAAGTTAATATTCAAGGAGTTTCTGGATATTTGAGTGATGTTGGAAATGTCATAGAAATGGCAGAAAATGGAATAAAAATAATTTCTAACGACAAAAATTTACTTGAATTTAAAAATCGAGCATTAGAAGTAGCTCATAGTTTTTCTATCGAAAAAATAGTACCTTTATATGAGAATTTATATAAAAAAGCTATAAATGATTTAAAATGAATAAATTAACACTTCTATTTTGTTTCTTATTTTTAACTTCCTGTGGTGTTTTGATACCAAATAAAGACGAAAAGAATATTTCAAATGCCTTTGAAGTCATTTACAAAAGTAATTTTAGTGGTGTTCCTTCAAAATCATATCGAGTTGTAAGAAACAATGAAGATTATAGAGCATTTTTTATTTCGATGGGAGAAGACAAGATTCCTGATGTGGATTTTGTAACCCACAATGTATTGATTCTTAATTTTGGGCAAAGAAAAACAGGTGGTTATGAAGTAATACCTGAAAAATTGATTGATGATACCACTAATTTAATTATGATTGTAAAAGAAATATATCCTAAAAAAGGAGATATGGTTACAACCGCTATGTCAAGTCCAATATGTATTGTCAAAATCAAATCTAAAAAAGATATTGTTATAAAATAAAAAATGCATCTTTAATTTAATAAAGATGCATTTTTTTTATTTTAATCTAATTAACTTCTTCTTGGTCTTTTTGGTCTTTCAGCACCTGCTTCAGAAGATCGAGGTGTAAAACCACCAGAACGTCTTTCGTTTCTTGGAGCTCTATCAGAGGATTCACTTCTATCAGAACTTCTTCCAAAACCACCTTCACGTGGAGCAGAACCTCTACTGAAACCTCCTTCTTTTGGAGCTGAACTTCGAGGGCCAAAAGCACCACCACCAGATCTTGGAGCTGAACTTCTTTCGCCTCTAAATCCGCCACCACCAGAACTTCTTCCTCCGCCGAAACCGCCAGATCTTCCGTTATGATCACGACGTCCAGAACTTGAACCACCGTCATTTTTAGAAATTTCTACATTGATTCTTCGTCCATTAAGGTCAAATCCGTTCAAAACTTCCATTACTTTATCGGTGTGTTCTGCGTCAGTATTAAAGAAAGAAAAACCTTCTTTTACATCTACTTTGAACACATCGTCACGACCTAATTCTAAGGTGTCTTTTAAGAAATCTTTCAATTGCATCCAATCGAAATCATCTCTTGAACCAATGTTAACAAAATAACGAGTTGCTCCGTTGTTGTTGTTTTCTCTTGGAGCACCATCTCTATCATCACGCTCGCGTCTGTCAGAAGATTGGTTAGAGATATCTCTATTTTTCTTGTAGTAAGCAATAAAACGATTAAATTCTACCGATACCATTTTCTTGATTAATTCTTCTTTAGAAAGCCCTTCTAAAACTTGGTTAATTGCAGGTAAGTAGTTATCAATCTCGTGATCAACTTCGGTATCTTTGATTTTATTTGCTAAGTGCAACAATTGGATTTCGCAAATTTCGATTCCAGAAGGAATTGTTTTTTCTTCAAACTTTTGTTTGATGATTCTTTCAATTGACGAAATTTTACGAATTTCACTTTTAGTTACAATAACAATAGAAGTTCCTAGTTTTCCAGCACGACCAGTTCTTCCTGAACGGTGGTTGTAGGTTTCTATTTCGTCTGGCAATTGGTAGTTAACAACGTGTGTAATATTGTCCACATCGATTCCACGAGCAGCAACATCAGTCGCTACAAGCATTTGGATTTGACGACCTCTAAAAGATTTCATTACACCATCACGTTGCGCTTGCGATAAATCGCCGTGCAAAGCAGCTGCGCTATACCCATCTTCGATTAATTTTTCAGCTACAGCTTGTGTATCTCTTTTTGTTCTACAAAAAACTACCGAAAAAATGTCTGGATTAGCATCGGCCAAACGTTTCAAAGCTTCGTAACGATCACGTGCATTTACTAAGTAAAATTCATGTGAAACTGTTGCAGAACCTGAATTTTTAGCACCAACCGTAATTTCTTGTGGGTCATGCATAAATTGTTTTGCAATTCTCGCTACCTCTTGTGGCATTGTAGCCGAGAATAACCAAGTGCTTTTTTCGTTTGGAGTAGTCGATAAAATGTTTACAATGTCTTCATAGAAGCCCATATTTAACATTTCGTCTGCCTCATCAAGTACACAATAATTAATTTGAGTAATGTTTACCAATCCTCTGTTAATCATATCTTGCATTCTGCCTGGAGTAGCCACTATAATTTGTGCGCCTCTTTTGATGTCTCTTGCCTGTTCTGTAATACTTGCACCACCATAAACGGCCACTACATTAATACCTTTTTCGTATTTTGAGTAGTTTTTAATCTCGTTTGTAATTTGCAAACATAGTTCGCGAGTAGGTGATAAAATTAACGCCTGTGTATTTCTATTGTTGGCATCAATTTTTTGAATCAGCGGAAAACCAAAAGCTGCCGTTTTCCCCGTCCCTGTTTGAGCCAACGCAACTAAATCAATGTCTTTTTCCAATAGCATCGGAATCGCTTTCTCTTGTACTTCGGTCGGATTCTCAAACCCTAGATCGATAATCGCACGTTGTAGCGACTCACTCAATCCTAATTGTTCAAATTTGTTCATTATTTATTTTTAAATTCGGTGCAAAAGTAGTGTGAATAAATGAGATAAACTAATGTTATTTTAACATTTGTCAATTTATTAACTATTGAAAATCAATACGTTACTTTTTTAAGAATTCTAAAAGCAGTTGAGTAGCCTTGCCGCGATGGCTTATTTTGTTTTTTATCTCGCCAGAAATTTGCGCAAATGTATGTTGATAACCTTCGGGTTTAAAAATTGGATCGTAGCCAAATCCTTGATTTCCAGTTTTCTCTTTAATGATTTCGCCAGCCGCAATTCCAGTAAATAAATATTGTTCTTTATTAATGTTCAAACAAATGACGGTTTTGAATTGGGCATTACGATTGTTTTTTGATTCTAATTCCAGTAATAATTTATTCATATTATCATCGGCATTTTTTTGTAGGCCAGCATAGCGAGCCGAAAAAACACCTGGTTCTCCGTTTAACGCTTCTACTTCTAATCCAGTATCGTCAGCAAAGCAATCGTAGCCGTATTTTTGGGTTACATAGTTCGCTTTTAAAATAGCATTGCCTTCTATGGTATCCGATGTTTCAGGAATGTCTACGAAACAGCCAATATCTTCCAAACTCATTATTTTGATATTTGACGGAAGCATACTTTGTATTTCTTGAATTTTATTCTTATTGTTAGATGCAAAGACGAGTTGTATCATGTTTTTATATATTTAAAAGTGTAAAGTTACAATGTTTCTTTCGAGTTAGCGATTGTAGCGGCATCCTTTTGTGGAATACAATGGAACAAAAGATAGAGCGGAAAGCGCGGTTGCAAAACCCACCAAAAGGTTTTGCGAAACTCCCGAAAAATAAATTATAATGTAAAAAATATTATTACTAATTTTGCAACTTGTAAAAAAACGTAAAATTTTATACTTATATATAATGGTAAAAGATTTATTTGAAAGAATTCAGAATAATAAAGGTCCTTTAGGAAAATGGGCTTCGCAAGCAGAAGGGTATTTTGTATTTCCAAAATTAGAAGGAGAATTAGGGCCGAGAATGCAATTTCACGGAAAGAATATTTTGAACTGGTCTTTGAATGACTATTTAGGATTAGCAAATCATCCAGAAGTGCGTCAAGCGGATACTGATGCGGCGATTCAATATGGTGCTGCTTATCCAATGGGCGCTCGTATGATGTCAGGTCATACTTCGGCTCACGAACAATTGGAAAATGAATTGGCTACTTTTGTTATGAAAGAATCAGCTTATTTATTGAATTTTGGTTACCAAGGAATTATGTCAACTATTGACGCTTTGGTAACTAAAAACGACATAATTGTTTATGATGTTGACGCACACGCATGTATCATTGATGGTGTTCGATTGCATATGGGAAAACGTTTTACATACCGTCACAATGACATTGAAAGTATGGAAAAAAACTTGCAACGTGCTACCAAAATGGCTACTGAAACTGGCGGTGGAATACTATTTATCACTGAAGGCGTTTTTGGAATGCGTGGACAACAAGGTAAATTAAAAGAGGTTGTTGCTTTGAAAAAGAAATACAACTTTAGACTTTTAGTTGATGATGCTCACGGTTTTGGAACTCTAGGAAAAACCGGTGCTGGAGCAGGTGAGGAGCAAGGAGTTCAGGCTGATATTGATGTTTATTTTTCAACTTTTGCAAAATCAATGGCTAGTATTGGTGCTTTTATTGCAGCTGATAATGAAATTATTGATTATTTAAAATACAATTTGCGTTCGCAGATGTTTGCAAAATCATTACCAATGATTCAAACTCTTGGTGCTTTAAAACGTTTGGAGTTGTTGCGTAATCATCCTGAATTGAAAGATAAACTTTGGGAAAATGTAAATGCATTGCAAAGTGGGTTACGTGAACGAAATTTCAATATAGGTGATACAAATACTTGTGTTACTCCTGTGTACCTTGAGGGTAGTGTTCCAGAAGCAATGGTTATGGTAAATGATTTGCGTGAAAACTATGGTATTTTCTTGTCGATTGTTATTTATCCCGTAATTCCAAAAGGGATAATTTTGTTGCGAATGATTCCAACTACTTCACACACTTTGGGTGATGTAGCTGAGACCTTAACAGCATTTGAAGCAATTCGGGAGAAATTAGTGAATGGAACATATAAAGAAATTGCAGATAGAACTACAGTTGATGTTTCATAAATGTTGATTTAAGTTTTCATTTATAAAATAGACATCTATAAACATAAAAATCCTTTTCAATTTGAAAAGGATTTTTAATTTTTACATTGTCTTAAATTTAAAAACTTTAGTTCTAAAACGAAAAAATAACCCCAAACTGAGCTTGCCATTTTGAATTTACAGGATCTATTTGCCAAGGTTTGCCTCGAGGATTGTTAAATTGATATACAGGTTGACTCCCATCAATTTTCACAAAATCAAGTAGTGCATACCCTGAATTATTTATGTTGGGCACAAAATGTTGTGCTCCCCAATTTCTATTTAATAAATTGCCTAAATTGAAAATATCTATCGAAAATTCGATTTTATTTTTAAATATTTTTTTTTCAAATACTATTTTCGCATCTACTTGATGATTCCAAGGTGTTCTTGCGGCATTTCTTTCTGCATATTGACCTCTGTTTTTGCTCAAATAACTATCGCTATTTATATAATTATTCAGTTGATTCCATTGTTCGTTTGCTGAAACCAATACAATGTTTGAAGCATCAACTATATTTTGTAGTTTAATTTCGGATTGATTTCTTGGGATGTATAAAATATCATTTTTAGCAGAACCATCACGATTTACATCACCTTCATATACAAACGAAAATGGACTTCCAGATTTGCCATTATAGATCAATCCAAATTTTAATTTACTAGATTTGAAATTGATATCATAAAAATGATAGGAAACAAATTTATGTCTTAAATCAAAATTTGAATACGTTAGCTCAGGAGTATTGGCGACAAGTGCTTGATTCCATTCAAAATTTGCTGCATGCGAATTGCGAACTGTACTACTAATATCTTTACTTATTCCATAGGTGTAGCCTAAAAAGCCATTATAGTGTGTTTCAGATTTTGTTAGTCCAAAAGTTATATTATAACGATAGCCTTGTTTAACATTAGTGAGTAAAAATACATTTGTAAAATTGGAGTTTATTTTTATTGCATCCGAAGTTGTATTATAATAAGGACGATTGTCAGTTCCTATAAAATTATTTTTCTGATCTTCTTTTCGGTTTATGGATTTAAATAGCAATCCGTTGAGAACTTTGGAATAAGTTGCATCAATATTTAAGGCATAATTATTCTTAAATTTTATGTCAAACGAAAGATTACTTTTCCAGTCACGAGGTAAATTGAATCCGTTGTCAACTAAATTTATTTCGGTTAATCTTTTAGATTGCAAAGGTTCAAGAGCATTTAAATTTTCATTGATAGGTAAGACTCCAGTGGGTTTATAATCAATATTAAAATATTTTGTTCCTGATATGTACTCTGGATAGGCATACCAAACAAAAGGCATTCTACCGGTAAACAATCCGCTTCCGCCTTTTAAAACATAGTTATTATCTTTATCAAATATATAGCTAAAACCAATTCTTGGATTAAGTTGAGGAGCAACATTTATGTCATTTTTATAGTTGGAAAATTCAGGAGTTTTTATGAATTCCTGACTTATTGGAAAGTCACCAGGGTGAAATTGTGAATCAATACGAATTCCTGCTAAAATATTGAATTTACTAGAAATTCTAAATTCATCTTGCAAGTAAATACTAGATAAAATGACTCCGTAATCTGCTGAGGGTGTTCTTTTATTATAATCAAAATCATTGTTTTCAACGTTATAAACACCTCGAACTCTATTGGGTTTGTCGTTAAGGAAATCAGAAACGGATTTGTATTGCCAGCGGCCATTATAAGCCGTTAGAAATCGGTATTTTATATTATTTATCTCTGTAGATGAACCAAAAGTTACTGTATGATTGTTCTTTATAAAAGTAACATTGTCTGTAATTTGTGTAGTGTTTAAAGTCAAACCATAAATAGACGCTTCTCTGTAAGTACCCGCAAAAATAGTGTTTGCAGTATTGTCAATAATTTCAAGATGTGGAAAAACACGACCATTATAAGTTCTATTGTCGTTTACAATAGAGTTTGAGACAATTAATTTGTTTGAAATAGCATTGTTAATTTTACTTTTTAATTCTGCAGCCAGTGTATTTGTAACGGAGTTGTGCCTATAACCTTGATTTCCAAAATTAAAAACATTGGCACTCCATTCTAAATTATCTGTAAAGCCAGTTACAAAATTATTCCTTAGTGTAAGTTTATTATTTTCAGATAAATTATAATCAAAGCGCAAAAATAGTTTGCCACTTTTTCGCTCTAAATTTGCATTTGACGTGGCTCCTGGGTCATAATTGTAGTTGGTTCTTAAATGATTGGCTATTTGTTCTACCGTCAATTTTGATATGTTTGAAGTCTCGCTTCCGGGTTCATTTTGAACAGGTTCTTTTCGGAAAGCAAATTCAGTATTAAAAAAATAAAATAATTTGTTTTTGATAATAGAACCACCAATACTTGCCCCTGTTTGATTGTCAATAAATGCTACCGATGGTTGTTTTATACCGTCTGCATAATTACCTGTTAATGTTTTGTTTCTCAAGAAACTATAGCTGCTTCCAGTAGTTTTATTAGTTCCATATTTAGTAACTGCGTTAATACTTGCTCCTGTAAAATTCCCTAAAGTAACATCAAAAGGAGCAGTTTTTATGGATAATGCACTTATTGCTCCAAACCCTATAGGCTGTGTTCCTGCTAATCCACCAGGCGTTCCAGAAGCTAATGAACCCGAAGCCCCGCTTGAAGGTTCCTGAAAACCTAAAACATCATTAGTAGCACTACCATCAATGGAAAGGTTATTGAAGCGATAATTGGCGCCTCCAAACGAGTTTAAATTTGAATCGGTTAGTAATCTTGTAGCATCTTGAATGCTGCGATTTAGAGTTGGTAAACTAGTTATTAAATCTATTTTTAGCTTTTTTTCGTTTCCATTTTTTGAACTGTTCCTCACACCATTTAAAACAACTTCATTTAAGGTGTTAGTTGATGAAATTAAAACAATGGTAATGTTAGTAATTTTGCCCAACTGAATTTGAATGTTTTCTTCTTTATATGGTTGATGTGAAAAAGCATTTATTTCCAATTGATAATCTTGACCAGGTTGTAGTTGATTGAAACTGAAAAAGCCGTCATTTTGAGAAATGGTAGAGTATTTTAAACCTGTGGAATTCTGATATAGTGTAATTGAAGCAGAAGTAATTGAAATGGTGTGATTAGAACTAATTCGACCATTTAAAACACCAGTTGTTTCTTGTGAAAATAATAAATATGAAAATAATAGAATAAATATTGTGAAAAAAAGCTTCATAAATTATATTTGTTTGACGAAAATACGTTTATATGTCAACTTTGGTTTTGAATGTAGACATTTTTTATTAGTTTGTTATCGTATATTAGCGATTAATATATGTTTTAAACTATTGTAAATAGTCTAGATTAGTGTAATCCTTATTTAAAATAATTATTTTCCCCCATCTATAAAATACGATTAATGAAAAATGTAAAGTTTCATTCTTTTGAAGTTGAATTAGCTCAATTGTCAAAATGCATTTCAAATCCGGCTAGGATAATGATTATATTAATTTTGTCTAAACATCAAGATAGAACCTGTAAGGAAATTGTTGCCGAATTACCTTTGAGTCAATCAACAGTTTCTAAACATTTGAAAGATTTGTTGGAACAAAAATTAATTTGTAGAAAAATCGAGGGAACCCAATCTATTTATACTTTAGAATGGAATAAATTAGAACGGGTTTTTACTTTATTCGATAGATTATCAAGCAAAACTATGCCTAATAGGCCAAAACGAAATTGCTGTTAATTACAGATTTTTTCTATAAGTACATCTACGCTTGTTGATTTTTGGATTAAAATTTTTCCAAAGATTTTGAATTGCAATATTATTTTCAAGTTCAGGGGTTCTAATACACTTTATAATTCCTTTTTTAGAGAATATATTATGATATTCGTCAAAAATAATAGCAGTTACTCCTTTATTTTGATATTCTGGCAAAATTCCTATAAGGTAGAAAAGAACTTCTTTACTGTTTTTGCGTGCTTGTAGCAAATGTAAAAAACCGAAAGGAAATAATTTTCCTTTTGATTTTTGAAGTGCTTGAGCAAAATTAGGCATAACAATAGCAAAAGCAACCATTTTGTTGTCTTCGTCTACAATAAATTGTATAAATTCAGGATTTATAAAGTTGATATACTTCTTTTTAAAATATTCTTTTTGGATTTCATTTATAGCAACAAACGATTCTAATTTTTCATACGATTGATTAAATAAATCGAACATTTTGTCCACATAAGGCATAACGTCTTTAGTTTTTGTAAAAATTAAAGATTTTAAACCATATCGTTTTTGGATTAATAAACTTGCTTTGTGAATTGGGAGATTATCAATATCACTAAAATTAAAAACACTTTCTATATATTTTTTTTCGACTACAAAACCTAATTTTTCAAAATGGTGTTTGTAGTATTCGTGGTTGTACCACGTTATCATATTTCCTAGTTGATCGAAACCTTCCGTTAGTACACCTACTTTGTCCAAGTTTGAAAAACCCATGGGACCTTCCACATATTCCAAATGGTGCTTTTTGCCGAGTTCATATACTTTTTCAAGTAAAGATTTTGTCACTTCAATATCATCAACAGTATCAAACCAACCAAAACGAACTTTATTTTTCTGTTGATTTTTTACCTCATCCCAGTTAACTATGGCAGCTATTCGTCCTACTGGAATATCGTTTTTGTAAGCGATGTAGAAATATGCTTCTGCTGACTCAAAAACTGGATTTTTGGTTTTGTCAAATGATTCCAGTTCATCAGCAATAATAGGAGGAACCCAATTTGTATTGTTTTTGTATATTGAAAAAGGAAAAGTAACAAATTCAATCATTTCCTTTTTAGAAATGGCATTTTTAACAACAATCATACTAATTTGGTTTTACTTCTTCCTTTATTATGTTTTCAGGTTTGATTTCGGGTATGATTTGCTCTTTGATTTCAGTTTTTGGTTCATCAATATTTTCAAGATCATCTAACCGTTTTAACTTTTTTGGTTCTTCAGTTGTTTTTTCGGTTTCGGTTTCAGGCTCTTTCTTTTCTGCTTTTTTATCTGTTTCAGATTGTATTTTATCTAATTCGTCTTGGGTTTTGATATTAGTTGTTGGTTTAGTTGAATTTCCTTCAACTTCCTTTTTAGCTTTCTTTTCCTTGTCTTTGTGTTTTTTGTCAAAACGCCAAGAAAACCCAACTCCTCCAAACAGTAGTGATGGCGTGTCTTTAATGTTTTTACTTATAGAAGCATCTATTTGCATATTGGAAGCAAGTAGGTAAGTTGTGCCTAGAGTGAAAATTCCATCAGAATAATAGTCTCCTTTTATACCTTTATTTTCAATAAAACCGGTCCATTTTTGACCTATACTTTTTGTAACAGTCAAAACATAACCAAAGCTGGAATTCTCAGAGCCTATTTTATCAGCAATAATATTTGTCACAACTACTAATCCACTTGTAAAATGATTTTGCGCTAGAATCATAATTTTTGGATTAATTGTAGATTCGTTTGGTATTGAATATTCATTGTCGAAAACATAGTTAACCCCAGCATATCCTGAAATTGCTGGAATGTACTGACGCCATTTGGGTTTTTGATTTGCTTTCCAACTGTAAATATTTGGTTTTTCATTTTTTTTCTTCTTAAAAGGATCGTAAATCAGGTATTTACCACCAAAAGTAGTTCTAGTAATCCCACTTCTATTGTATTGCAAGTTACCATTGGTGTATTGGTCAAACTGAAATTCAGCTTCAAGAATTAATTCTAATTGTTCAAAAAACAAACCGCCACGAGCAGCAAGATCAAATGCAAAACCTCTATCGTCATACTCAAGTAGGCTATGTTCTGACTTGAAACCAGTTACGCCACCCTCTGCTTGATACACATTTTTTCCAACAGAAAAAGCACCCATTGAAGATCCTGGTCTATTTGTATTTATCTGATCTGTAAACTGTGAATAGATTGTTGTTGTGAAGCTGTAAATCGCTATAACAAATAGAATCTTGATATATTTCATAGATTGTTTTTATTTAAGAAATCAAAAGTAATATATTTTATCATTATTTTAAGATTCAATATTTAATTTTAAAAAATAGTTTTATTAATTTTGAAAAAAAAATATGATTCAATACGCTTCTTTTAACGGTTTTTTCAAAACGATATTGTTGTTAATTGGATTTTATTATCTAGTTAAGTTTTTGGCTCGTATTTTTTTACCTATACTATTAAAAAAAGCGGTAAACAAAGTACAAGAAAATTTTGAAAAACAACAATCACAAGGAGGTTTTGCTAAAGGACAAAATTCTGATTTTCAAACTACAAAAAAAGATAATCCGAAATCAACCAAGAAAGTTGGAGATTATATTGATTATGAAGAAATAGAATAATGTTTTTCAAAAAGTATTTTATATTAACAATCTGCCATATTTACGGCTACTGCTAATCCACCTTCGGAAGTTTCTTTGTATTTGTTATTCATATCTTTAGCGGTTTGCCACATTGTATTTACAACTTTATCAAGTGGGACTTTCGCATTTTTCGGATCGGTTTCCAGAGCTAATTCTGCTGCGTTTATGGCTTTAATAGCACCCATAGTATTTCTTTCAATACATGGAATTTGAACTAATCCACCTATTGGATCACAAGTTAAACCCAAATGATGTTCCATTGCAATTTCTGCAGCCATTAAAACTTGTTCAGGTGTACCACCCATTAATTCACACAAAGCCGCTGCTGCCATTGATGAAGAAACCCCAATTTCTGCTTGACAACCACCCATTGCCGCCGATATTGTCGCTCCTTTTTTGAAAATACTACCTATTTCGCCAGCAACCATAAGGAATTGCTTGATTTCTTTCTCGCCAGCTTGGTGATTTTCGATGCATAAATAATACATCAAAACGGCTGGAATAACACCCGCACTTCCATTGGTTGGAGCAGTGACTACTCGACCTAATGAGGCATTTACTTCGTTTACAGCTAGTGCAAAACAAGAAACCCATTTTAGGATTTGACGAAATTTAACTTCCGTTTTTCGAATGCATTCCAACCATTCTTGCGGATTGGAATAATTTGCCAATCCTATTAAATTTTGATGCATATCAAAAGCTCGTCTACGTACGTTTAATCCGCCAGGAAGTATGCCTTCAGAATGACAGCCAATGTGCATACACTCAAGCATAGTATTCCAAATTCGCATTAATTCAGTATGGATTTCGGTTTCAGAACGCATTGATTTTTCGTTCTCGTAAACAATTTCAGAGATTTTTTTATTTTTAGAAATACAGTACTGTAAAAGTTCTTCTGCCAAAGTTATTGGAAACGGAAATGCGCATTTTATTGCGATTTTTTTCTTAGCATTTACACGTTCTTCTTTAACGACGAATCCACCACCTATGGAGTAAAATGTAGACGTATATTTAGAATCATCTTCTAAAAAAGCGATAAAAGTAAGTCCGTTTGCGTGAAATGGAAGAAATTTTTTATTGAAAACAATGTCTTGTAAAAAATAAAATGGAATCACAATTTGATTGTCCAGCTTGATTTCTTTTTTGTCTTCAATTGTTTTGATAATTCCTGAAATATCTTGAATGGGAATGTATTCTGGATCTTGACCGCTAAGCCCAAGCATAACAGCTAAATCTGTGGCGTGACCAGTACCTGTTAATGATAATGAGCCATACAAATCAACTTTGACTCGAGTTGTTTTTTGGAGAAGTTGTAAATCAGTTAGTTCTTTTAAAAATCGTTCTGCTGCTCGCCACGGACCAAGTGTGTGTGAACTTGAAGGGCCAACACCAATTTTTAACATATCAAATACTGAAATACATTCTTCCATATACTATACCGTTTTAACAAAACAAATATAGTGGCAAATTCACAACAAAAAAGTTATATTTCTTTTAAAATTTCTGTTTTGATGAATTAAAAAATTATTTTTGCGTATAATTTTTTAATTAAATGAAGGATACAATACGATTTTCGGAATATAAAGTACTATTTTTTAGGTTATTATTAGTCTATGTTTTTTATTTTATTGCAAGACTAGGTTTTTGGCTTTATAATTATGACGCCCTTCAAGTGGATTCTTTTTTCGAATTTTTACGATTGGCTTATCACGGATTAGTATTCGATACGACTTCTATACTTTATATCAATAGTCTTTTTATTTTATTATCTGTTTTACCATTGGTAATCAATACAAGAATAGGATTTCAAAAGATTTTGATTTACTTGTACTTTGCTACAAATTTACTAGCATATGCGACAAATTTTGCTGATTTTATTTATTACAGGCATACCTACACTAGAACTACCACTGCTGTTTTAGATGTATTGGCAAACGAATCCAATAAATCGGATTTGATGTCTCAATTTTTAATTGATTTTTGGCATGTATTTGTATTGTTCTTCTTGGTTAGTTTTTTGTGGATTTATTTGTACAAACGAGTAAAAGTTGTATACAATAAACCAGCCATTACAGGAAAATATTTTCTATTTTCAACTTTACTATTTTTGGCTATTACAACTTTGGCTATAGGTGGAATTCGCGGTGATTTCAAAAAAAGTACTCGTCCATTAAATTTGATTGATGCCAACAGATATATTAAAAATATTGTCCACGCAGACATTGTTTTGAATACTCCTTTTGCTATTATAAGAACATTGAAAACAGTAAGTTTCAAACGACAAAATTTTGTTTCACAACAGAGTATTGATTCTACTTTTGTACCAATCAAAAAGTACAATAATAACAAACCAAACAAGCAAAATATTGTAATTTTTATTCTGGAAAGTTATGGTAGAGAATATGTAGGTAGCTTTAATAAAGGACTAGAAATCCCCAATTATAAAGGATACACACCCTTTATAGATTCTTTGGCACAGCACAGTATGATATATACTAATGCATATTGTAATGGTAGTAAATCCATACACGGAATGTCCTCAATTCTTGCAGGAATTCCTTCGTTTAAAGATGCTTTTACTTCCTCTCCATTTGCCAATCAAAAAATTGAATCGTTGGTTTCTACTCTGAAAAGTGATGGGTATGACACTTCTTTTTTTCATGGTGCACCAAATGGTTCAATGGGTTTTCTTGGTTTTGGAAACATTTTAGGTTTCAATCATTATTATGGAAAAACGGAGTTTAATAATGATAAGGAGCACGATGGTTTTTGGGGAATTTGGGATGAACCGTTTTTTCAATATATGAAAAGCACTTTGGATGCAAAAAAACAACCATTTATGGCAACTTTGTTTTCTTTGTCATCCCATAATCCCTATATAGTTCCAGAAAAATATAAAGGAAAATTTCCAAAAGGCAATCTTGAAATACACCAATGCGTGGCTTATACTGACTATTCGTTAAAGCAATTTTTCAAACAAGCTAAAAAAGAAAAATGGTATGACAATACCATTTTTGTAATGGTTGCCGATCATGGGAATTATGTATATTATGAAGAGTTTATGAAACCTATAAACCGCTTTGCTGTTCCTATTTTGATTTTTAAGCCCAATAGTAATTTAAAAGGTGTTGATACTAATTTTGCACAACAAATCGATATTTATCCTACAATTTTGGATATGATAGGTTATCAAAAACCATTTAGAAGTTGGGGTAGAAGCCTGTTAGGCGATAAACAAGTAAAACCATTTGCTATAAACCATTCAGGAAGTGTGTATCAGTTTATGCAAGGGAATTATATATGTACTTTTGACGGAAAACAAGCCGTTGGTTTTTTTGATAAAAACGACAAAGGACTAACCAAAAATTTAATACAAAATCGTAATCAAGAAATGAACGCTGTTGAAATTGCATGCAAAGCATTTTTGCAAAATTATATGAACAGTATTATTGATAAAAAATTAGCACCAAATTAGCATATTCTTGTATTTTAAATGCATCTAATTATGCTACATTTGTTAAATAGAATCAGAATTTTATGAAATCGGTAGTTAAAAAAGTCATCATTGGAATTGTTTTTGTAGCTCTTTTAGTTTTAGGTAAAAACTATTATGATATGTACATCGCTCATAATTTTGAAACTATTACTGAAGGGAAAGTATATAAATCAGGCGTTCTTCCTCCAGACGAAATTGCGGATTATATCAAAAAATACAATATAAAATCGATTGTTGATTTGCGTTTTCCAGGCACAGCAGACTTGATAAACAATCCTGAAAGTCCGCAAGAATTAAGAGCAGAGAAAGAAGCCACAGAAAAAATACCTAACTTGAATTATTTTAATCTAGGTTCAGATCAAGTACCAAAACAGGAAAATTTAGATGGTTTTTTTAAAGTGATGGACAACCAAGATAATTATCCAGTACTTATTCATTGTTATCACGGGGTAGGTCGAGCCGAAATGTATTCAGCTCTTTATCGCATTGAATATGAAGGGATGAATCCAGACGAAGCCAGAAAAAAAACAAGATTGTTGACTAAGTTTAGTTCATTTGACATCGGAAAACCCAAGGGAGATTTCTTGAATAATTATGAACCACGTAATAAAAAAAAGAAATAATTAAGTTTTTTTAAGCTAAAATGAATGATACTGAAATTATCTTATTCTAAAGTTGTTCTTTTTTAAGGTTAAAATTTGTATTTCAAATGGATCGATTTAAGGCTGAACTTGCAAGTACAAGATCAACTTTGGAGTTTACTTCGTCAGTTCGCTATCGCTCGTGTGCCTAAAACCCCACTTGAGTCTGAAAGAGTGAACAGACGAAGTAATACCGTTAACTGTTGTTTTATTCTTGGATTCTGTTTTTCAAATCCATTCTCTAATGTAAGAATCTGACAATTTCAATTTCTTTTTCATTCAACAATCTGTAAAATATTATATGTTGCCCTGATTTATACCCATAAATTTCCAAATCAATTTCGATGTAATTTAGTCCTAAATTCTGATTTCCGGATAATTCTTGGCAATCTTCAAGCAATTCATAATAATATTTGTCGGCTTGATTTTCAGACCAAACTTCATAAGTATAATCCCAAATTTTAGATAAATCATCGACGGCTTTATTGGATAAAAAATATTTAGACATTTCTTTTTTCCGCTTTTAA
>NZ_JANOQD010000116.1:0-52148 GCF_031422135.1 Flavobacterium sp. | reverse complement strand
CATCAGTTCTGCTTTGGACTCATATCCGTAATGTGCACGATTGTACAATTGCAATCGATTTCCACGTCTATTCATTCCTAAAACTCTTGCTCCACCACCATAAAGTGTTTCTTTTGTGTCGAGATTAAATTCTAAAACTTCAGTGGAATCTTTTTTGATGTAGCCTAGTTTTTCGGAAATAATGATTTTTCCGTTTTTTAAATATTCTATTTGAAAAGGATTGTAATTTATTTTAATGGAGAAATTTTTGGCATTTATTTGATAATATTGTTTAGTTTCATTATTGGTTGTCGCAATTTTTGAATTTAAAATTACAGCGTGAGAATTAGTATTAAAAACTTCGTTTTTGGGGATAAATGTATTTTCGCAAATAAAATCATTTTTGAAATGCAAATAATAAGTGCCATCAGAAACAACAACTTGCAAACCTTCTTTTGTGTTTGTATGCGAAATGTATTTTCTGTTTGCATTTTGTGCAAATGAAAACGTTGAAATTAGAAAGAAAATTAAAAAATTTTTCATTTTTAAAATTTAAAAACCCTTTCAGAGTTTGAAGCTCTGAAAGGGTTGTATTATTTACACCGTTACAAAACTATTCGGTTCAACCACAACTTTTTTATCATTTACAAAAACACTAATACCAGAATTGCCTTCCAATGAAAATTGGGTTTTGTTTTTGTTTATAGATACTTTTAAAACTTGATTTCTAAAGTTGATTTTAAACGAATAACTATCCCATTCTTTTGGAATTTTTGGAGAGAAATGTAAGGCATTGTTTTTGACTCTCATTCCACCAAAACCTTCCACAATACTCATCCAAGTTCCAGCCATACTGGTAATATGACAACCCTCTTCAACTTCTTTGTTATAATCGTCCAAATCCAATCGGGAAGTTCTTAAATAAAAAGTATATGCCATATCCATTTTGTCTAAAACAGCAGCTTGTATAGAATGTACACAAGGCGATAATGAACTTTCGTGAACGGTAAATGGTTCATAAAAATCGAAATGACGTTCTAATTCCTCTTTTGAAAAATGATCTTCAAAGAAGTAAAATCCTTGTAAAACATCGGCTTGTTTGATATATGGCGAACGCAAAATTCTATCCCAAGACCATTTTTGATTAATAGGTCGTTGCGATTTGTCTAAATCGGCTACTTTCACTAAATCTTTGTCCAAAAATCCGTCTTGTTGCAAATAAACATAGTGTTCTTTGGAATAGGGAAAGTACATATTATCTGCTACTTTCTTCATTTCTGACATTTCAGAAGAAGATAATTTTACTTTATTCATAATACGAGTAAAATCTTGAGGATATTCTTTTTCTACTTTTTGAATTTGTTCTAAAGTATAATGAATACACCATTTTGCAATATAATTGGTGTAGAAATTGTTGTTTACGTTGTTTTCGTATTCATTCGGACCAGTAACTCCCAAAATTACATACTGTTCTCTTTTGGTAGAATAATTGGCTCTTTGATGCCAAAAACGAGCAATTCCTATTAAAACTTCTAGTCCTTTTTCAGGAATGTAACTGTAATCGTCTGTAAATCGGTAATAGTTGAAAATGGCGAAAGCAATGGCTCCATTTCTATGAATTTCTTCGAAAGTAATTTCCCATTCGTTATGGCATTCTTCCCCATTCATCGTGACCATCGGATACAAAGCTGCTCCATTTTTGAAACCTAGTTTTTCGGCATTTTCAATAGCTTTATCCAATTGATTGTAACGATACGTCAATAAATTTCTGGCTACTTGTTGGTCTTTGGTTGCCATATAAAACGGAATGCAGTAGGCTTCGGTATCCCAATAGGTGGAACCGCCGTATTTTTCGCCGGTGAAACCTTTTGGACCAATATTCAATCTAGAATCTTTTCCTAAATAGGTTTGATTTAATTGAAAAATGTTAAAACGAATTCCTTGTTGTGCTTTCACATCGCCATCGATAGTGATGTCTGACATTTCCCAAATTTTTGCCCAAGCATTTATTTGATCTTGTAATAATTGATCATAGCCTATTTTTAATGCTTTGGCAATTACATTTTGCGCTGCCAAAAGTGTGTTTTCGTGGTTTAATGAAACCGTGTAACCTCCTATTTTTTGAATAGTAGCAACTTCTTCTTTTAAAATATTGATTTCATAAGAAAATTGTATTTTTTCATTATTATTTTCTACCTTTAAAGGTATATCTTTTTTGTTTTTACCATTCAACAAAATAGAATTTTGCATAAAAGTTGTGGCAACAAAATGAGTTTTGAATGTCCTTGCTGTTACAAATGCTTGGTTTTCGGTATGATTTAGATTTTGAATTTCCCAAAATTTTTCTTCCCAGTTTGCATCTTCGTTGTGAACGCCAGCATCAATATAAGGTTTGAAAACTATTTTAGCTTCCTTATTAAGTGGTGTGATTTCATAATTAATAACACCTACTTCGTCTAAATCTAAAGAAAGAAAACGACGCACATTAACCAAAACTTCGGTTCCATTTTGCAAAATCGCTTCAAACGAACGATGGTACCAACCTTCTTTCATATTAAGCTCACGGCGGAAGTTTTTCACCTTCACGCAAGTGTTTAAATCTAGATTTTCACCATTAATTTCGATGTCAATTCCAATCCAATTTGGAGCATTTAAAACTTTGGCAAAATATTCTGGATAGCCATTTTTCCACCAACCTACTTTGGTTTTGTCTGGATAATAAATTCCTGCAATGTAGCTTCCTTGAAAGGTTTCGGCAGAATATTGCTCTTCAAAATTGGCACGTTGCCCCATAGCACCGTTTCCAATACTGAAAAGACTTTCGGACGATTTTACGCTATCCGTATCAAATCCTTCTTCTATGATCGACCAGTTGTCTGGTTTTATATAATCTTGATTCATTCTTTCTTTTTAATTAGATAATTTTTCAATTAGAAAATGAGATTATTACAAATTTTAAAATACTTTTATTTAATATTTTTGAAAAATTGTCTAACGTACTCATTCTCAAATTTCTTCAATTATTTATTTTTTAATCAATGTTTCTATAAAACTGCTATCCATATGCAAAAAGTTTGGAAAACAGAATTGTGCTTCTTTTAAAATACTTTCTTCACCAATTCCTATGCTTAACATATTGGCAATATTCGCAGCTTTGATTCCTGCTAATGAATCTTCAAAAACAATGGAATTTTCGTTGCTTACCCCTAACAGTTTTGCTGCTTGAAGAAAAACTTCTGGGTCTGGTTTTGCATTGGTTACATCGTTTCCATCAACAATGGCGTCGAAAAAATGTAATAATTTTACTTTTTCCAAAATAGGTCTGGCATTTTTACTGGCAGAACCTAGTGCGATGAATTGATTTTTTTCTTTTATAAATTCTAATGTTTCATAAACTGCTGGAAGAATTTCGGATTCATCCATTTTTTCGATATAAGCGAGGTAATCTACATTTTTTTGATGGAGCCATCGGTTTTTGTCTTCTTGCGAAGCTTGAATATTGCCTAATCCTAATATGATTTCGAGCGAACGCACTCGGCTCACGCCTTTCAGTTCTTCGTTGTGTTCTGGAGTAAACTCGACTCCAATTTCATCGGCGAGTTTTTGCCAAGCCAAAAAATGGTATTTTGCGGTATCCACAATAACACCGTCTAGGTCGAATATGAATGCTTTTTTATTCATTATTTTTATCCTTTTATTGCTTTTTCTTCTGTTATCAAAAAATTACACAATCCCGCAATGATTAATGAAACTCCAGCTAAAAGCATTGGTGCTATTGCTGATGTTCCAAATAGTTTTGATAATATAACCACCCCACCGAGTGCTGCTATAATTTGAGGAATTACAATAAACATATTGAACAATCCCATCATCATTCCCATTCGGTTTTCATCAACAGAACTTGACAACATTGCATACGGCATAGATAAAATACTTCCCCATGATAAACCTATCAATAAAAATGAAATATTCAAATAAGTTGGATTTGGTAAAATTCCCATAATTAAGAAACCAATTCCGCCAGCGACTAAAGAAAACATATGAATGTATTTTCTGTTAACTCTTGCTTTGGCTGCATAAAATGTTAATATCAGTGCAAATGCCATTGACGATAAGCCATATAACCCCATTGCTGAACCAACACCATCAGCAGCTGTTTGGTATAATTTGTTAGCTGTATTAAAAACAGCTTCCTGTGTGGCAATAGTTAAATCAAAAGCATTTTTATCAGGTGCTGGAGCATTAAATACAAACTCTGTCAAAGCAGGTGTTGCCATACTCCACATAGTAAAAAAAGCAAACCAGCTAAAAAACTGAATTACTCCTAATTTCATCATTGTAGGAGTCATTGTGCTAAAAGATAATTTTAAATCTTTGAAAAAATTATTTTCTTTTCTATGTTTTTTAAATTCTTCTAAATCTTTTGGTGGATATTCTCTAGTTGTTAAAACGGTATATAAAATACTAATTAAAAAGACTAAAGCCCCAATTCCAAAGGCAATTTTTACATATTCAGGAACAACACCCGCAGGTGCTTCTTGTGTAAATCCCATTTTTTCAACAAGCCAAGGTAAGTTTGATGCAACCCACGTTCCAATACCTATAATCAAGGTTTGTAGAACAAAACCATAAGAACGTTGTTGTTCAGGAAGTTTATCGGCGACTAATGCTCTAAAAGGCTCCATAGAAATATTTATGGATGCATCTAAAATCCATAAAAAACCAGCGGCCATCCACAATGTTGAAGAATAAGGAACAAAAAACAAGGCAAAGGAACTAAGAATTGCACCTATTAAGAAATAGGGTTTTCTTCTTCCGTATTTTGGATGCCAAGTATTATCACTCAAATATCCAATAATAGGCTGTACCAACAACCCAGTTAAAGGTGCTGCTATCCAAAGAGCAGGAATGTCATCTTTACTTGCTCCAAGAGTTTGAAAAATTCTAGACATAAAACCGCCTTGCAGAGCAAAACCGAATTGTATTCCTAAGAAACCGAAACTCATATTCCAAATTTCCCAGAAACCTAATTTACGCTTTTCCATTATCGTAATTTAATGATTTATAATACGATAAGCGAGATGCTTATCAAAACATAGTTTATTTTCGAAGTAAAATATACGTTTTGATAGGTGTAAATATATATAAACAATTTAGATATTAGAATTTAGATATTAGAAATTTTCTAAAAAATTATACTAAAACGTTGTAGTTTTCTAAAAAAGCATCCTTTTTCTTTATAATATAATGTGCTATCGAGTAGATTCTCTTTCTACTAATTCAGTCTCTATAATTTCAGTAGTGTAAAATTCTTCTTCTTCATCCTCATCTTCAAGTCTGTCAATAAGTAATTTTGCCGCTTTTTGCCCCATCAGAAAACCGTTTTGATTTACTGTTGTAATAGAAGGTGTAGAATATTTTGAAATTATTCCATCCGTAAAACCAATAACTGACAGGTCATTCGGGACGTTTTTGCCAATTAAATGTACCATTTTAATAGCGGTTACAGCAAATAATTCATTTACAGCAAAAATAGCATCTAATTCATTTTC
The DNA here is from genome assembly GCF_031422135.1 of Flavobacterium sp. Taxonomy (GTDB): domain Bacteria; phylum Bacteroidota; class Bacteroidia; order Flavobacteriales; family Flavobacteriaceae; genus Flavobacterium. The sequence continues at coordinate 46,617 of NZ_JANOQD010000116.1, read as the reverse complement.
GGCTACATATTGTTTGATTTCTTCAGCACAATTATCAATATCTTCAATTTTAAGAATTAGGCTTTCGTCAAATAGAATGTCGTTTTGTTGTAAAGCATATACATACCCATCGGTTCTTAACTTTCCTACACTTACATAATCGATGGTTGTAATCAAACCTATTTTTTTATTTCCCCTTTTAATGAGATAATCCACTGCATCAAAAGCGGCTGATTTATCATCAATAATGACCTTATCGCAAAAAATATCATTTGTAACTCTGTCAAACATAACCACTGGCATACCTTGACTGGTTACTTCTACAATATGATGAAAGTCCTTTTTTTGCTGCGTTTCTTTAGATAATGACATTATGAAACCATCGATACTTCCATTTGCAAGCATTTCCATATTTATAACTTCTTTGTCAAAAGATTCATTAGATAGGCAAACAATTACGCTATACCCATTTTCATTTGCTAACTGCTCAATCCCTCCAATTACAGTGGCAAAAAAATGATGAATAATTTCAGGGATAATGATGCCAATTGTTTTTGTTCTTCGGTTTTTCAAACTTAATGCAATATTGTTAGGTCTGTAGTTGTATAGCTTTGCAAAAGCTTGCACTTTTATTCGAGTATCCTCACTTATTTCAGAGCTGTTTCTTAGCGCTTTTGAAACGGTTGAAATAGAGACATCTAATTCTTTTGCAATTTGTTTGAGAGTTACTTTTCTTTTCATTATAAATATGATAAATATATATTCAAAAATAAAGATAGATTTTATTTTTAGTATTGGCAATTTTAGACCTAAAATAGTGCGTTTTTAGAAAAGTTTTCAACACGCAAACGTTTTCGTGAGGTATTTAATAATTGTCTATGTAATTTAACAGATAATTTAAGTAAATTTAATATTCGAAGTAAAATTATACACTAAAAAAATTAAATTTTAACCTAAACAAACTCTATGAAAACATTGTGTAAAAAGTACCTATTTTTATTGCTAATGTTCCCCGCTAGTTTGCTTGCTCAGAGCAAGTTAGACGGAATAGTGACAGACAAAAATTCCGGACAATCTTTGCCTGGAGTAAATGTGCTTGTCAAAGGGACAAATAATGGTGTTTCTTCCAATTTCGATGGTAGATTCTCTTTATCAAAAATAAACAAAGGTGATGTAGTTTTATTTTCTTATCTCGGATACAAGGAATACTCTTTAACCTATACTGGACAGCAAAATGTTGTCGTGCTTTTACAAGAAGATTCTTCAAAACTGGAAGAAGTTGTTGTAATTGGATATGGTAGTGTCAAAAAGAAGGATGCTACGGGTTCAGTAGACTTGATTACTTCAAAACAATTCAACAGAGGGTCTGTGGTTTCTGTGGATCAATTATTAGTGGGTAAAGCGCCCGGTGTTAGAATTACTAATGCGGGTGGTGCACCGGACTCTGCTCCAAACATTCGTATTCGTGGCGGTGCTTCATTGTCAGCTCAAAACAGTCCATTGATTGTGATTGATGGAGTGCCTATTGATACTAAAAATGCTGCTGGTAACGGAAATCCACTTTCGTTAATTAATCCAAATGATATTGATTCTTTTAGTATATTGAAAGATGCTTCAGCTACAGCTATTTATGGATCTAGAGCATCTAATGGTGTAATCATAATTACTACTAAAAAAGGGACCTCTGGTAAGCCAGAATTTAATTTTTCTAGTATTGTGGCTGTAGGTAGTATCAGTGATAGGATAAATGTTATGAACGCAAATGAATTTACTAATTTTATTAAACAAAATTTCCCAACAAAAACTTATTTATTAGGTATTGATAATCCGCTAACAACGCCAATAAATGATGCTGCAGAGGATAATGTAAATACTCCTGAAATTGAAGGAAGAATATTGTCTAATACCGATTGGCAAGACGTTATTTACAGAACTTCTGTAACAACAGATAATAATTTTAGTGCAAGAGCTAGTTTGCTTAATAAAATCCCGTTTAGAGTTTCCCTTGGTCATACTAAAACAGAAGGGATTGTTAGAACAAATGATTTTGAAAGATATACAGCGTCGTTAAAATTAACTCCAATGTTGTTAAACAATCATTTAAAAATAGATTTGAATGCCAAGGGATTGTATTCTGAAAAAAATGCAATTGACCAAGATGGAGCAATTGCTAATGCAATAAATTTTGACCCAACAAAACCTGTTTATGGAGCTACTAAAAACAATATTTTTAATGGATTTTATCAATCATTTGCATATGATCCCATAACGCAAATGTATAGTAATATCAAAGTAGGCCCTGATAATCCTTTAGCAATTTTAGAACAAAGAAGACGTCCTGAAAATATTCGTAAATTTTTAGGAAACATAGAGTTTGACTATAAAATGTTTTTCTTATCTGATTTGAGAGCAGTTTTGAATTTAGGCCTTGAGAGTTCGGAATCAAATATTCAAGAAGTTTTTGGTGAAAATGCAATTCAAACCTACAGAACTGTTGGTACTGGTGGCGTAGTAAATCCTGGAGTAAATTATAGAGAGCGTCAAACGATTTCCAATCAAACTATGGATGCTTATTTGGTATACACTAAAGAACTAACAGGGTTTATCAAAAAGTTTGATGTTCAAGGTGGTTATACCTATCAGAATTTCTTAAGAGATGGAAATAAACTCTCTTATCAATACAATAATGCTACTGGATTAAGAGAGGTAGTTAAGCCAACGGTTCCATTTGAACGTTATTACGAAAATTTAAATATGCAATCATTTTTTGGAAGAACAAATATAGATTTAGCTGGAAAATATTTGTTTACAGCTTCATTTAGAGCAGATGCTTCATCTTATTTTAGAAATGAAGGCAATGTATGGGGTTATTTTCCCTCTGCTGCTTTTGCATGGAAAATAAAAGAAGAATCATTTCTGAAAGAATCGGGATTTGTATCTGATTTAAAACTACGCATAGGCTGGGGTAAAACGGGACAACAAGATATTTCGTCTATTGATGGTCTAAATTATTATCCATCGATACCATTATTTGTTGTTGGAAATGTAAATAGCCAATACTTGCCTGGTCAAATAAACTATTCTGCACTACCTTTTAATAAAGAACTTACTTGGGAAAAAACAACTACCTATAATATAGGTTTGGATTTTGAATTATTCAAAAACAGATTGATCTCAGGTTCAATAGATGTATTTAAAAACAAAACGACAGACTTACTTGCTAAAGTTCCTTTGCCAACGGGACAAGGATTAACCAATGATTTTATTAGGAATGTTGGAGTAATGGAAGGAAGAGGTATTGAGACTTCACTAAATATACGTCCAATTCAATCTGAAAATTGGAATGTAGAGTTTAACGGAAATGTAGCTTATAGTTATAATGAAATTACTGATTTAGGACCAGGTGTAAAGGGATTTGTCGATAATTCGTCTTCTATACCTAACGGAACAGGAACTAAATTAGCAGAGAATGCTGTTGGATTTCAACCCTATTCTGCTCATGTTTTCCAACAAATTTATGATGCTACTGGTAATCCTATTGAAGGTGCTTATGTTGATCGTAATGGGGATAACGCAATTACTAATGAAGATAGATATTATGAAGCTATTCGTCCAAACTGGACTTTAGGTTTTGGTACTTCGGTTAATTACAAAAATTTTGACTTAAATGCTAGCTTTAGAGGGCAAGTAGGAGGGTTAATGTATAACACAAGAGATATGGTTGCAGGTAATACACAGCAAGCTATTCCTACAAGTAATGATCACTTAACAAATGTTTTATCAGGACCAAAATTATTTAATGATAATATTGGAAATGTTCCATTATCAGACCACTTTTTAGAAGATGCAAGTTTTATTCGATGTGAAGCATTGTCATTAGGATATAAAGCAAACAATATGATTAAGAATGGATCTGTACGCTTTTATGTAGCGGCTAATAACCTATTCTTAATAACAAAATATTCTGGACAGGATCCGGAAAATTTTGGTGGAATTGACGATAAATTTTATCCAAGACCTAAAGTATATAGTTTTGGATTAAATGTTAACTTTTAACATATAAAAAAATGAAAAATTTAAAAATTAAATTATTTAGTTTAGGTGTAGTAGGTTTACTATTTACATCTTGTTTGAATGATTTGGATACTAAGCCAGTTGTAGAGAGTTCTTTGGAGAATTTGCTTGCCAAAGACCCAAATGCTGTAACTGGTTTATTGTCTAAATTGTATGGGACATTTGCATTATCTGGTGCAAACGGACCTGCAAGTTCTGATATAACAGGACCTGATGCAGGAGAAACTGCGTTCCTTAGAGGAATTGTAAATTTACAAGATTTTACAGCAGATGGAATGAAAAACCGTTGGGGTGATGATGGTTTAGATCAGTTAACTACAACATCGGGGTGGAATAGTAATAATAAATTTTTTAGATATCTGTTTGATAGAGCTTATTATACGATTCCGCAAGCTACGAACTTAATTAAAATCTTGAACGAGACAGTTGACACGCCAAATGAAGTTCAAGTTGTAAGTGAGTTGCGTTTTATACGTTCGTTAGCTTATTATTATGTTATTGATTGTTTTGGTAAAGGAGTTTTAATTAACGAATCAAATTTTAATACCACAGTCCCAGTTAAACAAGCTTCTAGAATTGAGATGTTTAACTTTGTTGAATCAGAATTATTAGATGTAGAAGCTAAAATTGGAGCTACAAATACTTATGGTAGAGCAAATAAATCTGTTGTTAGAATGTTATTGGCTAAGTTGTATTTAAACGCTGAAGTTTATACTGGAACGCCAAGATATAATGATGCTACTATTTTTATTAATAAAGTGATTACAGAAGGTGGTTATTCTTTAAATTCAAACTTTGTAGCTAACTTTTCAGGAGATAATAATACCTCACAAGAAGTAATTTTTCCTTTGTTGGCAGATCCAATAACAAGTCAAAGTTTTGGAAATACTACTTATATAGTAAATGGTAATTTAAGTACTGCAACTATGACGCCAGGCAACTACGGTACCAATCAAAACTGGGCTGGTCATAGAGCAACAAAAGCTTGGTTTGGATTATTTGGAAATTCAGCTGCGGCTTTAACAGCTTCACCGGATGTGAGAGCACAACTATTTTGGACAGCAGGTCATACATTTGAGATGACCGATTATAAAGAATGGACTAATGGATATCCGTCAGTTAAGTTTAGAAATTCAAATGCTGTTGGACCACTTACACAGACCGATTTTTCTGGAACTGATTTTCCATTATACCGTCTTGCAGATGTTTATTTAATGTATGCTGAATGTGCAATTCGTGGTGCTTCAGGTGCAACATTGCCTCAAGCAGTAACTTATGTGAATAACGTAAGAACAAGAGCAAGCGCCACAGTTATTGATGTTGCAGATTTAACTTTAGACTTTATACTAGACGAAAGAGCAAGAGAGCTTAATTTAGAAGGACACAGACGTACAGATCTTATTCGTTTTGGAAAATTCACAGGAGCTAGTTATTTATGGCCTTGGAAAGGCGGCGTATTAGAAGGAGCATCAATTTCTTCTAATTACAAATTGTTTCCAATACCAACAACTGCTTTACAAGCTAACCCTAATTTGACACAAAACCCAGGTTATTAATAAATAAAACTTTAGAAAAAATGAAAACAAGAATAAAAATCGCATCAATTTTTGCATTACTTTTCGGTTTCACCGCTTGTAATGTAGATGATAATAATGTAGTGGTACAGCCAAGTGAAAAAGCGCTTATAGTATCACCTGAACAAGGAGCCAGTTTAGAACTTAACCCTCTAAACCCAACAAATCCAGCATTAACCATAGTTTGGAATCATGCTAGATATTCTTTACAAACGGAAGTGAATTATGTTATTGAAGTTGCTAAAGGAGGAACAGAATTCGCTGCTCCAATAGTTGCGGGAACTACAACAGCAAGACAAATTACATGGTCAGTAGAACAATTGAATGGTTTAGCAGACGAAATTGGACTACTGCCTTTTACTGAAAATGATATGGATATTAGAATCAAAGCATCATTAGGAGCTTCGAATACGATGGAGTCAATTTCTGATAAAATTACGATTTCTATCACTCCGTATACTACTGATTTGCCTCAAATAGCTGTAGCTGGAAATCACCAAGGTTGGACTCCTCCAACTGCCCCAAGACTTTCTGCTTCTGCTTTTGGAGAAACTGATTTTGAGGGTTTTTTATGGTTAGATGGCGGATACAAATTTGTAGTAGCGAATGCTACTGGAGCTTTTGAATGGGGGAATACAGATTATGGAGATGATGGCTCTTTTGCTGGAACATTAGTTGCAACAGACGAAGTGGACTGTAATGCTCCAGCTGGATATTATTATGTAAAAGCCAATACTGGTGCAGTAACTGCTGCAAACCCGAACGGTTTAAAATACTCTCAAGAGCCTGCAAGTTGGGGTATTATTGGAGCTGCTACTCCTGGAGGCTGGGATAATAGTACTTCACTTACTTACAATGCAACTTCTAAAAAATGGACTGGTGTAGTAGTGATGACTGCTGGACCTTACAAGTTTAGAGCTAACAATGCTTGGGCATTAAATCTAGGTGCAGATAATAATGGTGACAGTTCGATGGATTTTGGCGGACCAGACTTATCTGTTGGTGCGGCAGGAACTTATAATGTCATCCTTGATTTAAGTAATCCTAGAGCATACACTTACTCCGTAACACTTCAATAACTTATTTAATAATTGAAAAAGGGCTTCTTTATCGAAGCCCTTTTTTCTCATAAATAACTATTATGAAAAATATTACACTAATTGCATTGCTATTCACATCAATGATTTCTTTTGGGCAATCTCCTTTTGTTGTTACAAATAGTGTGTCTCCTCTTACATTCGAGGAAACAACATCTATAACAATAACCATAAATGGGAATAGTTTTAACGAAACTACCGCAGGTATTGTTGGGAATGCACTTTACTTATGGTCTTGGTCTTTCGATGTTAATAATGCTCCTGGAAGTATTCTTGATTGTCCTACTAATGGTTCTTGGACAAATTCAAATGAAGCAAATAGATTAACATACAATTCAGGTTCAGATACGTATTCTATAACTTTTACACCGAATGTATTTTACAATAGACCAGGTGGAGCACCCATTGGAAGAATAGGCTTTCTAGTTAAAGCTAAAGATGGAACAGGGGATAAAAAATCTCAAGACACGCTTTTGGACGTAGGATTGTTTCAAGTAAATCTAACTAGTCCTAATGTAAACTCTTCAACTATTATTACTTCTGGAGGTAGTTTATCTATTGCTGCCAATAGTACAAATGGTAATTCAGATTATAATTTGTATGCAAATGGAGTATTACTTAACAATGTAAATGGTGTTGCATCCTATGCATACAATCACACTTCAATAAGTTCAAATCAAACGTATGAATTACAGGTAACGCAAAGTGGAGTTACAAAAATTAAAAAATTTAATGTTATAGTTAATCCAGGAACCGTAAATGCGGCTATGCCTTCTGGAATGATAGATGGAATTAATTATAACTCTGGTGATGTTACAAAAGCTACTTTGGTACTTGATGCACCAGGAAAAGACTTTGTTTATGTAGCAGGAAGTTTTAACAATTGGCAACCAGGAACAAGTTATTCAATGAAAAAAGACCCTGCTTCGGGAAAATTTTGGTTGGAATTAATGGGGCTTACATCTGGAGTTAATAATTTATATCAATATTGGGTAGTAGATACTACACCAATAGCTAATTCACCATCTTTAGTAAAAACAGCTGATCCATATTCAACATTAGTTCTTTCTCCCTTTGATGATCCTTTTATTCCTGCAACTACATATCCAAATTTACCTTTATATCCTGCGGGTCAAGATAGAGAAGTTACCGTTTTGCAAACAGGTCAAACTCCATATTCCTGGATAAATTCCAGTTTTGCAAAACCCAAAAAAGAAGATCTTATTATTTATGAAGCTTTAGTAAGAGATTTTGATTCTGACAGAAATTTCCAAGACTTAATTGATAAAATTTCCTATTTCAAAAACTTGAAAGTGAATGCCATTCAATTAATGCCAGTTATGGAATTTGAAGGAAACGAAAGCTGGGGTTATAATACTTCATTTCATTTGGCTTTAGATAAATTTTATGGAACTTCTAATAAGTTCAAAGAATTTGTTGATTTGTGTCATACTAATGGAATAGCAGTTATTCTTGATGTTGCCCTGAATCATGCTTTTGGTCGTAACCCTATGAATAGAATGTGGATGAACGATCCAGACAATGATGGTTGGGGCGATCCTGCTTCAGATAATCCTTATTTTAATACAGTGGCTAGACATAGTTATAGTGTGGGTTCAGATTTTAATCATACATCAGCATTAACTAAAAATTATGTAAAAAGAGTCGTAAAACATTGGATCGAAGAATATAAGATTGATGGTTTTCGTTGGGATTTAACAAAAGGATTTACACAAAATTGCACCTCTGGCGATGATGGTTGTACTAATGGAGAGCCAACAGATCGAGTTCCAATCTTAAAAGACTATGCTGATTATGGTTGGTCGCTTGACCCAACTCATTACACTATTTTTGAACATTTAGGTACTGATAGTGAAGAGCAAAAATGGGCAAATTATCGTTTGACAGGTGAAGTTGATGGAATACCTAAAGGAATAATGATGTGGGGTAAAATGACGGACAACTATGCAACTTTAACCAAAGGTTTCGTTGATGATGTTAAAAGAGTTGGGCATTCTAGCCATGGTTTTACAGCAAAACGATTAGTCGGATATGCAGAAAGTCATGACGAAGAACGAGTAATGTACAAAAATTTGACCGAAGGAAATACTGCAGGTCATAATGCTAGATTGTTAAATGTAGCTTTATCAAGAATGAAAGCTATGGGAGCAATGCATATTCTAGTTCCTGGGCCTAAAATGATATGGCACTTTGGTGCGTTAGGTTGGGAATCTTCTATTTTTACGTGCAACAACGGAACAACAAACTTCCCTACAGATCCAGCGCCTGGGGATTGTAAATTGGATAAAAAACCGCAACCGCAATGGGTTAACAATTGGCTTCTAGACGCAAACAGATTTAGTTTATATTCGACTTGGGCAAAAATGAATGCTTTGAAAATTAACGAGCCTGTCTTTGAGGGTAATTATGATATTATTCCAGATGTAGTATCTCCAGCAACTACAGGAGTCAAACAACGAATGTATATTTACGACAATTCATTACCAGCGAATTCTCTTAGAAATGTAGTGGTATTAGCTAATTTTTCTGTAGCGGCATTAAATGTAAAACCAGATTTCCCATATACGGGAACTTGGTATAATTTGATGGATAACACATCTATAAATGTTACAAATACAGCAACAGTTATAAATATTCCAGCTGGGGAATTTAGAGTATATGGAAATCAGTTGGCAACAACATTAGCCACAAACGATTTTGAACTTGCAAAATCAATTACATTGTATCCAAATCCTGCAAATGATAAATTTGTATTGTCTAATTCAGCTTCAAATGTTGAGGTGTATAATTTAACTGGTCAACTCGTTAAAACGTTCAAAGGGAATTTTGAAACCAGTCATGTTTTTTTAATCGATGATTTGAATACAGGAATATATTTGGTTAGAATTAATGACGACAATAAACGTCAAACTACAACAAAGTTAGTTAAAGAATAAGTTTTCGAGATTAGTTATTTTAAAGAAGGAAGGCGTTGCAATTGCAACGCCTTTTTTATTGCTTTTTTTGTTTAACTCCCTCTTTTTTGCTTTTACATTAGAAATTTATTTTAACAAAAATCCAATAGGCTAATCCCAAATAATCGATACAGCTTATTTAAGACTAGTCAATTTCTTAGTAGAGTCCCGTTGTCGTAATTCGGTTTTAATGACAACGGTTTTATACTCATAATCATCATCCATCTTTTTATTCTTAATTTTTGAGATCAATAATCGAGCAGCTTCTTGTCCAATTTCTGGTCCATGCTGACTAATTGTAGACAAGCTAGGAGTCAACCTTCGAGACCAAACGCCATCTGCAAAACCAATAATTGAAATATCTTCAGGGATAGCATATCCGTTTTGTATAGCCATCTTCATAGCCATTGTGGAAGAATGCTCGTCAATTGCAAAAACAGCATCTATACCTTTAGCGTCTATTAACTTTTTTAACGCATCATCAAAGTCATCTGTGAAATTTCTTCTAATTATAAAATTTTCATTAATAGGAATGTTATTTTCCATTAACGCTCTTAAATAACCATCAGCACGTAATTTTCCTACACTTAAATTATCAATGCAAGAAAGCAATGCGATATTTTTACAGCCCGTTTTTATTAAATAATTTATGGCTTCAAATGAAGATTCTAAATCGTCAACAATAACTTTATCACAGTTAACAAAATCTGAAATCCTATCAAACATAACAATAGGAATTCCCTCAGAAATAGTTTCCTTAAAGTGAGAAGTCACTTTATTTAATTCTGTTTCTTCAGCTACAGAAACAATAAAACCATCAACAGTACCATTACTCAATAAATCAATAGCTTGTTTTTCTTTTTCAAACGACTCATTTGAAATACATGTAATCACATTAAAACCATTCTTATTTGCTTCTTTCTCGATACCACTAAATACTTTTGCAAAAAATGGATTCAATATATTAGGTATAATAACACCTATGGTGTTAGTACGTTGGTACTTTAAATTTTTAGCGAGACTATTTGGTTTGTAATTTTTAAGTTTAGCAAACTCTTTGATTCTAATTCTAGTGGGATCACTAATCTCAGCACTATCATTTAAAGCTTTTGATACTGTAGAAACAGAGACTCCAAGTTCAAGAGCAATTTGTTTTAAAGTCAGTTTAGATTTCATCAATACATATATATAATGTAAAAATAACAAAATAAACCGCAAAACGAAATCAGACTTAATAATTTAAAAACAAAAGATAAGAGTTTTTTATACAAATACATTTCAAATCAATATATTATTATTACTCATTTCTCAAAAAAATAGGGCTTTTATGAGCATTAGCACACCACTTTTAACCTTTTGTAAATATCTGATAAGCAACAAAAAAAGAATTTTCGCAATGCTATTTGCATTGTAAATAAATAATTGTACTTTTGCACTCCCTTTATTGGGAATGGAATGTTTAATTAAAATAATATTATGGACGCATTAAGCTACAAGACAATGTCAGCAAGCAAAGCCACTGTTACAAAAGAGTGGATTGTTGTAGATGCTGATGGTCATAACTTAGGTCGTTTATCTTCTAAAGTCGCAATGATTTTAAGAGGTAAATACAAGCCAAGTTATACACCGCACGTGGACTGTGGAGATAACGTAATTGTTATCAACTCAGAAAAAATCAACCTTACAGGTAACAAACTTGACGAGAAAACGTATATCCGTCACACAGGTTACCCAGGAGGACAAAGAAGTTTGACTGCAAAAGTATTGCAATCAAAAAACCCTGCTCTTTTAGTAGAAAAAGCAGTAAAAGGTATGTTACCTAAAAACAAATTAGGAGCTGAACTTTTTAGAAATCTAAATGTTGTTGTTGGGTCAGAGCACAAACAAGGCGCTCAAAAACCAAGAACAGTTAACTTAAACGATTTAAAATAATGGCGACTATTCACAAAATTGGTAGAAGAAAAACCGCTGTTGCACGTGTTTATGTTTCAGAAGGAACAGGAGTAATCACTGTAAACAAAAAAGCATTTGCAACGTACTTCCCAACAGCTACTTTACAATACAAAGTATTACAACCAATGTCATTGACAGAAAATGTTGGAAACTTTGACGTAAAAGTAAATGTTTATGGAGGCGGAAGCACAGGACAAGCAGAAGCTGTACGTATGGCTTTAGCTAGAGTAATGTGTGAAGTTGGAGAAGGAAACAGAGCCATCTTGAAACCTGAAGGATTATTGACGAGAGACCCAAGAATGGTGGAACGTAAAAAATTCGGACAGAAGAAAGCTCGTAAGAGATTCCAATTCTCTAAACGTTAATCTAAAAAAGAAAACATCGTTTGTAGCACTATGTGCATAATCGAAGTGTATTTATTTATTAAAAAACTAAGTTATTGTTGCTCTCCTACCGAGGTAGGAATTAGTTTAGCATCTAAATGATTTTAATGATTATTAGATTACCCGATTACTAGATTTTTAGATTTGAAAAAATTGAAAAATTGAAAAATCGAAAAATTGAAAAATTGAAAAAAAACATTGCTAATACAACAGAACGTAAACTATTACAAAATGGCAAATAAAGTAGAAGTAAAAGAATTACTAGAAGCAGGTGTTCACTTCGGACACATGACTAGAAAATGGGATCCAAATATGGCTCCTTACATCTATATGGAGCGTAATGGAATTCACATTATCAATCTATATAAAACAGCTGCAAAAATTGAAGAGGCTAGTGAAGCCATGAAAAAAATTGCAGCATCAGGTAGAAAAATACTTTTCGTAGCTACCAAAAAACAAGCAAAAGACATTGTAGCTGAAAAAGCTGCCGCTGCAAATATGCCCTACATCACTGAAAGATGGCCTGGTGGTATGTTGACAAATTTCGTTACTATTCGTAAAGCTGTTAAAAAAATGGCAACTATCGATAGAATGAAAAAAGACGGTACTTTTATGACTTTGTCTAAAAAAGAACGTTTACAAGTTGATCGTTTACGTGCAAAATTAGAAAAGAATTTAGGTTCTATTTCTGATATGTCAAGATTACCAGCTGCATTATTTGTAGTAGATATCAAAGCTGAGCACATCGCAATAAAAGAAGCTCAAAAATTAAACATTCCAGTTTTTGCAATGGTTGATACCAATTCAGATCCACGTCTAGTTGAGTATGTAATCCCTGCAAATGATGATGCTTCTAAATCAATTGACAAAGTTTTATCTTATGTAACTGCTGCCGTTATCGATGGTCTTGCAAACAGAACTTCAGATAAAGATGCTGATGCTACAACTGAAGAAGTTGTTGCTGAAGTAGAAGTTGCTGACACAAAAGCCGAAGAAGCTGCAATTGTAGCTGAAGCTGCTAAAACAGAAGAGTAAATCAAAATAATTACGAATTATGAATTTATGAATTACTCTTAACACGTAATTCGTAATTCGTAATTCGTAATTTCTTTTAAAAAAATAATAAACTTAAATTAAATATAAAAATGGCAACAATTACTGCTGCAGACGTAAATAAATTAAGAACCATCACAGGAGCTGGAATGATGGATTGTAAAAAAGCATTAGTAGAATCTGACGGAGATTTTGATTTAGCTATTGAAAACCTACGTAAAAAAGGACAAAAAGTAGCCGCAAATCGTTCTGATAGAGAATCTACTGAAGGAGCTGCAATCGCCGTGGTAAATGATTCAAAAACTGCTGGAGTAGTTATTACATTAAACTGTGAAACTGACTTCGTAGGTATGAATGAGAATTTTGTTAAAATGGCTACTGAAATGGCTAATTTAGCATTAAATTTCAATACTAAAGAAGAATTTTTAGCATCTGATTTTCACGGAATTACTGTTGCTGATAAATTAATCGAGCAAACTGGAGTTATTGGAGAAAAATTAGAGATTAGAACTTTCGAGAAATTAGAAGGTGCTTTCGTTGGATCTTATATTCACTCAGGAAACAAAATTGCTACACTTACAGCACTTTCAGCAAATATTGCTGATGCAGAAGAAGTTGCAAGAAATATTTCAATGCAAGCAGCAGCGATGAACCCAATTGCTTTAGACGAAGCTGGAGTTGATGCAGAGGTTATTGCTAAAGAAATCGAAATTGCAAAAGATTTACTTCGTCAAGAAGGCAAACCAGAAGCTATGATTGAAAACATTGCCAAAGGAAAATTAGGACGTTTCTTTAAAGACAACACTTTGGTGAACCAAGATTACATCAAAGATAGCTCAATGAGTGTTGCTGCTTATGCAAAATCAGTTGACGCTAATTTAGTTGTTACAGGTTTTAAAAGAGCCGCTTTAGGATAATTCTTTCTAAACTATTTTAACTATTCTATATAAATATCCCGATTCAAAAATTTTGAACCGGGATATTTTTTTAATCTATTTTCATATACTCAAATAACGACACAAAATTTAAATTAACATTTTGTTGGATATATAGTTTCAAAATTATACATTTGTTGGCTAAATTTTATGTTTTTTTTAACAAAAACAAATACTTAGATAAAAATAGAATTGATCCTTATCAACAATTTAAAAAAAGATTGTATTTGCCCCAATATAATTTTTTCCGCATGTTAATTAGCATTAATATTTAAATTAAAACTATGAAATCAAATTTCAACCTACTTAAAACCTTACTGTTACTAATAATAGTATTTTTACCCATCAAATCTTTAGCACAAGCAAATCTTTATGCTGGAATAGAAATTGGGAGTAAAGGAATTAAAATGTCTGTTTTAGATGTTATAAATATTAAAAAAGGAAACTACGTAATTAAATCCTTTTGGACCGAAAATGTTGGGATTGCTAAAGGAATATCTATTGATGGTAATCTTGCAAAAGCTGATATGGATAGAGCATCTGAAGTAGTTTTGTCAAATCTTAACAAAATTAAAACAGAGTTTAATATTCCAGATAGCAATATTTTTATCGTAGGTTCGTCTGGGGTTGCTATGGCAAAAAACACTCAGCAATTAATTGACAAAGTCAAACAAGCAACCAATAAGGAATTAGAATTTATAGATGTTCAAACCGAAGGCAAAATGCTTTTAAAAGGATGCATTCCACCTGTAGATTACTTAAAATCAATGGTGTTGGACATAGGTGGTGGAAACACAAAAGGCGGTTATGTTGATGTATACAATAATGATAATTTTGTGTTCTTCCCTTTGAGCTTAAATTATGGCACAGTAACTTTGACAGAAGCGGTAAATAAGGTTACAACCGGAACTAGCTTATCAGAATTTAACACCAAATCTTTTGGTTTCTTACCTGTATTGAGAGATCAAATCAACAAGATGTACGGAACTAGTCCGGTAGCATTGGAAAAAGAAAAAGTTTTTATGTCTGGAGGTGCTGTTTGGGCATTTTACACCCTTTATAACGGTGTGGCTAAAGAAAATTTTAGCGAATTTAAGTTGGAGGATGTTATTTACTATGATGCCATCTTAAAAAATAACTTTAAAAAATTCGAAGAATTAGCCAAAACTGACAAAGATGTGGAACGTGTTTTGAAAACATATTCTCAAAAATATCTAATTTCCGCAAGTACTCTTCTGCTTGTATGTTTAGAGGCAATTCCTTCCATTAATGATAAAAAATTATATTTTGCTAAAGAAGGGCAAATTGCATGGTTGGTGTCTTATATTGCAGATCGATCTAAAAAAGTTAAAAAAGTTTACTAAACCAATAAAAGAATTATTTCTTTAGTAAAGATTATAATAAAACAATATTCCCCCATACTGTTTTATTACTAAAAATTAGATACGTGAAAAGTTATATAAATACCTACTTCAATAGCTTTAAAGGCTTCTCGAAAGAAATTTGGGTTCTAACCCTGATAACCTATATCAATAGGACTGGCGCAATGGTCATGCCCTTTTTAACAAGTTATTTAAACGAAAATTTTTCTTTTAATTTTACAGAAATAGGCTGGATGATGGCTTCTATTGGCTTCGGTTCGCTATTTGGAAATTGGATTGGAGGCAAATTAACAGACCGAATAGGATTTTATACTGTTATGCTTTGCAGTCTATTACTGACTGGTTTTGGTATAATTGCCATAATGTTTTTGTATGATTTTACAGAAGTATGTATTGGTTTATTCATAATCACAGCAATAGCTGATATGTACAAACCTGCAATGTATGTAGCCGTTTTAAATTTCTCTAAAAAAGACAACAGAACTAGAGCATTAACACTTGTGAGATTAGCCGCTAATCTTGGAATTATATCCGGTCCTGTTTTAGCTGGATTATTAATTCAAAAAAACAATTACGATTTATTATTTTGGATAGATGGAATAAGCTGCTTAGTTGCTATTTCAGTATTTATGTTACTCATTGATGAAAGTAAATTTTATCAAGCTAGAAAAAAAGTATATCGAAATAGAGCTGCAAAACTCCTAATTAAAGAAAAAATTTCAACTGATACTAATTATATACTTTTCTTGTTTGCTAGTTTTTTAACTGCTTTTTTATTCTTTCAATTGTTTACCACAATCCCTTTGTATAATAGCCAAAAATTAAATCTAACACAATTGCAAATTGGGCTTATATTATCATTAAACGGTTTAATTATATTCCTTTTTGAAATGCCTATGATTGGCTTCTTGGAAAAGAAAAACATTGAATCCACAAAAATAATATTGTTAGGCTCTGTGTTTATGGCAAGTGGATTTTTATGTATACTTTTCTCAAAATCAATTGTTATCTTAATAATCAGCATTGCACTAATAACCGCAGGACAAATACTCCTTTTTTCATTCTCGAATATATTTGCACTCTCCAGGGCAATCAAAGGAAAAGAAGGACAATATATGGCGCATTATGCTATGAGTTTTAGTGCTGCTCAAATACTGAGTCCTAAAATTAGTTTTACAATAATAGACCATTTTAGCTATTTTTCCAACTGGTTATTTATGGTGATAATAGGTTTAATTGGGATTTGGATGTACTATAAATTAGATAAAAATATTAGGATTGAATCCCATAATAAAGATTTAAAAAAAGTAAATATTAGCTAACAACTCAAAAAACTTCCTACTTAAAATAAAATTATGCCAAAAAAAATCGCAAGCAATAACAATCAAAGTTTCAAAATTATAATCATTTTGCTAACGATTTGTCTTTTAGGAAGTATGTTTTATATTTATAAAATGTCAGATCGCTCTAAAAACATTATTGTATCACTAAGAGAAGAAAAATTAACACTGCTAAAAGATTTAGAAAAATCAAAGCTTTTTATAGAAGTTGCATTGAGTAGTAAATCTGCAATATCGAATCAACTGGATTTGGAAAAGGAAAAAGTAAAAAATCTAATTTCAAAAATTAAAAATAATAACCTAAACAAAACACAAATTACCCAATACAAAAAAGGCGCAGACAATATAAATTTTAGAATTAGCAGTCTATTAAAAGAATTGGATTATTATAAAAAAAAATCAGATAGTACAGCTTTAGCATTGGACAATCAAAGAGTTGTAAATGACACCTTGTTAAATTCAAACAAGATTTTATCTAACAAGATTTCATCAGCTTCAAATTTATATTACTATAATATTAAAGCATCAGCATACAAATTAAAAAACTCTGGAGACAAAATAGAAACCGAAAAAGCACGTAAAACTGATGTCCTAAAAATAAGTTTTTCTATAGCTCAAAACAATCTTGTTAAAGCCTCAAACAACAAGCTACTTATCCAAATTATCGATAGTAAAAACAATGTTCTTGGCAGTAAAAAAACAGAACAATTTGGCAAAGACAATCTAACATATAGTTTTGCTACTGATGTAAAATACATAAACAAAACAATTTCAATTGAGAAAGAATTAGCTGTTGAAAATCTAGAAAAAGGCTTGTTTTATGTGAATGTATTTGACAAATCAAAAGTTGTTTTACATACCTCTTTTACTTTATTGTAAATTTATTTAGGTAGTATTCCATAAAGTGTGCAAGTTCAAAATGAACACTATTCCATAAAAGTGATAAACAATACATATATAAAACGGGGCTTACAAGCCCCGTTTTATATTAATGAATAATTCAATAAGAACACTATCCTAAATGGCGCTATTCAACTTGTTCCTCATCAATATAGGTTTTATTACCATTTTTATTGATATAGTACTTCCCTCCTCTTGGTCCTGCATATACTTTTCTTCCTTTGTATTCTCCAGCAACTTTATCTTTTGAATTTGGATTTGCTTTTTCGTTAGAAACTCTTTCCTTTTTTGTGGTAGTTTTAGTTACACTTTTTGGTTTAGTCCCCTTTTCTACTTCAGCTGCATCCACTTTTTTAGATTTGGCAGTTTTAGTTTCACTTTTTGGTTTGGCCGCTTTTTCAACTACAGCTTCATCTGCTTTTTTTGATTTAGCAGTTTTAGTTTCTTTTTTTGGTTTAGTCACTTTTTCTACAGCAACCGCATCTGCTTTTTTAGTTTTGGTAGTTTTAGTTTCTTTTTTAGGCTTAGTTGAGGTTTCTTTAGCCGTCGTTTTCTTTACTTCAGCTTTTTCTTTAGCGTTAGCTTTCTTTGCTTCTGCTTTTTCCTTTTTTAAAGCCGCTTTTTTAGCTTCTGCTTTTTCTTTGGATGCACTAGATTTTTCAGTTTTTGATTTACTAGTTTTTGATGTAGTTTCTTGAGCATAAAAATTATTTGAAAAAATAAAAATTATACATAGTAATAGGGTTTTTTTCATAGCATTGTTTGTTAAGTTAATTATTGGGATTCGATTATTTTACATAGGTTTTACTTCCGTCAGAATTTAAATAATATTTACTACCTCTGGCTCCTATATATATCTTTCTTTCGGGCTTTTTTTCATTAGTTTTAGCTGTCGCTTTATTTGCAATCACTCGGCTATTCATGATAGGTTTTTCCTCTTTTTTAGAAAGTTTATTTACCACTACATTATTCTGTTCCGTTGGCGATTTTTCAATAATGGTTTTAGGGCTAACAGCAATTTTGGTTGCTGAATTGTTTTCAGGAGTTTTTACGGGTTTTGAAGCAACTTTATTTTTATCCGTTGTGATTTTAGCTTTAGGCTTTTTCACAACCTCCTTTTTCCTAGGAAGTGCTTTTTTGATTTCAGGTAAAACAGTTTCTTCTGAAGATCTAAGAATAACTACCTCTGCTTTTTTTTCAATAACTGGAGTTATTTCCGCATTATTTAAATTCAAATTCTCTTGTTTTGCTTTCTTCTTTTCTTCTTTTAATCTCCTTTTTTCTGCTTTAATTTCCGCTTTAATCCTTTTTTCTTCGGCTTTTGAGTCTTCTTTAGCTTGTCTAGTTTGTTCTTTCTCTTGATTAGCTATTCTGTCTGCTTCTTTTTCAATTTCAGATCTAGAATCGTTTTTATATGCTGTAGATCTACCTTGAGCATAGTAATTGATTGAATAAAAAAGTATTACAAATAGAATAAGTGTTTTTTTCATTATCAAAATTATTTTTTTAAACTAAACCAAAAATAATATTTTTTTTTCAAAAATCGCACCAAAATTTAAAAATAGGCTCTTAATTGCACATTCCCAGTGTGAATAGTTTGTGATTTTTCGCTTTTTCTTCCTTGATAATTGACATTTATATCTAAAAACTGTGTCAGATTTTTTTGAATCAACAACCGCCAAGTGGAGTTTTTACCAGCTTGTAATCCTTCCAGCAACTGAAAGGCTACAGGCGAAAATTCGTTACCAATAAATTTATTGTCAAAATAGGAGAATTCGCCATTAAAAGTCAACTTTTTTTCGCTAGCAAAATTAAATGAAGTACCCAGTTTATGTTGTTTTAAAGATTCTAAATCACCTAACTTATTTTTCTTGTTTTGAAATTCGTAAAAAACGTCTAAACTGATATTCTTTGAAAACAAATACGAAATTTTTTGTTCCAATTGATTTCCATTTATCTGAAAATTTCTACTTGCATAATTTTTTGAATTTATTCTAGATTCGAGTTTTTTTCCAGAAAATGAAACCAACCAGCTTTGCCTAAAAAGATGATTGTATTGCAACTGATGTGAAGTATTCTCACTTTCTTGTTCGTCCGAAGATTGCAGAATTTTGAGTTTATTGGATACAAACGTATAAGTTACGGAATGTTTCTGTTTTCCTCGATTGTAAAATAACGCATTTCGTACATTTGAATTTAGTCCTAATAAATCCTGATTTGAACTCGAAAAAGGATTCAAATCAAAATTATCTTGTTCTCGTTTTATTTTTCTTTCAATCAAATACGAGGTTTGATTGTAAAAATAAGATAGTGCTTTTTTGAATCCTTTTTCATTTTGCCATTGCAATGGATTTAAAACAAGCGATTGGGAAAATTTATTTTGATGCGTTTTGATAAAAATTTGATTGGGCAAAAATATTTTTACATATTTTGCCTGATCTGGAAATGGTGCAATTTCAAACTCTTGAATTTCCTGAATTCCATTAGCGTTATAATCATTCCAAGTAAAAATTCCTTTTCCTGGCTCCACTTCTAAAAAACTAAATTCTTGTTGCGGAATTGTTCCCGACAACGTTTCGTAGGCCGTTGTAGATTGAATTAACTGATTTAAAAAAACTGAATTATACAACAATCGTGAGTTTAATGAAGGTTCCGTTTTGCGAGTAGGATCTTGAAATTTTAAATTCCTATAATTTACAAAAACAGACAAATCACTTTTGTCCGTTTGAATTAATTTTGATTTTAAATAATAGGAATTGGATTGGTTTACTCTTTGAATTTTATTGATTTGCAAACTATCATTAGTCCGATTCAAATATCCAATTTCCACAAATACCTTGGTGGAATCTCCTCGTCCTAGAAAAGCTCCAAACTCTTTGAAACGTTGGCTTAAACTAGATAACTGTCTTGTTGCTTTAATATTTTCTTGATTATCTTCAAAACGAATGCTATTACCGATCCAGCTTTTTTTAAAATTATATTTCACTTGTGCATGATTTCTCATAAACTTTGATGAGGACAAACTACCATCACTGTTTAAAGCACTTCCCTCGTTTGAAAAAAACCAATTTTTATTTTTAAAATAACCTGAAATAACCTGTCTGTTTCCTGAAAAGCTATCCGTAAAATCAAGGTTTTCAAATTGATACCTCCAATTTGATTTTTCAGGCAAAGTAAAAGACAAACCTGTAGTAATATAACTTTGATTCCCAGATGAAACGGTCGTTAAATTCCAATCTCTATCAAATTCAATCGAAAACAATCGCTCGATAGTTCTGAAATTTTTGTTTACAAATTGATAATTTCCAAAAGCATCTATTTGCCATTTTTTTGAAAGCAATCGTTGTTTAAGATTTAGTTTTCCAGCAATGCCTTGATTATCATTATCATCTATTCCTGAAAACAAATTTTTGTCATTGTTACTCATCCCCAATTCAAAATCAATCCCAGTTTTCTCGCTAGGATTGTATTTTCCTAAAACGGTAGCAATTTGTAACTTTGTTGGCGCCACAAGCTTAATTCTAGGCTCATAATTTCCTTGCAAAATACCAGCTATTGGCGCAACATACATAAAAACCCTACCATTTGCATTTGTGCTTGACACCACATAATTTCCTAAATTAGTACCAGCAAAACTGAATTTTACATTAAATAGGATATCAGTAGCGAGTGATGAAAATTCAAATACTTCTTGTCCACTAACTAGTACTTTTTTATACAAAATTTTATTTTCAGAATAGGTATCTAGTACTGCCGAAGTGGTATTCATCAAGTCTTGATTGTCACCAGCAGAAGCCAAAATTAAGGCTCTTTCGGTAGATAAACTTTGCTGCAACGGTTGATTTTTGACATCGTTTTCAGAATAGATGTAACCTCCTAAACTCCATTTTTCTTGCTCGTGATTTGCACCACCATAGGTCACAAATCTTGAATAATTTCTATCAGAATATTGGTATTCAATCACAATTCTCATTTCTGAAGTAATAGGATAAAGCGATGTAAAGGTAATTTCGCCCGCATTGTAATCAATAGTATACTGATTGTTTTCGCCACGAGTTAGCAAAATACCGTTTACAAAAACACGCTCTGAACCCGAAATAACTAGAATGAATAATTCCCCATTAGGCCCCTGTAATTTATAAGGCCCTTGGTTTCCTTCTTGCCCTACAAAATTACTTTTTGCATATTGCCCGCGAACTAGTGCTCCGGAAGCATATATTTCTGTTTTGTTTTCTGGTTTTCCAAAAGTAAATTGAGTGGCTAGTCCTTGTACTTTTTTATTAAAATTTAAAAATCGTGATTTTCTATTTTCAAGAAATAAATCCCCACCTCGCACACTCCATTTATCGCTAAATAACTCTATAAAAATTTGATCAAATTCGTCTAATTTTTGGGAATATCCTCCTTCTTGTAAGGGAATATTACTGTCCTGAATAGAAGCACGAAGGCTAACTTTGTCTGACAGTTTTCCCGTAATTTGCAAATCTAAATTAGAGTTGACAGAAGCGTTTTGATTATTTCCAATCGATATTCCTCTTGAAATACTTCCAGTGGTAGTCAATCCCTCAAAAGGAATGAATTTTTTGACCCCATTTGAAGTCGTTTTATATAAATTCCCTGAAGCAGAACTAACAACTCTGCTTTTATCATAAACTGTATATTCTTTAGTCAAAAATTCTGGGAATTTTAAATACCGTACTACAAGTGTGTCCGAAGTTTGAAAATCTTTTTTAAAAACTAGGAGCCCTTTCTGAAAATTTACTTTATAGAATGTTGTGTCAATAGCATTTCCCTTTATATCTTGAATTTTAAAAAAACTAGCATTAATACTCAAACTATCTATTTGAATGGTATCACGAGAAACTAGAATTTTTTTTGATAAATAGGGCGTTTTGATTTCTTGAGCGTAAACCCCAGAAACACTGCAAAAAATAATTATAAAAAATAATTGTCTCCACATAAATACTATAACTCTCAAATGGTAAAAGTAGTATTTATAATTTTCAAAAATGCACCTTGGTTACAATTTACAAAAACAAGGTTGCCCATTTTAGGACAACCCTTTTTTTAGAAAAACAATGTATTACAGAGTGGCTTTGTGAGCTGTAATTTCGGTTATGAAACCATCAACTTCTTCCAGTTCATTGTTAATACGTTCAAAATCAAGCTCTTTTCGCAACAATGCCACCGCTCAATAACTTTCTTTGCGATTTTCGAGCAAGAATTTTTTATACTCTAGTTTTACTTTTCTTTTTAGTTCGCTGACTTTAGTTGGACCTTCTGGCAAGACCGCTATTACAGTGTCTATTGCCGATAATTCCGCAAGTACACCTTGCAAAATTGCTTGAATCTCGACAGCCGAAGTCTCAAATTTAGTAGTCAAACGATCTTCTGAAAGCTTTTTGAAACTCAATTCCGCTTTCTCTTTTTGTGCCCAAGTCAATAACACATCGCAATCTGCTACTTGTGTTATTCCGTTTACTAAATACGCCATAATTTTAAATATTTTGAAGATTAATATTACAAATCACATCGCAAACCAAATGCCGAAATCTCCTCCAAAAATAATTTTTAAAATAAGTTTAACTATTTGTAGGAAGAAAACACAATTGTTAGTTAAAAAAAACACTAAATCATTAGCCGTAGCGTTATCCTTGCCTTTGAATTTTTTTATTCAGCAATTTTTCTTCCAACTGAAGCCTTTTATATTTAAATTGAAGTTGGGTTTGAACAGCTAAACCATTTTCATCCATTTCAGTTTCGGCATTTAATTTTATCGTTTGTAGCAAAAGTTGGTATTCTTTGGTTTGTTTTTGAACATTGCTTTCTAGAAAACGAATAAATTGTAAAGCGGTTACAGCAGTTTCATATTTCTTCTCAATCGTTTTAATTTTTTGTTAAAAAAAAATTTGCAGCTTGGCATTCAACAGTTGTTCCGATTCTAAAAACTGTGTTACTTTTAAATCTTCGTTTTTTGGTGCTCAAAATTTTTGTATACCGCATTGTCTTTTTGTTGCAAAAAACCCAATATTTCAGCCAACTTCAATTTTGCAGCAACTGGCAAATCACGTTTACCAGTGGTATACATCGCCCATTGACTGCGATTAATTTGAAGGAGCATCGCCATATCTTCTTGTTTCATTCCCAAGATTTCTTTTATATTGTCGTTTATCATCAAGTTAGTTTGTTACAATTGTGACTTTTTTATACTATTACAAATTTTATCACAACATTTGTGACATTTTTATTGTGACAAATAATTCTGTCACAAAAATTTAATCACAAAAATTACGCCGTATTTTTTATTAACTAAAACACTAAGAACTGAAAGTATATAGATTTGGTTTTGCAGACTTTCAGTCTGCAAGGTTATAAAACTTGATTTTATAACCCAGATTGCACAAATTAGCACGAATACATTTGTGAAAATTCGTGACTAGAGCCTGAAAGTGTTACTGGCGAAGCAAATTCGTGGTGAGATTTTTAGAACGTGAAAGAAAAGTGGACAAAAAAGCCAACTAGACTAGTAAAAAACTTTTGGCGGTTTATAAATAGCTATTCCCAGCTGTTTTAAAAAAAACAATTTTCAAAATAAAATAAAATATTTAAGTCTTAAAAAAATAATTACATTTGCACGCTAAATTAACAATAATAGTTGTGCTAAAAAACAAGAAAGACATCCCAGCTGATCGAAGTGTTCCATAAATAGCGGGAAGCTCTGCGATGGTCTCCCGACCCCAGCTGTTCGAAGTGTTCCATAAAAACGGGTAGCTCTGCAAAGTCTCCCGACTTTGTAGCGAATAAAAAAGAAAAAGCAACAAGTAAAATTGTTGCTTTTGTTGTTTTAAAGTAAAACTTAATAAGAATGTTGGCTACGGTTATCTAAAAAAGTAACGAGTAATAATTTATTGTTTACAGTATGATATACTAGCGAATTATGCTCATCAATCACACATTTTCTATAACTAAATAGTTTAGATTCTGGACAAATTTGGTTAAAGGAAGAGATTCTTTCAATAAGTTGGTCAACATCAAGTTCGAAAGTTTCTATTTCTTTTATAGTCCAATAATCAAATAAATAATCGATTACTTTAAGATAAGTTTCTAGGGCAGTATCAGTCCAAATAATTTCCATTAAAGCGATTTGTTTTTAATGTAATTCTTTATTTTTTCTTTGGCTTCTGTGTGTGACATTACTCTGTTTTCTTCAATATCTTTTTTGCCTTTTTCGATGAGTGAAATTTGTTGTTCGGACAATTCTTCCGCCCAATCAGAATGAGAAGATTTAAAAGCTAAAAACTCGATATATTTATCTACTTCATACAAAAGATTTATAGGAAGCGATTTTATTTTTTGATTAAGCTGTGAAGCGGTTATAGTAGCCATAGCGTTATAATTATTTAGTAGTTTGTAAATTTTGCTCAAAGAAATTTTGAAACTTACTTTTGGTAAGCATTCCGTCGATAATACGATAAACAGCATGTTTGTCTTCTTCTTCCAATTGAGAAATTAAATGTATCTTTTCGTTGACTGTTTTGTCTTCTACAGTTATAGGTTTTGGCGTTTTTTTGTCTTCAAAATATATAATCTCATCAACAGTCATTCCAAATAGTTTGGATATTTTATCCAAGGCTTCTACAGAAATATCTCTTTGACCACTTTCTATTTTAGAATAATTAGAAGCTTGCATATTAGCTATTGAAGCTATTTCTTTCTGCATCATTCCTTTCTGTTCCCTAATTTTCTTTATGTTCTTTCCTATATCCATTGAAGTATAATATTGTGGTTACTGTACAAAATTAGTCAAAAAGGAAAAAATAAGCAATAAAAATATAAAAAAGGAAAATTAAACATCCCCCGATCGCTCGGATATGACAAAACATTCTCGCGAACGATAGCGCGGAATTGCATTCCGTGCCCACAAAGAGAAGAAGAATAGCACAAAGTGAAGAAACAAAACTACAATCATAAAAAGTTGTGGTTTTGTTTTTTTAAATAAACCCGATCGCTCGAATATGACAAACATTCTCGCGAACGATAGCGCATTCTATGATAAAAAACACGTCCTTTAATCTGAACTAAAATTTGTTAAAAACTACTCTTTGGTTATAATTTGCATTGTTTCGCGACTGATTTGTCTTAACAATACATTTTTATTTTTTTCAACCATTTGCGCTGCTTTTTCGTCAAAATGTCTGATGGTATACAACGATACATTTTCGTTAAAAGAAACTTTAAATTTTTTGGACAATACTTTTTTTAATTCATTAAAATTATCAAACTTGTCTTCAATACAAACTGAAAAACTAATCGCTGAATTTTGAATTAAACTCACTTTAAGTTTATACTGATGCAGTAAATTGAATATTTCACTAATGTTTTCTTCCATAATAAACGAAAAATCTATGGACGAAAGCGATAGCAATAATTGGTCTTTTTTGACAATAAAACAAGGTAGTTTTGGCTCCAAATCTTCTCCTTTTGAAACGCTTGTACCTGCCAAAAGCGGATTTATAAAAGATTTCACATACAATGGAATTTCTTTTTTTTGCAAAGGCTGTAATGTCTTCGGGTGAATCACACTGGCACCATAAAATGCCAATTCAATCGCTTCACGATACGAAATTTGGTTTAGTAAAGTAGCATTTTCAAAATAGCGTGGATCAGCATTCATCACGCCAGGAACATCTTTCCAGATGGTCACACTCTCTGCATTGAGGCAATAGGCAAAAATGGCGGCAGTATAATCTGAACCTTCACGACCAAGTGTAGTGGTAAATCCATTTTCGTCTGAACCTACAAATCCTTGTGTGACAAATAATGATTTTCTCTTAGCTATTTTAGAAATATTTTTTTGAGTAACTTCCCAATTTACCTCAGCATCACGATAATTAGTATCTGTTTTTATATAATTACGAACGTCTAACCATTGTGAATTTACACCAGAATAGTTCATATAATGACTTAAAATAGTCGTCGAAATCAATTCGCCAAAACTCACAATTTGATCGTAAACAAAGTTATAATTTGGTGATTTATTGCTTCTGATAAAATACTCGAAATCGGCAAAATGATTGTTTACATCAAAATATACTTCGTGATTCTCATCAGCAAACAAATCAAGTAAAATTTCGTTATGGTATTTTTTGACTTCTTGAATCGAAGCAAACAGCTCGTTTGATTTGTCAAAATAATTCTTGATTACTAATTCGAGTGCATTGGTTGTTTTTCCCATTGCCGAAACCACAAGTAAAACTTCTTCGTAACCTACTTTTTGTAAAACGTCAAACACATTTTTGACACCCGCTGCATCTTTAATTGATGCACCACCAAATTTAAAAATTCTCATTTTTTTTAAAGTTCCAAATTTCATATTACAAAGAATAAATAAATCACAATTTTTGATGATTATTTGCTCTTTGCGCTATGAAATTCGATTTTTATAATTATTATTTGTTTAAAAACTCATCAATACCGAACTCATCCATTTGCACTTGATACCAATCTTTTAAAACTTTGGCTCCCGATTTTTCGTAGAAATCAATGGCGTTTTGATTCCAGTCTAGAACTGCCCATTCAATGCGGCGAACATTGTCTTTTTTGCCTTGTTTTATAATTTCAGAGTACAATGCATATCCAGCACCCGTTCCACGCATAGTCTCTTTTACAATTAAGTCTTCTAGATGAATGGTTTTGCCTTTCCAAGTGGAATAGCGATAATAATACAATGCTATTCCTATAATTTCGGAATTTACTTCTGCTATAAAAGTATAAAATAGCGGATTTTCTTTAAACCCATCACGTATCAAATCATCAACAGTGACTACAACTGCATTAGGTTCTTTTTCAAAAATTGCCAGCTCTTTTATTAAATCTAAAACAGCTGGCATATCCTTCTGATTTCCTTTTCTGACAATCATTATAGATTATTTCTTTTTCTTTTTTGCAGCAGGTTTAGCTACTTTTTTTACATATTCTTTATACAGTCCGTCTTTTTCGGCACGTTTTCTTGATTTTTCAGCTCTGTCTTTAGCATCTGGATGTGAACTCATCATTCTATCTAGAACTGAAGCTTCTGCTCCTTCGCTCATTTTAGCTAAAATAGTAAAGGCTGATTCTACTGCATTCACATCATAACCATTGCGTTTCATAAAATCGTAAGAATATAAGTCAGCATCTGATTCTTGCTTTCTAGAGTGTTTGCTATCAATCATTGCATTACCTAGTTTTCCTAAAGTGCTTTCACTTGCCGACGCCACTTTATCTGATTGTGAAGCTGCAGCATCCATCAAAGCTTCTTTTTTGTATGCTGCTTTTATTGCATCTCTGGTATCATGATTCGCAACGTGACCTATTTCATGTCCTATCACAGCTAAAATTTCGTTGTCGTCCATAATGTCCATCAATCCTGCAAAAACACGAACGCTTCCATCAGCACAAGCAAAAGCATTCACATCTTTTACCAGATATACTTTAAAATTTAAAGCCAGACCGTTATCACTTTTATGTTTACCAAATAATTTGTTCAATCGAATGGCATATTTATCTTTAGCACCAGCAACAGGATTTTCTTTATCCATTTGATCTACTGCGGCTTTTGCCATCGAAGCGGCTTCTTCATCACTAAATGTAAATCCTTTAACTCCTTTACCTAATGCTCCAATAGCTTTATCTCCTAGTTTAAGTTGTGCATTTGAAGAAGTCGAAACAATTGACGCCAGTAAAATCCCCATTAATATTGACTTTGTTCTCATAAGTATCATTTTTTTAATTGTTGGGAACAAATATAAATAACTTTTTTGTAATACCCTTTTTGTTTGTTCATATTAAATTAAAAACGATATTTGCCAAAACAACTACAACGTTATATAAATGGAATCACGCAACAAAACTCTTGGTGAATTTATCATCGAAAATCAAAACGCTTTTCAATATTCTTCAGGGGAATTATCTCGAATTATAAACTCTATTCGATTGGCTGCTAAAGTAGTTAATTACAAGGTAAACAAAGCAGGCTTGGTGGATATCGTTGGTGCCGCTGGGGATCAGAATATCCAAGGAGAAGACCAACAAAAATTAGACGTGTATGCCAATGAAGTTTTTATACAAACTTTAATAAACCGTGAAATTGTTTGCGGAATTGCATCGGAAGAAAACGATGATTTTATTACTGTAGCTGGTTCAGACAATAATCACAACAACAAATATGTAGTTCTAATGGATCCACTTGATGGTTCCTCTAATATTGATGTTAATGTTTCTGTTGGAACCATTTTTTCGGTTTATAGAAGAATTACTCCTGTTGGAACTCCTGTTACTATTGAAGATTTTTTGCAGCCTGGCACTCAGCAAGTTGCGGCGGGTTATGTAATATATGGCACTTCGACAATGTTAGTTTATACAACTGGGCACGGCGTGAACGGTTTTACATTAAATCCTGCTATTGGGACTTTTTATCTCTCGCACCCGAACATGCAATTCTCGAAAGATGGTACAATTTATTCTATGAATGAAGGAAATTATGTTCATTTTCCGCAAGGGGTTAAAGATTACATCAAATATTGCCAACTCGAAGAAGGCGACAGACCTTATACTTCAAGATATATTGGTAGTTTGGTTTCTGATTTTCATCGTAACATGATTAAAGGAGGTATTTATATTTATCCAACAAGTATGAAATCACCTAATGGAAAATTGCGTTTACTCTATGAATGCAACCCAATGGCATTCATTGCAGAACAAGCTGGCGGAAAAGCATCTGACGGATTCAAAAGAATTATGGAAATTAAGCCTACGGAATTGCATCAACGTGTACCATTCTTCTGTGGAAGCTACAATATGGTAAAAAAAGCAGAGGAATTTATGGAAAAAGCAAAATAGATTATATAAAAAAAGCTCTCATTTTATGAGAGCTTTTTTGTTGGTCTACAAGGACTCGAACCTTGAAAGACTGCACCAAAAACAGTTGTGTTACCATTACACCATAGACCAATAATTCTTTATTGCGAGTGCAAATTTACTACAAATTTTATTTTCTGCAAGTTTTATGACTAAAAAAATTAAAATTTTATTTTTCTCTTTCGTTTACCCAAAAAAATAGTTTCTTTGTATTGTAATTAAATACCTTAAAATTATATGTCTTTCAATTTTAATAAATGGAATACAACCCTTGGTTGGTTTGCTTTTTTTGTTGCGCTTGTGGTTTATTCATTGACTGTCGAGCCTACTATGAGTTTCTGGGATTGTGGTGAATATATCGCAACAGCGGCCAAACTTGAAGTGGGACATCCACCAGGCGCTCCATTATACCAAATGATTGGAGCTTTTTTTGCAATGTTTGCCTTGGACAAACAACATATTGCCTTAATGGTAAATATGATGTCTGTGTTTTCGAGTGCTTTTACCATCTTGTTTATGTTTTGGTCTACATCAATGATCTTACGTAAGATAGTTTCTGGTTTTGCAGAGATTAATAAAACTAATGCTATTGTCATCTTAGGAAGTTCATTTGTGGGTTCTTTAGCCTATACTTTTTCAGATAGTTTTTGGTTTAACGCTGTTGAAGCTGAAGTGTACGCTATGGCATCTTTATTTATTGCCTTACTTTTTTGGTTGGGATTACGCTGGGAAGAGGAAATGCATACTGAAAGAGGCAATAAGTGGTTGCTTATTATATCACTAGTAATAGGGTTGTCTTTTGGAGTGCATTTTATGGCGTTATTAACTATACCTTCCATTGGTTTTTTATATTATTTTAAAAACTATAAAAACATTACACTTAAAAGTTTCATCATTGCAAACATAGTCGTAGTAGCTGTTTTGCTTTTTATATTCAAGTTGCTATTGCCTTGGACTATGACTTTCTTTGGTACAGCCGAAGTATTTATGGTTAACAGTTTAGGACTACCTTTTGATTCAGGCACAATACTGGTTACTTTACTTATTATTGCTGCTTTTTATTTTGGATTAAAACACACTCGAGAAAAAGGAAAAGTTTTTTACAACACCTTATTATTATGCGTCTTATTCATTTTGATTGGTTTCTCCACTTGGATGATGTTGCCTATTCGTGCCAACGCCAATACGGTTATCAACGAAAATAAACCATCTGATGCCCGTGAAGTTTTAGCGTATTACAATAGAGAGCAATACGGTGTAAACCCTTTGTTTTATGGTCCACAATTTTCTGATGCGTATGCTGGATTAGACGAAGATAATCCTTACATTGATGAAAAACCAAATTACGAGAGAGATTACAAAACTGGGGAATATGTGATTGTAAACAACTACATAAATGCAGGACAAAATACGGACGACAATCACAAAGCTATTTTGCCAAGAATGTGGAGTACAGAACATGCCGAAAATTATATGAAGTTTACTAATCCACTAAACTTTACTGTAAATCCTGAATATTCCGAAGAAAAAGAACTTACTGATATTGTTTCTGAATTCAGAACTGACTATAATTCTGGAAAATTAGAAATTGAAGACTACGATTCGTTCCTGAAATCTTATGGCGATTATTTGATTGTTGAAAAACCATCAACCGCTGATAATATTGGATTTATGTTTCAATATCAATTTGGATATATGTACTGGCGTTATTTAATGTGGAACTTTGTAGGAAGACAAAACGACAAGCAAGGTGAATATGGACTAACTGAAGGAAACTGGCTCAGCGGAATCAATATGCTTGATGAAATACGATTGGGATCACAAGACAATCTTTCGCAGGATATGAAAAACAACAAAGGAAGAAATACCTATTTCTTTTTGCCTTTCATTATAGGACTTATTGGATTTTTCTTTCATGCAAAAAAAGATTTAAAAAGCTTTTATGTACTCCTCGCTTTGTTCCTATTTACAGGAATTGCTTTAAAAATTTATTTGAACGAACGCCCATTTGAACCTCGTGAACGCGATTATGCTTTAGTTGGTTCGTTTTATGTATTTGCCATTTGGATTGGAATAGGCGTTTATGCTATTTTCGATTTTATAAAAAAATACATCCAGCCTAAAATAGCAGCACCAATAGCCATTGGATTTTGTTTATTAGCTGCGCCCGTTTTAATGGCTTCTCAAAACTGGGACGACCACGATCGCTCTGGAAAACGAACTGCGGTTGCTTCGGCGAAAGCCTATTTAGATTCTTGCAAGAAAAATGCCATTTTATTTACAATAGGAGATAATGACACTTTCCCAATGTGGTACCTACAAGAAATAGAAGGATACAGAACCGATGTTCGAATTGTGAACACTAGCCTATTAATGACCGATTGGTACATTGACCAAATGAAAGCAAAAGCGTACGAATCTGAACCTGTTCCCATTTCGTTTACACACAAAGATTATGTGGATGGAAAACGGGATTACCTCGTTTTTGACGAAAAAACCAAAGACCGTTTAGATATTAATGAATTTATGAATTTTGTATCCAGTGATGACGAAAGAACATTGGTAGAAATGAAAAACGGACAAAAAATTCAATTTTATCCAACCAATAAAGTGAGATTGCAAGTAGATAGAAATGCTGTAATTGCGAATAAAGTCGTAAGTCCAAAATACAACGATTCAATTGTACCTTATATAGATATTGATATAAAAGGCGATGCATTATACAAAAACAGATTGATGATGCTTGATATCGTGAGAAACAACAACTGGAAACGTCCTATTTATTTTTCTCCGGGAGCTTTCGCAGATGAAGATTACATCTGGATGAAAGATTTCTTACAACTGGATGGTATGATTTATAGATTAGTTCCAATAAAAACACCTATTAACAAAGACGAATCTGCATTTGATATGGGCAGAATCGATTCTGATGTGATGTATGGAATTGTAATGAAATGGGATTGGGGCAATGGAGAAAGCACTAAAATATACCACGATCCAGAAACTCGTAAAAACAGCATTTCATACAGAACCAACTTGACCCGATTGATGAATCAACTCATTATTGAAGGCAAAAACGATAAGGCTAAAAAAATAATTGAACTTGCATTAACAAAAATGCCTTTGGATTATTATGAATTTTATACTATGGTAGAGCCTTTTGCATCTGGATATTACAAAATAGGCGAAAAAGAAAATGCTCGAAAATTATTAAAACAATTAGCAGCAAAGTACCAAGACAATTTGAAATATTACAGTTCCTTGAAATCAAGTAATCAAGATGATTTAGCTGTAGATTTATTAACTGATGTAGAAAGATACCGAAGTTTATTAATGGTTATGAAAGACCATAAAGACGATACTTTCTACAACGAGCAAAAAGCAATTTTCAATAGTTACAACAAGCGTTTTGAACGTTTTGGTAGAGATATGGAATAGTGATTTTAGAATTTAGACTTAATATTTTAGATAGGGCTTTCGAAATTTAATTTAGAAAGCCCTATTTTTGTAGCATGAAATTCTACTGGATAAAAACTCCAAAAATCATCAAACGATTGTTTAGCAATCAAGTTTGGGACATTCCAAATTCAGAGAATAAAATATACCTTACTTTTGACGATGGTCCAACTCCAGAAATTACAGAATGGGTTTTAGAAATTTTGAAAGAAAACAATAGTAAAGCTACCTTTTTCTGTATTGGCAAAAACGTAGAAAAGCATCCTAAAATTTTCAAAAAAGTAATCTCAGAAGGACATTCGATAGGAAATCATACGTTCAATCACACAAATGGTTGGAAAACCACAACAGCCGACTACATACAAAATGTTGAATTGTGCCAAAAGCAGATTCTAAATCTGAAATCTGAAATTTTAACTATAAAATCTAGAATTTTCCGTCCGCCTTACGGCAAAATAAAAGCAAAGCAATCTAGACAATTACGAAAATTAGGATACAAAATTATTATGTGGGATGTTCTTTCAGCCGATTTCGACCAAACTATTTCGCCTGAAAAATGTATTGAAAATGCAACTAAAAAAGTAAGTTCGGGAAGCATAATTGTATTTCACGATAGTATAAAAGCAGCTGAAAATCTAAAGTACGCTTTACCTAAAGTGATTGAAATACTAAAGAAAAAAGGCTTTTCTTTTGATGTGATACCCTAAATTATCTGAGGAAATAAAAAATTAAATTTGCTCTTGTACTAAAGATATAATTGAATTTGCATCTAGCTCTCCAGATTGTCTCCACATCATTTGACCATCTTTGTAAATCATTAATGTAGGCAAACCTTTGATGCGAAGTGCCTCTGCTAATTCTTGATTTTTATCAACATCGATTTTAATTACTTTAGCTTTGTCTCCAAGTGCTGCAGCCACATCTTTAATAACTGGGTGCATCGATTGTGAAGACTCATTCCAATCGGTGTAAAAATCGATTAGAACTGGAACTTGTGCACTTATAAGCTCTCCAAATTTTGACATAGTGAAATAGTATTAAACTTTGTGATACAAATATAGTGTTTTTGACATATTAAGCCACATTTTGTCCCTTTTTTAGTCGAATTACAGTTATTTCAGGCATAATCCCCACTCTTCCAGGATAAGCGTGGAAACCAAAACCACGATTTACATAAATATATCGACCCATATTTTCATACAAACCAGCCCATTGAGTGTAGGCATATTGAGCTAAGCTCCACTTGAACCACCCTGGAATTTCTATCCCAAATTGCATTCCATGCGTATGTCCACTTAATGTCAATTGGATGTTTTTGTCGTGATGTTTCACTTCTTCTTCCCAATGACTAGGATCGTGACTCATTAATATTTTAAAATCTTTTGCTTCAATTCCATCTGTGGCTTTTATGACATCCCCCATTTGCCCAAAATGTTTTCCCCAATTCTCAACACCAACAAGTGCAATTTCATCTTGACCTTTTTTGATTTTTACATTTTCGTTCAATAATAATTTAAAATCAATTTGACGGTGCAGATCTTTAATGTCAATAAAATTTTGCGCTCTAGCTTTCTCTGATTTCCATTCTAAATAAGCTCCATAATCGTGGTTTCCTAAAACAGAAAATTTTCCAAAAGCAGGTTTTTCAATTCGATTAAAGGTTTCAATCCAAGGATGCATTTCCTCTGCTTTAGCATTCACAATATCGCCTGTAAACAGTAAAATGTCTGATTTTTGTTCGTTAATTAAATCAATAGCATAATTTATCTTCTCCGAATTATCAAAACTTCCACTGTGAATGTCTGAAATGTGTGTGATTGTGAAATCATCAAAAGCATCTGGTAAATCAGCGAAAAATATGTTTTGTTTGATGACCTTAAAATTGTATTTACCAATGGCAATTCCATATATTAAAGATAAAAAAGGTATTGACGCCAAACCCAATCCTATTTGCGAAACAAATTTTCTTCTGGATGGTAAAAAAGCAGTTCGTATCTCATTCTTATTAATAAAAAAATTAATAACTCCTGATCCAATACGGAAAATATCTTCGCTAAACAATACAAAGGTTATGACTAATTTAGGTAGTAAAGTAAGTAGCAGAATACCCATTGTAAACAAACTTTTTTGGGTTTGTCCCACGGTTCGATCGTATTGCATAACGGAATAAAGAACATAAACTACCACAACAAAACTTACTACAATGTAAAGGAACACGATCCATTTCGTTTTAACAACTGTTCTTATGGCTTGAAAAGCATAGAACTCCACAAATAAAATCAGCAAACAAAGAATTAGAAATCTAAAAATCATTTTATAAAATTTTACACAAAATAACGAAGAAACTTGTGGTAAATAAATAGTGTTAATCAAATTTTAACTTAAATATAAATTGTTCGTATTAGAATGTTTATTTTTACGTCAAAATTAATTTAAAATGTCACAAAAACGCCTTTACCTTCTCGATGCTTACGCCCTAATATTTCGCGGTTATTTTGCTTTTATAAAAAACCCAAGAATCACGTCTACTGGAATGGATACTTCTGCCATTATGGGATTTATGAATGCCTTGATGGACGTAATAAAACGAGACAAACCAGATCATTTGGCGGTGGCATTTGACAAAGGCGGAAGCACCTATCGATACGAAATGTACCAAGAATACAAAGCGCATCGGGATGAAACACCCGAAGCCATAAAAATCGCCGTTCCATATATTCAAGAAATTCTTAGAGCCATGCACATTCCCATTATTGAAGTGGCAGGTTTTGAAGCCGATGACTTAATTGGAACCATTGCAAAACAAGCCGAAAAAGAAAATTATCAGGTTTTTATGGTTACACCTGATAAAGATTTTGCACAGTTGGTTTCCGAAAATATTTTTATGTACAAACCCGCCAGAATGGGCAATGGAATAGAAATTTGGGGTGTTCCAGAAGTTTTGGCACGTTTCGAAATTGAACGACCAGAGCAAGTTATCGATTTTCTAGGGATGATGGGCGATGCAGCCGATAATATTCCAGGATTACCAGGCGTTGGTGAAGTAACGGCCAAAAAATTATTGAAAGAATTTGGTTCAATGGAAAATCTTTTAGCCAATACCGACAAGCTAAAAGGCGCAATGAAAGAGAAGATCGAAGCAAATAAGGACAAAGGAATTCTATCTAAAAAACTAGCCACTATCCTACTCGATTGCCCAGTAACTTTCAATGAAAAAGATTATGAATTGTCAACTCCAGATATTGAAAAAACAGATGCTTTATTTGTAGAATTAGAGTTTCGACAAATGAAAACCCAGTTTGATAAATTATATAATCCAAATGCTGTTGAAGAAACTCAAGAAACAACAACCAATGCTAAAAAAGTTGTAGCCAAAAAAACCAATGATGAACAATTCGATTTATTTGGTTTTTCTGACGAAGTAAGCGGCGAAGTAAAATTGAATTCAAACTATGCAACTCTTGAAAACACAGAGCATTCCTATCAAACAATTCAAGGAGAACTGGGTTTAAAATTGTTGTTGCAAAACTTACAAAACCAAACTTCGGTGTGTTTTGACACCGAAACTACTGGAATCGATGCTTTAAATGCTGAATTAGTTGGAATGTCATTTTCTTACGAAAAAGGAAAAGCATTCTATGTTCCGTTTCCCGAAAATCAAGAAGAAACACAAGTTTTAGTCGATAAATTCAAACCGTTTTTTGAAAACGAAAGCATCGAAAAAATTGGTCAGAATATAAAATATGATTTGAAAATTCTATCACATTACGGAATTCAAATCAAAGGAAAATTATTTGATACGATGATTGCACATTATCTCATCAATCCAGATATGCGTCACAATATGGATGTTTTGTCAGAAACCTATTTAAAATATTCTCCAAAATCGATTGAAGATTTAATTGGCAAAAAAGGTAAGAATCAAAAATCAATGCGTGATGTTGCGTTGGAAGAAATCAAAGAATATGCTGCCGAAGATGCTGATATCACATATCAATTAAAGCAAAATTTCAGTCCAATTCTTGACAAAGCCGAAACCAAAAAATTGTTTGATG
Source organism: Flavobacterium sp. (assembly GCF_031422135.1). GTDB lineage: Bacteria > Bacteroidota > Bacteroidia > Flavobacteriales > Flavobacteriaceae > Flavobacterium. Next base: position 9,563 of record NZ_JANOQD010000116.1, on the reverse strand, counting down.
AAATCGAAATTCCACTGATTCCAGTTTTGGCCGCAATGGAATTAGAAGGAATTAATCTTGACGTTCCATTTTTGAAAGCAATGTCAGTTGAAATGGCATTAGAAAGCAATGCTTTAGAGCAAAAAATATACGAAACGGCTGGCGAGAAATTCAATTTAGCCTCACCAAAACAATTGGGCGACATATTATTTGACAAATTAAAAATTGGCGGAGCCAAACAAAAGAAGACCAAAACGGGGCAATATGCCACTGGCGAAGAAATTCTAAGTTATCTAGAAAAAGACAATCCAATTGTAAAAGACATTCTAGAATGGCGACAAATGGTAAAATTGCAAAGCACTTACATTGACGCATTACCAAACCAAGTCGATTCAAAAACGGGACGTGTTCATACTGATTATATGCAAACTGTGGCCGCAACTGGACGTTTGAGCTCTAATAATCCCAACTTGCAAAACATTCCAATTCGAACCGAACGAGGACGATTAATCCGAAAAGCATTTATTGCTCGTGATGAAAATCACACCTTAGTTTCTGCGGATTATTCGCAAATAGAATTACGAATTATTGCAGCACTTTCTGGCGAGTCAACTATGATTGCAGCATTTCAAAACAACGAAGACATTCACAAATCGACGGCTGCAAAAGTATTCAATGTGCCCTTGAACGAAGTTACCAAGGAACAACGAAGCAATGCCAAAACGGTGAATTTTGGGATTATTTATGGTGTTTCAGCATTTGGATTAAGCAATCAAACATCGCTTTCTCGAAAAGAAAGTGCTGAATTGATCGATGCCTATTATGCTAGTTATCCTAAACTGAAAGCTTATATGTCAGGACAGGTCGATTTTGCTAGAGAAAACGGTTATGTTCAAACGGTTTTAGGGCGTCGCCGTTATTTGAAAGACATTAATTCAGCCAATATGATGGTTAAAAGTGGTGCAGAACGAAATGCCGTAAACGCACCAATTCAAGGCTCGGCTGCCGATATTATTAAAATTGCGATGATTAACATTCATAAAAAACTAATCTCTAAGAATCCCGACGGTTCGGGATGGAAATCAAAAATGCTTTTGCAAGTGCATGATGAATTGGTTTTTGATGTTCACAACTCTGAATTAGAAAAAATTCAACCTATGATTAAACACGAAATGGAAAATGCCTTTAAAATGGATGTTCCGTTGGATGTAGAAATTGGAATTGGAAAAAATTGGTTGGAAGCGCATTAGAAAACGACAAAAAATAATTAAAAACAAAAAAAGTGCTACATTACATAGCACTTTTTTAATACAAAAAATTATCTTATTTATTCAACAATAATTTTTTTCCAAGATTTATCAGTTTCATTTTTTAGTTCCAATAAGTATATGCCAGTTTGCAAACCGTCTACTTTTACATTTGTTTTAGTAGCATTGTTTACTTTAATTGTTTGAACAAATGCTCCTGTGTGTGAATACACGTTAATTTCATTCAGTGCCGTTTTAGTACTTACTGTAAAATCCCCAGAAGACGGATTTGGGTATACTGATGAGGCATTTAAAGAAAAATCTTCTACGCCTAGTGTAGAAAAAGATACGTTAGCAGCATAACCTACATTAGCTGTACCACCGTGAGGAGCAACTGTTTGAGTAGCCGAAGAAGGTCTAACACAAGCAATACTTATGGAGTTTGTGGTAGCATAAGGCATTTGATAATCGTTAGAGTCGCCTGTAGATAAATCTCTAGTTAATGTCAAAGTTCTTACCGAGCCCTGAATTAAATTTGAAACTATTGTCCAATTTTGTGTTACATCAATTGCAGGTTGTGTAAAGCCAATAAAATTTCTATCTGTAAGTTTAGGTGAAGTAACATCAGAAAAAACTACAACATCATTAGGTGCAGCCATTCCAAAACCAGCACTTACTCCAATTCCCATACCAAACCATCTATCAGAAGGTCCTTTCAATATTAACGTGACTTTTGAGGTAGAATTGTTAAGTGTAAAATTAGCTATAACCCCCAAATTTTGAGTCAATGTTATATCTCCTGTTGTCTTTTGCTGTGCAAAACAACTAATTGAACTTAATAATAATAAAATAATTTTTTTCATTTTAGTTTAGTTTTAGTTTATTAATAATTTTTTCATTTCCAGAAAAAGCAGCGTATTCAAAAGCTGTTTTTCCTTGTTTGTCTTTATGAGATTTATTTGCATTATATTTTAAAAGTAAATCTAAAATTTCTACATTTTGAAATTGAACTGCATATATCAAGGCGGTCATTCCATTAGCATCAGCAAGGTTTGGATTGGCTTTTTTTTCTAATAAAATTTTTGCAATTTCATTATTTCCTTTAACCACCGCTGCCATTAATGGCGAACCCATACTGCTAGAACTATTAATATCCGCTCCGCTCTCGATAAGCAGTTTTGCTACTTCATTATTGCCTCTATAGGTGGCTAACACTAGTGCGGTAAAACCATCTTTGTTTGCTTCAAGTACTATCTTTGGATTTGCTACAATTAATTCTTTTGCTTCTGCAACAGAGCCTTTTCTAGCTATATCATAAATATTTTTACTTATTTCTTGTGAATGGATACAATTTAGAAATAATAAAAAAACAATCAAACAATATTTATAATTCATAATTTAAAATGTAAAATGTAAAATGTAAAAGTACAGTTTTTTTTTAATAATAAAAAAAATATTATTGGAAAAATACGTGATAATCAAAGTTTTATACACTGTCAAAACAAAAAGACCAACCTATTACGATTAGCCTTTAAAAATTTAGTTTTTGATTAATTTCTTTCGATGTATTTTACCATCAATAGTTTCTATAGTTGGTCATAAATCCCCTTTTATTTAATCAAACCACCACCGCTTTTGACCTTATCCGTATCGATTTTTGTGTTGTCTTTTTCGAGTTTTAAGTTACCAAAATTGTAGGTTAACGAAATTCTGAAAGTTCTAGAATCGCGTTTTTGATAAAATCTAGTATCTAAATTGTTTCCTGCTATTAAAGCATTTATTTCATTTTTGTTAAAAACATCAAAAACGTGAAGCCCCAATTTTAGTTTTTTATCCATCAAATTTTTATTGAACGAAATGTCAAATTCCTGAATTGGTTTTTCAATTTTATAAATCTCCCAAGTTCCTCTAGGCAATATAAAATAAACCATTGTGTTGGTTATTCCCCAAGGCAATATGATTTGAGATTGTGCACTATAGTTAGTAATTGCTTTGTTCCCGTATGGCAAGACAAACCCATCAATACTGGATTTTACATAATTGATATTAAAAAATATATAATTCATTTTATCAATAGTATTCATTCGTTTGTTAAACTCTTCCTTGCTTTGTAAGAAATAATCCAATGGTAACGGGAAAGAGAAAAAAGCACTAAATGTTTTAATTTTATCAAATCCTTGTGTGGTTTGATTGCTTATAAATTCATTGTCTTTTGCATTAAATATAAAACGACTATCGTCTTTCCCAACAGTATAATTTGCACCAAGTTGCACAAAATCAAACGCGGAGAGTTTTACTTCAAAATTATCAAAAAAAGTAGGTTTCAAATTTATGTTTCCTATAGCCGCATTGAATTGATTGTTCGAGCCGTTATTAGGATCTATCGAACTATAACTTGGTTGTTGGATTTTTTTAGAATAGGAAGCACTTGCATTAATTTTATCTGTTATTTCATAAAGCGCACTCACATTTGGAAAAAAATTAGCATTGTTATACTTGATTTTATCATTTGGATTTCCTGTTGTTTGGGCTTCCCGATTTACTTTAAAATCTTCAAAACGCAATCCTGCAGTTAAGTTTAACTTTTTAATTTTCTTTCTGGCTTCGACATAAAACGCTAGATTATTTTCTGTATAATCGAAAGTTGTGGCACTATTTGATAGGTCTGAAAAATAATTCCCGTTGTTATTGACTTGAATGGTGTTGTATTTTCCTCCTGTATTGATAGATAAATCCATTTTTTTGAATGGAAAATTAAAATCATATTTCAAATAATAATTCAATAACCCAAAATCAATGGTGGAATTATTAAACGAATTTCCAGTACCGTTCGATCTATTGTTTGGATTGCGCTCGTAAATATTTGTAAACGCCACCATATCAAATGTTCTGCCTAAAGTATCCAGTTTCGTCTTGTACTGCAAACTGATTTCGTTGTTTTTACTTTTGGTTTTAGAAACTCCCGAATTATTAAAATCTGGAATGTCGCCTGTAACTGCGGAGCTAAAATCGCTTCTATCGTTACTTGATGTTAAATTGTAATTGAACAATACATTCGACTTAGTGCTAATCTTAAAATTTGTTCCTGCTCTGAAGTATAAATTTCTATCGGTATCGACTCTGAAATTATCCTGTTTTAAACTTTTAATGGGATTAAAAAAAGTAAAGTTTTGACTGTTTATAGATCGTTCCTCGCTTTCAATATAATTGTATCCCAACATTGTTTGCCAAGAAAATGATTTTTCTTTTCCGTTTAATAAAATTTGCGGACTTGGTTTTTGGTATTTATTAAAATTATAATTCATATTAAAACTGGCATTAACTCCTTTTAACCGTTTTGAACTGGTTACAATATTGATTACCGAACCACTAGAATTGGCATCAAATGAAGCGCCAGGATTGTATATCAACTCTACTTTTTCGATTGCATTTGCTGGCAAACTAGACAGGTAATTTTGCAAATCTTCACCCGTTAAAGTACTTGGCGAACCGTCAATATAAATTCGAACATTCTTACCATTTAAACTCAAGCCTCCTGTTGGCGAAGTGATTACTCCTGGCAATCTTTTTACTGCATCGAGACTACTTCCACTGTTTAGCATTGCATTGTCTTTAACGTTGACTGTAGTTTTGTCAGACTCTACTTTTAGAAATTGCTTTCTTTTACCATAAATAGCTACTTCGTCGAGCGAATTGATTTTTGACTTAACAGTATCTTGTTCGGTTTTGATGTTTTGATTTTCTTGTGCAAAAGAAAAGAATGTCACTAGAAGTGATACCGTTAAAAAAAGTGATTTCATTTTAATTCTTGATTATGATGATTTTTAGTAAGACTCATCGAATCAAAAAATGTTACAATTTATTTTACACGATTTTTATTATCTTTAAAATTATCCGTTTTGAATAGACAATAATTGCTCTAAATAATCTCGATTATTTGACAATCTTGGAATTTTGTGTTGTCCACCCAGTTTGTCATTTTCTTTAAGCCAATCATAGAAAAGATTGTTTCTTGCTACATTTATAGTCAACTGATTTAAAGTCATATTATTATAACGTTTGGCTTCATAATCAGAATTTATGGCTTGAATGGATTCGTCTAGTGTTTTGGTAAAATGAGCTATGTTATCGGGTTGCTTTCTGAATTCTATAATCCATTCGTGACCTCCTTTGTCTTTGTCTTTCATAAATACTGGCGCAACAGTATAATCAATAACTTCCGCATTGGTGATTTTACAGGTTTTTGCAATGGCTTTGTCTGTGTTTTCAACCATCAATTCTTCACCAAAAACATTAATGTGATGTTTGGTTCTACCCGTAACCCGAATTCGATACGGATTCAAGGATGTAAAACGAACCGTATCACCAATTAAATAACGCCACAACCCAGAATTTGTAGTTATAACAATGGCATAATTTTTATTCAATTCGACTTCTGACAATCGGATTGACTTTTGATTTTCAGTTCCAAAAACGTCCATTGGAATAAATTCATAAAAAATTCCATAATCCAACATTAACAATAAATCATTTGAATTATTCAGATCTTGAATGGCAAAAAATCCTTCGGAAGCATTATAAATTTCGTAATATTTAAAATCTGAACTGGGTAGTATTTTTTTATATTGTTCTCTATAAGGATCAAAACTCACACCACCGTGAAAATAAACTTCAAGGTTAGGCCAGACTTCAAATAAATTATGGTTACTCGTTTCTTCTAGCACTTTGTTTAATAAAACTAACATCCATGAAGGCACACCAGCAAAACTAGTCACGTTTTCGATTTTAGTTTCGTTTATGATGGCTAAAAGCTTGGTTTCCCATTCGCTCATCAACGATGTTTTATTGCTCGGTGTGCTACTATATTCTGCCCAAAAAGGTAAATTATCTATTAGAATTGCAGACAAATCTCCAAAAAAAGAATTGTTGTCTTCGTACAATTGCTTGCTTCCACCTAGACGTAAACTTTTGCCCGTAAAGAGTTGCGAATTTTCATTGTTGTTCAAATACATACACAACAAATCTTTGCTTCCTTTGTAGTGACAATTGTCTAATGCTGAATTGCTTACAGGAATGTATTTGCTTTTAGCATTGGTAGTTCCACTAGATTTTGCAAACCACTTTATAGGTTCGTTCCAAAACACATGTTGCTCACCTTTTCGGGTTCGTTCAATAAATGGTTCTATATCTTCATAAGTCGAAATGGGTATTCGTTCCTTAAAAGTCTGGTAGGATTTTATAGATTCAAACTCATATTCTTTCCCTAAAATGGTATTTTCAGCTGATTTCATCAAACCCATCAACAATTCTTCTTGTACTTCATTTGGATATTTTAAAAACAGCTCAATTTGATGAATGCGCTGTTTCAAAACCCAAGAGGCAATCGAATTAATTATTGGTAATGACATTTTTGATTAAAAATATTAAATTTTAGATAGTCGTCATTTGATTTGAAAAAATTGCATTCAAATCCATAACTTTACATCGTTATCAAAAGTAATCAAAAAATTTAAAAATCCTAACGCTTAAATCTCAATTCCCAAATGATATATGAAGGTGTTTTAACCAAAATGCAAACTGAAATAGGCAATCCTATTCAATACTACTTGATTTTTGAAACTGATTTTTTGAATGTAAATCAATTGTTGGGTAAAACTATTGAAATTCAGTTTATGGGTTACCAATGTTTGAATTGCAAGAAAAAGAAGAAGATTTTTCGTCAAGGTTTTTGTTATGATTGTTTTATGGGAAGTGCATCAGCTGGTGATTGGATTATGAAACCTGAATTGAGTACAGCGCATTTGGATATTGAAGATCGTGATTTAGACTATGAAAAACGAGTGCAATTGCAACCACACATTGTCTATTTGGCATTGTCAAGCGAGATAAAAGTAGGGGTAACACGTGGTTCACAAGTTCCTACACGCTGGATTGACCAAGGTGCTGTTCAAGCGATTCCTATTGTTGAAGTCCCAAACCGTTATCTTGCTGGAATTACCGAAGTAGCACTCAAAAATCATTATGCTGACAAAACCAACTGGCAAAAAATGCTTAAGAATGAAGTCCCTGAATCTGATTTAGTCAAAGAACGCGCTAGTTTAAAATACTTGATTCCAAAAGAAGTGCAAGAATTTTATGATATTAATAAAAATGAAGTAACACAATTGTATTTCCCAGTTTTGCACTATCCAAAAAAAGTAACAAGCTTAAACCTTGATAAATTGCCAAATTATTCAGGCAAACTCTCAGGTATAAAAGGACAATATTTGATTTTTGAAGACGGAACCGTTTTTAATGTCAGAACTTTTGAAGGATATGTGGTGCGAATTGGTTTGGGGTGAAATTAGTTTTAGATTGTTCCTACAATATGCTAAAATTATGGCGTTAGATTATAAAAAGGCTCAATTTCTATTTTCCCTTTCACCTATAATAGGTTTTTATCATTACATAATTTATGAATATATATCACTGTTTTCGATATATATTCTTTTTAAGATACTTAAGGATTCATTATAAACCTCATTATTTATTTTATTTTTCTTCAAGTGCATAGTAAGTCCTAATTTCTCGAGCTAAAGCTTCCTTTCGTTTAACAGGGTCTTTCATAATTCCTCTATGGTCTATTGATAAGTATATTCTGCCATCTGAGCTAGATTTTAAATATGGGAAAAGTCTTATTTCAAATTTTACTTTTTCAGCACCAAACTCCCAAACCTCTTTGTTTTTAAATACCAACGTAAAAGGATATCTAATAAATTCAAGAGGATTATAGGCTACAAATTTAATGTCTTCGATTCTTGAAGGAATATCAAGATCGCTTTTATCATAAAACAAAATTTTATTTTCCATTATTTCAATGCACTTATAATCAAAATGATTTGTTCTAAGTTGCTCAAGCTTCCATTTTCCTTTCCATTTTTGAATTTCTTTTTTTTGAATTAAAGGTAGAAGCGAATCAATTTTTTTTTGCAATAGATTCAATTTCAGTATTCAGATGTATTGAATAAACATAATGATAAAAATACAAAGCTTCCAATTCGTCAGAATTTTTAAGATGTTTTTCAGCCTTTTCAAAGTCATCTCTTTGGCTTTGAAAATTTTTTCCAACTTGAATGTTTTGCGCAGAAATGTTATTGATAAAATGGAATAAAGTAACTAACAGAATATATTTCATATATAGTAATTTATAGTTGTGTATAAAATTGTAGTTTTGAAAATTCAGCCTTAACTTTTTACTTACATTCAGTATTAACACTGAAATACGAGCAAAAAAAGCAGTTTTAAATCACTCTAAAACTGCTTTTGTATTTTCCTTGAAAACTTTTACTGTTTTATCAAAATATAGTATCCAGCAGGAATACTCAAATAACTTGGAGTTAATACCGTACCATTAATTAGAACTAATCCTGAATTACGAGATGACATTACGTTATTACTGGTTTGACGTATGAATAGTTTTATAGCGTCCTGACCGTTATGAACAATTTTTCTAATCACAATATCACCATAGGCTGCGCCTTCTAGAATACCGAGTCTAAGCCTTTTTTCATCAACGCCACAATCAGGACATGGTGGTTTATTGCTGCTTTTTAAGATACTATTTCCATTTATGCTATGCATCCGCTTATAAAGAAAGTTTTCAGTTAGTTTGTTAAGCGTATTCACTTTTGTAATATTATTTTCTTTGTACTCATATTCTCCAATCATTAAATCTTCATAATAGTTCCCGTGGTTAGTAAGAATTTTTTTTTGCAAAACAATTTTTAAATATTTCCCTCCTTCAGAATAGATATATTCCCCTTCAAACGGATTGAGTAAATTGTCTACGTCTTTATAATAGGCTCCATCTACTCTTGTGCCATTTTTATCTTTAATATTGACTATGGGTGTTTGGGCAACGCAAGATGCATAAATTAATACAATAAGGTATTTTAATAAGTTTTTCATATCTTTTAGTTTTGAGTACACAATTTTATAATATAATCAATAGAAGCAGTTTTGGAGTACTCTAAAACTGCTTTTTACCTTGTTTAGAAGCTCTATTTACTGTTTTATCAAAATATAGTATCCACTAGGAATACTTAAATAACTAGGAGTTGATACCAAACCATTAATTTGAGTTGGTGAATCACGAGATGTTGTAATATTATTACTTGTTTGCCGTATGTGAATTTTAATAGCCTCTTGTCCATTATTGACAATTTTTCTAACAACAAGAACACCATATGCTGAACCTTGTGAAATGCTCAGTCTAAGTCTTTTTTCATTCATACTACAGTCAGGGCAAGGAGGCTTACTGGTGCTTTTTAAGATGCTATTTCCAACTATACCGTGTTC
>NZ_JANOQD010000115.1:0-56569 GCF_031422135.1 Flavobacterium sp. | reverse complement strand
TTGGAATCAATTTTAACAACATCATTCGAGGCATAAACAGTTATTTGATTCGTTGACAAATCAAAATCAGAATTACTCAGTGCGGCATCCGTATATCGCAAGACAAAACGATTGTTTACTATACCTTGATTGGCTGTGAACTGATATGGTGCAACTGATAAATTATGGATTACATTCAACTGTTTATCTTCTAAATAAATCATTTGTGCATTCCCTGAAAACAAACCATCGACTGCTCCAACAGCAATGGTATAACTTCCATTAGTGGGAACTTTGAATCCTAAAGGCACTTGATCTGTGTTGACAAATGGTAAGCTTCTTCCTTGAATAGCAAATATATTTTCATTAATTAATGAATATAAGTTTTGACTGTTTTTGTAGTCCGTAAAAGCGTCAAACATTTGGTCGCGGTCTTGTGTTGCATTTGGCACATATCCTATAAGCATTCTTGAAGTATCGGTCGACGATACTAAATCAAGCCAGATTCTGTGTTCAATAGCGCTCTCTGTTTGTGCGCTGTTTTTATTATTATGTGCTACTCTATAAAATTGATTGTTCTCGAAAGCTCTGCTACGCATTCCGTTATTGAAAGTAGCTGTTGAACCACTTACGGGTTGCGAATCAAGCATTGAAACAAAAAAAGCTTGCCCTGCACCAATCACTTGTTTTAGCCCTGGACCACTTGTAGCTCCTGTTCCATTGAGTGTAATATATTCTGAAGCATTGTAGTTTGATATGAAATTGTTGTAAAACGGATCTGTGTTTCCTGTATTTGGTATAGTACTGTGTGGCCATATTTTAACAAAACCATCAATCTTAGTCGAATTTGCAGTCAAGAAAGCATTAACACCTACAGCTGAAGGATATGGATTACCCAACAAGTTCCAGTTGTCATCATTACTTGTTACAGGAATGCTAAAATTACCTGTATAATTTGCCCCTGTATATGTTCCTCTTGTAATAGTTGGAGTATACAGTCCATTATTTGAAGTGCCTCCAAAACTAACTGTTAAATCTGTAGTTGTAGTATTGTTAAACCCGTTTGGCGCCCTAACTATATACCCTTCACCAACAGTCATTGCTCCTGAAATATTGCCCCAATTACCCGTGCTTCCAAGCGCAAAATTACCCACAGTATTCGAAGCGGTAGGCAACCATTTCCAAAGGTAATTGGCAGGCGTTCCTGTAGAAATATTCTCAACATTAAATGTGGAAATTGGTGAAGACCAATAGGTATAATCTTGCAGTTTTAATTTAGCTATTCGCTGCATATTGATTGCGCCTGTTGTTGTGCCGTCCGTTATTTGAATGAGTGAACCGCTATTTAAAATGTTTAATGTCCCATTATTAGAGAAATTATTGGTGATTTCAAAAAAATCGTCAGTAGCAATAGTGGCTGTTTTTCCAGCATTTATGGTTAGATTTCCTGTGGCGATAATATCGTTAGAAACACTGGTGTTAAAATTATTATTTAAAACTACATTGTGAAATGTTTCAGTGCCTTCAGGAGTAACATTGTTAATTATTTGTGGTGAAGTTCCATTAAAATGAACTGTACCGTTTCCTTCAGAGAAAGCGACACTACCCGCATTGTTAGTCCAGTTTCCATATAAATTTAACAAACTCAATGCGTTGTTCATAGTTAGTGAACTTGCATTGTCAATAGTTATATTATTTGAAAAAGCACCAAATGGAAATTTTGAAGGAGATGCGCCAATTGTTGGCTCATTAACTACATCTGGAATAAATACATCGTCAGAAGATTTAGGCACAGTTAGTCCCTCCCAATTGCCACACACAAACCAATCAGTACTAGTGTTTCCTGTCCAAGTACCATCAGGATTTCCAACAGTTATGATAAAATTTTCACCAACAGCAATATTTGTAGCTCCAGTGAAATCCTCTACAACATCAAGACAATTTGAATTGGCTGGAATTGTCCAATTGCCAACATTAATCAAAGAATTTAATACTTGATTTTTTGTTCCAGTATGTAAAGCATCGTTTCTATAATACCTGACACCTAAGTTTGCAACTGATTCTATATTAAAACATTCAATATCATCTGGCAATCTAGATTGTCTAGTAGCACCACCTGTTGTTGCCGCCGAAACGGCAGAAGTAATGGGAATCCAAGCGGATCCATTGGTTAAACCATACAAAACACGACCTGCAAAAGTACTATATCTTGTAGGTGTGCTTATTGTTCCAAAGGCTGTAAATGTACCTTGCATAATATAAATTTGATCTGCATCACCAGCAGATATATTGCATGAATAAGCACCTCCTATATGTGTTAAATTAGGCTCTAAAATATTATTAACGCTTATGTCTAAAGCCGAAGCTGTGAATAAAGCCGTAGACACAAAACTGATAACGGATCCCGCATTAATATTCCCTGGACCATTCCAAGTAAAAGTAAGGGTTCCTGGATCCTCATAAGGATCGCTACCTGCTCCAAACCAACGATCTGTTCTTATGTTTGCGGCTGCGCCTGATTCATATCGTGAATTAGCAACAATAAAACTTGTTCCTGGAATTATTTCTACAAGTGTAGCAATATAAAACTTATCATTAGCAGGCGTTGTGGCACAAGTACCACCAGTTCCAAAACGAGAATCGTATCCAACAAAAACTAAATCTCCAGGTTTAAATGTTGTTCCTGTTGCTACAAAAGGATTTACTGTTAAGGTTGCACTGTTAGAATTTACAGAAGTACAACTAACAGATGAAACCACGCAACGGTATATATAACCTGAGAAGCTTACTGTTGCAGTAGTTATATTTAAAGTTGCAGTATTCACGTTAGTATAAGGCGCACCATTAGTTAAATTAACAAAACCACTACCGGTATCAACTTGCCATTGGTAGGCTAGTCCTGAACCTGTTGCTGTTACCGAAAACAATGCGTTGCTACCATTGCTTATTGTAACATTGTTTGGTTGTACAGTAATACTTGGAGTTGTGTTTACAACAACAATGTATGAAACATTCCCCGTTGACCAACACGTTCCATCAAAAGCTCTTACGTAATACGTTCCAGAGGTAGTTACTGGAAGTGATGCTGTTGTTGGGTTTGCAATCGATGTTCCTGTTGGTGTTGTTTGCCAATATAAAGATGCACTTGGCGCAGAATAACTTAAAATTGTACTATTACAGGCTGGAGTTGTTCCAGAAATTGTTCCTAATGGGTCTGCTGGTGGTGTGCAGGTTGGGGTGACTGCTCCGTTAACTATAATATCATTTCCAGCAAAATCACCAGGGCCCCCAGTTCCAGTCACTACTTCTGCAAACATATAGAGTCTATATATTACAGGGGTTGTCGAATTTGCTTGCGAAAAAGTAAATGTGAAGGTTTGTGTGGATGTATTATCAATAATTGGATATTGAGTATCCAAATTTGTTGTGTAACCATCCAAAGAATTTCTTAAAACTATAGCACTTGGTCCTGTACCAGATCTTTGTAAACTAATAACAACAGAATTAACATTAAATTGATAAGTTGCATTTGGAGTAATAGTAAACTCCATATAATCATTGCCAGAAACAGCATTTGCAATTGAAGTTAATGACCATCCTGTGGCATTAAATCTATCTCCATTTGCGGGTGCCGTTAAACCAGCACCACGAGTTATTGTTGAAGCCGTTAAGTTTGCATTATTGAAATTTGAACTAGCAGAAGTTTCACTTCCAACTAATCCTGCAAATTCAAATGTTAATATTTGCCCCCAACTCATCGTCGAAATCAGCATTGTTATTATAAGTAATTTAATTTTCATAACTTTAATTATAATTTATTTTAAGTTGATAAAATTACAAATAAAAATCATTTTGTAGATTTAGTTACCATTAAATAAGTATTAAATCGATGAAAAGCAAAAATTAGCGTTAAGATATCTTTTATTGTCTAAAGAAGGTTTTTTATTCTTTTATTTTTGAGAATGACATCACTATTATTAGTGATTTAATTTTCATAAATTTGAGTTTTAAATACATTTAATTACAACGCCAAACAGGTATTGTAAAAAAGTAGTTACATTCAAACAAAAAACATCCTTTATCTAAATTAATTTCTAAAACCACATTACTAAAAAGTTAATTTTTGAAAACCCCAACAAACAAAACCTATACCGTACTTGAAGCGACTCAAAAACTGGAATACTATTGCAGTTATCAAGAACGTTGTCACCAAGAAGTAGTTGCTAAACTTCGGGAATTAAAAATGATTCCTGAGGTTGTTGATACTATTGTGGTGCATCTTATTCAACATAATTTCCTCAACGAAGAACGCTTTGCGTGTAGTTTTGCTCGTGGCAAACACCGCATTAAGTTTTGGGGCAAAATCAGGATTGTAAACGAATTAAAATTTCGACATATTTCGACATACAACATAACCAAAGCATTAAAAGAAATATCGGAAGCGGAATATCTTGAAACTTTTCATAAACTTGCGGAGCATCATTGGGAAATCATTCGGGAAAATAATGTCTTGAAAAAGAAAAAGAAATTTTGCGATTTTATGTTGCGAAAAGGTTTTGAAAGTGGCTTAGTGTATGAGAAAATGAAGGAGTTAGGGTCTTCGACAAGCTCAGACTGACATTGCCGACAAGCTCAGACTGACATTGAAACATTTACAATAAAGCAACGAGCCTAACAAATTTCATACTGAGCTTGTCGAAGTGGTTATAAATTAGCAAACATAAAAAAGGGTCTTCGACAGGCTCAGACTGACATTGCCGACAAGCTCAGAGTGACATTGAAACATTTACAATAAAGCAACGAGCCTAACAAATTTCATACTGAGCTTGTCGAAGTGGTTTTAAATAAAAAAGGTCTTCGATACTTCCTTCGTCAGAACAAGCCTAGCTCAGACTAACATTGCCGAAAGCTCAGACTTGACAGTAAAGTAAATAACAACAACGCAACAAGCTACACAATTGTCACGCTGAGCTTGTCGAAGTGGTTTTAATAAAAAGGGTCTTCGATACTTCCTTCGTCAGTACAAGCCTAGCTCAGTGTGACATTGCCGACAAGCTCAGACTGAAAAAAAGGTAAAAAAAAACATACAGGCAATTGTTTACCTACAAACTCAACAAAACACTCACAGCATTTCCTCCAAAACCTACAGCATTAATCAACACTTTTTGAATTGGTTTTTTTTGAAATTGCATTGGTGCAAATGGCACTCCAATAAACTGATTGTATTGCATCATTAGAATTGCTAATTCAATGCTCAACATACCTGAAGCTCCAAAAGTATGACCAATTTTCCATTTGTTGGTAGTCAACAATGGAAGTGTGGCTCCAAATACTTTTTGAATGGCTTTGTATTCTGACAAATCACCTTTTATAGTACCTGGCGCGTGCATCACAATGGCATCAACATCTGATAATTTATTGTTTTGCAATGCCATTTCCATTGATTTTTGAAAACATACTGCTTCGGTAGAAATGGAAATGCTGTGTTCCAAAATATCCGTTGCATAACCAACTCCTTCGATATACGCCAATGCTTGTTGCCCTTCATCTATTTCCAAACACACCATCGCAGCTCCTTCGCCTAGAACCATTGAGTTTTTGGTTTTTTCTAAATCGAAGGCACGACATTCGTTGGTTTTAGAATATATTTTTAAAGCTTGCATTTGGGCAATTGTAAATGGTGTGAGTGGTGCTTCGCTTCCCCCAACCAAGAATTTGCCTGCCATTCCAGCTCTCAGCCAAGCTACTCCATTTAATAAGGCGTGTAATGCTGTGGAACAGGTTATGGAATGTGATATTTCTGGTCCTTGACTTTTCAAATCGTGGGCTACCCAACTGGAAATATTACCTAATGTTGTTGTGGGTGAGGCTAAAACTTCGGTTTTTCCTGTTTTTATGAATTCTTGATGGTGCTTTTCGAATAATTCGGTTGCTCCTCTGGAAGATCCAATATTGATTCCAAAATTATCATTTGCACTCCAACCTGCTTTTGCAACTGCTTGACGTGAGGCTAAAATGGCAAATAAAACAGAGTTGTCTAACGCTTTGTATCTACTTTCGGATTGTCTTAATTGCAAAACCATTTCTTTTAATTCTTGAGAAATTTTAGCTACTGGAATAGTTTGATTTCCAATTTGGGTTTCGAAAATTAATGACGTGTTTTTTAAATATTCATTCCAAATTAATTCTGGTTGATTTCCTAAAGGAGAAAAGGATGAGAGGGCTGTTATGGCGATTCTTTTATTCAATGTATTGGAATGCTGATGATGAGAATTGTAATCGTTTTTTCGGTTTTTTAGCCCCGATTGTAGTGGAAATCCTTTTTGTTTTTTCTTTAAAAACAAAAAGATTGCAACGGAAAGCGGGAATAGCTACAAATTTAAACTATTTCTAAAGCTTCTTCAATGGTTTGATATACTTTTTGCAATTGCTCGTTTGAAATAATGTAAGGCGGCAAAACATAAACAATATTGCCTACTGGACGAAGGACAATACCCTTTTTGATAAAAAAAGCATACAGTTTGTTGCGGAGATTTCCGTAATAACTGGCTTGTGAGTCGGTTTTTATTTCTAAAGCGAAAATTACTCCTAATACTCGGGTCGTTTTCACCTTTTGATGCTTTTTTATTTTTTCTTGAAATTGTAAATGTTGTTGATGAATGCGTTGAATATTGTCTTGCATTTCGCTGGTTTGCAACAATTCGATGCTAGCCAAAGCGGCGGCACAACCTGTTGGATTTGCTGTAAAGGTGTGTCCGTGAAACAGGGCTTTATTGATATCGTCGTCATAAAAACCATCAAAAATTGCTGAAGTAAATGTGGTAATTGCCATCGGGATTGTACCTCCAGTCAACGCTTTGGAGAGGCACATCATATCGGGTTTTTGGGATAAATAATCGCAGGCAAAATTTTTCCCTGTTTTTCCAAAACCTGTCATCACTTCATCAGCAATGGTAAAAATTTTATTTTCTTTACAAATTGAAATTAATTTGTCTAATGCTGAAGCTTCATACATCACCATTCCCGCAGCTCCTTGTACTAATGGTTCGAAAATAAAGGCGGCGCAATCATTGTTTTTTATAATTTCCCCCAAAGTATCGTAGCTTGCTTTCTCATTTCCAATGGTTGGAACTGGAATTCTAATCACTTGTATTAATGATTCTTGAAAAGCTTGAGTCCAAAATGAAATTCCGCTTGCTGCCATAGCTCCAAAAGTATCACCGTGAAAGGCATTCTCGAAAGCAATTATGGTGGCTCTTTTTTCATTTTTGTTATAAAAATATTGCATTGCTACTTTAATCGCAATTTCAACAGCGGTTGAACCATTGTCTGAAAAAAATATTTTTTGTTGATTTGATGGTAAAATTTCTATAAGCTTTTCGGATAATAAAACCGCTGGTTCGTGCGTGAATCCTCCAAACAAAACGTGCTCTAAAGTGGTAAGTTGTTTGTAAATAGCATTGGCAATGAATTTATTAGAATGCCCATACGGATTCACCCACCAAGAAGCAATGGCGTCGATATATTCTTTGCCGTTTTCATCCCAAAGTAATGCGCCTTCTCCTTTTGTAATGGCAATTGCGGGTTGAGCGGTTTTGTGTTGGGTATAGGGATGCCAGTTGTGTTTTTGGTTTCTTTCAGAAAGTGTCATTAGATTTTTGATTGCTGATTAACGAATGTTGATTTTTGATTTATTATAAACTTAGTAGATTTTCCCGAAATAAATCAGAATATTCAGCAATTACATTTTTATCAAAATAGGGTTCTTGATCTATTCTTCCAATTAATTTAACACCTGTTTTGTTTAGAATAATTTCTTCTGTCGATTTGTTTTCATTGCCTGAAAATATAATTCCTGCAATGTTACTATTTCTTGATTTTAAAGCCTCAATTGTCAATAAAGTATGGTTTATGCTTCCTAAATAATGACGGGAAACAATAATTACTTTGTAATCGGGTTGGATTAAATCGATAACGCAATCGGTATCATTTAACGGAACATAAAGTCCTCCAGCACCTTCAATTACAAGATGATTTTTGGTTTTTGGCTCAATGATATTTTTTAAATCGATAGTAATTCCGTCAATTTGTGCTGCAAAATGTGGGCTTGCTGGCGTATTTAATTGATAACTGTTTCCGAAAATTTTGGATTTGAGATTTGAGATTTGAGATTTAATCTTGTGACTGTCTGAATTGTCTAGGTCACCTGCTTGAATAGGTTTCCAGTAGTCCGCTTCGAGTGCCTCTACAATAATTGAGGAAGCAATGGTTTTGCCTACATCGGTTGATATACCAGTGATAAATAGTTTCATAGTTTTTATTTAACCGCAAAGTTAACAGGATTTTATTGTTTTGCTATCGAGTTCTCTGGGCTAAAATACAAATGTACTCAACAATCGTAATACTTCCGTAATTTCTTCTTGATTATTGTAACTATGTAAGCAAAAACGTAATCTTTCTTGACCTTCAGGAACTGTTGGAGATAGTATTGCTTTGACATCAAATCCTTTTTCTTGCAATTGATTGGCAATGGTTTTTACTTTTTCATTTCCAGGGATTATAGCAGATTGAATAGCAGATTTACTCCTTACAAACAGAGGCTTCAAACCTAACATTTGTTTTTTTTGATTGAAAAAATTAATATTGTTTCGAAGTTTGCTAATAGCGTCCTTTTCGGATTTCAATCCTTGATACCCAACCAAAATAGCCGCAACCGAATGTGGTGAAAGCCCTGTCGTATATATAAAACTTCTAGCAAAATTTACTAAATAATTTTTCAATTCTTGACTTCCGAGTATAGCTGCTCCATGACAACCTAGTCCTTTTCCGAAAGTTACAATCCGTGCAAAAATTCTGTCCTGAAGCTGAAATTCTTGAACCAAACCTTGTCCGTTTTCCCCAAAAACTCCCAAAGCGTGTGCTTCATCAATCACTAAATAGGAATTGTGTTTTTCTGACAATTGGCATAATTCTTCTACGCGTGGTGTGTCTCCATCCATTGAAAAAACACTTTCTGTTACAATATAAACTATTGAGTTTTTGGAATTGCCATTGAAATTGACAATCAACCGTTCTAAATCTTCAAAATCATTATGATTGAATTTATAGGATTTGGCATTACTCATTACAATTCCATCACGAATGGAAGCGTGACACAATTCGTCATACAATATAACATCATTTCGTTGTGGAACTGAACTAAAGAATCCCACATTAGCATCGTAACCTGAATTAAATATTAAAGCTGTTTTTGACTGATGGAATTGAGAAATAAAACATTCTGTTTCTTCATACAATCTATGATTTCCAGAAATTAATCTAGAGCCTGTTGCTCCGTTTGTTTTATGATTAGTATCAATTAAAAGTTGATGTGTTTTGTCAAAAATAACTTCTGATTTTGCAAATCCAAGATAATCGTTGGACGAAAAATCTGTTTGATTATTAGCAAAAGGTAATTTTCGCAAGGCATTTTTTTGCTCACGATACTCAAGTTTATCTTGAAGTTGTATTGGGAAATTCATAGCGACAAAGTTACAAATTGAAATTTTGTAAATTTCGATTTAATGAAATACAACTCCTATTTTATTAACTTTTTTATCTGGATCTACTTCAGCAAATAAAATTCCTTTTGAATCTTTGATTTTGTAATGCAAATCATTTTTATATTTACTTTCTATTCTTTCATGTTTCGCCGCTATTTGTTCAAGTGTGCTGCCAATTGTAAAGGCATTTAGTTTCCACTTTTTATTCGTTATAGTAATGCTTTTTATGAAATCATCTTGCATTTCAATTACCAAACCATCATAAGTTATAACTACCCAAGGTTGTTCTCCACGCTCTTGATTTTCTCTATCAATTGATTTAGCAACGCCCAAATAAAACTCAACTCTATCAGCAATTATTTTATCACAAATTTTTATACTTTTTTTAGTTTTTGCATTCACTAATAACATTACGCAATCTATTTCCTTTGCTTCTTTGTCTTTAATCTTACAGAAATTTGAAAAAGTAAAAAACACTAAAAAGAGTAAGCTGTAATATTTAATATGGTTGGTTTTCATAATTATTTTAAAAGATATTATCTAACGCTTCTTACTTATTTGTTTAAGCAAATATAGCGAATTATGTTTTTACTTTTTTTAGTGCTGATTACTTTGTGGTTTTGTGAGTCTATAAATTCCACTAATAGAGTTGATTTTATATACATATTTTAAATCTAAATTTAAATCAATCCTTAGTCTGTTAACAATGAAGTAGTTAAAAAAATAAGATTTGTAAATAATATTTGTAATCTAAATACTATTTTTTATGTATTTTTATACATTTTATCGATTATATATGCATTTTGTCATATATTATCTTACATTTGAGATATAATCATTAAAATTTGTTAACCCCTAATTTATTTTAAAATGGTAAAAAAATTACAAAACAGTATGTTAAAATGTATCGATTCTAAAAACACAGATGGTATTACATTTTTAGAAGTAGTGATGGTTGGAATGGTTTTTCCTTTCGTAATCAAAAAAGCAGAAGAAACATTTATTAGTATCCTAAAAAATTAGTGTAAAAATTATTAAAATAGTGTAATTACTATAAAAAAAAGCCAAACATTTCTGTTTGGCTTTTTTTTATTTAAAATTATTTTAGTCCGCTAAAACAATAACTTTATTTCCATTCATCTCTAATGTTCCTGAAGTTATTGCCAACCAATACGTTTGTTCGTTTACTTTATTAAACTTTGCTTGAAATTCTTTAGCAATTTTAAAGTTTGAACCTATAATTTTTACGTTTCCTTGTTTTAATAACGACACGATAGGTGCGTGATTATTCAACATTTGGAACTCACCATTTACTCCTGGAACGGCTACTGATGTAACTTCTCCCGAAAATAAAGTGGCTTCTGGTGATACTATTTCTAAAATCATAATTATATAATTACAAATTTCAAATTACGAATTACAAACTTTAATTTGTAATTCGTAATTCGTAATTTTTTTAAGCTTCCGCCAACATTTTTTCTCCAGCTTCGATAGCTTCTTCGATAGTCCCTTTAAGGTTAAATGCTGCTTCTGGAAGGTGATCTAATTCACCGTCGATAATCATATTGAATCCTTTGATGGTGTCCTTAATATCAACCAATACTCCTTTTAATCCAGTAAACTGTTCAGCTACGTGGAAAGGTTGTGACAAGAAACGTTGTACACGACGTGCGCGAGATACAGATAATTTATCTTCTTCAGACAATTCTTCCATACCTAAAATTGCGATAATATCTTGTAATTGCTTGTATTTTTGCAAAATTTCTTTAACCCTTTGTGCACAATCGTAATGCTCATCACCCAAAATTTGTGGGGTCAAGATACGAGAAGTAGAATCTAATGGATCAACTGCTGGATAAATACCCAATTCAGCAATTTTACGAGACAATACTGTTGTTGCATCAAGGTGAGCAAAGGTTGTCGCTGGAGCTGGATCGGTTAAATCATCAGCAGGAACGTAAACCGCTTGTACTGAAGTAATAGATCCTTTATTTGTAGACGTAATTCTTTCTTGCATTGCACCCATTTCGGTAGCCAATGTTGGTTGGTAACCCACAGCAGATGGCATGCGCCCTAAAAGTGCTGAAACCTCAGAACCCGCTTGTGTAAAACGGAAGATGTTATCAACGAAAAACAACACATCTTTCCCTTGATCAGAACCAGCACCATCACGGAAATACTCTGCGATAGACAATCCTGATAAAGCTACACGAGCTCTTGCTCCAGGTGGCTCATTCATTTGTCCGAAAACGAAAGTCGCTTTCGAATCTCTCATTCCCATTTTATCAACTTTAGACAAATCCCATCCTCCATTTTCCATAGAGTGCATAAAATCGTCACCATATTTTATAATACCCGACTCTAACATCTCACGAAGCAAGTCATTTCCTTCACGTGTTCTTTCTCCGACTCCTGCGAATACAGAAAGTCCACCATGACCTTTGGCAATATTGTTAATTAATTCCTGAATCAATACTGTTTTACCTACTCCAGCACCACCAAACAATCCAATTTTACCTCCTTTTGCATAAGGTTCAATCAAATCGATTACTTTGATACCTGTAAATAAAACTTCAGAAGAAGTAGCTAAATCTTCAAATCTTGGAGCTTGACGGTGAATAGACATTCCATTCTCACCATCTTTAGGTAAATCACCTAAACCATCAATAGCGTCACCAATAACGTTGAACAAACGTCCGTAAACATCTGGTCCAATTGGCATTTTGATTGGGTTTCCTGTTCCAACTACTTCATAACCACGGCTTAAACCATCTGTTGAATCCATAGAAATGGTACGAACGGTGTTTTCACCAATATGAGATTGTACTTCTAATACTAGTTTTGTACCATCTTTTTTAGTGATTTCTAATGAATCATAAATTTTTGGAAGTTCAACACCTTCAGTGTTAAAAATTACATCGACAACTGGTCCAATGATTTGCGCAACTTTTCCTATTACTTTAGACATGCTTATGTATTTATTAAATAGCTATTTGTGTTTGTAGAAAATATGTCTATTTTCAGAGTGCAAAGATAATTTTTTAAAATAAAATATCAATATTTTTTTTAAATGTTTTTTAATGAATTTCTAAAATAAATGTTTTTTTTAAAAAATTTTGATTGAAAAGCAAAAACCACCTCTTTTGAAGGTGGTTTTGATTCTGTTTTATAGTCTTTAAAAAGAAGCTGGGTATAAGATTTGATAATCTCCTAAATTTGCGCCTTTGAAAGTAGAACCATATTTAGCGTTTATAGCTAAAATAAATTGGTTTGCTATTAATGCATAACCTCTTGCTCCAGGGTGAACTCCATCAAGAGAAAATGAGTTTCCTGTAACATATGTTGATGTCATTGTATATCCATTTGAGACAATTCCTCCAGAAACCAATCTATCCATAACCGCTTTAGTATCCACAAAAGCTAAATTATGGGTATCAGCTGCTGCTTTGATTGTGATGTTATAAGAATCTGTAGCCGCTTTAATTTCAGCAACCTCAGTAGGCACTAATACATGTTTATCTTGTAATGGATATGTAATGCCAAATTTATTTAGTGGAGATGGAACACCTACTGGAGCTGTGCCTATTACAGATTGAGTAGGCAAAAGCACCAAGTCAGTATTATTTGCTTGCCTAGCTTGACCAAAAACGCTACCGTAGAACGCTGCTGTTGCAGCTCCTAATGATGGTGTAAATGCTGCTGTTAATTGAGCGGATAAATTTGATAATGATTCATCTTTGATTAACAATGGATTACCGCTTGTTGTAGACAACAGGTTAATTCGTTCGCCAGCTCCAAAAGCTGTAAGCGCTTGTTTTAATGGCCCGTACAACAAACTGTTTAATTGCCCTATTGTTGCATCACCTACAGCTACATTTCCAGCACCTAAAACCTTTGATGTTAAAGGATTAAAAGGAACGGTTGTAAAGTATGGCAATGAATTTATATAAGGTAAATTAGCTACAACGCCTTTTTTACCTCCACTAGAGAGTTGAGTTGTCAAATCATTGTATGCAGCATCAAAAGTTGCTAATGGTGTTATTGGATTTGATCCATCACCACCAGAAGTCGCATAGCCTAAAACATCATTACCGCCTATCCATAATGAAAAGAAGGTTGGAGTTTGACTTAATGCATCTGCTAGTACCGTAGTGCTTGCTGCAGAAGCAAATCTTGCAAAATAAGGGTTTCCAGCAGCACTACCATAACCTGGTGTGACTAGATGAAAACTTTTTGCTCCTGGAATACCTAAATTACTGTATGAACCTGTTAATTTAGTACTAATATCCGTTCCTGAAACTCCTGAAACTGGTGTAGGGGTTTGACCGTTTAGATAAAGCCTTGGTCCAAACATTGCTATTTGAGTTCCTCCAGAAGAAAATCCTCCAATATTATCCGTCATATATGGCACGCTAAAATCTCCTCCACCCGCATTTGCAAACTGCAAAGCAAGAATAGATGGATATGAATTGTCTTGCCCGTTAATAAATAAAGCATTATCACTAAATCCTGCTGCAAAAGAATCTCCCAATGCAATGTATTTTGAAAAATTTGCAGTTCCCGCAGATACAGGGACTTCTACTACAGTAACATCATCGTCACTACAGGCAACTAAACTTATAGAAGCTAAAAATAGCCATTTTATATTTTTTTTCATAATTCTTTATATAAAGTTAATTATTTATTTATTAAGGATTAATAGTCCAAGAAGCATAATACTGTTGTCCTATTGAACCTGCTCCAACTACTTGTATATAATCTTTACCTCCTAAATTTGCTGCACCAAGTTTAACTACAGATTTCAACATTGGTATTGCATAGTTTATTTGCGCATCAAAAACTACGTTTTCAGGAACCATTCCATTTGCAAATGATGATTGCCATAAATATTCTGAATTCCATCTTACATTGGTATTAAATCCGAAATTCTTAAATAATTTATCATTACCTATTGACCCCTTAACTCTGTGCTTCGGTGTATTGAAACCTGGCTCAAAATCCGGATCAGAAGCTTCATCAAAGATAAAATCAGCGAAATTATAACTTACTGCTACTTCAAAATTAGAAATTACTTTTCTAGTTAAACCAATTCCAAATCCAGCAGAAGAAATTTTAGCTTCTGAATTTGTATATACTTGATAAACACGTCTATCGCCATTTGCAAGAGCAGATAATGTGTAAAGTGTTGCTGGATTTGTAAAATCAAAAGCTGTTTTTACGTTTCCATAATATGGTGTAATTACTCTTTCTTGACTCAAGAAATCTTTATAAATATTATAATAACCTGAAATGTCAATAGACATTTTTTCTACTATTGAACGGTAACCTAGTTCAATTGCTTGAACTTGTTCTGGTTTTACTAAACCTATTGTTGCTACTTTTAACAAAGAAGCAGCCGCTACTAATTCAGCAGGAGTGCTCTTAGGCGCAGCAGAAAATGCTTGCACTGAAGACAATCCATAAGAATTATTATAGGCATCTACTCCTGATAAAGAAACAGTTGAATCAACACCTGGCAATGCATCACCAGCAACACTAACTGCTCTTGTTTCAACAAATCGAGCTAAATTTTCTGGAGCAGATCCAATTAATGCGAATGGTCCAAGATCTAGACCAATATACTGATCTTGAGTTGTAGGATTACGAAAACCCGTTTGGTATGAACCCCTAAAATTATGTTGCTTGTTTGCTCCTGCTGTATAGGTTAAAGACAATCTTGGAGAAACGCTTCCATTAAAATTTTGAGATTTATCGTAACGAACAGACCCTGTGAATTTTGCTCTATCATCAGCAAATTTCTTTTGAAATTGTGTGTAAACACCATATTCATCATATTTTAATGGTCCATCAAAATCTGTAAATATTGTTCCTTCTGAATTCAAAACATATCTTCTATATGACCCTCCAACTTGAATTTCTCCAAAAGAAATTAAATCTTTTAGGTTATAATTTGCGTCACCGTGATACAATTTAGATTGGTCTTTAAATTTTGCTCCTTCTGTCAAATCGGCATTTTGAGTAACTTCGCTTAAGGCATTTTGAAATTGTGAAGTTCCTGGCAAAAATCTTCCTGTATCTGCTTTTTGTCTAGCTAGCAAGTGAGCTACTTGTGGTGTTTGCCCTGCCAAAGTTGCTTGGACGTAAGTCCCAGCATATTCTCCAAACCAAGTGCTATCACTTTTCCACTTTCTATTCACGTTCCAAGCCGCAAAACGCATATCATAAGAATCGCCTGCATCTTCAGTTGTCATGTAACCTCTTACAAAGAAATTTTTACCCTTAACCTCTAATTTGGTTTGATCCATAAAGAAGTTTTTCATAGCATATCTGTTAGCTCCTTGGTATATGGTATTACCAAAACCTAATTTATGTTGTGCTATAATTTCAAAATCATTAGCCCAAGGCTTAAAATGCATTGAGAAATCAGCTTTTACACTTTCGATTTTATTATCTGTTAATTCTGATTCTTTATAGCCTGTACGACTAACATTTGTATTCGGCAATAAATTCACTGCGCTTACTGGAATTAATCCTAGTCCAGCTAATGTAGATCCAACTCCTTTAATATTAGTTGTAACTTCATCTCCATACGTGTTTAATCCATCGTAATTGATATTTGCATTGTGACCAATTCCTGAACCATCAAATTCTCCATCTACAACATTTCTATCGTCAGAAGCTATCCATTCATTAGCAGATAATACAGAGAAATTTGCTTTGGCTGCGAAATGTTTAGTGAATTTTTTGGCTGCTCTAATTCCGAAGTCATAAAAAGGATTGTCTCCTGCCGTTTTTTGAGAAGTTCTACCATATTTAAAATAGGTTGAAATTCCTTCTTTTGTGAAAGGACTTCTACTATTCATAAACATAATTCCATTAAAAGCATTTGCACCATATAATGCTGAAGAAGCACCTGGTAAAATCTCAACATTAGCAACGTCTATATCAGAAAGTCCAATTAAATTCCCTAGTACAAAGTTAAGTGCTGGCGATGAATTATCCATCCCATCTACTAACTGCATAAAACGAGTGTTTGCAACAGTTGCAAAACCTCTTGTGTTTACTGATTTGAAAGAAAAACTACTGGTGTTAAAATGCACATCTTTTAAGTTTTCTAGCCCATCATAAAATGTAGCAGCAGTTGTGTTTTTGATGTCTTTTAGACCCATTCTTTCGATAGTAACAGGCGATTCAAGAAGACGTTCTGGGGCTCTTGAAGCAGATATTACAATCTCGTTAAGAGCTGTAGATTCTTCAGACAATACAATTGTAATTGATTGTCCACTTGATGTTACTTCAAGAGTTTGATTTCCAAATCCTATCATTGAAGCACTAAGTGTTACTGGAAAACTAATCACTTTTAAACTAAAACTCCCATCAAAACTAGTTGATGTTGAATTTGATGAACCTTCAACGGTTACGTTAACACCGGGTATCGGCTGATTTGTTGCGTCTGTGACTTTTCCTGAAATTGTGTTTTGTGCAAACGAAAGTCCGCAAAAAAACAACGACAAAATAATAAAATACATTCTCATTCGTTTTGAATTTTGTTGGTTTAGAGTGGAAAAATACAATAAAATTTGAGAAAAATAAAAAGTTATGAAAAAACTTCGGGTTGAATTTTTTTTTTTAACAAATAAAGCAAGGCGAAATAGCAATTATTTTTAGATTTTTAATAAAATTTTAACATTTATCACGCGTATAAATGCTATGCGTGCATCATAATTAACCAATCTTTATCAATTCAAAAAAAATGAAAAATATAAATTTTCAATAAAAAAAGCGAGGAAAATCTCGCTTTTGATAAAAAAAAGTTCCTTTTTTGATTATTCCACAGTTACAGATTTGGCCAAATTTCGTGGTTGATCTACATTACAACCTCTCATTACCGCAATATGGTAAGACAATAGTTGTAATGGGATTGTTGTTAATAATGGTGAAAGCGCATCCGAAGTTTCAGGGATTTCAATAACATGATCTGCAAGAGCACGAACTTGTTGGTCTCCTTTGGTTACAACTGCAATAATTTTCCCGCTTCTGGATTTTATTTCTTGTATATTACTTACTACTTTGTCATAATGCCCTTGTTTTGGCGCAATAACCACAACAGGCATTTGTTCGTCGATTAGAGCAATGGGTCCGTGTTTCATTTCAGCAGCTGGATAGCCCTCTGCATGGATGTATGATATTTCTTTTAATTTTAATGCTCCCTCTAATGCAACTGGAAAATTGTATCCACGCCCTAAATATAAAAAATTCGTTGCATCTTTAAATACAGCCGCAATTTCTTTTGCTTTATCGTTAGTATTTAATGCTTCCAAAACTTTTTCAGGAATCATTTCCAGTTCAAGCAAATACCTGTGATAATCCGATGTACTTAAAGTTCCTTTCGCTTTCGCTAAACGAAGAGCAATCATAGTTAATACGGTAATTTGTGTTGTAAATGCTTTCGTTGAAGCTACTCCAATTTCAGGTCCCGCATGAGTGTAAGCTCCCGCATGTGTTTCTCTTGAAATTGATGATCCAACTACATTACATACTCCAAAAACAAATGCGCCTTTTTCTTTCGCTAATTTTATTGCCGCTAATGTGTCAGCGGTTTCTCCAGATTGTGATATCGCAATTATCACATCTTTTTCGTTAATAATTGGGTTTCTATATCTGAATTCTGAGGCATACTCTACTTCCACAGGAATTCTTGTAAACTCTTCAAAAATATATTCGGCTACTAGTCCTGCGTGCCAAGATGTTCCGCAAGCAATTATAACGATTCGTTGTGCATTAGTAAATTTTTCAATATTATCTTCAATACCTGACATTTTAATCAAGCCCTCATTAGCGTGCAAACGACCGCGATAGGTGTCTTTAATCACATTAGGTTGTTCGTAGATTTCTTTAATCATAAAATGATCATAACCCCCTTTTTCAATTTGCTCTAAATTCATTTGAAGCTCCTGAACGTATGGATCAACTAAAGTATCGTCTTTAATTTTACGAACTTTCATTGGTTTATGCAATCTTACAATTGCCATTTCTTCGTCTTCAAGATAAATAGCGTTTGAAGTATATTCTATAAATGGAGAGGCATCGGATGCTATAAAAAATTCATCTTTTCCAATTCCTATTGCTAATGGACTTCCTAAACGGGCTGCAACAATTTCGTCTGGTTTTTGTTTGTCAAAAACACATATTGCATAAGCACCAACCACTTGGTTTAGTGCTATTTGAACTGCTTTTCCAAGTTTAAGAGTATGTGTTTTTTGAACATCTTCTATAAGGTTTACTAATACTTCCGTATCTGTATCCGATTTAAAAACATAACCTCTTTTGATTAATTCTTTTTTTAAGGGCTCATAGTTTTCAATGATACCGTTATGAATTAAAGCTAGATTTCCTGAATTGGAAAGATGTGGATGTGAATTGACATCGTTTGGAACACCATGTGTTGCCCAACGAGTATGACCCATCCCTATGGTTCCATTTATAGTAATCTCTTTTGAAGACTTTTCTTCAAGATCAATAACTTTCCCTTTTGTTTTAGAAATTTTAAGTTGATTCCCATCATAAAGCATAATTCCAGCACTATCATACCCACGGTATTCTAATCGCTTTAATCCTTTTATTACAATTGGGTACGCTTCTCTATAACCTATATATCCGACAATTCCACACATATTTTACTAATTAGGTTTTGTATAATAAACTTCAAATTTAATTCTTTTTTCAAAATCTAGATCTGTAGACAGGACACTTCCGAACAAAACAGTTCCTAATGGACTCATTACTGTTGCTCTAGGGATTCTGTCGAATTTTCTGTTTGGATTTGTAGTAGTTGGATCAGAAACTGGTGTTTTTAAAAACCCATTCCCCAATAAATTGATTCCTTCCGTTAACACAACTCCTAATCTTACATTTGTAGAGTCTTTATTTACAAGATTATTTATGTGTTCTGTAATATTGACTACATATTTTATTCCTTTTTTAACCGATTCCGAGTTTTTGGTTATAATCCCATCGTGTATGGATTTGCTCAATTTTGGATAGGTTACGTTTTGTGTTTGATCAAAGACGTAATCCAAAAGAGCTCTATTATTGTCCGCGTCAAAAACATAGATTCGCTCTGGTTCCGTTTCATTAATCATAGCGCTATTATCAATAGTAAATGTTAAGGTAGCTTGATTTATTAAAACTTTTTTTGATTTTAAATATGCAATGTCTGAATCTTTAATTTCTAAAAAGGCTTTAGATCCTTCTCCTCCTTTTAAATAAAGTTTTTTATCCCCAACTACACGATTTGAAGTTGCAAGTGCATTAGTATAATCCGCAGAGAGGTTTGTGTTTTTTAATAAATTGACCTTATTACCCGCCATGTTCATAACCAAGGTTTTCATTGGGCGTTCGTTTGTTCTTTTTGTAACTACAGTTCCAGTTTTTACTTCGGTTATTTTATCTTCTTTGTAATAAACAGTAACTGTACCACTATTAAAATTTAAGGACATCATCGTTCCACTTAAAGCATCGTCAACATCAAAATACAAACCTCTAAAATGATTTTGAAAAGCATTATTATTATCAAGTACTGATGAAAGCGCATCGGTGATTTTATTTTTAAAAAATACTTTATTCAAATGCATCCTCATACTTGGCACAGCTCTAGATTCTACATCAGTAGTTGGTGTGTGCTTTATCTCATAATTAATTCCAGAAACTAATTGTGTTTCTGATTTTATTTTGTACTTCACGAATCCTCTTTTGTCTGGTGTAAAACCTATGTTTTCTGGTGGAATATTGTCACTGATGTTAATATCGGTAAAATCATTAAGATAAGCTCCTATTTTAAGACCATTAAAATCGGAATCTTGATTTGAATAATACTTTTTAGGAAGACTTGAACTTGGATCGTTTCCAGTAAGGTAATATCCGTTTTCATAGACTTTCAAATTTATTGGAGCAGTTCCGTATATTGAATCTAATTTATAGGTTTTTCGTCCACTAGTTTCAGTAGAAAGTTCTTTACTAAAATAAGGTACACTTAAAATAACACTGTCAATTTCTATATTTGCTCCAAAAACAGGTTTTGAAGTCGCTAATGATAATTGAGTTACAAAATTACTTTTTGTGTTTCCAAAAATTGCACTGTTGCGAATTCCTAACGAGTTTACTTCAAGATTTCCAGTTTCAACGGCACCTACTCCTTGATTATACGAAATCACATCGAAGGTTTCGTTTTCAAAAGTAAAATTTTCGTTTCCTACAATATCCGAACCTAAACTATTGTAATCTTTGTCACAAGAGGCAAAAAGCAACGCGATCAGAACCACTGATAGCTTTTTTAAAAAAATGGTATTCTTCATTATGTTAACCTAATATTTGATTTTTATAAAATTCCGTATAAGCTTCTGCAAACTTATCTTTGGTGGCGAAAGGTAAAAAAGGTTTTTTGGAAGCTTCTATATATTTTGTTAAATTTGAAGAAACGTTTTCTGATGCTATAACAACCCCATCACAGTGATTGATTGATGCCATCATAATATTCTCAAAAGTCGGAATATCTAGTTCTGAAATAGCCGCTTGAGGAATGCCATCAAACTGAACTTTCTTACTCATTCCAGCATCTAAACTTCCATCAAAAGATTGATTAAAAACCGATGTTACAATTTTTGTATCTGCAAACAACGCTTCGTCTTTATAAAAATGCTTCATATATATAGGTAGCATTGCAGCCATCCACCCCTGAACATGAATGATGTCTGGAACCCAATTGAGTTTTTTGACCGTTTCAACTACTCCTTTAGCAAAGAAAATAGCTCGCTCATCATTATCTGGAAACAGCACTCCTTCTTCGTCAGTAAATGTCGCTTTTCGTTTGAAATATTCGTCGTTATCAATAAAGTATACTTGAATACGCTCCTTTGGTATGGATGCCACTTTAATAATTAACGGCATATCAACGTCGTTTACAACAAGATTCATTCCAGAAAGACGAATTACTTCATGTAATTGATGTCTTCTTTCGTTTACGTTTCCATAACGTGGCATAAAAATTCTTATTTGTCCACCTTGATCGTTTATCATTTTTGGTATGTCGTATGACATTAAAGACACCTCATTTTCAGCAAGATAGGGCACTACTTCGGACGATACATATAAAATCCTTTTATCCTCCATATTTTTAACTTTGTTTATTTACAGTATAGAAATCCTGCAAATTTACAAAAATTTATGCAGATTACGACTAAAATAGTAAGTTTGCATGGAATTATAATGTTTTGAAAATGTCTTTTTACAACAAACAAAGTGAACTAAAACCGCTTTTGAACTCTTTACTAGAAGCTAAAAACACCATTGGTTTTGTACCTACTATGGGCGCATTGCACGAAGGACACTTGTCATTAATGCGAGAATCTTTAACCAATAACAGCGTTACTGTGGTTAGTGTTTTTGTAAATCCTACTCAGTTTAATAATCCTGAAGATTTAAAAAAATACCCAAGAACTATTGAAAGTGATATAGAAAAAATAAAAAATCTAAACTCAAGTATTATTGTTTATGCTCCTGAAATTGATGATATATATGAAGGAAAAACCATCTCAAATTCTTTTGATTTCGATGGTTTGGAATTTCAAATGGAAGGCAAACACCGACCAAGACATTTTGACGGTGTTGGAACCATTGTGAAAAAATTGTTCGAAATTGTACAGCCAACAAATGCTTATTTTGGTGAAAAAGATTTTCAACAATTAGCCATTATTAAAAAATTAGTTCAAAAACACCATATTCCAGTAAATATAATAGGTTGTGAAATTTATAGAGAAGAAAACAATCTTGCAATGAGTTCCCGAAACGAACGCCTTGCGGCAAATGAAAGAGCAAACGCCTCATTTATTTATCAAACACTTATTGAAGCTAAAAAACTTTTTGGCACGAAAAGTGCTAAAGAAGTGACGGATTGGGTCACAAAAATATTTGGTAAACAAAAAATGTTTACCCTTGAATACTTTGAAATTGCTGATGAAGCCACACTTTTAAAATGTAAAAAGAAAAATAAGAATAAAAAATTTCGTGCTTTTATAGCCGTTTTTGTGAACAACATAAGATTGATAGATAACATTTCATTAAAATAATTACCTTTGTACCATGCAAATAGAAGTAGTAAAATCTAAAATACACAGAGTTACAGTCACAGGTGCCGATTTGAATTATATTGGTAGCATAACCATTGACGAAGCATTGCTTGATGCTTCAAACATTATTGAAGGCGAAAAAGTAAATATTGTAAACATAAACAATGGGGAGCGTTTTGAGACTTATGCTATAAAAGGACCTAAAAACTCTGGCGAAATTACCCTCAATGGACCAGCGGCTCGTAAAGTTCATAAAGGCGATGTTATCATCATTATGTCCTATGCTAGAATGGATTTTGAAAAAGCAAAAACATTCAAACCGTGGTTGGTATTTCCTAACGAGAATGACAATTCACTTACTTAAATTGTGAAAAATAAAATAGGTACTTATGCGAGTGTCCTGATTCCAATATTACTTGGGGCAGGATTAACTTATTACACCTATGCTTCGTTTTCAGATGTGCAAAGAGCGCAAATGAAAACTTATTTTATTTCTGCAAATTACAACTATGTTTTAGGGTCTTTATTTTTAGCCATTTTTAGCTATGCGTTGCGAGCCTATCGTTGGAAATATACTTTGGCACAAATAGGAAGTTATCCTGGTTTTGTAATTAATTTTTTAGCGGTTAGTGTTTCTTATTTTGTTAATTTATCTGTACCTAGAGCTGGAGAAATCTCCAGGGCTTTAGTTCTAAAAAAATACAAAGAAGTTCCTTTTGACAAAGCCTTCGGGACAATTATTGCGGAAAGAATTGTGGATTTCTTTCTTCTATTAACATTTATAGCTATTGCTTTACTATTAGAGTTCAAAACCCTTAAAACATTTCTTTTACAACACATTCCAGTACAAAAACTAATTTTAGTTGCTGTTATAGGATGCGTAGGATTTGTTGCTGCTATTTTAATTTACAAATATTCAACTTGGAAATTTGTAATACTTATAAAATCTAAATTTGAAGGTTTAAAAGAAGGGGTTTTAAGTGTGTATCAAATGCCTAATAAATTTCGTTTTTTAGGATTAACATTGCTCATTTGGCTGTCTTACTTTTTAATGTTTTATCTGGTAATCTTTTCATTAGAAGCTACAAAATCAATAAGTTTATCAACTGTAATTGTGGCATTTGTAATAGGAGGATTAACGATGACATTTACTAATGGTGGATTTGGATTTTTCCCAGTTTTAATTGCTGAAATTTTATTTTTGTATAAAATTCCTATCGAAGCCGGAAATGCATTTGGCTGGATTGTGTGGATCTCACAACTACTTATTACAGTTGTACTTGGCGTTATTGCTTTTTTAGTTTTGCCAATTGTGGGTAGAAACAAATAAATTTGTACCTTGGCTTTAGAATTTTTAACGGCAACCTACTCATTATGAAAAACACAGTTTTATCCATAGTTTTCTTATTTTCAACGGTAACTTTCTCGCAAACCATCGAGCGAATTCGTTCTGAAAAGTTAAATTCTACCCGGGAAATAACAGTTAAGCTTCCTGCTTCTTACAAAGCTGATTCAGAAAGAAAATACCCTTTAGTACTTGTATTAGACAGCGAATACCTATTCAAACCATTCGAAGGAAATATTGCTTACGGAAACTATTGGGACGACACTCCAGAAGTAATTATTGTAGGTATTAATCAAAATAAAAACGAAGAACGCTACGACGACTCTGAAATTGACGGCGCTTCTGGTTTGCCTGTTAAAAAAGGGGGTGCTTTTTTTGAGTTTATTGGCGGTGAATTACTTCCTCATTTAGAAAAAAAATACCCTGTTTCAAATTTTAAAATTATAGCTGGATTAGATTCAACTGCGGGTTTTTTAAATACTTTTCTATACAAAGACATTCCATTATTTAACGGATACATATCGTTAAGTCCAGATTTAGCAACAGGTATGGAAGAACGCATTGCGGCAAGATTGTCTGCTTTCAAAAAACCAGTATACTACTACCACGCCACTTCCGATGGAGATTTAAAAAAATTTCAGTTAAAAATAAAAGCTTTAGATGCTAATATTAAAACAGTAAAAAATCCAATGTTGAATTACAAGTTCGACGATTTTAAAAACGCTTCGCACTATTCGTTAGTTTTAAACGCAATCCCAAATGCTTTGTATCAAATTTTCTCTGTGTACAAACCCATATCTTCTATTGAATACAATGATAAAATTGTTGTCTTAAAAGAAGGTTATGCTGATTATTTAAAAAATAAATATGATACTATTGAAAAAGCTTTAGGAATAAAGATGAATGTTCGATTGAGTGATTTCAAAGTAATTGAAACCGCAATTCTTAAAAACGAAGCGTATACTGAATTTGAACAATTAGCACAAATATCTGGTCAACAATATCCTAAATCAATGATGTATGACTACCATATGGCTATGTATTATGAAAAACGAAATGAGCTACCTCGTGCTCTAAAAAACTATCAAAACGCCTTTATAAAAGAAGAAATTGGGGATTTAACAAAAGATATGATGCTCAACAAAGCTGAAGAAATAAAAGGCAAACTTCCTAAGAAAATAAAAGGCAATAGAAAAGCTGTAGTTGAAGAAGTTCCTACTGAAACACCAACTGAAGTTCCTAGCGAAGTTCCTGCTGAAACGCCAACTGAAGAGCAAAAACCAAAATAATGGCAAAAGTTAAAACGTCGTTTTTTTGTCAAAGTTGCGGTTCACAATATTCCAAATGGCAAGGACAATGCAATGCTTGCAAAGAATGGAATACAATAGTAGAAGAAATTATTCAAAAAGAAGAAAAAGCGGCTTGGAAACCTGAAACTTCCGAAGTTAAAAAAGCTTCTAAACCGTTATTAATAAAAGAAATCGATTCCACTCAAGAAATCCGAATGGATACTTGTGATGGCGAATTGAATCGGGTTCTAGGAGGCGGAATTGTACCCGGATCATTAATACTTCTGGGGGGCGAACCTGGTATCGGAAAAAGTACACTTTTACTTCAAATTTCTTTGAAATTACCTTATAAAACCCTCTATGTTTCGGGCGAAGAAAGTCAGAAGCAAATAAAAATGCGTGCCGAACGCATTACACCAAAAGGCGATAATTGCTACATTCTGACGGAAACAAAAACTCAAAATATCTTTCGCCAAATTCAAGAAATTGAACCAGAAATCGTGATTATCGATTCGATTCAAACCTTGCACACTGATTATATTGAATCCTCCCCAGGCAGTATTTCTCAGATTCGTGAAACCACTGCAGAACTTATCAAATTTGCCAAAGAAACGAACGTTCCAGTTATTTTAATTGGTCATATCACCAAAGACGGAAGCATTGCTGGTCCAAAAATTTTGGAACACATGGTGGATACCGTATTGCAATTTGAAGGTGACCGAAATCACGTGTATAGAATTCTGCGTTCCCTAAAAAATCGTTTTGGATCGACTGCAGAACTAGGCATTTATGAAATGCAAGGTTCTGGTTTACGAGAAGTATCCAATCCATCAGAAATTTTGATTTCGCATAAAAATGAAGAATTATCAGGCACGGCAATTGCATCAACCTTAGAAGGAATGCGACCATTGATGATAGAGATTCAAGCCTTAGTTTCCACAGCAGTATATGGAACACCGCAACGAAGTACCACAGGTTATAACGCCAAAAGGCTCAATATGATTCTTGCTGTTTTAGAAAAACGAGCTGGTTTTCGATTGGGTACCAAAGATGTTTTCCTCAATATCACAGGTGGCATTTCAATTGATGATCCCGCTATTGACTTGGCAGTTGTGGCTGCCATATTATCATCAAACGAAGACATTCCTATACATAAAGATTATTGTTTTGCAGGCGAAGTAGGACTTTCGGGCGAAATTCGTCCTGTAAACCGTGTGGATCAACGCATTCAAGAAGCAGAAAAATTAGGTTTTTCGACCATCTTTGTATCCAAATACAATAAAATTTCGTTGAAAAATACAGGAATCAAAATTCGATTGGTAGCGAAAATTGAAGATATAGTAAGTGAGTTGTTTGGTTAAAAATCGATAGTTTTATGAAACCCTATTCAGAAATTCTTCAAAACATACAAACCTTTCACGAACTTGGAGAAACCATTCAAGCTGCAAATTATGTTGTAGAACAATATGGAATAAAACACCCAAATTTTAAAGGTTTCGAATTGCGCGAAAAAGCAAAAGCCGATTATATATTAATGACTACCGAAGGCACTTTTGGCGAACAACAAATTATTAGAATTCCAGAAAATACTTTTGAATTTGAATTTATTTTGATGCTCAATCTCATCGCTCACGAAATGGTTCACGTAACTCAAAAGGTGATTGGTGCTTTTGTAGAAGATAGAAACGAACGGGAATGGCAAGCCTATTACGAGATACTTTTTCATAAAATGTATCCTCAAATTCCAGATGTTCCTAAACACCAGAAGCTTTTTTTTGCCAACAAAGCAAATGATTATTATAGCAAAATGGGTGAAAATTCTATTTTACAAACAAAATATGCAGCGCAGAAAATTGAAGTGGAAAATTTAGTAGCTTCGCTGAACTAATTTTTATAAACAAAATGAGAATCACAAAACAAAAAATTTTACGCTTTACTCTTATTTCAGTTTCGATTGTATTGGTGCTTATTATCGTACTTTTTTTGTTTCGAAACACCATATTACAGCAAGTAGTTAGTAAAGCTGAAACCAAATTTGCTCAAGAATATGATTGTGATTTTTCTATAAAAGAAGCTAAATTTATTGGATTGTCAGAAATTTCAATGACACAAATAAATCTAATTCCCAAACAAGCAGACACACTACTTTCGATTGATAAAATAGAAACCAAAGTCAATTTATTTAAAATTATTTCGGGCGATATTCAACTCGAAAACTTAAAACTCGACAAAGGCTTTATACAATTGATAAAGAATAAAGACGGAAAAAATTTCGCTTCTTTTTTTAAGAAAAAAACCCAAGAACAAACCACTGAAACAGAAGAAAAAAAAGATTATGCAGATCTAGCCTACAACCTGATTTCAAAAGTTTTAAACTTAGTTCCAGAAAACATTACGATCAATGACTTTGCCTTTCGATTTGATGATATGGGCAAAAAAGTTAATTTTAAAACGGATGTTTTGACGCTAAAAAATGAGCAATTTGAAACATTGCTTAATGTACAAACCAATTCGTTTACTCAAAAATGGAGCATCAAAGGACTCGTTAATCCAAGAAGTAAAATTGCTGATTTGATTATAAAAAACAATGATACTACAAAAATTAGATTACCTTATATTGATGAAAAATTCAAGTTGCCTACAAGTTTTGACAACCTACATTTAAAAATTGACAACATTGAAACTGATTTTGGTGATTTGCATATTGATGGAAGTACATCTGTAGAAAATTTCACCGTCAACAATTCTAGAATTTCTAAAAAAGATGTGGTTTTTGAAAAAGCAATTTTTAATTTTAAATTACTTTTAGGATCAGATTTTATAAGTGTGACCGAAGATTCTGAAGTGATTTTTAACGACATAAGATTTAATCCCTATTTTGAATATAATACAGAAAGCGATAAGGTTTATACCCTAAAAGCGACTATCCCAAAAATGAAAGCTCAGGATTTCATCAACTCTTTACCCAAAGGTTTGTTTTCACACTTTCAAGGAATGGAAGCCGAAGGCGAATTTGATTATAAACTAGATTTTAAAGTTAACTTAGACAAGCCTTGGAAATTAGTTTTTGATAGCAAATTTAATAAATACGGACTAAAAATTACAAAATATGGTGAGGCAAATCTAAATAAACTAAATTCAGAATTTGTATATAGTGCTATAGAAAATGGGAAACGACAACGCTCTGTTTTAGTGGGTTCAGGAAATTCTTTTTACACTCCTCTTATTCAGATTTCGCCTTATTTACAAAAATGTGTTTTAACTTCCGAAGACCCATCGTTTATGTCTCATCGTGGTTTTGTAAGTGAAGCATTTAAACAATCGATAGTAAAAAACATTAGAGACAAACGATTTGCTCGTGGTGCAAGCACTATAAGTATGCAGTTGGTCAAAAATGTTTTCTTAACACGTGAGAAAACACTATCCCGAAAATTGGAAGAAATTTTATTGGTTTATATTCTAGAAAATAACCGAATTGCGAGTAAAGAACGTATGCTCGAAGTGTATTTTAATGTAATTGAATGGGGACCAAATGTATACGGAATTGGCGAAGCCGCTGCTTTTTATTTTCAAAAACAACCTATCGACTTAACACTAAAAGAATGCTTATTCCTAGCATCGATTGTACCAAAACCTAAAAAATTTATGCAACAATTTGACGATTTGGGAAATCAAAAATCAAAAGCCGACAGGCATCAAGAATTTATCAGTAAAATTATGTTTCGTCGTGGTTTGCTAACTCCTGATGATACCATTGGGCAAAAAACACCTATTTACATATCTGGTCGAGCTAGACATTTGTTGCATCTTAGGGAGAAAGACACTATTTTTAGAGATACTGTTATTGTGGAAGAGCCTATGTTTGAGTAAGGTTATTTGAAATTTCTCAAAAACTCTTCTTTATAAGTGGGAGAAACTTCAATTTCTGAATTGTCTTTTAGTGTCAAAAAACCGCCTTTATTGTATGATTTTACAAAATTCAAATTAACAATGTGTGATTTGTGCACTCGTAAAAAAGGTAGTGGTAAAATCTCTGAGAAATGTTTTAAAAACCTGCAAACCATTTTTTTATTGCCGTTTTGAAGATACAAATCCGTAAAATTTCCGTTGCCACGAAGGCGAATTATTTCTTCCATTTTGACCACTTCAAAACCTTCTAGTGTTGGCAAAATAACTTGTTGTTTTTCGGGTTTAGTTTCTCTAAAATTCTCGACAATAATTTTGTTTCTATTAAAAATTTCGTGATTCAGAACTTGTTGATGTACTTTGTTTACTGCAACAATCAGCTCTTCTATACTTATAGGTTTGAGCAAATAATAAGCGGCGCTTTGGTTTAAAGCTTTGAGTGAATATTCTGAAAAAGCAGTTACAAAAATAGTTTCAAATTGCAAATCTTTGCAGGCTTCAAGCACGTCGAAAGCATTGCCAAAAGGCATTTCGACATCTAGAAAAACCAGTTGCGGTTGCAAATCATGCAACAACGGAACGGCTTCTTTGATGTTTTGTGCTTCGCCAATAACTTCTACTTGCGGACAGTATTTACTCAAATAATTTTTGAGCACTTCCCGAGCCGCAACTTCATCTTCAACGATAACACTTTTTATTTTTTGCATCTATATTTTATCCATCAACGGAAAATTAATCTCTACTATTGTTCCTGTTTCTGGTAATTTTTTTTCGCTAATAGTAAAAGTAATTTCTTTTTTGTACAAATCATTCAACAAGGCGATTCGTTCATTGGTATTATTCATTCCTCGAGAAATGTGAGCTTTTTGGTTAAATGTTTTAAGCTCTTGACTTTTTGTTAGACCAATACCGTTATCATCAACAATCACCGCTAATTTCCCTCTATTAACCTGAAACTTTAATAGCAACAATCCTTTCTTTTCTATATAACGTAAACCGTGCCAAATAGCATTTTCAAGATGTGGTTGAACAATCATATTAGGCACTAAAGTAGTTTCGGTATCGAGATTTTCATCAATAATAATTTCAAAATTAAACTGATCTTGAAAACGCAAATGTTCTAAATCTAAGTATTTTTTTAACTGCTCAATTTCGCTAGACAATGTTACAAAATCGCGATTGGAATTTTCCATCATATTTCGCATCAGATTAGAGTAATTGGTTAAATATTTGTTTGCTTCCAATTCTTTATTTTCCGAAATAAATTGATTGACACTATTCAAGCTGTTGAAAATAAAATGTGGA
This sequence comes from Flavobacterium sp., assembly GCF_031422135.1. Lineage (GTDB taxonomy): Bacteria > Bacteroidota > Bacteroidia > Flavobacteriales > Flavobacteriaceae > Flavobacterium. The sequence continues at coordinate 26,079 of NZ_JANOQD010000115.1, read as the reverse complement.
TTCATTTCTCTTCGCAACGATTGTAAAGCAATTTCTTTATTTTTTCTTTTAATCGAAAACAATGCTTTTGCTATAAATCCTAAAAACAATAATAGCAATGCCATTGAACCAATTAAAACATAATTGAATTTGTTTTTTCGAGTTATTAATTCATCTTTCAATGATTTCTCTTTTTCTAATTGACGTATTTTTTCTTCGGTAACTTGAAAGGTTTTGGCGTCAATTAGCGTGGTGTCTTTTTGAATTAATTGATCAAAATTTTTAAAAAAATCATCATACAAAGCCATACTTTCTTTATCATTATTGTTGGCTTTGTAATATTCCAATAGTTTTGCTACGGTTGTTTTAACTTCGGATGTCTTACCCGTTTTGTTAGCAATAGCGTAAGCCTTTTTAAGCATTAATAAGGCATTTTCAGTCTTGTTTTGCTTAAAATAGATTGAAGACAATTCTTGCAGTTGTGTTATTTGGGTATCAAAATCATTGGTAGATTGTGCGTCAGTTAGCAACTTTTCGTTTATGGCGATGGCTTTTTCAAAGGAATTTTCGGCTACATAAACCTTGGCGATTTCGTTTTTAATTTTTATTACTTCGTCAGGTTTATCTTTGGCATAACCAATGGCTTTGTTATAATTCTGAATTGCTTCGTCGCTATTTTTTAGTTTAAAATTGGCTTCAGCTTGTTGTTTATAAGCGTCTGAAACTTCTTCTTTTTCAGCTTTTATGTCTTTTTCTAATATCTCGATTTTTTGTTTGGCTAAAACAGCTTGTGCTTTTGGGCTGGAGGCGTTTTTGAGTCTTTCTGCATCATTATAATTTATTTTTTCTTCACTTTTTTTATCAGAAATAGCACCCGCAGCTTCATAACTCTTTATGGCATCGTCATATTTATTTTGCGATTCTTGTGTTTTTGCCAAACCTCTAGTTACAACTGCATTACTAGACGCTATTTTTTTTCGGGCATAAATGGCTTGCGCTTTTTTAAGGTATTCTTCAGCTTTAGCATTGTCTCCTTTTTTCTTAAACTCTTCGGCTAATTTTTCATAACTCATAGCGATTTTGAGTTCGTCGTTTTCAACTAAAGAACTTTTTAATTCTTCAGCTGCTTTACTCATTTTGGAGATTTTTTTTGCTTTAGATTTTCTAATAGTATCTTGTGCTAAAGCTTCGGAGGGAAGCAATAACAGTCCAAAAATCAAACCTATATATAATGATACTAAGCGCATTTTCAAATCTTTATTTTAACAATGTAAAGTAAATCATTTAAAAAAGCAAATACAAACACTTTCACCAAGTGAAAAGCCAGTTTCACCATTTGTAGAAAAATGGAATTGAATATCTGAATAATTTTGACTCATAAACCTTTAAAACTAGAAATTATGAAATCACAAAATGCAATAGTATTAGGAATTGGCACCACTATTTTATTTACAGCTTTAGCCTGGAAAACTAACAACACAATACAGGATAAATATGTTGTAAAAACTGAAAAAGTATTGGCATCTAATACCATCGAAGAAAAACCTTGCGTGTTTATGTCGCTTATGGGCGAACAATCGGTTGAAGGATATGCAAGTTCTAAAACAGAAAATGTGTATGCTAAAAAAATTGAAGAAGGCGAAAAATGGATTGTTGCCGCCCAAAATAAAGATGGTGGTTGGGGCGCAGGTTCACACAGCAATCAAGGAGAAATGAATCCGCACGCTGTGAGTTCAGATCCTGCAACAACAGCAATGACGGCAATGGCTTTATACCGTTGTGGTTATTCTATTGATGGAGGAAAATATAGCGAAACGTTAAAAAATGCTTTAAATTTTTTATTAAACGAAATAGAAAACAACAAAGACGAAGCTTATATTACCAAAATAAGAGGCACACAAATACAAAGCAAACTGGGTCAAAATATTGACGCTGTTTTAGCATTACAGTTTCTAAATCAAGTAGTAGCAAAAGTAAAAGACGAGAAAATGCTAAAACGTGTTGAAGACGCTATACAAATATGTGTTGACAAAATAGAAAAATCGTCAGACGCTGCTGGAAAAGTTACCGGTGCTGGTTGGGCTGGTGTTTTGCAATCGTCATTTGCTAGTTCTGGATTGGAAGAAGCTTCGAAAAATGGTAAAATAAAAGTGAATAAATCCAAACTTGATGCCGCTAGAAAATACCAAAAAAGCAATTATGATGCCAATACCGAAAACGTAAAATCTGATGACGGTGCAGGTGTCATGCTTTATGCGGTAAGTAGCTCTGTAAGAGGAAGCGCCGTAGAAGCCAAAGAAGCAGAACAATTAATGGATGATGCTAAAAAATCTGGTAAAATTGAAAAAGATGCCAAATTAAATAAAGCAAATTTGGAAAAGATAGGAGTTCCGGCCGCGAAAGCAGCCGAATATGATGTGGCCGACAAAGTGTATAAATCGGCAAAAGTAAAAGCAATGCGCGAAGATGTGATGAACGGTTTTGGAAACAATGGCGGCGAAGAGTTTTTGAGTTTTCTTCAAACGGGCGAATCTATGGTGGTAAAAAAAGACAACGATTGGAAAAAATGGTATGATAATATGGCGGGCAAATTAATCAAAATTCAAAACCAAGACGGAAGCTGGAACGGTCATCATTGCATTACAAGTCCTGCGTTTTGTACGGCTACAAGTTTGCTTATTTTGAGTATCGAAAATGACATTCAGAATTTACAAAAATAATTTACTTTAAATAAAAAATAGAAGATATGAAAACATCAATTTTTATCACAACAATTCTAGCAACAGTAATTTCATTGGCAAGTTGTCAAAATTCAAACGCTAAACCAATAGCTAATAATGTTGAGGAAACTTCAGCTATCGAAAAACCAACTGCTGATGGCAACACCAAAATTCAGGTGGCGCTTTTATTAGACACTTCCAATAGTATGGATGGTTTGATAGAACAAGCCAAATCGCGACTTTGGAATATTGTAAACACGTTGACTACTTTAAAATATAATGGTAAAACTCCCGAAATAGAAATTGGCTTATACGAATACGGAAACGATGGTCTTTCGGCAACGACCAATTTTATTCGTCAAGTAGCTCCATTAACAACCGATTTAGATTTGATTTCAGAAAAACTATTCACGCTAAAAACCAATGGTGGTAATGAATATTGTGGCGCGGTAATTCAAGATGCCACCAAAAATCTCGTTTGGGGAAAAGATAGTAACAATATGAAATTGATTTATGTGTGTGGCAACGAAGCCTTTAATCAAGGTGGCATTAATTATAAAGAAGCCATTTCTGATGCGTTGAAAAATGACATTTACATCAACACTATTTTCTGCGGAAACCAAACCGAAGGCGTAAACACCCACTGGAAAGATGGCGCCGATTATGGAAAAGGCAAATTTTTTAACATCGATTCAAACAAGGTAATTCAATATATAGTTACGCCTTATGATGTTGAAATTACTAAATGCAATGATAGAATGAACAATACTTATATTAATTATGGGTCTAAAGGTTATGAAAAAAAACGCAGCCAAATGAAAGAAGACGATAATGCCAAAACGATTTCGTCTGCTAATATGGCGGCTAGAGCGGTAAGCAAATCTAAGTCTGCTTATAAAAATGACAGTTGGGATTTAGTCGATAAAGCTAAATATGACAAAGAAGCCATCGGAAAACTTAAAAAAGAAGAACTTCCTGCCGAATTGCAAAACAAAACCAAAGACGAGATAAAGGTAATTGTTGACCAAAAAACCAAAGAGCGCGAAACGGTTCAAAAAGAAATTGGAGAATTGTCTAAAAAACGCCAAGCTTATATTGATGAAGAAGCTAAGAAAACCAAGTCTCAAGATGATTTAGGTAATGCTATAAGCACCTCTATAGTTTCTTTTGCAAAAGTAAAAGGATATACGGTTGAAAAATAAAAAGGGTTTACCGCTAATTTGCTAATTTTAAACAAGAAATTCGTGAATTAGCGGTAAAAAACCCTAAATTTATATTTTAAAAAATTCATTATGAAACAATTATTCCTCGTTTTATCAAGTTTATTTTCAATAATTGCATTAGCACAAAAACCAGTTTTTACAACAGCCAAAGTCAAATCGGCAACTGTTTATTTTAATGCTGCCGAAATTTCGCAAACCGCATCAGCAATAATTCCAGCAGGAACAAGCGAAATCGTGATTAAAAACGTAGCCAACGATTTGAATGAAAGTTCAGTTCAAATAGGCGCACCATCAACATTAACAGTGCTTTCGGTGCAGTTTACAAACGATTATATTTCAGAATACGAAATTGATGACAAATCGCCAGCCATCAAAAAAGTACGTGATAGTATTAAACTCGTTCAAAAAGAAATATTGAAAGTAGCAAACGCAAAAAATTCTGAAGCAAAGACATTAGACTTATTAGATAAAAACCAGCAAGTTTCTGGCGTAAATTCTGGATTAAATGTGTTGGAATTAATGAAAATGGTTGATTATTATAAGGCAAAACATACCGAGTTGACCAATAATATAAACACACTTTCAGAGAAAGAACAAAAGCTAAACGAAACACTTCAAAAATTAAGTAATAAACTCGAAATCGACGCCAACAAAGAAGAAAAATCATCGTCAGGAAAACTCATTGTACAAGTTATGAGCGATGTTGCAGGCAATGTGCCGCTTGAGATTTCGTATCTTTCAAATGCAGCAACTTGGTCTCCTTTTTATGATTTAAGGGTCGAAAACGTGAAAGATCCTATCAATATGTTGTACAAAGCACAAGTGATTCAAAATACAGGTGTCGATTGGAAAAAAGTCAAGTTAACCCTGTCATCAGGAAACCCAAATCAGAATAATCAAGCACCATTATTAAGCAGTTGGTTTTTACGCTATGGCGAAAATCAAAATGCTTATGGCTATATGAATCAGATGGATAAACGAAATCAATTGCAATCTTCAAGAAAAAATAAAGAAGCCAATCTTGAAATGATAGTTGAGTCTGCGCCTGCCCCAATGGTTAAAAAATCAATTTCTCAATATACAACCGTTGCTGAAAATCAGCTTAATATTTCGTTTGACATAGATATTCCTTACGATATTCTTTCGAACGGAAAAGTACATAGCGTTGCTCTGAAAGATATCAAACTTCCAGCATCTTATAAATATTATGCAGTGCCAAAAGTAGAAAAAGAAGCATTTTTATTGGCAGAAATTGCAGATTATTCAAAATACAATCTCTTGCCAGGCGAAGCCAATATTATTTTTGAAGGTATGTATGTGGGTAAAACAACTATTAATCCGTCGCAAACAGCAGATACTTTAAATTTAAGTATGGGTCGAGATAAAAAAGTGTCTATAAAACGTGAAAAAGTAGTGGACAAGTCAGGAACTAAATTTTTATCGTCCAAAAAAGAACAAACATTCACCTACGATATCACTATAAGAAACAACAAGAAAGAAACTATCGATTTGTTGCTAAAAGATCAATACCCGTTAAGTACAGACACCGCCATTGAAATTGAATTATTGCAAAGTGATGGTGCCAAAATAAATACCGAAACCGGAATTCTAACTTGGCAATTGCAACTCAAACCTAGTGAGACTAGGAAAATTAGAATAAGTTATAAAGTCAGATATCCGAAGGATCAAGTAATTGGAAATTTGTAAACAAGCGTTAATAAACAATTAAAAGTTAAATAGTTATAAGAAATTGTAGCTATTTTTTTTATATTTACTAAAAACTAAACTTCGTATGATTTTCAAAAAAATATACATTCTTTTATTTATATTAGTTACTACATTATGTCTTGGACAACTAAATGTAAAGATAAGTGATGTAAACAATCCAACAGAACCATCAATCTGTATAAATCCAACCAACACCAATCAACTTATTGCAGGAAGTAATATAAATAATGTTTACAAAAGTGACGATGGTGGTGCAACTTGGTCAAGAAAAACATTAACTTCTGCCTATGGTGTTTGGGGAGATCCTGCAATAATTTGTGACAACAACAATAATTTCTATTTCTTTCATTTATCAAATCCTCCCACTTCAGGAAGTTGGATAGATCGGATTGTTTGTCAAAAAACCACTAATCACGGATTAACTTGGAGTACTGGAACTTTTATGGGACTTAATGGATCCAAAGCACAAGACAAACAATGGGCGATTTTTGATAATTCTACAAATAATATTTATGTAACTTGGACGGAGTTTGATGTCTATGGTAGTAGCAATCCGTCAGATAAATCAAATATTCGTTTTTCCAAATCGACTGATTTTGGATCTACTTGGTCGACTGCTTTAAAAATAAACAATACAGATGGCAATTGTGTGGATGAAAGTGATACTACTGAAGGTGCTGTACCAACAGTTGGCTCAGCGGGACAAATATATGTTTCTTGGACTGGACCAGCTGGAATTGTTTTCAAAAAATCTTTAAATCAAGGTACTACTTGGACTACCACTGAGATTCCTATTTTACCAACGCATCGATGGGATTTTACAATTCCTGGAGTAGATAGAACCAATGGTTTTCCAATCACAGACTGTGACAGAAGTGGAGGTGCTAACAACGGAACGATTTACATAAACTGGTCTGATCAAAGTAATGGTGTTAACGATACCGATATATTCCTAAAAAAATCAACCGATGGAGGTGTGACTTGGAGTGCTTCAAAACGTGTTAATAATGATACGACAGGAAAACATCAGTTTTTTTCTTGGATGACTGTAGATCAAACTAACGGTTACATTTATATTGTTTTTTATGACCGAAGAAATCATACGGACAACAATACTGATGTTTATTTAGCACATTCTATAGATGGAGGTGAGAATTTTACAAATACAAAAATAAGCACTACTCCATTTATTCCATCATCCACAGTTTTCTTTGGAGATTATAGCAATATTTCAGCCCACAATGGCGTTATTAGACCTATTTGGGGCAGACAAGATGGTAGTGTTAAAAGTATATGGACAGCCTTGGTGTCTCAAAGCACTTTAGATACTCCTGAATTTGAAAAAAACAATTCTGAAGAAAATTTAATTTCAAATTATCCCAATCCTAGCAATAGCGATAGTTATGTTTCGTTTAAATTGTATAAAGAAAGTAACGTTTCTGTAAAAATATTTGATTTGTCTGGTAAAGAAATACAAGATGTAACCAACAAAAAATATCCTGAAGGAAAACACATCTTGACTATAAAAAATCAAGTTCTAAAACCTGGCGAATATTTATACAAAATCAAAACCGATTATTATACCAAATCTAAAAAGATGATTGTTAATTAAAAAATTATTGATTATGAAATATTTATTATTACTCATTCCTTTTTTTGGGATATCACAAACCATAAACATACAAAGTTTTGCTACAGGTTTTGACCAACCTGTTGATATAGAAAACGCTGGTGATACTCGTTTGTTTGTAGTGGAAAAAACCGGAAGAATTAAAGTTATTAATGCAGCTGGAGCAGTTAATGCTACTCCTTTTTTAAACTTATCATCATTAGTAACAACCAATAGCGAAAGGGGTTTGTTAGGACTTGCCTTTCACCCTAATTATGTAACCAATGGATTTTTTTATGTGAATTATACTAATCTATCAGGAAATACAGTAATTGCAAGATATTCTAGAAGTTCTGGAGTAGGTGCAAATCCAGATGTAGCAAATGCTACTGGAAATATATTACTTACCATTAATCAGCCATATGCGAATCATAACGGTGGTAGTATCAAGTTTGGACCTGATGGTTATCTATATATAGGTATGGGCGATGGTGGCAGTGGAAATGATCCTGAAAATAGATCCCAAAATATTAATGAAAATTTAGGTAAAATGCTTCGCATAGATGTTAATTCGACTACTGGGGCGCTGCAATATGGTATTCCTGCAACAAATCCTTATGTAGGCATAGCTGGAAATGACGAAATTTGGGCTATTGGATTGCGTAATCCTTGGAAATTTTCTTTCAATCGATTGAATGGCGACTTATGGATTGCCGATGTTGGTCAAGACGCTAGAGAAGAAGTGAATAAAATTCCAAGCCCTTTACCTACAACTGCAAATTTTGGTTGGAGATGCTACGAGGGAGATATAGGTGCTATTACTTCTGGTTGTGTTGCACAATCTGCTACTTATGCACCTATTGCAGCTCCTACACATTCTGCTCCTGACAATAACTGTTCAATAACAGGAGGATATGTTTATACGGGTTCTACTTATCCAAATTTGCAAAATAAATATCTTTTTACCGATTTATGTAATTCAAAAATAGGAATTATTAACGCTGTGGGTACTTTGACTTATTCACAAGATTTTGCGGGTCGAAGTTTTGTTACTTTTGGAGAAACCAATACTGGTGAACTCTATATTGGAGATATAGGCAATGGAACTATTTATAGAATTATTGACACTTCATTAGCAGTCCAAGAATTTGCTAAAAACGGATACAAAATTTATCCCAATCCTTCAAAAAATCAAGTTTATGTGGAAAAATCTGAAGGGAGTTTTCCAACAGAAGTAACCATTTTTGATTTGAATGGGAAAATTATCGCACAACAAAAAACGGAAAACATTCAAAAAAATACAATCAATACAGGAGCTTTAGCATCCGGGTTCTATCTTATGAATATTAAAGACAATCGAGAAACTATTTCCACTCATAAATTAGTGATTGAATAATTATGGCGCAGGATTTGGCACTAATTCTTGAATCTTATTTATCTCGTTAATAATAGTCTCCGATAATAAGATTAGTTCTGAATTGATGTTTTCTTCTAGTTGATCCAAAGTGGTTGCTCCAATAATTGTTGACGTTACAAATTGTTGGTGGTTTACAAACCCAATGGCCATTTCGGTTAATGTCAATCCATTTTCGTGAGCTAAATTTAGATATAATTTTGTAGCTTTATGACAATTTTCGTTAGTATATCTTGTAAATTGAGGGAACAAGCCAATGCGAGAATTAGCATTAACTCCGGATAAATGTTTTCCAGATAAAAATCCAAAGCCTAAAGGAGAATAAGCCAACAAACCTACATTTTCGCGTATACTTATTTCTGATAACCCTACTTCAAACAAACGATTTAATAACGAATACGGATTTTGAATGGTGACAATTTTAGGCAAATTGTGCCTTTCACTTTCCATCAAATAGCGCATCACTCCCCAAGAATTTTCATTAGAAACTCCTATGTGTTTTATTTTCCCTTGCTTTATTAATCCATCAAAAGTAGTTAAAACATCAAAAATAGAATCCTGCCATTTTAAATCAATATCACAAATACCACGCTGACCAAACATATTCATAACCCGTTCAGGCCAATGCATTTGATACAAATCAATATAATCGGTTTGCAAATTGACTAAACTTTTGTCAACAGCTTCAATGATGTTTTTTTTAGAAAAACTCAAATCCTCTCTTATGTAACCCATGCCGCGATTTGGGCCAGCTATTTTAGTTGCCAAAACGATTTTATCTCTCTTACCCGATTTTTTAAACCAGTTACCAATATATTTTTCTGTTAATCCTAACGTTTCTTTTCGAGCAGCAATAGGATACATTTCGGCAGTATCTATAAAATTGACATCTCTTTCAAAAGCAAAATCCAATTGCGAGTGCGCTTCAGATTCAGAGTTTTGTTCCCCAAAAGTCATCGTGCCAAGGCATATTTTACTGACTTTTATGTTGGTGTTTGGGAGTGTTGTGTATTTCATTTTGAAGGTTCTGAGGTTTAGAGTTGCAGGGTGACAAAGGCGCAAAGGTACAAAGTTTTTTAAAAAATAAGGCCCTAAGAAAATCTTAGAACCTTATAAAATTTGTGCTTTAGAACCTTTTATATTTCATTCAACATTTTAGAAATCTCATCTAGTTTTGGAGTCAGAATAATCTCGATTCTACGGTTTTTTGCTTTTCCTTCTGGAGTATCATTACTCATTAAAGGGGAGTGTTCGCCACGACCTGCAGCCGTTAGATTTTCTTTTTTAACTTTGGCATTTTCACCCATTATATTTACAATTGCAGTAGCACGTTTGGTCGATAAATCCCAATTGTTTTCAATTTGTCCCACAGCACCAGAGAATTTATCATTGTCGGTATGACCTTCAATTAAAACCGATAAATCTGGGTTGTCGCCTAATACTTTTGCTACAACAACCACAGCTTTTTTTCCTTCAGCACCAACCGCCCAACTACCCGATTCAAAAAGCAATTTGTTCTCCATAGAAACATATACTTTCCCGTCTTTCTGTTGTATCGTCAATCCTTTTCCTTCAAAAGCTTTTAATGATTTTGACAAAGTTTCTTTCAGTTTTTTCATTGCAGCTTCTTTGGCAGCAATCAAAACTTCAAGTTCGTTAACTCTGTTAGAACGGTCTTTTAAATCTGCATTTAGTTTTGCCAAACGGTCTTTTTCGCTAGCTAATGCCTTCTCTTTAGCTTGTAGTTGTGCTAACAAATCCCTGTTTTTACCTAAATTCGATTGCAACGCTTCGCCGCTATCTTTCTCTAAAGCACTGTAAGCACTTTGCAAAGCCTTAAAGTTATTATCAGAAGCAGTGTACTCATTTGCCAATTTGTCACGGTCTAATTTTGCTTTTTCAAGTTCCGTTTTTAAAGTCGCATTGTCTGTTTCAAATTGATTTTTACCTAATTTCAATGCTTCATTTTCATCAGCAAGAGTTCGATTTTCTTTTTTCAAATCGGTCAATTTGTTTTCTAAATCAGCGTATACTTTTTTAGATACGCAAGATGTTGTTATGGCTAAAAGGAGTAATCCTAGTGAGAGTTTTTTAATCATTTTTTTAATGTTATCTAATTTATTATTAATCTTCTATTTCAACCATAATTGGGCAATGGTCAGAGTGTTTTGCTTCAGGCAATATGATTGCTCTTGTCATTTTATGTTTTAAGTTATCGCTAACCAAGTTGTAATCGATTCGCCAGCCTTTGTTATTGCCTCTTGCGCCAGCACGGTAACTCCACCAACTGTACTGATGTGGTTCTTTATTAAAATGACGAAAACTATCCACAAAACCCGATTTCATAAAACCATCTATCCAACTGCGTTCTTCGGGCAAAAATCCTGAAACTTTTGCATTTCGAATGGGGTCGTGAATGTCAATTGCCTGATGGCAAATATTATAATCACCACAAATAACGAGATTTGGGAATTCTATTTTGAGTGTGTTAATGTAATTTTGAAAATCATCCATAAACATAAATTTATGATCTAATCTGTCACTATTTGTTCCTGATGGTAAGTACAAACTCATCACCGAAATCCCATCAAAATCAACACGCACATTGCGCCCTTCAAAATCCATGTGTTTAATTCCTGTTCCAAAAACCACATTGTTAGGTTTTGTTTTTGACAAAATAGCCACACCACTATATCCTTTTTTTTGTGCCGAAAAATAATATTGATATGGATACCCAGCTGCGGTAATTTCATCTACTGGTATTTGATCTTCGTTTGCTTTTATTTCTTGCAGACAAATAATATCTGGATTTGCACTTTGCAACCAGTCTAAAAAACCTTTAGTGATTGCAGCTCTTATTCCATTTACATTGTATGAAATGATTTTCATAATCCGATTTTACTTTTTTTCAAAAGTAATAAAAAAAGGGATATTTACTCCTTAATTATTTAATTTAACTAGACAAAAATCATTATTGTGTATATTTACATAAAATTGTTATATATTGATTCCTAATGAAAAATACTTTCACATTATTCCTAACATTGACAACGTTTTTTTGCTTCTCACAAACCGAAGAAACAATTCAAATTAATAACATTCTAGATTCTTGGCACAAAGCAGCTGCCGAAGCCCGTTTTGATGACTATATGAATGCTATGACTTCTGACGCAATCTATATAGGTACAGACGCCACCGAAAACTGGAACAAAAAGGATTTTATGGCATTTGCAAAACCGTATTTTGACAAAGGAAAAGCGTGGAATTTTACGGCATTAGAAAGACATATTTACATTTCTAAAGATAAAGAAACAGCTTGGTTTGACGAATTATTAAACACACAAATGAAAATTTGTCGTGGTTCTGGAGTTATGATTAAAGTGAGCTCACAATGGAAAATTCAACATTATGTATTGTCTATGACCATTCCAAATGAAGTTACAAATCAAGTAATTAAAATAAAAGAAAGTATTGAAAATCCAATTATTGAGAAATTTAAAAAATAAAAAAACGAATCGTTTTTTTATTTGTAAACAGTCTCTTTTAGTTTACTAATCATTTCCACCGTCATATTCTCCATATCAAAATCATTTTTCCAACCCCAATCTTTTCTTGCTTCAGCATCATCAATACTAGCAGGCCAAGAGTCCGCAATTTTCTGACGAAAATCTGGGGCATATTCAATAGTGAAATTAGGGAAGTGTTTTTTGATTTCTTCTGCAATTTCAGCAGGAGTAAAACTCATTCCAGATAAGTTATACGAAGATCTAATCTTGATTTTATCTCCATCGGCCTGCATAATACTTACTGTTGCCTTAATCGCATCATCCATATACATCATAGGCAATCCTGTATTTTCAGACAAGAACGATGTGAATTTTCCGTCCGTAATGGCTTTATGATAAATATCTACAGCATAATCTGTAGTTCCTCCACCTGGCGGAGTTGACCACGAAATTAGACCTGGATAACGAATGCTTCGAACATCAACACCATATTGTGTATGATAATATTCACACCAGCGTTCCCCAGTTTGCTTGCTAATTCCGTAAACCGTTGAAGGTTCCATAATGGTATATTGTGGCGTATTTTCTCGTGGTGTTGTAGGGCCAAAAACGGCGATACTTGAAGGCCAAAATATTTTTTTTATTTTTCCAGATTTCGCCAAATTCAAAACGTGAAAAAGTGAATTCATATTCAAATCCCATGCAAAAGCTGGATTTTTTTCGGCAGTTGCTGATAATAATGCCGCCATCAAGTACACATCTGTAATTTGATATTTTTCTAACAAATGCTCGATTTGATTGTAATCTAAAGCATTTACAACCTCAAAAACTCCTTCGTTAACAATATCATTGTTTAGCTTTCTAATATCTGAAGCTATTACATTTTCATTTCCATAAATAGCTCTTAACTTATGTGTTAATTCGGTTCCTATTTGTCCGCAAGCACCTATAATTAATATTTTTGTTTCCATTTTTTGAAATCTTGATGCACAAAGATAAGGTTTTCGTAAATTATAGCGTTAAGAACTTTAACAGATTTAAGAAACCAAAAAACAAAATAACTACATTTGCTACTTTAGTTATTTTTAGGTTTAAAATATGAAATTAAAACTGTCCTTTTGCCTATTGATTCTCATTAGTTTTTTGTCTTGTAAGGACGATACTAAAATCAATCAAGTAGAAATTTTAAAAGCATCCAAACAAAAAAATTTGGTTTTTACTAACATTAACAATGCTTGGAGCTTTTCCCCACGAAATCTATCGCCTGAATCACAAGCCATAACCACAAACTGGAACGAATGGAGATTGTTTACTTCAGAATTAAATCAAAAACCCAAAGGAACTATTGGCGCTTTTCAAAGAAAAACAAAAAGTTTAGTTCAAAAAGCAGCGGTTTTATCCAATACGATTCCAGCAAAACTAAACAAACCGCAAATTAAAAGCCGAATAATGGCAATGGTCACTAAAGTTAAAGCCTTACATACATTTATAAATCTAAATCGAATTCCTGAACAAAAAGTACTTTTATTAATTTCAGATTTGAATATTGAAGTAATTGGTATTCAAGATCAGATAGAAGAAATCGTTCGTAGGGGTAACATTCAATTGGAAGAAGGAGAAAGTGAAATGCTAAATTCTTTAAAAGGAGTTAAAGAAGTACTCCCTATGAAAAACGATATCAATTCGATTGAAAACCAACAATATAAATAATTCCTATCTAACCTAAAGGCTATGACCCAAAATTACACGCAAAAATACTGTAAAATACGCATCTTGTTGTTGCTGGTTCTATTTTCGAACGTAATCCAAGCCCAAACAACAACTTGGAATGGTTCTTGGGATAATAATGAACCTGATAGTACAAAAGATGTATTTTTCATTGCAAATTATACCTCAACAGTTAACATTACTGCCAAGTCAATTACAGTATCTAATAATGCCGTAGTTATAATTCAAGGCGGAATAAGTCCACACACACTTACTGTGCAAGATAATATTTCTATAACTGGAGCCAACTCTAAACTGATTTTTGAAAATAATGCTAGTTTATTGCAAATTAATGCTTCTATAATCAATACTGATAACATTGTTTATAAAAGAGATGCAAATCCAATGCAACAATACGAATACACCTATTGGGGCTCTCCAGTTACAAATCAGACATTAGTAGGGTTTTCACCTTTAACTAGAAGCGATAGGTATTATACATTCAATGCAGATCCATTAGTTAATAATTATGTTTCTGCAAGTCCTAACAACACTATGTTTCCTACTACAGGATATGTAATTCGTGCTCCGGAAAATTATACTGCGACGAAACAAACATTCAACGGAGAATTCGTTGGAACTCCAAATAACGGTAACTATTCTGCCTCGGTAAATGCATATAGTTTAGCTTTAAAAAATAGTAATTTAATAGGAAATCCATATCCATCAGCCATTAGCATTCCCAGTTTGTATGCAGCAAATAGCAATCTTGGCCCTATGTATTTTTGGACACATAAAACTGGCATCACAAACAATGTATTTACAAATGCAGATTATGCCATAAGAACACAAACTTCAGGAACAGCTGCTTATTTGGGTGATCCAATTCCTGGCGATTATATTGCCGCTGGTCAAGGATTTTTTGCATCATCAGGCACAACAGGTTTTATCAATTTCAACAACTCGATGCGAGTTGCTAATTTTAATTCTCAATTTTTTAGAACTGGAAATCTTAGTATTCAAAACCCACCATTGAATTATTATTTTTGGTTAAATATGACCAACATAGGAGGTGCATTTAAACAAATGTCGTTGGGCTATCAAGATAATGCCACTAATGGATATGATTTTGGCATTGATGCTGGTGCCGCAGCTGGAACCTCTATTAATTTCTATTCCTTAATTGGTAATGATGCATTTGCTGTTCAAGGACGCTCTTATCCTTGGAACATAAACGATGTTGTTCCCATAGGATATTCCTCTACAATTGCTGATAGTTTTAATATTAGTATTGATCACACGGATGCGTTTTTTAACACACAGGATATTTTTCTAGAAGACACCACTTTAGCTGTTTTCCATAATTTAAAAAATGGATCTTATAATTTTAATACTGCTATTGGGACGTTTAATTCCAGATTTAAAATTCATTATGTTAATCCAACTTTGTCTAACAATGGTTTTTTTACAAATTCAAATTCAGTTTATGTAACTTCAAAAGATAATGAAATTCAAATTAATTCAACTCTGATTAAAATAAAAAACATTCAGATTTACAACATCTTGGGACAGCTGCTTTTTGAACAAAAAAATAGTAACTTAAACAAATTTTTTATTTCAAAAGTAGCAAAACAAAATCAAGCTTTAATTGTTAAAACCGAATTAGAAAACGGACAGATAGTTTCTAAAAAATTAATTTTCTAAATTTCTAATTAAACTGTTGTTGTTAAAAAGTACAAGAGGATTTTTTTTTGCTTAAAAAGTCAAGGTATATTTGCATAAAATAATTTCCATTGAGCACCAAAATCATTACCCAAAAATATAGCGAAAATCCTAAAACGCTTGCTGTTTCAAAAGCAATTCAAGGCGATAACAAAATTCATATCAAAGGATTAATAGGTTCATCTCTTTCGTTTGTGGTGCAAGCTTTGTTTGAAAAAAGCGAAAATTCCTTTTTGCTTTTATGCAACGAAAAAGAAGAAGCCGCCTATGTTTTAAACGATTTAGAACAGCTCGTAGGCGATCAAGACGTCTTGTTTTATCCAAGTTCGTACAGAAGACCTTACCAGATTGAAGATACTGATAATGCAAATATCTTACTACGTTCGGAAGTTTTAAACCGAATTAATTCTCGTCAAAAACCAGCCATTATTGTTTCCTATCCTGAAGCTATTTTTGAAAAAGTAGTCACTAAAAAAGAGTTGGAGAAAAACACTTTAAAAATTTCGGTTGGCGATCAAGTTTCTATCGATTTTATCAACGAAGTGTTATTTGAATATGAATTCAAACGTGTGGATTTCATAACCGAACCGGGAGAATTCTCTGTTCGTGGCGGAATATTAGACGTGTTTTCTTTTTCGAACGAGAATCCGTATCGAATAGAGTTTTTTGGCAACGAAGTCGATAGTATTAGAACGTTTGATGTGGCAACACAGCTTTCTATCGAAAAAAAGCAGAAAATTGCTGTTGTTCCCAATTTTGAAAATAAATTTTTACAAGAAAATCGAGAGAGTTTTTTGCAATATATAAACGGAAAAACAACTATTTTTATTCAAAACACCGATTTATTACTAACTCATTTGGATAAATTATTTGGCAAAGCCGAAGAAACTTTTGAGAAGTTAAATAAAGACATCAAGCACGCCTCGCCTGAACAATTATTTTTAAATCAGGTAGCATTTATAAAGCAAGCTTTAAATTTTTGTGTCATAGAATTGGCTTCTAAACCCACATTTAGAGCTTCGGAAAATTTCGAATTTCATATTAAACCGCAACCTTCTTTCAACAAACAATTCGATTTGTTATTGAATAATTTGAAGGAAAATCACGAACATCAATACAAGAATTATCTTTTTTGTTCTAATGCACAACAAGCAAAACGCTTTGATGATATATTTGAGAGTCTCGACGAACAAAATCACGAAACCATTGCCAAGCAATACGAAACCATTGTTTTGCCATTGTATCAAGGTTTTATTGATGAAGAAAACCAAATAGCGTGTTTCACCGATCATCAAATTTTTGAACGATACCATAAATTCTCCATCAAAAACGGGTATTCAAAAAAACAAACCATAACGCTCAAAGAACTGACTTCACTGGTAGTTGGAGATTATGTGACACACATTGACCACGGAATAGGAAAATTTGGTGGACTACAAAAAATACAAGTCGAAGGCAAAACCCAAGAAGCTATAAAACTGGCATATGCCGACAATGATATTGTGTATGTAAGCATTCATTCATTACACAAAATCTCAAAATATACAGGGAAAGATGGTGCGCCACCCAAAATTTACAAACTCGGTTCTGGTGCTTGGAAAGCATTAAAACAAAAAACAAAAGCCAGAGTAAAACACATTGCATTCAACCTAATTCAGTTGTATGCCAAGCGAAGATTAGACAAAGGTTTCGCTTTTGCACCTGATAGCTATTTGCAACACGAGCTGGAAAGTTCGTTTATTTATGAAGACACCCCAGACCAACTCAAATCTACTCAAGAAGTAAAAACCGATATGGAAAGCGATCGTCCAATGGACCGTTTGGTTTGCGGCGATGTAGGTTTCGGGAAAACAGAAGTGGCTATTCGTGCAGCATTCAAGGCTGTGGATAATGGCAAGCAAGTCGCTATTTTGGTACCAACAACCATTCTAGCCTACCAACATTACAGAACATTTACTGAAAGGTTAAAAGAGATGCCAGTTACTATCAATTATTTAAATCGATTTAGAACCGCTAAGCAAAAAGCCGAAACATTAAAAGATTTAGAATCAGGAAAAGTAGATATTATTATAGGAACGCACCAGTTGGTGAGCAAAAACGTAATTTTTAAAGATCTAGGATTACTTATTGTTGATGAAGAACAAAAGTTTGGTGTCAATGTCAAAGACAAACTCAAAATGATTACAGCAAACGTGGATACGCTGACATTAACCGCAACACCTATTCCGAGAACATTACAGTTTTCGCTAATGGCAGCAAGAGATTTATCAGTCATCACAACGCCGCCGCCCAACAGATATCCTATCGAAACTAATGTAGTGGGTTTTAATGAGGAAACCATTCGCGATGCTATTTCGTTCGAAATTGAACGTGGCGGACAAGTGTTTTTTATTAATAATAGAATAGAAAATATAAAGGAAGTGGCTGGAATGATTCAACGATTGGTGCCTGATGCCAAAGTTGGAATTGGTCACGGACAAATGGATGGTAAGAAACTCGAAGAACTGATGCTCGCTTTTATGGAAGGTGAGTTTGATGTTTTGGTTGCTACAACCATCATCGAAAGTGGTTTAGATGTACCTAATGCAAACACTATTTTCATTAATAATGCCAATAATTTTGGACTCTCTGATTTGCACCAAATGCGAGGTCGTGTGGGAAGAAGCAATAAGAAAGCATTTTGTTATTTTATATGTCCGCCTTATTCTGTAATGACGGATGATGCTCGAAAGAGAATTCAAGCTCTGGAACAATTTTCTGAACTGGGAAGTGGGTTGAATATTGCTATGAAAGATTTGGAAATTCGTGGTGCAGGCGATTTATTGGGCGGTGAACAAAGCGGTTTTATAAACGAAATAGGTTTTGATACCTATCAAAAAATACTAAACGAAGCCATCGAAGAACTCAAAGAAAACGAGTTTAAAGAATTGTATTCTGATGATGAAAATACTACCGAAAAAGAATATGTAAAAGATTTACAAATAGATTCCGATTTTGAGTTGCTTTTTCCAGACGATTACATCAATAGTGTAACCGAAAGGCTGGCTTTATACAATGCTTTAGCGATTATAAAAGATGAAAATGGCTTGCAAGAATATGAAAAACAACTGATTGACCGTTTTGGAGCGTTACCAAAACAAGCCATCGCCTTACTCAATAGTTTACGCATCAAATGGATTGCCACCAAAATGGGCGTCGAGAAACTCATCCTCAAACAAGGCAAAATGATCTGTTATTTTGTTTCCGACCAGCAAAGTGATTATTACCAATCCAACAGTTTCCATAAAGTATTGCAATTTGTACAAAAACAACCTCAACTTTGTAAAATGAAAGAGAAAGAAACCAAAAACGGTTTGCGATTGTTATTGACTTTCGAGAATGTGAAAAGTGTTAAAAAAGCGTTAGAATTGATGGAGATGGTTTAGAATCTATATTTTATATTCAAAAGCAAATATCTTGGAATTAGTTTGATACTGGATGTACTTGATGTGTAATTATCTAGTGTTGATATAGCAAAACTATCTTCATTAGTAATATTATTTAATAGAATTCTATAAGACAACTTACTTGCCACAGGTGTATAATTTACAACCGTATTTAAAAAAGAATAATTAACACTATTTAATTGATAAAATACACTATTAAATTCCACTAAACAGGTTTTTGAAATTTTATAATTTAAATTAAAAAATGCATCTTTAGTTATATTATTTGAATTTATAAATTTAAAGCTAGATTTATAAAAATTATATGTTAATCCAAAATCAAAGTTAACAGGCAAGCTAAAGTAACTATTTCCTGAAAACTTGTAATTTCCAGAGTAGGTTTTAAGGTTTACAAATTCATCATCATTTACTTTTGTTGGGTTGATACCAAAAGCTTGATTAGTCTCAATTTTTACTGACAACTTTAAACTTCTAAAGTAATTTATAAAATTAAAATTAATACTATGATTTTTAGCGCCATTAACTAACATATATTTAGAAAAAGTGAAATTTTCATTAATTTCACTTTCTTTTCCTATTGTGGATTTTACATCAACATAAGAAATTGTTGTATTAACTGCGAATCTTTTCTCATCATTCAACAAGGAGTGACTTAATAAATATGAAATGTTTTTAGTTATTTTATCAAATGTAGTTCCTTTCGTAAAACCATTATAATTGTTTAATGCAAAATTATTCGTTAAAAAATTAATTTCTGGTAACTTACTATTTTTTGAGATTGAGAAAAGAAAAAAACCAAGACTTTTGTCTTTTATATTCAACGATATTTGAGGATTAAATAAATAAACACTACCTTTATTAGAGTACACATCAAAATTGTTGTAAATATAATTTACGTTTGTTGTTAAATTTATTTTTTCGGAAAAACTGTATCGTAAACTATTTCCTATCGATAGGATATTTTGCTTTAAGTTTAGTCTGTTTTCATATTCATTTCTATTAGAATTATTAATTATCAAATCGTTGTTAACTGTCTCAAAATTGTTTTCAGAATTAAAATCTAATACGTAATTTATTTTTTTATGTTTTGAAATTATTTTGCTTTTTAATCCAAAATAAGATAGATGGTGATCAAAAGTTTGATTGCTTACACTAGTATTATTAACGCTTAAAAAATCATTTAAAAATGGAGATAAAAGTTTATTCCTATTAACCAATTTATCATTACCAAAATACAAATAATTATTTAGTATACTTTTTTTACTAATTTTAAAAGTATGATATAGATGGTTATACATACTTTGATTTTTTACTTTTGAAGACTGATTTATTTGACTATTGTTAAAAATAGTATTGCTAAAAATAGTATTTGGATTGTTTCTATAAATAAACGAATTGGTAAAATAATTCTTGACGTTTGGATAATATTTCAATTCTATTTCAACTGCTGCTACTGTTTTTTTTTCGTTATATTTATTTGTTTCCAAAAAAACGATAGGCGTACTATCGATGTTGTATTTTGTTTCTAGAAATGAATCTTGAATTTGATTATCATTTGTAAAAAAACTCTGTCCCCTCATAGTGAGATTAGATTGCAGCTTTGTTGTAAAACTTAAGGAATTCAATAGTGCTTTATTAAAAATACTTTGAGACTTGCTAAACGTATTGTTCTCGTTACTGCTGATGTTGTAAAATGGTTTCGTCTTTTTCTCATAACGATCTTCACCAAATAAATTATTGTTATTTATGTTTTCGATCATCAAATCTGTTGCTTTCTCACCAGAATTGTTGTAATCAGCAAAATAAAAAAGTTTAACTTTTTTTCGTAATAAACCTAAGTTAATACTTTCTTTCCAGCGGTTTTCAGAAACCACACCAGCTCCAAGATTTATATTTCCAAACCATATGTTCTTTTTATTTTTTTTGAGTTTTAAATTAATGGCAACCTTATTTGAACTAACCATATTTTTCAAAATAGGATTGTCTTCAAAATCATCTAAAATTTGAACAGCATCTAAAACCTTTGCATCTAGGTTTTTTGATAATAGTTTATAGTTTTTATCAAAAATATCGTCTCCTTCTACCAGAAGTTTATCTATATACTTCCCGTGAGCCTTGATAGATCCGTCTTTTTGAACTTCAATTCCAGGAATTTTTTTTAATATATCTTCTATGGTTTGCTCCGTTTGATTAATAAATTTAGCAATTTTAATTGTTGTTGTGTCTCCTTCTTTTTTTATAGGTTTGTTTTCAATTAATACTTCTGTAAGCGTTTCCATTTTTTCATTTAAAATAATATCATTAAGTTTCATATTATTTTCAGAAATTAAAAGTTCAGACTCCCTTTTTTGATATCCCAAACTGGAAACAACTACTCTATAGATTGTATTCCTTTTTGTAAAACGCAAATTAAAAAATCCTAAATCATTGCTGTATGTATATGCAATGGTGGCATTGGATTCATCTAAAATTAAAACAGAAGCACTTACAATGCCTCTGTTTAAATTATCTTTTACTAAACCCGATATATTTATCTCTTGGGAAAAAACTAACGTTTGAAATAAAAAAACAAAAATTATTTTTTTAAACATTATTCCATAAATTCTTTGAAAAGTTCTTCTTTGGTATTTTTTATTGCATCAATACCCAACAATATCCCCTTTTCGTATGCGGCAAGCAAATTATTGTCGCACCACGCTAAATATTCTTTTACAGAAAACCATTTTTTACCTGATTCCAATACAACTTTTGATATTGGAGCAGCGTTTTTAGTAGGATATTCTAATTTTTGCATACAAAAATAAAACTTTTCATCAGTATCATAGGCTTCTAAAATAAGACCTGGTAGCCCTTGTAATTTCCATGGACCAAAAGGAACGGGGATTTCATTAGTATACCATGCGGTATATTCTCGTCCTCTAAAAAAAGCTATAGCTTTTTTACACTCAAAAATCCCTATTTTTTTTGTTTCATTAAACAGTTTCCAGTTAATGACTGCTTTTTTTTCTTTTACATAAGCAAACTTATCCCAACTCCAGCTACTCCAAACGGTGTCTTTTTTCAATGAAGTGTAAACTTGAAAACCATGTTTATAGGACATTACCCCTCCAGTATTTAGTACCACAACGCTACCCTCCTTATTCCCATAACTTTCTTTTGATTCTGTGGCAATTAAGTTATTTATCGAGTCTTTTCTAGTTACATAACTGGATTCGAATTTATTAAAAACCAAACAAGACGGTTCAACGGGTCCATTTTTTCCTCCAATATGTGGGCTTTCTATCTGACTGTAAAACACTACTCCTTTAGTTATAGCGTTTTGAGCAGAACAAAATGAGGCAATCAAAAAAACAAAAATAAATCTAAATTTATTCATAAAGTATTACTGTTTAAAATTAGTTGTAGGCTAAAAAAATCAAAAATAACTTTTTTAAACATTATTCCATAAATTCTTTGAAAAGATCTTCTTTAGAATCTTTTACCATATCAACTCCAAGAAGTATTCCTTTTTCATAGACTTTAAGTAAGTTGTTATCGCACCAATCAAAATATTCTTTTACAGTAAACCATTTTTTACCTGCTTCCAGCATTATTTTTGATATTGGTGTAGGATTTTGAGTAGGATACTCTAATTTACGCATACAAAAATAAAATTTTTCGTCAGTATCATAGGCTTCTAGTATAAGTCCTGGTAATCCTTGTAGTTTCCATGGTCCGAAAGGAACAGGAATTTCGTTAGTATACCAAGCTGTATATTCTCGCCCTCTAAAAAATGCTTTGGCTTTATGGCACTCAAAATTTCCTATTTTTTTAGTTTCAGCAAGCAATTTCCAGTTAATAGTCGCTTTTTTCTCTTTCACGTAAGCAAACTTATCCCAACTCCAACTACTCCAAACGGTATCCTTTTTTAAGGAAGTGTATACTTGAAAACCGTGTTTATAGGACATTAAATTTCCCATATTCATGACTACAACACTACCGTCTTTGTTCTCGTAACTATCTTTCGATTCTGGAGCAATTAAATTATTGAGCGAATCTTTTCTGGTAGCATAGCTGGATTCTAGTTTGTTAAATACCAAACTGGATTTTTCAGCAGGCCCATTTTTTCCTCCTATGTGTGGACTTTCTATTTGAATATATAATACAACCCCCTTATCCGTTGCATTTTGAGCAAAACAAAATGAGGTGATTAAAAAAACAAAAAACAATTTAAATTTATTCATATAACATTCGTATTTTAAATATTAAAAAAAGAAACAAGCTAAAAAGATGCCAAAAAGATTTTTTTAACTTGTTAATTTAAATAGTTAGTAATTTATTTATAAATTACTAGTGCGATATAACACCCCCAGCACAAAAACCACTAGCTATAGCAACAGCTTGAGAAGCACTACCAGCCCAAAATCCGAAATCAACTCCACCACAAGATGTTCTGTAATAAACGGGTTTTGCAACTACTTCACTTGTAGTTTTAACTTTAACGATTTTTGTTGCAACTTTTCCAGTACTAGCAAATGTAGTTGCTCCTACGGAAAGAAACAATACTAAAAGAAATTTTTTCATAGTTTTTTGAATTATGTTATTGAATAATTTAGATGCAAATTTTAAAAAAAGTATATTTGTTACCTATTGGAAAAGCAATAATCCATATTGGATAAACAATAAATTTATGAATGTAGGATACAAAATAAAAAAGTTAAGAGAAAAAAGAAAAATGTCTCAACCAGATTTAGCAGAAATTTTAGGCATTTCACAAACCTCATTATCGCACATTGAGAATGGAATTGTCAAGAAACTTGATTTTCTTTTAATGGATAAAATATGTAAAGAGTTTGATGTTGATTTTGAATATTTTTTAGAAGGTAAACAGATTAATAGAGTTAAAACAAATCAAGGTGCAATTGCATTTAATATTGAGACTGTGAATAATTTTCCAGAAAACATTATCGAACAACTTAAACTACTCATAGAAGACAATAAACAAAAGGATCTTCGTGTTAAAGAACTAGAAAATTTGTTGAAAAACACAAAATAATTATACTTCGTTTATCGTTCAATAATCTGAAAAGTGTTAGAATTGATGGAGATGGTTTAAAAATAATAAAACGCATCTTCCAAATGTTCAATATTAAATTTTTTACCCTCTTTACTAATGGCAATAATGTCAAAACGAATTTCTAGATCTAAATCATTTGAAATTACATATTCGTTAACGGCTTTAACCAAAAGTTGAATTTTTGCTGGTTTTACAAAGTCTTGTGGCGAACCAAAATCGATACTAGAACGGGTTTTTACTTCAACTACAGCTAGAATATTCCCTTTTTGGGCAATAATGTCAATTTCGGCTTTCTGAAAAGTCCAGTTGGTTTCCAAAATATCATAACCGTTTTTCTGAAGAAATTCAACCGAAAGTTCTTCGCCAAGTTTGCCAAGTTCGTTGTGTTCTGCCATAATAATTACTGATTTTTGTCATTTCGACGAAAGAAAAATCTATTCAAAAGTAACTTTACTACAAACCGAATCCACACTAATCGAAACTTTATTTCCCATAATTAAAGCGCGATTGTCTGATATATGACCTGCTGGGAAGTTATAAATTACTGGAATATTGTATTTTTTAGTCACATCTTCAATGATTTGCAAAGCATCTTTTCCCCAAGGAATGTCGTTGTCTTTCATTTTGGTCATCGAACCCACAATAATTCCTTTGATGCTTTCCAGACAACCATTTCTGCGTAAATTCATCATCATTCTATCAATATGGTACAAATATTCGTCTAAATCTTCCATAAAAAGAATTTTGTCATCGCAATTTATTGCCGATGGCGAACCCATTAAACTATATAAAATCGATAGATTTCCGCCTACTAATTCGCCCAACGCATTTCCTATTTTATTCATAGAATGTGTGTCGATTTCGTATTTCAATTTTTCTCCAAACAACGAAATTCGTAACGACTCTTTCGCTTCTTCAGTCGCTTTAGAGCTCACTGGCATTATCCCGTGAATCGATTTGTAACCCATTGTGTTCAAATGGTTGTGCAAAACGGTCACATCGCTAAATCCGATAATCCATTTTGGATTTTGTTTGAATTTAGTAAAATCTAACAAATCTAACATTCGCACCGTTCCGTATCCACCACGAACACACCAAATGGCTTTAATGTTTTGATTGTCCATTTGATCTTGAAAATCTTTGGCGCGTTGTTCGTCGGTTCCAGCCAACTGATTTAAGTCAAGTCCTATTGTTGAACCCACTTTTACATTCAAGCCCCAACTTTGCAACAAATCAGTAGCGAATTTCAAATTATCGTCTATATTTTTTCTAGCAGTGGCAACTATAGCGATGGTGTCGCCTTTTTTTAAATAAGGTGGTGTTATCATTTTGGTTTGTGAATGAATAAAAGTTGAGAATAATAGAAATAAGATTGTAAAAGATTTTTTCATTTTTTGAAATACGATTGTTACAAATGTATAAAAGTTATTTATGTATTGAAACTCTGATGACCCTAATTTTAATGATTACAATGTGTTTTTAAAAAGTGATTTCACAAAGTTTCATAAAGAAAAAACGCAAAGACTCATTAACCTTTATAATTTTCATCCTAATGTCTTTGTGAAATCTTTCTGAATTGCATATCCTGTTTTTGCGGATTTACACAGATTTTTTAATTAAAACGGAATACCCTAGCCCCGATTGAAACGGAAATCCTTTTTTAAATTGTCACACTGAGCTTGTCGAAGTGGATAATTTAAAAAAGATTGAAGTGTAAAGCGGGAAAAAGCTCCAAATAAAAATTCTATTGCTTATTTTTGCATTTCATTTTATGAAAACGAATTATAATTTTTAATTCGTAATTTTTAATTTTTAATTTTTAATTGATTTATGATTCAAGATCCACAAAGATATACGATTACGGCAGCTTTGCCATATACAAACGGGCCTATTCACATTGGGCATTTAGCCGGTGTTTATGTGCCATCAGACATTTATGCACGCTATTTGCGACTGCAAGGAAAAGATG
>NZ_JANOQD010000114.1:0-24867 GCF_031422135.1 Flavobacterium sp. | reverse complement strand
TGTTTCAAAATTTCCAAAAAAGAATAATTTATTTTTTAGTATTGGTAAACCAAATCTTGCTCCGTATATTTTTTCTTGAAATTTAGCTGGTTCAATATCTATCAATCCGGCTTTTGTTCCAACAAATTCTTTTTTATTATTTCTAAATGAGTGGTAAACCGAAGCTTCAACTTCATTTGTTCCACTTCTTGTTACAGCATTTACTCCAGAACCTGTAAAACCTGTTTGACGCACATCAAAAGGAGCTATACTCACTTGTAATTGCTCGATGGCATCAAGTGAAATTGCTGTAGAACCAGTTCTACCTCCTGCTTGCGCTCCTGTACCTAGTCCAAAACCGTCATTAAAAACAGAACCATCAATAGCAAAATTATTTAAACGTGCATCTTGACCACCAAACGAACCGTTTGCTCCAGAATTTGCATTGTATTTTGTTATTGAGTTTGTTGAACGAGCACCAATAACTGGTACCGCATTAATTTCTCTAGTTGAAAACTGTTGAGAAGCGCCTGTTCTTCCTTTAGAAAAAGCATTGTTTGTTTTAGTCACAACAATAGCCACTTCTTGAAGTGCATTCAACTCGTCTTGTAAAACAATATTAACATTAACATTGCTACCCAAACCTGCATTAATTTCTGAAATTTCTGCTGGTTTGTAACCCATATAGGTTACTTTAACTACATAAGGCCCACCTGGTTTGATAGATGGGATTGCATATCCACCAGCATAGTCAGTGTTTGCGAAATATTTTGTCCCAGTTGGCTCGTGAACTACTTCCACTGTTGCCCCTGGTAATGTTTCTCCTTTGCTTGATTTTACAGTTCCTGAAATCGATGATTTAGTAACTTGTGAAAACCCCAAACTAGAGAGAAATAAAAGAAAAAGTACAATTGCTTTTTTCATAGGATTTGATTTATATATAATTTTCGGCAAAGTTCCATTAAATATATTTTTTGAATGTTAACAAAACGTTAATTATACTCAAGTTGCGGTTTTGTTAAATCTTAACATATAATGAACAAAAACGAGAATAAAAAAAATATTTGACAACAAAAAACTCATTAACCTTAAATTATTTGCATTTATTCAAAAAATGTTTCAATAAAAATGATGTTGAGTTGTCGTGCAAATCAATTTTTTTATTGTTAATTTCTCCTAAAATTGAGTTGGCGAGTTGTTTTCCTAATTCAACTCCCCATTGGTCATAACTAAACACATTCCAAATAACGCCTTGAACAAATATTTTGTGCTCATACATAGCAACAAGTGATCCCAAAGTTTCTGGAGTTAATGTTTGAATTAGAATAGTATTGGTGGGTTTGTTTCCTTCAAATACTTTAAATGGCAATAAGAAATCTGTCTGGTCTTTAGCTAATTGTTGCTTATCAAATTCTATTTGTACTTGACTTGCGGTTTTCCCATGTAGTAAGGCTTCGGTTTGTGCAAAAAAGTTTGACATTAATTTGTTATGATGGTCACTATTTCCATAAAGTGGTTTTATGAAACCAATAAAATCTGTCGGAATCAACTTTGTCCCTTGATGTATTAATTGGAAAAATGCGTGTTGTGAGTTGGTCCCTGGCTCTCCCCAAATGATAGTTCCTGTTTGATAGTTGACTTTGTTTCCGTCACGACCAACACTTTTTCCATTGCTTTCCATTATGCCTTGTTGCAAATAAGGTGCTAACTTTTGTAAATATTGCGAATAGGGAATTATGGCTTCGCTTTCGGCTCCAAAAAAGTTGTTGTACCAAATGCTAATTAATGCTAAAATGACTGGAATATTATGCTCCAATTTTTCGTTTTTGAAATGGGTATCCATTTTGTTTGCGCCTTTTAGTAAACTTTCAAAGTTATCATATCCAACTGCCAAACTGATTGTTAACCCAACAGCACTCCATAACGAAAACCGACCTCCAACCCAATCCCACATTGGAAAAATATTGTTTTTATCGATGCCAAACTCGGTTACTTTTTGAATATTTGTGGAAACTGCTACAAAATGTTTCGAGACATCTGATTGCGAAGCCGATTTTAAAAACCAACTTCGAATAGTTTCTGCATTGGATAATGTTTCTTGTGTGGTAAATGTTTTTGAAGCTACTACAAAAAGTGTAGTTTCGGGGTTTAATTTTTTGATGATTTCATTTACATGATCGCCATCAACATTAGAAACAAAATGAACATTCAGGTGGTTTTTGTAATACTGCAATGCTTCGACAACCATTGCCGGTCCAAGATCTGAACCGCCAATTCCAATGTTCACTACATCGGTAAATGATTTTCCTGTGAATCCTTTTCTAACGCCACCAACTACCTCATTGGTAAAAATTCTCATTTTGTTTTTTACTTCAAAAATATCTGGAATTATATTTCTGTTTTCAACTAAAACAGATTCGTTTTGGTTGGCTCTTAGGGCAGTGTGCAAGACTGCTCTGCCTTCGGTTTGATTGATGTTTTCTCCTGAAAAATAATCTAAAATTGCTTCCTTAAGTTGTAGTTTATGGGCTAATTCTAGAAGTAAGTCAATGGTTTTTTGGTTTATTTTATTTTTTGAAAAATCGACTAAAAAATCATTCCATTGTAGGTGAAATTTTTCTGCTCTTGTGGCATCGTTTTGAAACATTTCTTGCATAGAAACGTCTTTCATTTCTTCAAAATGCGTTTTAAGTTTTTGCCAAGCAAGTGTTGTGGTAGGATTTATTGTTTGTAATGCCATTGTATTTTTAATCGTTATATTTAAGAAAACAAATTTACTGATTTCATTGTGAGTTTTTTAGTTTTAAAATTGTGTTTATGTAAATTTTGGCTAACAAAATGTTTACAACTGAATTTGTCTCTCAATTTGTTGTTCCAACGAAATGAAAGTTTCTGTTCTAGAAACTCCGTCAATAGGTTGGATTTTTTGGTTTAGCAAATTCATTAAATGTTCGTTGTCGCGACAAATAATTTTAATTAAAATACTCCAATTTCCAGTGGTGTAATGACATTCTAACACTTCAGGAATTTTTTTTAGTTCTTTTACAGCTTCGGAATTGCTGGATGCTTTGTCTAAATAAACGCCTACAAACGCCATTGTGCGGTACCCTAAAACACGAGTATTCACTATCAATCTTGATCCTGAAATCACTTTGGCATCTTCCAGTTTTCGTAACCGTTGATGTATGGCAGCACCTGAAATTCCTATTTTATTTGCGATTTGAAGTATGGGTTTGCGAGCATCTTCCATTAGAAATCGTAGAATCTCTTTATCAATACCGTCAATTTCAATTTTTAACTGATTTGTTTTCATAAATACATATTTTAACTTCTATCGAAAATTTAATTACAAATTAACACTATAATGAAATAATTTTTCATTAAAATAAACTCGTTTGATGCAATTAGTTAAATAAATTTTTTGATTTGCATTATAATTCCTAGATGTACTCCTTCGTGAAAATTGTTAAATTCCAATGCTTCCAATGCATTATTAATAGTAAAACCAGTGCTTTTAGTTGTGTAAGAGTTATAGGCTGCAAAGAAGTTTGGATTCGAAAAATCCTTTGTTGTATTTTCTACAGTAGAAAACAACATTTTTTTTATTTCATCTACTTCTTCTTGTGAAGTATTCGCTGTTGGAAAACTTCCATTTTTGTAAATATCAATCATTATTTCAGGAATAGCAACCTCCTTTTCAGACAATTTGTAGATTAACATCTGTTGTGTAACAATAACATGTCCAATATTCCAAATTATATTATTGCTAAATCCCAAAGGAATTACATTTAATTGTTCTAACGTAAAAGATTCTAGTAACCTTAAAAACACGTTTCTATTGTTTTCTAATAATCGTAAGGAAGTTTTCATTGATTTAATTTTTGATAAAAATAGTCATTTTTATAATTGAAATAAAGTTACTTTGCATCTTGAAAATTCAAATTATGAACAAAATATATTATCTCGCTTCGTGCGATACGTGTCGAAAAATTATAAAATCGTTGCCAAAAGGCATTTCTCTAGAATTTCACGACATCAAGCAAGATCCTATTACTGCAGAAGAATTAGAAAAAATGCATTTGCTTTCTGGAAGTTACGAAGCGCTTTTTAGCAAAAAAGCACAATTGTATAAATCGATGGATTTGAAAAACAAATCGTTAACAGAAGACGATTATAAAAAATATATTTTGGAACATTATACGTTTTTGAGTCGTCCCGTTTTTATCATTAACGACAAAATTTATATTGGGAATACCCAACAAAATATGTTGCAAGTTATGAAAGCGTTCGAAAATGTCTAAAAGAAATCTTGCTCTTATTGGAGCCACAATTGTTTCTATAATTTATGGCGTGACTTTTACTATTGCTAAGGATGTAATGCCAAAATATATCGAACCTTTTGGTTTTATCTTACTTCGTGTTGGAGCCACAACATTACTGTTTTGGTTGGTTTCTCTATTTATCAAAACCGAAAAAATTGATAAAGCAGATTTTCCTCGAATTTTTGCAGCCGCATTTTTTGGTGTAACGTTCAATATGCTTACTTTTTTTAAAGGATTAAGCTACACATCTCCTATTATGGGTGCGGTTTTAATGGTAACTACTCCTATGATTGTATTGATTCTTTCTGCTATTTTAATTAAAGAAAGAATGGAAAATCGAAAAATTTTAGGCATCGTTCTGGGATTATCGGGTACTTTAGTTTTGATTTTGTATGGGAAATCGATGACCAATGCTCCAAATGCAACTTTGGGCAATTTTTTGGTTTTTATTAATGCCGTTTCCTACGGATTTTACCTAATTATTGTCAAGAAATTAATGGACAAATACAAGGCGATTTCGTTTGTAAAATGGATTTATTTATTTGGATTTCTAATGGTTTTACCTTTTGGTTGGAACGAATTTCAAGTCGTTCATTGGCAAGAAATTCCCACAGCTATTTTTTGGAAGATAGGATTTGTCGTTATATTTTCGACCTTCTTAACCTATTTACTCAATTTACTTTCAATGAAAGAGCTCAAACCAACCACTGTTGCAGTCTTTATTTATTTACAACCCTTATTTGCGACAATATTTGCAATTGGCTTAGGTAAAGATGAGTTGAGTTGGATAAAAATAGGCTCCGCAATTTTGATTTTCATAGGTGTTTATATGGTTACCAATAAGAAATCCTAAATCGTAATTCTTAAATCCCAATTTTAATATATATTTGTAGCTATTACAATTTTCATATATGATACAATCTATGACTGGTTTTGGTAAAGCTTCTTTACAATTACCAACCAAAAAAATAACGGTCGAAGTAAAATCTTTAAACAGTAAAGGCTTAGACTTGAATACCAGAATGCCATCGGTTTACCGAGAAATGGAATTGGGTTTACGCAATCAAATAGTACAGCAACTTGAACGAGGTAAAATTGATTTCTCTTTGTTTATAGAAGTCACTGGTGAAGAAACTTCATCAAAAATAAATGTTCCGATTGTTCGTGGTTACATCAATCAAATGAGAGCAGTAATTGCCAATGCTGATGAAACCGAATTAATGAAAATGGCAGTCAGAATGCCAGATGCACTCAAAACAGAACGTGATGAATTGGACGAAAACGAGTGGAAACAAATCCAAACCGTTATAAAAGAAGCGTTGGATAACATTTCAAATTTTCGTCAATCGGAAGGGCTTTCATTAGAAAAAGAATTTTCAATTCGAATTTCCAATATTCGAAAATATCTATCAGAGGCTATTGCTTTGGATCCAGAAAGAATTCAGAACATAAAAGACAAATTACAAACGGCTATTGCCGAATTGAAAGTCAATGTGGACGAGAATCGTTTCGAGCAGGAACTCATATATTATCTTGAAAAACTGGATGTAACTGAAGAAAGAGTCCGTTTGACCAATCATTTGGATTATTTTCTAGAAACCATTGCGGGTAATGAAGCTAATGGCAGAAAACTAGGTTTTATAACACAAGAAATGGGACGAGAAATTAATACTTTAGGCTCCAAATCCAATCATGCTGGAATGCAAAAACTAGTAGTGATGATGAAAGATGAATTGGAAAAAATTAAAGAGCAAGTGCTTAATGTATTGTAGATTTTAGATAACCTAAGAATAGATATTAGACAAAAATCTATATGACAAATAAAGGAAAGTTACTCGTATTCTCTGCGCCATCAGGATCAGGAAAAACAACTATAGTTAGACATTTACTCGGAATTAAGGAATTGAATTTAGAGTTTTCAGTATCCACGACAACACGTGAGCCACGAGGCGAAGAAATTCATGGAACAGATTATTATTTTATTTCGTTACCTGATTTCAAAAAGCATATTAAAGCAGAAGAATTTCTAGAATGGGAAGAAGTGTATCGTGATAATTTTTATGGAACACTAAAAAACGAAGTAGAACGCATTTGGGCTTTGGGCAAGAACGTTATTTTTGATATTGATGTGGCAGGCGGATTGCGAATAAAATCAAAATTTCCTGAAGAAACTCTAGCAGTTTTTGTAAAACCACCAAGTATTGACGAGCTCAAAATTCGTCTCAAAAAACGCTCCACGGAAACTGATGACAAAATCAATATGCGTATTGCAAAAGCTTCGGTTGAACTAGCCACTGCCCCACAATTTGATAAAATAATTAAAAATTACGATTTGGCTGTAGCCAAAGAAGAAGCATATCAATTGGTCAAAGAATTTTTAAACAAAGGCAATATCAACTAGGTAAAAGGCAATAGTAATAAAAAACTTATGGCTAATGGCTCTTGCCTAATGACTTAAAAAAAAATGAAAATAGGTCTTTACTTCGGAACATTCAATCCCATTCACATTGGGCATTTGATTATCGCCAATCATATGGCGGAGCATTCTGATTTAGATCAAATTTGGATGGTCGTTACACCACACAATCCTCACAAATTAAAAAGTACTTTACTGGACGACCATCATCGATTGGAAATGGTCCATTTAGCGACACAGGATTATGCTAAAATAAAACCTTCTGATGTAGAATTTAAGCTGCCACAACCCAATTATACGGTCAATACTTTGGCACATTTACAAGAAAAATATCCGCAATACGAATTTTCATTAATTATGGGGGAAGATAATTTGAATTCGCTTCACAAATGGAAAAACTATGAAGTTATTTTGCAAAATCATTCTGTTTATGTGTATCCAAGATTTAATTCAGGGGAAATCGAAGAGCAATTCATAAATCATTCGAAAATTCATCGGGTTGGTGCTCCTGTTATCGAATTGTCATCGACTTTTATTCGGGAAAGCATCAAAATAGGAAAGAATATTCAGCCACTTTTGCCAAATAGTGTTTGGGAATATGTAGATATAAATAATTTTTATAAAAAGTAAATGCGCATAGAATTTTTAATTTTTCTATTATTTTCTTTTTATTGGCTGAATAAGTATAAACATAAAATTAGTTTGCATTTAATTGTCAATATAATTATGTATGGGTTTTATGCTTTTTTATGGTGGATGATGTATCAGCCTTACAGCAATCCTCATCATGGTGATAAGGGTTTAGGTTTTGCTTTTTTTACTATTTTTACTATTCCTTTTTATTTGTTAATCAATATTTTCAATGTTGTTAGAAATAGAAAAAGAATTGATTTAAAAGAAAAAAAAGTATTCAACATAAACTTAGTTGGACTAATTCTAGGATTAACACATTTGGGTGTTTTTTTATTTCTGATTTTATAATTCCAATTTATCTTTAAAAATACCAGGATATTTATTAGTAATATTGTCATATACGACGAAGGAGAAATTTCACTTAGCCATTCAGATTATGAGATATCTCCTTCATCGAAATTACAAATGGTGTGTTTCTTTATTCCAGTAAATTCAAACAGTAAAGAGTATAATTTGCGTTTTGATAGACGTTTCAATTTGTAGACTTTAAGTCTGGAAAACTAAATCTATGGACTTCAAGTTCACAGATTTGGTTTAGTTGAAAAGAGAAAGGTGTTGTAAAATTAATTTAATTTTACAACACCTTTCTCTTATTTAAGTTTAAATAAAACTCTAATTGAATTCTGCTCTGTTGTCTTCAATATCAGCATTCTTCTTCAAAGAGCTGTATATTCTTCCAGCAACAGAACCTTTAGCTTGTGCATTTAGTTTTGTTGCATTATCAGTATAACTTGTCACAACTGGTGCTGCAACAGATGATTTTACTTTTATTTTAAACATTCCCGAATTCCCTTCAATAATAGTTGAAACAGCTCCAGTTTTAAGTGAAAATGCAGTTCCTACAACTTTTGGTTCTGCACCTATTGTTTCAATGTTAGAGTTTGCTGCAACTACATCTTTAGCCTCTTTTACAGGAGATCCTGTCGTTTTAGAAACGGCTTCAAGAGTAGCACCAGTCATTTTAGCTTTAATCAATTCCGCTTTTTTCTGATTTCTCAAAATGGTTCCTACGGTATTCTTAGCATCTTCGATGGTTAACAAACCAGCCTCATTAATTTTTTTCAAACGAGTCACAACGTGTCCAGTTGAAATATTAAAACGTTTTACAACGCCTTCTTTTGCAGTAAATGCCCAACGAACAATTTCTCTTTGATTTCCAATTCCATTGATGTTTTCGTCAAGAGCTAACAATTTTGCCTTTGGAGCAACGGTCAACTTCATTTCCTTTGCAGCAACTTCAAATGCTTTTTCATTTGCTGTAATTTCAAATTGGGAAGCCTTTGTAAAATTAGCATCACTTGTTACTTCTGATGGAGAAATTTTTTGAGCAATAGTAGCCAAACGAACCCCATCTTGCTTGTCTGTTACAGTGATAATATGATAACCAAACTCGGTTTCAACCAATCCAATTTTTCCAACAGGATTGTTGAAAGCAAAATCTTCAAATTTTGGTGTCATTTGACCTTTTGAAAAATAACCTAAATCACCTCCTTGTTGTTTTGATGAATCATCTGAACTTGTAAAAGCAGCCATCATAAACGAAGAAGGATTTGCAGTTACTTGGGCTAATATTTCGTTAGCTTTTACTTTTGCTTCTTCTTTGGTTCTTGTAGCTTGAGCTCTTGCAGCTCCTTTGTAAGAAATCAAAATATGACTTGCTTTTGCATTTACTCCAGATTTTCTACCTAATGAACGAGTCAAACAGTAGTAATCTCCTTGCATATAAGGTCCAAAAACAGTTCCTTGAGCTAGATTGTATAGTGCTTCTGCATTTTCTGTAGGCAAATCTTTTTTGGATACATAAGTAGAATCGTATTTAATGTCTGAATTTGCATTTACAAAGTCGATTACATTTGAAGTGGATCTAAACCCAGCTTCTTCGTAGTTTTTACCAGTTGCAGCATCGTATTTTGTAGTAGGATTCAACAAAGCATTTACCTTGTCTTTAATCACTTTTTCATCCGCTAGAGACGCTTTGTCTTCAATCAAAACAAATTCGATTTCACGGGACTCATCTGCTTTGTATTTGCTTTTATTTTTTTCCATAAAAGCAATCAATTCGCTATCAGTAGGCTCTACTTTCTTATCTTCGATAGTAGAGTAAGGAACAGAAACTACATCAAAAGTAACTTTATTGTTTTCTAACTCATAGTTAAATTTTGCTTCTGCTTGTGTTGTATAAAAACCAGATTTAATCATAGTTGTATACATTTGTTCTGTTGTGGCTTGCGCTAGTTGTTTTTCATAATCCAACCATTGTTGCCATCTTTCTGGAGAAGAATTTTTGATTGAACCTATAAATTCGTTGAATTTTGCCTTGTCAAATTTTCCAGCAGTGTTTAAAAACTGTGGGTTTTGAGCAAATTGTGGGTCTTCTTTGATGATATTGATTAATTGATCGTCGCTAATGCGTAAACCTAATTTTTCATATTGATTTTCAAGCAATACTCTTTTTATTTCTTGATCCCAAACTCCATTTGTAGCTTGCATCATTGAAATTCCTTGTTGGCTTTTTTGAGCTACATCTACTTTTGCTCTAAAGTCTTCAAATGGAATATCAACACCATTTATAGTCCCTGCATTTCTAGAGGTTTGTCCAAAACCGCCATTTTCGATTAATGCACCTATTATAAATGCAAATAAAGCTATTCCTACTATTGCGATTACTAGAAAAGAGCGTTGTCTAATTTTTGATAAAACTGCCATTTTTAATTAAATATTTTTTATTCAGTGGGCGAAAATACAATTATCTATCAAATAATAAAAGGACAAACCTTTTATTTTGAAAGAAAGTTTACTTTTTTATTTATTATTGTTCTGATTCTCAAATTTTTTAGCAAATTTTCTGCGGAAAAAAAACATCGCAATAGCCATTGCACCTAGAAAAAAACTAAGATAAGCTGCATTGGTTTCCGTTTTGAGTTTTGTGATGCCATCGTATGCAAAAAAAATACCTACTACCAAGTAAACGTATTGTGTGTATTTTAATAAATTCATAATTTTTGTCTTTTTTAAATTCCGTAAACTCCTGTAATTCCTTGTGTGTCTAATGTTTTGAAATCTTTACTAAAATCAATTCCTATTCCATTGATTACATTGCCTTTGTCTGTAAATTTATATGTTTTTTGGGTAAAAAACCATTCGTTACTTTGGTCGTAATACAATTGTTCTGTTTCTAATATTTTTCCGTCGTGTGTTGTTATTTTTACTTTTCCAGATAAGTCTATAATATTAGAATTGGTGTAGGATATGGCATAATTTGATGTTACAAAACTTTTGTTTTGCTGGTCATCATAAATAGTTAAATCGACCCCTTTTGGAAATTCTGTAAACGGAAATTCTAAGTTTGAATAATCAAGCATTTGTGGTGAAATCAAAATGGCTTTAATTTTGCCTGAATCGGTATATTTTAAATTAAAATCTTGTGCTTCTCCAATGGGATTGAATTCCGTGATGTTGATTTTTCTAACTTCATTAATATTACTTTCACACGAAATCATACCTGCCGATATTAAAACTAGCCGTATTATTTTACATAGTGATTGTGCTATTAAGTTTTGTTTTTTCACTTTATAATTAGTCAAATTTACGTTTCACAAACCATTTGTCACTAAAAGATAGTCCAATGGAAACATTTAGATAGTTTTCTTCGATTAAATTTAAAGCCGTTGTGCCTCTTTTTCCAAATTCAAATCCTAGATTTATATTTGAAAAACTTATTCCTGATGGCAAACCGAATCCTAGAGTTAATGCTCTGTCATTTATGGCTTTAGTGTTAACTACTAGTCCAGTATTTTCATATCTTAATCCTGCGCGATAGGTTATTCTTCTTAGGTAATTAGAATACGCATTGTTTTTAGGATTGTAGTATCCGCCCAAAGCAAATTTCGCACCATCTTCATAAGTAGCATTGTTTAAGGTGCTGAAAAGATTTTCAAAACCACTTGATTGTTTGAAAGTTGATTCAAATCCTACAAACCATTTTCTAACTTCTCCAATTCCTGCTCCAAATGCAACTTTTGACGGTATTTTTATATCTGAATCTGGAACGGTTACTACAAAAGGCGAACTTAATATAGAGCCAATTTGTATAATTCTACTATTTCTTGATTTTAAACTTGTAGCTGGTGTAAATGTAAAGCTCGTAATAAAATCATATTTTTTTATTTTAGTCTGAAACAACATAGAAGTATTGAGTGTAATTCCAGATAATTCAGATGTATTTGTTTCTTGAGTGTTATTTTGTACAAATCGATTGACTATATTATTAGTTTCGATTGTTCCAAAATTATAACCAAAATCTGCTCCTATGCTGAATTTAGAGTTTAATTTATATCCAGCTCCAACAAATGCTTTGCTCACTCCTCCAGTTCCAGTGTAAGTACCTATTTGACTAACATCGATTTTTTGAATATTATACCCTACAGATGAAATGGGTTTTAATCCAAAGCTCACGCCAAACTTTCCTAATGGTAATGCTACAGCTAGATAATCCAAACCAGTTCTTCTGGCTTTTTCAGATTCTGAAGCATTTTTAAAAGTTACCGTATTGTATGTTGCACCAATGGCAAAGGAAGTCAATTTCAAATCAGCAAGCGATGCTGAATTTTGAAGATTTATATGGATACTGTCTGGCAATATGCCTATACCACCCATTGATTTGTTTTCGTTTGTTCCGTTAAATTTTTCTTCTCCAATTCCGTATATGGAATAAGGTGAGGCGGTACTTTCTTGAGCTAGACCAGCAATTGAAAGGAATAATATACTACTTAATAAAAATTTTTTAATCATTTTTGATTTGATATTGATAAAGATGGTTCAAACTTTCGAGTAGAAAATTTGAATTGGCAAATATGGTATTTTTTAATCGGTTAGCCAAAAAATTAGCATCTCCTCCCGTTAAAATTATGATAAAATTTTCATTTTGGCTTTTAAAAGCATTGATAAACGCATCAATTTCAAAAGTTAATCCATTGATAATGCCTGAATGCATTGATTGATTTGTGGAATTTCCAATCAAATTTTCGGGTTCTTCGATAGTCAATAATGGTAATTTTGCGGTATAATTGTGCATCGCTTCATATCGCAGCCGAATCCCAGGAGAGATGGCGCCACCTTGATAAACGTCATTTTTATCAATAAAATCATAGGTTACACAAGATCCCGCATCTATTATGAATCGGTTTTGTTTTGGAAATTGTAAAACTGCTCCTGCTGACAAAACCATACGGTCAATTCCTAAGGTTTTTGGAGTGGCATAATTATTTTGAAAAGGAAAAGAGTTTTCTCTAACGATAAAATGTACTTTAACTCGGTTTGAAAAGGATTCAAAAGCCGATTTTTCCAGTTTTGCAACCGATGCAACTACCAAAACTGTTATTTTTTGAAATTGATTTAAAATATTTTCTATAGAATTTAAAACATTTTCATTTGAAAAAAAAGCTGCATCAATAAGTGTATTGTTCTCAAATACAGCACTTTTTATTCTTGTATTCCCTACATCGATGGTTAGAATCATTGATTTAATTTTGATTTGACAAAGGTACGAATAGATTTTTTTAAAAAAATGTTTTGGATAAACGAAAAATCATTCTATATTTGCACCCGCATCAAGCAAAGGTACCTTAGCTCAGATGGTAGAGCAATGGACTGAAAATCCATGTGTCCCTGGTTCGATCCCTGGAGGTACCACGAAAAAATCCCGAAAAGTAATTTTCGGGATTTTTTTATTCTAGTCTAAAGTGATTTTCAGCTTTTTTTAAACATACACTAATTACACTTTAAGTTTGCCTGCAATTACTGGTGGGACTGCTTTTTTGTGAAGCATAATAGCAGTGGCTTTGTATTTTGCAAATTCCTTAGTCATATACAAATATCCTTTATGGTCGTTTGCAGTTCCCCAAGAGTTTTTTACGATATAGTATTCTTTTCCGTTTTGATCTTTTGAAACCCCTACAATATGCATTCCGTGATCGTCAGTGGTGGTGTAATTATCAAATGCTTTTTGACGCATTTCTTCGGTAATAACGAGTTCGTTTTTAGGGCCATTGAACATATCGTTTTTTTCTTCAGCAGTCATATCGTCTGCTTTTTTTTCTGGAACAAAGGCAACTCCATTTTTCCAAGAGAAGCTTTTTTCGCTCACATCGCCAGCCCAAGCCACTGAATAGCCATTTTTTAAGGCGTAATCAATAGTTTCGGTTAATTCATTCATTTTTACATTATAAACTTGGTCAAATGACCAGTTATCTGGCACCATTAATACAAATTTTGAATAATATGGATATTCTTGAAGCGAAGAAATTTCGATATAATCGTCGGCATTGATTCCTACTACTTCTTTTGCAAAAGTTTCCGGTGTATATTTTTTACCATTAAAATCAAACGTTTTTGGAACGATTCCCAAATACGAATCAATCATTGCAGCATACGCTTTTTCCCAGTTTGGAGTCAATTCTCCGTTAGGATTAGTCACAACCGCTTTTAGCAAACCTTCAATAAGAGCTGCCATTTCAGAAAACTTATTTTTGTCGGTACCATAATTTAGACCTGTATAAACAGATTGAGGGACAGCACCATATTTTTTGTACATATTCATTACATCATGAAATGCGCCACCATCGCCAAGAGCAACAGCTCCATGCATGCGAACATAATTCCTTCCTTTTTCAACATAGGCATTTCGAGCCGAGAAAATTTGTGATAATTCCACAGGTTTTTTTCCCATTCGAATCATTTCAGATTCAAGAAAAGAATTTGCAGAATAGCTCCAACATGTTCCTGAAGAACCTTGCGCTTTTACGGAAGTGTTTTCGATATTGATGACATCAGTAAATTTAAAAGATTCTTTGCTTTTTTCAGAAGCATTTATTTTTAACGAATTTACCAAATTGTCTTGTGCAAAACTTGAAGCGCTAACAAGTAGAGAACTTGCAAGCACTATGGTTTTTAGAGTGTTCATAACTATTGTTTTTTATTAAATAATGAGTGTAAAAATAAGATTTGTTCTCTTATATTACTGTTTTTAACTTCAATTTAGGTTTTTGTTAAGACTTAGAATTCAATGTACTCGAATTACAAAATAATTTTTCTTACCACTTTGTAATAATACAAACTGATTGTTTATTAGGTCTTTAGCTGAAAGTGAGTATTCTTCTGTTACTTTTTCTTTGTTTACTGAAATTGAGTTGGCAGAAAGTGCACGTCTTGCTTCACCGTTGGATTTAAAAAAACCTGTTTTCTCGTTCAAAACACTAACAATATTGATTCCAGTTTCGATATCCGTTTTTAAAATTTCGGCTTGTGGCACACCTTCAAATACTTCTAAAAAAGTAGTTTCGTCAAGAGTTTTTAAATCGTCAGAAGTGGAGTTTCCAAACAATATATTTGATGCTTTGATGGCTTTTTCTAACTCAGACTGACCGTGAACGAGAATGGTAATTTCCTCGGCTAATTTTCGTTGTAAGATTCTCAAATGTGGCATTTCTTTGTGTTCAGAAACTAGAGTATCAATGGTATTTTTGTCTAAAAAAGTAAAAATTTTAATGTATTTTTCCGCATCATCATCGGAAGTATTTAACCAAAATTGATAAAATTTATACACGGATGTTTTATCAGCAGTCAACCATACATTTCCACCTTCGGATTTCCCAAATTTAGAACCATCGGATTTAGTAATCAAAGGACACGTCATTGCAAATGCTTTGGCGTCGGTATTTGGATTCATGCGTCGAACTAGTTCGGTTCCTGTAGTAATATTGCCCCATTGGTCTGAACCGCCCATTTGTAATAAGCAATTGTGGGTTTTGTGTAAGTAATAAAAGTCGTAGCCTTGAATTAACTGATAGGTAAACTCCGTAAAACTCATTCCTTCGCCTTCAGCACCCAAACGTTTTTTGACTGAATCCTTGGCCATCATATAGTTTACAGTGATTCGTTTGCCCACATCACGTGCAAAATTGATAAACGAAAAATCTTTCATCCAGTCGTAATTGTTTACTAAAACAGGCGCATTGGCATCTGTAGCATTAAAATCTAAAAATCGAGACAAAACGGTTTTTATTCCAGCTACATTTTTATTCAAAGTAATTTCGTCAAGCAAATTTCGTTCATCCGATTTTCCAGATGGATCACCAATCATTCCTGTTGCACCACCAATTAAAGCAATGGGTTTGTGACCAAAATTTTTAAGATGAACCAGCAAAACGATGGGAACTAAACTTCCAATGTGTAAGGAATCTGAGGTGGGATCAAATCCTATATAAGTGGCGGTGCTTTCCTTAAGCAATTGTTCTTCGGTTCCGGGCATCATATCGTGAACCAGTCCACGCCATTGTAATTCTTCAACTAAATTTTTCATTCTAAAATCAATTTTGGCAAATATAAAGTTTTATTTGATTTGGAATAATTTGTTTAATCGGTTAATCGAAAAAAAAGCGTAATTCGT
Source organism: Flavobacterium sp. (assembly GCF_031422135.1). Taxonomy (GTDB): domain Bacteria; phylum Bacteroidota; class Bacteroidia; order Flavobacteriales; family Flavobacteriaceae; genus Flavobacterium. The sequence goes on along the minus strand of NZ_JANOQD010000114.1, from coordinate 9,011 downwards.
AATTTGTAATTCGTAATTTTGTTTTATGGTATTAGTTACAGGAGCAACAGGATTGGTGGGTTCACATTTGGTTTTGCATCTAGTAATGCAAGGACAAAGTGTAAAAGCTTTATATCGGAGCGAGGAAAGTAAAAATCGAGTAAAACAAGTTTTTGAACAGTATCTAAAACAAGAGTTATTGGATACTGTTTTTTGGGTTCAAGCCGATATTTTGGATATTCCATCGTTAGAAATTGCATTCCAAAATATTGAATATGTTTATCATTGCGCGGCTTTGGTCTCTTTTGATCCAAAAGATGAAGAAAAATTACGAAAAATAAATATTGAAGGAACGGCAAATATAGCAAACTGCTGTTTGGACTTTAAAATAAAAAAACTCTGTTATGTGAGTTCCATTGCTGCTTTAGGCGACTTACTACCACACGAAACCATAATAACCGAAGAAACCGAATGGAATCCTGAAAAATCACACAGCGATTATGCGATTTCTAAATATGGCGCCGAAATGGAAGTTTGGCGTGCACAACAAGAAGGATTGCAAGTTGTAATTGTCAATCCAGGTGTGATTTTAGGGCCGCTTTTTTGGGAAGATGGAAGTGGAGAAATATATCAAAAAGTAAAAAAAGGACTTTCGTTTTACACCAAAGGGAGTACAGGTTTTGTAGCCGTTTTAGATGTTGTAAAAGCGATGGATATGTTAATGAATACTAAGGTTTCGGGAGAAAAATTTATTTTGGTTTCTGAAAATAAAACGTATCAAGAATTAATATTTGCAATTTCAGAGGTTCTTGCTGTAAAACGACCTAAGTATTATGCCAACAACTATTTGACTGGTCTGGCTTGGAAAATAGATTGGTTTTTGAGTTTCTTTTTTGGTAAAAAACGGGTTATTTCGAGTGATATGGCAAAATCTCTTCATTCGAAAGATAATTATTCTAATAAAAAAATAAAGAAACAGTTGAATTTTCAATTTAATAGGATTGATGATTGCATTAAACAATTAAACTAAAAAGATGAACTTCAATTTACAACCCACACTTCAAAACGAAATTGTAAAAATACGACCACTCCAACTAGCTGATTTTGAAAGTTTGTATGCAGTAGCATCAGATCCTGAAATATGGGAACAACATCCCAATAAGGAACGTTATAAGAAAGATGTTTTTGAAATTTTTTTTAAAGGAGCAATCGAATCTAAAGGTGCTTTTATCATTTATGATGCAACATCAAATAAAATTATTGGAAGCACCCGTTTTTATGATTTTAATGCAGAAAATAGCGAAGTTTTAATAGGGTATACTTTTTTAGCCAAAGCATATTGGGGAAGTGTTTTTAATCAAGCTACAAAAAAACTTCTTATGGAGTATGCTTTTCAATATGTTGATGCCATATTGTTTCATATTGGAGCAAACAATATTAGATCTCAAAAAGCCATTGCTAAATTAGGAGCGATAAAAATTGATGAAATTCTAGTTGCCTATTATGGCGAACCTGAAAAATTAAATTTTATATATCAGATTAAAAAAGAAAGTTGGGTAAATCTTTAATTTAGCCCTTAGAGATTATTGTAGATTTTTTCTTATTTAATTTATTGGCTTTCGTTAACGAATCTTTTATTCTTTTTGATTTTAACTTCGCTTCCCTTTTTATAAGAGTATCAACTACCGTTTTTTGATTTTCTAATTTTTTTACAATTCTATCAAATATCAATTTATAATCTTCTGTATTCATAGCAAGATATTTGCTATTTTGGGCAAATTGCAAACTGTCAATTTTATATTTTTGGTAAATATATGTTTTGGGGTTTATGGCATTTTTTTTCAATTTTTCAGGATTCGAACTTTTCAATGCCTGAAGTAACGCTAAATCATATAAAATATTTTCCATAACCGCTTTGTCAATAGGTTTGTCCGGTTTAGGAATATCGGTTTTACTTGAACAAGAAATTAGCAACGTTAGTGATGCTAATAAAATAATAATAGGCTTCATAATAATTTATCTATTGAATTCTAATCGTTTTCCAACTAGAATGTCTTTACTTTTAGAGTTATGATATACTAATTCTCCGTTTACAAAGGTGTGTGTAATTCTTGAAGTAAATGTATAATCTTCAAAAGGAGACCATCCACATTTATACAAAATATTATCTTTATTCACCCGCCAAGGCATTCCTGTATTAATAATTACTAAATCAGCATAATACCCTACTTTAATAAAACCACGACGGTCAATTTTGAATATTTTAGCAGGATTATGTGCCATTTTTTCGACAATTTTTTCGACAGAAATTTTCCCTTCGTGATGGGCTTGAAACATAGCTACAACTGCATGTTGTACTAATGGTCCACCGGATGGGGCATTGAGATACGTATTTTTCTTTTCTTCGAGAGTATGGGGTGCATGATCTGTTGCGATAACATCTATTCTGTTGTCTAGAAGGGCTTTCCATAGAGCAGCTTTGTCAGCTTTGGTTTTAATAGCGGGATTCCATTTGATAAACGTGCCTTTTTTTGCATAATCATCATTAGTAAACCATAAATGATGAATACAAACTTCAGCAGTAATTTGTTTTTCTTCCAATGGAATGTTGTTGGAAAAAAGTTCTGTTTCTTTTGCAGTAGAAACGTGAAAAACATGCAGTCTTGCACCCGTTTTTTTGGCTAAAGCTACCGCTTTAGATGACGAAATAAAACAAGCTTCTTCACTGCGAATTAAATGATGAACGTCCATTGGGATTGTCTCGCCATATTCTTCTTTGTATTTTTCTAGATTATTTTTTATAGTTGTTTCGTCTTCACAATGCACTGCAATGAGCATTTTGGTGGAGGAAAATATTTTTTCTAATACTTCCTCATTGTCTACTAGCATATTTCCTGTGGACGAGCCAAGAAAAATTTTGATTCCAGCGACATTTTTTGGATTAGTTTTAAGAACTTCCTCTAAATTATTATTCGTTGCGCCCATCATAAATGAATAATTCGCATACGAAGTTTGAGCTGCAATATCGTATTTTTGCTCTAACAGTTCTTGTGTTACAGCGTTTGGAACAGTATTGGGTTGTTCTATGAATGATGTGATTCCTCCAGCAATGGCTGCTTTGGATTCAGATGCAATATCGCCTTTGTGTGTGAGTCCAGGCTCTCTAAAGTGAACCTGATCGTCTATGGCACCTGGAATTAGATAGTTGCCTTCAGCGTTTATAATTTTACAGTCAGATGATTTGGGACTAATATTCGCTCCAATTTCCACTATGAATTCGTTTTCAATAAGAACATCGCCTTCAAAAATATGTCCTTCATTTACAATCTTGGCATTCTTTATTAAAAGGGTTTTCATTTTTTAGGTTTTAGGCATTTGGGTTTTCGGTAAAACTCAAAATAGATAAACTAGTTTATAATCGATTTAAAATTTTTCTTATTCGTAGCATAATAACACCAAAAACAGCTTCTTTGATTATGGCATTACTCATTTTGGATTCGCCTTTTGTTCTGTCCGTGAATATAATAGGAACTTCAATGATTTTGAAATTTTTTATAAAGGTGCGATACTTCATTTCTATTTGAAACGCATAACCTGTAAACTTTATTTCATCAAGTTCTATGGTTTCTAGAACTTCTCTTCGATAACAAATAAAACCTGCTGTGGCATCTTGAATGCTCATCCCAGTAATAAATCGCACATATACGGATGCAAAATAGGACATAAGCACCCGATTAAGAGGCCAGTTTACCACATTTACTCCAGTAACATATCGCGAACCTATTGCCATTCCTGCCTTGTCAATATTGCAGGTGTTGTATAATTTTTCTAAATCAGCTGGATTATGAGAATAATCGGCATCCATTTCAAATATAAATTCATAATTGTGACTCAGTGCCCATTTGAATCCGTGAACGTAAGCAGTACCTAGACCTGATTTTTCTTTTCTAGTTTCTAAAAAAAGAGTGTCTAGAAATTCTTTTTGAAGTTCGACTACTTTTTCAGAAGTGCCATCAGGGGAATTGTCATCAACAATAAGGATGTGAAATTTTTTAGGTAGCGAAAATACAGCTCGAATGATTATTTCGATATTTTCGATTTCGTTGTAAGTAGGTATAATGACAATTCCGTCTTGCATAATGAATGATTCTGTTGCAAAAATAAACTTTTTACCATTGTAGTTTCTTAAATTAATTATAATTAAATAATTGCTTCAAAAAATTTGTAATTTTGCGTTATGAATAAATATGATTTGGTTCCAAGAATTGTAGAAAATAAAGATTGGGTGACCTTTGTTTTTATTATTTCATTGGGGATAATTGCAATTACAAAAGCAGCTTTCGAAAAACGATTTTCGGATTTTGTAAACCTTTTAGTCAACGATAAGTATTTAAAAATATACAAAGACAGTAGTAATTTAATGACTTGGTTTACCATTTTATTGTTTATTGTGCAATTGATTTCATTATCATTTTTTATTCAATTGTTGTTGAGTTTTCTAGGATATACTACAAAAACGAATGGGATTGCGTTTATTCAGATTTTTACAGCAATGAGCTTTTTTATCTTATCTAAATTTCTTGTAGAAAAAATTATAGCGACATCGTTTAATATAGAAAATTTAATTGAACAATTTAATTTGTACAAGGTTAGCTACAGAACCTATATTGGATTATTCTTACTTCCTATTAATATTACTCTATATTATACAGTTTTTTTAAATTATTACGTAATTATATCGCTTGTGGTCATATTATTAGCGATTAATACAATAACATATTTAATTTCATTGAAGAATTATCAAAAATTAATAATGAGTAAGATGTTTTATTTTATTTTGTATATTTGCACACTTGAAATTGCGCCCTATTGCTTTATTTATTATTTAATAAAAAATTAGTGCATTTGAAAATGTTTAATATGAAAGTGAAAACAATTTTAGTATCGCAACCAGAGCCAAAGGTTGAAAACTCTCCTTATTTTGAATTGCAAAATAAGCACAAGATAAAGGTTGATTTCAGATCATTTATTCACGTTGAAGGCGTTTTAGCAAAAGATGTTCGTTCGCAAAAAGTGGATTTGAATAATTACTCGGCTATTATTTTAACTAGTAAAAATTCAGTAGATCACTTTTTTAGAGTAGCTGAAGAAATGCGGTATAAAGTGCCAGAGGATTTGAAATATTTTTGTCAGTCAGAAGCTGTTGCTTTTTACCTTCAAAAATATGTGGTATACCGAAAACGTAAAATCTATGTAGGTCAGAAAGATTTTGTTGATATGACAACGCTTTTCAAAAAATACAAAGATGAAAAGTTTTTATTGCCATCATCAGATCAGTTAAATGCAGATATTCCTCAAACATTGAACTCTTTAAAAGTAGATTGGACAGCAGGAACTTTTTACAAAACCGTAATGAGTGATTTGTCTGATTTGAAAGATGTGTATTATGATGTTTTAGCCTTTTTTAGCCCTACAGGAATAAAATCATTGTTTAAGAACTTTCCAGATTTTGAACAAAACAATACAAGAATAGCTGTTTTTGGAAGTACCACTCAAAAAGAAGCTTTAGAACACGGATTAAGAATCGATATTTTAGCACCCACGCCCGAAACACCTTCAATGACAATGGCACTTGAAAAATATGTGTCAGAAGCGAATAAAGGAAAATAAAAACACAACATCTGCTTCGGCGGATGTTTTTTTTATATTTACTTTGTAACTACAAATAAATAGAATGGATACTACAAGCAACAACGGATTTATACATACCCAAATTAGTAATAAAATTGCAACTATTACTTTTAGTCATCCTGCAAGCAACTCTTTTCCAAGTCATTTATTAAATGATTTGACAGAAACGTTGCATTCAATTAGCGAAAACGATGAAGTTTCCGTAGTGATTTTAAAAAGTGAAGGCAGTGGCGCTTTTTGTGCAGGTGCTTCGTTTGACGAGTTGCTTGGTATAGATAACTTTGAAGATGGAAAAACTTTTTTTAGTGGTTTTGCCAATGTAATTAATGGGATGCGAACGTGTAAGAAAATTATTGTAGGTCGTGTGCAAGGCAAAGCTGTTGGTGGAGGAGTGGGTCTAGCATCGGCTTGCGATTATGTTTTTGCTACTGATGTTGCTTCAATAAAATTATCTGAATTAGCTATAGGGATTGGGCCATTTGTAATTGAGCCTGTAGTTTCTAGAAAAATAGGAAAAACCGCTACAACGCAACTCACATTAGCTGCTCACGACTGGAAAACGGCACATTGGGCTTTTGAAAAAGGTTTATATTCTGAAATTTTTGCTTCAATAGATGATATGGATTTGGCTATTAATGTTTTTACAACAAAATTAGCTTCTTATAACCCTGAAGCATTGCAAGAAATGAAACGAGTTTTTTGGGAAAATACAGCACATTGGGATACTTTATTATACGACCGTGCTGCAATTTCAGGGCAACTTGTTTTGTCGGATTTTACTAGAATGGCATTAAGCGAGTTTAAGAAGTAATATTTATTTTTTTAACAAAGCAATTAACTCGTCTTTTTCTTTTAACCGAAGTTCATATTGCTCTATTAGCTTTTCTGGAATAGAAATGTATTGACCAAAGTTGCCTCCTTTTTGGTCGTTATTGTTAAAAACAATGGTTTCTTCTCCAAATAAATTAGAGATTGTGGTTTCTAGTAGTTTAGATAGTTTGACAATTTCTTCAGGCACAAATTGAATTTCGCCTTTTTCTCTACGGCTATATTGCGATTGATCTAAACCTAATTCGTGTGCTAGAAAACCTTGAGATATTTTTCTTTCTTCTCTTAAGGTTTTAACTTTTTCGTGAATTTTCATTTTCCTTTTTTTTGTAAAAATAGTTAATTATGTGCAATTCACATAACAAATGATAGAAACACATTTTAAAATAATACGAATGGTGGTTTATTTGCGCAGTTTTATATTTCAAAATAATTCTAAATAACACAACAAATGAAACATAATTCTAATGCTATTTATGTTTTTTTAAATTAAAGTAAAATAATTCATAACCATCCCAACCTTTTCTCTATTTTCATCCTCTATATATAAAACAACCCAAAGTAAAACCAAATCAATGATAAAAACGAAACAAAAAATTAATCTTGATTTATGACAATTTCAATTTATAGTAAAATAATTTTACACCTATTTTTCTTATAAAATATTAATATTGGCTTAATTTTAAAAAAAATTTACGACTTACCGTATCCTAAAATGGATTAAAACGATTTAATTTTGCGCCTGAAAAAAATTAACCAAAATAATCCTTAAATAACTTGAGAAAAAAATATACTACTGATTTTAATAAATGCAAAAATAATTTACACCCATCCCAACCTTTTCATCATTATTCATCTCTATATATAAAAACAATCTAAATTAAAACCGAATGAAACAAAAACTGATGCGATTACTTTTAACCTTTATTACAGGATTTTTTCTGTATGGTTGCCAAGACGATTTTGAGCACACCCAAGACCCTACAACTCAAAAACAAAACATTGCCTTAAAAGAATATTCTTTAGATCAAGCAAATAAAATTCCTCAGTTTAGAATTGCAAATCGAAAAGCATTAAATGAATTGAGAAAATCAAGAAAAAGCAATAAAACAAGTTCAAGGGAAACAGGAGATTATATCGCTATTGATGCGGCAACGGTTAAGGAAATATCTTTTGATGATTTTACATCCTACACTATGCTTGTTAAGAAGGAAACTGATAGCCAAGATTATTTTGAAAACTTGGTAGTTCACGTTAAGCAGGATACTATAACAGAAGCATTTCTTATGAAATACACCCCAACACAACCTCCAGTTTATGATGAGGCTACTAAATCCTACACGCTAGTAGGAAATATAGAGATGTCTGCATTAGTAACTACTTTTTTTGGAGAAGGTGGAGTGGATTATGATGAAGGAGGTCCAGGTGGTTCAGGCTGGACCACGTGTGCTTGGGTGCTTATGTGTAATGGGACAAATGGAGGAGGAATAGGACCTGAGCATCGTGCTACACCATACTGTCAACATAAGTATTTAAAACAAATGTGTTCTTTAAACATACAAATTAGTAGCGGTTGTGGCACATCACCAGACAATGGAGATACACCAACAGGAAACGGACCAGGCGGAAGCGGCACAGGGAATGGTTCTAACAACATTACAACCTCTAATCCTATCACAACTCCAGTGATTCCAAGAGAACCAACTCCTTGTGAGAAAGTAGCTGATTTATTAGACCCAACAAAAGCAAATATAAAACAGGAGATTGTAGATTTGCAAGAAACAATACCTCCAACAGGCGGAGGAGAAGACGGCACGGTTTTTGGAAGAAATACTGATGGAAGTTATCGTATGCCAGTTAAACAATCATCATCAATAGCTCATGCTACTATTAAAGTAGATTTACAACCCACTACCTATAGTTATGCGCACACGCATCCCAATACGCATTATGCTATGTTTTCTACAGGAGATCTTGTTTCGCTACTAGGTGTTGCTGACAATGCAACTGTTGAAAACAAAAAGCAAGTGAGCATTATACTCGTAGCTAAAGATGATGCACTTATGAATGTAACCTATGCAATAACCATTGACAATATAGAAGCTTTTAGAACAAAATTAAATGAAATGATTAGAGCTGTACCTTTACCAATACCTTATAGGAATGACGCAAGAATTGAATGGTTAGATAATGCATTAGGAGGTAAATTTGAATCGGATGATAATAATCTTGAAAGAGTTTTTTTGAAATATTTTGCAGGATTTAATATATCTTTACTCAAAGCTAATTCTGAACTCACAGAATGGACTAAATTGAGTATGGCAGAACTCGATAGTCAATCCAGTCCTTCAATAGTAATTCCAACCCCTTGTAATCAAAACTAAAATATATGAAAAATTTATTAAAATTTATAATCGCAATAATCTCTGTAGTAAGTATGGCCCAAAACCCAATAATTAACATTAAAAATCAATCTATAGGAGACAGAATAATTGGAGCATACTACAAAGATA
>NZ_JANOQD010000113.1:0-74198 GCF_031422135.1 Flavobacterium sp. | reverse complement strand
CACACAACGTCTCGTGGCTTGCTATCAGGTTGGGATTAGATAAGCCAAATGTATAAATTTATGACTGAACTTCCAAGTACAAAACCAACTTTGGAGTTTGCCCGAAAGCCCAACTTGCAGCAAACCGCTGTTGTGTGCCAGCCTTTTTTTAGATTTTTATTCCTTTTACGAGTTTATATTCCGTTGATTGTGTTCCATATTGAGCTTTTACGCTTTCTTTTAAACGTTGGCAAAGTGCAGAAAGGTTTACATATTTTACAATTCGGTTATCACGAACTATTTTCAATTGTCCAAATTCTTGAATTGAGTTTGTGTTGATTTGTGTTGCCATATCTCGTTTCTGTTTTAGGTTTGATGCGCTACATTCCGAGTTCGCTGGCGAGTAATTTCCGCCGAAAGTTTCTAATGTTACGATTAAATCTGAAAATGTTTGCAATATTGTTCCATATGAACGTTCCGATTGGCTCACATTTTCGTTTGTTGCGCCGCTTGATGCTTTTGCGACTTTAATTCCTCTAATTTTAGTTACTAAATTTGCAATATTTTGCGCTTCTTTAGAGTTTTTTCCGAATATTGAACGCACATTTGCAATAACTGGTGTAACTATTTTAGCAATTGAGTTCGATTCTTTTGTAAATATCTTCTGTTTTGCGTCAACAACCATAGAGTAGGATTGGAGTTTACTCGCAACTTCTGCGTTATTGTTAGATAACTCTTGCATTTTACTATTTAAGTTTGCAATTGATAACTCTGCGTTAAGTTCGGTATAATTTCCGAACGATTGAATATGAGTTGCTAATGCTTGTGCGTTTTCTAATCTTTTACCGAATGAATTCTCTGAAATACTTGCCATATATTATTTAATTATAGCACAACATAATTATTGTACTATAGCAAATGTAATGAATATTGCAATATAATATTCGATTACTGCAAAATAATTTTATTCTTATGATAGAAAATAAGTAAGTTATAAAATAAAAATATTATGCTTGTGCAATAAAGTTTTTTGATAGTTTATAATATATTTAAATATATGTTACAAAATATTAAGATTCATTATAATATTGTTAATGTAGAATATTTTCTTTTGCGTTTCTGTCGCTCGAAGGTTGCACACAACTCGTAAATATACGCAACTGCTAAAAACGCAGTTATCTCATTTACAGCTATTTATAACAATCTATTTAAAAAACGCATTGCGTTTTTTAAATAGATTTTGATTTCAAATCCAAATATATATAAATTTTTCCTACATAATATCATCCAAAGGACTTTTTATTTTTCGTAAACTCCCATCTGAAACATTCGTGTACAACAATGTTGTCCGAATATCCTTGTGACCCAAAAGCTCTTGTATAAAACGAACATCAGTGCCATTATCCAACAAGTGTGTTGCAAAACTATGGCGCAAGCTATGAATTCCAACTGATTTTCTAATTCCAGCCTTTAATAATGCATCTTTAAAAATCTGCTGTGCGCTCCGAGCGCTATATTTTCCGCCATACTGACCCTCAAATAAAAATTCCTTCGGTTTATACTCCACAAAATAGGCTCGTAATTGCAACAAAATGCTCTCTGGCAAATTTACATAACGATCTTTCTTCCCTTTAGCTCTTTCTACAAAAACCTGCATGGTCTTACTATCAATATCGCAAACCTTCAAGTTCACAATCTCTGAAACCCGTAAACCCATTCCATAACTCAATTTCAGCAACGTGTTATGTTTCAGGTTCGCAGTCAAATCAAAAAGACGTTTCAAATCACCTACAGCAATAACCTTTGGTAATTGTGAATGTTTTTTAGGGCGCGGAATGTCTATAAAAAAATTCTCTTTACCCAAAACCTTTTCAAAATAAAACTTAATGGCATTCAATCTACTATGCAGCGTGTTTTCTGTAAGTCGCAAATCATTAATGCAATACAACATATAGGATCGAATTCGCTCTGAATCACAATGATTTACACTATTGTTTTTCAAACTAAAAAGCAATTGCCCAAATTCATTCATATAGGTACGCAAGGTATTAGGACTGTATCCTTTAAGTTGCAAAGTCTCCACAAATCTTCCAAAAGCAGGCCTATTGACCATACAAATTTTGGATAAAAAGGAACTTTCATAACTTGGAATTTCTAAACCAAAACGAATTCGATACGCCACAACATCAGGAACATACCAGCACCTATTCGACTGGCTCCACTGGCAACCTGTCCAACTCTTAATCTCCTTTACAGTCTCTTTATCATAATCAAAACACAAAAAAATCACATTTTGCTCTCTATGAATTCCGGGCTTATACGCAATTAAAACACTCATAATTTATATATAAACACTAAGTTATAAAAAATTAAAAAACAGCAGAGTAAATTCTTATATTTTTTTTAAAATAAACCAATTCCACTCCAGAATTCACATTATACTGGTGCAGAATTATTTACCTTAAATTCACTTTTTTAAATCGCAAAAAAATCATTGAAATCTATGGTATCTGTATTCAAAAAAATATAAAATAAATTGGTGAAATCTGTGTTTTAAATTTTACATTTGTAACAACACAAACAAACTAAATGGAACTAAAACTCAATAAACCAATCTGCTTTTTCGATCTAGAAACCACAGGAATCGACATTGGAAAAGATCGAATTGTAGAAATTTCAATATTTAAAGTTTTCCCAAACGGTAATAAAGAAAGTAAAACGTGGTTAGTCAATCCCACAATACCAATTCCAGCACAAACTACAGCAGTACACGGAATTACTGACGAAAAAGTAGCCAACGAACCCACCTTCAACGAATTGGCTTCGCAAGTTTATAATATGATAAAAGATTCAGATTTGGCAGGATTTAATTCCGATAGGTTTGATATTCCGTTATTAGCCGAAGAATTATTGCGTGCAGGAGTTGATTTTGATATGAAAGGTAGAGTTTCTGTCGATGTACAAACCGTTTTTCATAAAATGGAAGAACGTACCTTAGGCGCAGCACTAAAATTTTACACTGGAAAATCTTTAGAAAATGCCCATTCTGCCGAAGCGGACACGATGGCAACTTATGAAATCTTAAAAGCTCAACTCGATAGATATCCAGAATTAGAAAATGATATGAAATCACTTTCAGAGTTCACAACCCGTAAAAAAATTGCTGATTTTGCAGGAATGATAGCTTTTGACAAAGACAATGAAGAGGTTTTTACCTTCGGGAAACACAAAGGGACTAAAGTTGATAAAGTATTAGAGGCTGAACCAGGTTATTTCAGTTGGATTCAAAATGCGGATTTCCCATTATATACCAAAAAAGTTTTAACAGCAATTAAGTTAAGAAAGTTAAATACTAAAAGTTAGAAGTTAGAGGCAGGAAGTATAAAGTTACAATATTTTAATCTTCCAACTTCCAACTTCCAACTTCCAACTTCCAACTTCCAACTCAAAAAAAATGAAAATAATCTGCATAGGTCGCAACTATTCTGACCATATTAACGAGTTACAAAACGATCGCCCAACAGAACCAGTGGTTTTCTTAAAGCCAGATTCGGCAGTTTTATTAAAGCAACATCCTTTTGTTATTCCTGAATTTTCAAATGATATACACCACGAAATTGAACTTATTGTAAGAATCAATAAAGTAGGCAAATATATTGATACAAAATTTGCACATAAATATTATGATGAAATAAGTGTCGGAATCGATTTTACAGCCCGTGATTTACAACAAAAGTTGAAAGAAAAAGGTTTGCCTTGGGAAAAAGCAAAAGCATTTGATGGATCTGCAGTAATTGGAGAATTTTTACAAAAAAATACGTTCAATTCATTAGAAAATGTTAAATTTGAACTAACCAATAATGGTAAAACAGTACAAATAGGAAATGCCAATGAAATGTTGTGGAAGATTGATGAACTAATTAGTTATGTTTCTCAATATTTCACATTAAAAATTGGAGATATTATTTTTACAGGAACACCTTCGGGAGTTGCAAAAGTAAATCCTGACGATGTTTTAGAAGGTTTTTTAGAAGGAAATAAATTATTCAGAATACAAGTAAAATAAATGGCAATACACTACAATTTAGCAAAAGTTTATGCAATTTCAGATGACGACAAAGAGTTTGTATTACAAATACTCAATCTTTTTGTGACTGAAGTACCCGAGGATTTACAACAAATTAAAGAAGGTATCAAAGAAAAAAATCACAGTCAAGTGTACAGTTTTGCTCACAAAACCAAACCCACGCTTGATTTATTGGGCTTAGAAAATGCCTATGAAGAAATTCTTCAAATTGAGCAATGGACAAAAAACTTAGGCAAGAAAAAAGAAATTGAAGAAGTTTTTAAAAGTCTCTCCAGAAGAGTAGATGCTGCTTTGTCAGAAGTCAAAAAAGATTTCAGCTTATAAGTATGTTAAAATGTAAACAGCAATTAGCTGGATTTTAAATCTGAAATCGAATATAAATAATCTAATATTTCAATGAAAGCAACTATAGTAACCGTAGGTGACGAAATTCTTATTGGTCAAATTGTAGATACAAATTCAGGAATTATAGCTAAATCACTCGACAAAATTGGCATTAGTGTCTACGAAATGCGTTCCATTACCGATGATAAAAACCATATTCTAAAAACACTTTCGTCACTTCAAAATAAAGTCGACATTGTCATTATTACGGGTGGATTAGGGCCGACCAAAGACGATATTACTAAAAAAACATTGTGCGAATATTTTGAAGATGAATTAGTTTCAGACAGCAAAGTTTTAGATCACGTAACACAGTTAATCGAGCACTATTTCAAACGACCAATTACCCAACTCAATAAAGACCAAGCACTTGTTCCTTCAAAATGCGAAGTCCTTTTCAATCAATTGGGAACTGCTCCAGGAATGTGGATGCAAAAAGAAAATACCGTTTTTATATCGTTACCAGGTGTGCCGTATGAGATGAAATATTTAATGAAAAATGAGGTAATTCCTAAATTGATAGCCAAATTTGAAAGACCATTCATTATTCATAAAACCCTTTTAACGTATGGTGTTGGAGAAAGTTTATTAGCTGAAAGAATAGAAAATTGGGAAGACAACTTACCCGAAATGATTAAATTAGCTTATTTGCCAAGTCCAGGGCGAGTTCGTTTGCGATTGACAGCCCGCGGAAAAGAGGAAGAGTTGTTGCAAAACGAATTGAAAATACAAATAGAAAAATTACAACCCTTAATTTCAGATTGCTTAGTTGGCTTTGAAGAAGACGAAACCATCGAAGTTGTTTTAGGGCGATTGTTGACAGAAAAAACACTAACGATTGCCACTGCTGAAAGTTGTACAGGCGGAAAAATAGCTTCCAAAATAACTTCGGTTTCAGGGTCATCAAACTATTTTAAAGGAAGTGTGGTTAGTTATGCAACCGAAGCTAAAATCGATGTTTTGGGCGTTTCGCAAGACTTAATCAATCAACATTCAGTAGTAAGTGCAGCTGTGGTAGAAGAAATGGCCTTGAAAGCACAAGAAATCTTTAAAACCGATTTTGCTATTGCAACCACCGGAAATGCAGGTCCAAACAAAGGCGATGCTGATGCGGAAATTGGAACTGTTTTTATCGCAATAGCAACTCCAAAAGGCGTTTTTTCTGAAGAATTTAATTTTGGGCAACCTCGAGAAAAAGTCATCGACAGAACCGTAAACAAAGGATTGGAAATAATTTATAAAGAAATTTTAAAAAACTATTAAATTTAATTTGCGACAATCATTTATTTTTTGTTATTTTGCACTCTGAATTTTGAATAACGATAAAACATAAGATAATGTCAAGAGTTTGTGACCTTACTGGTAAAAGAGCGATGGTAGGAAATAACGTTTCTCACGCAATGAACAAGACAAAGAGAAAATTCTCTGTAAACTTGATCAAAAAACGTTTTTACCTTCCTGAAGAAGATAGATGGATTACTTTAAGAGTAGCAGCTTCTACAATTAAAACGATTAATAAAAATGGAATTTCTGCAGTTTTGAAAAAAGCGCAGACAGAAGGATTTATCAAATAATCTGGTCCTAAAAACTATATAGCAAGATGGCAAAGAAAGGCAACAGAATCCAAGTAATTTTAGAATGTACAGAGCATAAAGCTTCTGGCGTAGCTGGAACTTCACGTTACATTACAACTAAAAACAAAAAAAATACTCCAGATCGTTTGGAGATTAAAAAATTCAATCCAGTATTGAAAAGAGTAACTGTTCATAAAGAAATTAAATAATATAAGTCATGGCAAAGAAAACCGTAGCAACTTTACAAACAGCTTCTAAGAGATTATCAAAAGCAATTAAAATGGTAAGATCTCCTAAAACTGGTGCATACACTTTTGTTGAGTCTATTATGACTCCAGAAGAGGTAGATACATTCTTGAAAAAGAAATAATCAAATACAACAATATACTAAAGCTACTTTCTTTCGGAAGTAGCTTTTTTATTTTATATTTGCAAGTAAAATTTTTTAAGAGCAAAATATTCGGGCATTTTAACAAACCATTTTCTGCTGTACGCTAAATCTTTTCTCCCGAAAACAAAGTGAGAAAAAGGATATTGCTTCCATCAGGGCTTAACGAATATTTTTGATTTCTATTATGTTTATAATTTTAAAAATATTAAAATAGCTAAGATTTACAATTCGAATCTAAAAATTCGTAATTCGTAATTCGTAATTCCTAAATCACATGAGTTTTTTTAAAAAATTATTCTCTTCCGATAAGAAGGAAAATCTAGACAAAGGTCTAGAAAAATCAAGTACTTCTTTCTTTTCAAAACTAACCAAAGTTGTTGCCGGAAAATCTAAAGTAGATGATGATGTTCTTGATAATTTAGAAGAAGTACTCGTGTCTTCGGATGTGGGTGTCGATACTACCCTAAAAATAATTAAGCGAATTGAAGCACGAGTTGCTGAGGATAAATACCTAGGAACAGACGAACTCAATAAAATACTTCGGGAAGAAATTGCTGGACTTTTATCCGAAACCAATAGAGGCGAAGCTACCGAATTTGATATTCCAGCCAACAAAAAACCGTATGTAATGATGGTTGTAGGTGTCAATGGTGTTGGGAAAACCACTACCATTGGTAAACTTGCCAATCAATTCAAAAAAGCTGGATTCAAAGTAGTCCTCGGAGCAGGTGATACTTTTAGAGCTGCAGCTATTGATCAATTGCAAATTTGGGCCGATAGAGTAGGAGTGCCTATTGTAAAACAGCAAATGGGAAGTGATCCAGCATCCGTAGCATTCGATACGCTACAAAGTGCAGTAGCACAAAATGCCGATGTGGTAATTATTGATACAGCAGGTCGTTTGCACAACAAAGTGGGTTTAATGAACGAATTGACCAAGATAAAACGAGTAATGGAAAAAGTAATTCCAGATGCGCCACACGATGTAATGCTGGTTCTTGATGGATCAACAGGTCAAAATGCTTTCGAACAAGCCAAACAATTTACTGCAGCTACCGAAGTGACTTGCCTTGCAGTTACAAAACTGGACGGAACTGCTAAAGGTGGAGTTGTTATAGGAATTTCTGATCAGTTTCAAATTCCAGTGAAGTATATTGGAGTGGGTGAAGGTATTGACGATTTACAAGTGTTTAATAAATATGAATTTGTTGATTCATTCTTTAAATAAAATGAAGGAATATTACAATAATCTCAAGCCGTTGCATTTGTTTTTGTTTGGAACAGCTCTTATGCTTTTAGCACGAACTGCCAAAGAAAATTTAGGTTTTGAAATGGGTTGCCTTTTTGCGGCACTTTTTTTGTATATTTTGGCTTTGGTGAAGTATGTTAAAAAAAAGGAATAGGTTTTGCATTACCTAAAAAAAAAGCTGTTGTATATTCTGTTTTCTACCACAACATTTTTTCTTGTAACTCAGCGTTCCAAAATGTTCCCGTTTCCATTTCGGTTTCTATTAATTTAAATATTCCGTTTGCAGAAAACTCTGTTGATAATGGTGCGCCTTCTGTAGATAATTTTGTCTTTACCCAGCCTGGGTGAATTGAATTTACATTTATATTTCTATCTTTTAATCTTGCAGATAAAGTTTTTGTATACATATTTAATGCAGATTTTGACATTCTATATGCTGTTGAATCAATTTTAGAAACAGTGTTCAAGGTTGCCATAATTGAAGAAATATTTAAAATTTTTCCGTTTTTATTTACAAAATCCAAAATAGTTTCAGTAAAATTCACAAGACCAAAAACATTAGTTTCAAAAGTTGATCTTAAACTTTCTAAATCGGGTGCAGTTTTGTCTAAATCGGGTGCAATTCCGGCATTATTTATTAAAATATCAATTCCTTTGAATTTAGTTCTAATTATTGAGTTTGCATTTTCAATAGATTTTTGATTTGTCAAATCTAATGCTACAACAAATAGGTTTTCAGAATTAATATTTTCAATTTTTCCATTTCTTGAAGTTCCAATTACAAAATAATTCTCTGCAATTAGTTTTTCGACTAAAGCATTTCCTATTCCTGAATTTGCACCTGTTATAAGTGCGATTTTGGTATTAGATTCCATTTTTTCTTTTACTTTTTTTTTGGTAATAATAGTATACAACAATACGATTATGGAATCAATTTTTGTAAAACGATAAATTCCAGCTTTTGCTTCGGTAATCCAAATTCAGGATTATCCATAGGGAAAGGTTCTCTTTTTCCAGTATCCAGATAACCGTGGCGTTTATACCAAGCGATAAGTTCTTCTCGAACAGAAATTACGGTCATCACTATTTTTGATAAGCTTAATTCAAAAGCATAATCTTCAGCAAATTTTAATAATTTTTTGCCAATGCCACTATTTTGTAATTCGGGTGAAACGGTAAGCATTCCTAAATATAGTTTATTCTCTTTTTTTACAAGTAATACACAACCAATTGTTTTTTGATTTTCTACAAACTTAAAAATAGAAGTATTTGGTTCTTGAATGATTTCTAATAGCTCTTTTTCAGAGGTTCTAATTCCTTCTAGAATATTAGCCTCTGTTGTCCAGCCTATTTTAGAAGTTTCACCTCTGTAAGCAGAATTTATTAAACTATTTAGTCCCGAAATATCTTCTAAATTTGCTTTTGAAATCATAATTATTTATAACGTCTATCTTTTATTTAAAACAAACTAGATAGGATTTTATATAGCATTTACAATCGCCACAAAATCTTCTGCATTCAAAGCAGCACCGCCTATCAACCCGCCATCAACATCTGATTTCGAGAAAATTTCTTGTGCATTGTCTGGTTTTACGCTTCCTCCATATAAAATGGAAACATCATCAGCAATATTTCCATATTGTTTTCTAACAGTTTCACGAATAAATTGATGCATTTCTTGCGCTTGTTCTGGACTTGCAGTTTCGCCAGTTCCAATGGCCCAAACCGGTTCGTAAGCCAAGACAATATTTGCCCAAGCACTTTCTGGAAGATTGAATAATCCGTCACGCAATTGTCCTTCCACAATATTAAAATGGCTGTTGGTTGTTCTATCTTTTAATTCTTCACCAAAGCAGAATATAACCGTCATTTCGTGTTTCAAAGCGGTTTCCACTTTGTTGGCAATCAAGGCATCACTTTCGTGAAAATAAGCACGACGTTCCGAATGTCCTAAAATAACAGTATTTACGCCAATGCTTTTCAGCATATCTACCGAAATTTCGCCAGTAAAAGCGCCACCTTCCGCCTGATGCATATTTTGTGCAGCGACACGAATATTGGTAAATTCCGTATGATCGACAGCAGAAGCCAAGTTTACAAATGTTGGGGCAATAATCACTTTAACATCTGTATCAGTTGGTAATTTATCTATCAATTCGTTGATTAAATCTTCGGTTTGTTCAGCATTTTTGTTCATTTTCCAGTTGCCAGCCACTATTTTAGTTCTCATTATTGGATACTTTTTAAAGTGTTATTTATTTTTTCAAAATCGGTTTCAATGGCGCGATACAAAACAATTTTTCCAGTTTTGTCCACAATAATATATCGTGGAATCCAATCCAAATCGATAGCTTTCCCAAAGGTACCTTTCATACCATCTTTTACCAAAAAATGGTCGCCACTTAATTCGTGTTTTTTGATTCCTTCCAACCATTTCTCCGAGGTTTTATCCATCGAAAGGAACAAGTAGGTAACATCAGGGTTGTTGGCTTGTAACTCTTTTAGTTTGGGAATATTTTTCACGCAATCACTGCACCATGAAGCCCAAGCTTCAATCACCAATGTTTTTCCCTCATACTTTTTTAAAATATCTTGAAATACAACTTGACTTCCATCGGTTGCAGTTAATTTTTCAGACAAGGCTTCTTTGGAAAATTCTGTTTTTTGAGCATTGGAACACGAAACATTCAAAATAACAGCAGATAAAATACACAGTAATTTTTTCATTTTTTTATTATTTAAGTTTTTATAGATTCAAAATAAAGTTTCAATTGCTGAACACTCAGTACTGATCACTTTTTACAATTTCAATTTCTCAATATCATTAAAATGTGCCTTTTGCTTTATAGTTCCTTTTTGTAAAACCACAATGCTTGGATTGCTTCTTTCAATAGTTTTTAAAGTAGTGGCATCACAAAAATAGAAATCAAAAGTCATTTTATTTTCTTTTTTAACTTTTTCAATGGCAGTTTTGTCCGAAGCAGAAAGTGCAATTACTTTGTATCCTTTTGATTTTGCTTTTTGGTGGAAAGCTTCCATTTTGGATAAACCTTCTGGATTTGATTTTTCTAGATTATACATAACTAAAAACATCATTTTTTCTTCGTTTAATATTTCGGAAACATAATCGGTTCCGTCTTTTTCTAACGTGAAATCGTGAATAGGAGGAACGTATCCTTCAGTTATTAATTTGTCTTTTCTTTCCACGAAATTGGCACCTTCTGGAAGATTCATCAATTGTTTGTCTGAAAATTCTTTGTTGACACCGTTTACGTTATACACAAATATCATTTCGTACACTGATTTTTGCGCTCCAGCAGGATATTCCATTCCTTTTTGAATGTTTTTTCCAACGGCAAAAGCTCTAAAATCGATTACCGGCAAATGATTTAACACATAATATCCTAAAAAGCAAGAGGCTACAAGTCCTAAAACAGAAACTATCATTGCAAATTTTTGACTAAATAATGTTGTAATGTGTTTTTGTCCGAAGAATAAAATCAAGATAAAAAATAATAACACAATGTCTTTGGTAAACGATTGCCAAGGTGTTAATTTTAAAGCATCTCCAAAACAACCACAGTCTTTCACTACATTAAAATAGGCTGAATAAAAAGTTAGAAATGTGAAAAATAAGATAAGCAAAAGTAAACTCCAAACCGTGAATTTCACTTTGTAACCTACTAAAAGCATTACACCTAATACTACTTCTAGAATTACCACAAACAAAGCCAAAGCTAGCGTGAATGGTAATAAAAAAGGCATATCAAAAACAGGTTGTCCAAAATATTCGTCTAATTTATACGAAAAACCAACAGGATCGTTTAACTTGATTAATCCTGAGATGATGAATAATATTCCGACGAAAAGGCGTGAAAAGTGAACTAGGTATTTCATAATAGTTTATTTTAAATTCTAATTTTTTTAAATTCCAAATAGCAAAAGACAAATTCCAAATAAATTCCAATTTTTTTAAATTTCAAAAGACAAAACTTTTGATTTTCAAGTTTTATTGGTGTTTTCTTAGGTTGATTTTTCTAGTATGGAAGACAGAATTTTTTTAAGTTCTGTTGCTTCTTGTTTTAAAATTTCGAACTCTTTTTCAAATTCGGGATTGGTTGTTAGCAACAATGTCAATCAATAATTACTTTCTTTGGCTTTTTTTCTGCATATTTTAATTCGGTAACAAAAATCTTTTTTACTCAAAGATTCATTCGCTTCAATATAATTTGCACCCACAGAACCTGAAGAACGAACCACTTGCTTACCATCTTCAATATTAATTATCGTTTTTGGCATTCTCTTCAATAATAATCTGACATTCTTTGCAAATTCTAAAGTTCTTTCTTCTAAATCATAAATTTTTTGGCTCATTTTTTTATTTTTATCGGCTTATATTAATCGTTTTGGTTTTGAATTTTGAAAATTAAAATTTTGAATTTATTTGTAATTTGTCTTTTGATTTTTAGAATTTAAATTTAATTTTTTTCCATTAAAATTAAAGCAAAAACTGCATAATTAATCATATCTTGATAATTAGCATCAATTCCTTCCGAAACTAAAGTTTTTCCTTTATTATCTTCAATTTGTTTGACACGCAGAATTTTTTGCAAAATCAAATCAGTCAATGAACTCACACGCATATCACGCCAAGCTTCTCCATAATCGTGATTTTTGTTTTCCATTAATTCTTTAGTGAGTTGCACTTTTTCATCATATAATTGGACAGCTTCTTCAGTACTCAAGTCAGGTTGTGTCGCCACGCCTTTGTCCAACTGAATCAGAGCCATTATTGAATAGTTGATGATGCCAATAAACTCCGATTTTTCATCTTCATCAACTTTTCGGATTTCGTTTTCTTGTAAACTTCGAATGCGTTGCGCCTTGATAAATATTTGGTCAGTTAATGATGGCAAACGCAAAATACGCCAAGCAGCACCGTAATCTTTCATTTTTTTGGAATATAAATCTCTACAAATTTTGATTATAGAATCGTATTGTTGTGAAGTATTGGTCATTATTAAATTATATTTGTATCAAATTTGCTCAAAAATAAAACTTTTTGAGCAATTTCAATAGCATTAGCAACAACAATTTCAATTTAAAAATGACAATCAACTGTAAAGGACAACTTATCGATTTATCCACACCCAAAGTAATGGGAATTTTGAACGTCACACCAGATTCTTTCTACGATGGCGGAAAGTTTGCATCTGAAAAAAGTCTTTTACTTCAAGTGGAAAAAATGTTGACTGATGGTGCTACTTTTATTGACATTGGAGCACAATCGAGTAAACCCAATGCAGAAATTGTAACTGTGGAGGAAGAATTGAAAAGAATAGTTTCGGTCGTAGATGTAATTCTGAAACAATTCCCAGAAACGATTCTTTCGATAGATACTTTTAACAGCAAAGTAGCTCAAATTTGTATTGAAAATGGTGCTGCGATAATCAATGATATTTCTGCTGGAAGTTTGGATGAAATGATGTTTGAAACGGTTGCCAAACTCCAAGTTCCTTATATTATGATGCATTTGCGTGGCACACCACAAACAATGCAAAAATTGACTAATTATGATGATTTGCTCAAAGATGTTTTGTTTTATTTTTCTGAGAAAGTAGCAAAAGCCAGAAGTTTCGGAATCAACGATTTGATTGTAGATCCAGGTTTTGGTTTTGCAAAAACGATTGAACAAAATTTTGAATTATTAAATAAATTGGAATTGTTTCAAATACTTGAATTGCCTATTTTAGCTGGTATTTCTCGTAAATCGATGATTTATAAAACATTAGAGACGAATGCCGAAAATGCATTGAATGGCACTTCAGTTTTAAACACAATTGCATTGACGAAAGGTATCAATATTTTGCGTGTTCACGATGTGAAAGAAGCGGTGGAATGTGTGAAGTTGTATGATAGAATGTTATAAATTCTATGGTTTGTCACACTGAGCTTGTCGAATTGTGTATTTTTATGAAAAGGGCTTCGACAAGCTCAGCTTGACATTATTGAAACTAAATTTCTTCTTCGTGCGTTACAAACTGAGAATCGTACAATTTTCTGTAATATCCATTATCTTTTTGTAGCAATTGATGATGCGTTCCTTTTTCGACCACAATTCCTTTGTCTAGAACTACAATTTTGTCAGCGTTTATAACCGTTGTTAATCGGTGTGCAATGACAATAGAAGTTCTGTTTTTAGTAATTGTATCCGTTGCTTTTTGGATTAATTCTTCCAAATAATTATCTATCGATGAAGTGGCTTCGTCCAATATTAAAATACTTGGTTTGCTGACATAAGCTCTCAAGAAAGCAATCAATTGGCGTTGTCCTGAAGACAGCATATTGCCTCGTTCTTTCACATTATAATCGAATCCGCCAGGTAAACTCATTATAAAATCGTGAGCGCCAATTTCTTTTGCCGCTTTAATTACGGTTTCTCTTGAAATGGATTCATTGTTTAAAGTAATGTTGTTATGAATGGTATCAGCAAATAGAAAAACATCTTGTAAAACCACAGCAATTTGAACTCGAAGGCTATCCAACTCGTAATTGGTAATATCCTGATTGTCAATAGAAATAGTACCTGATTTTATTTCGTAGAAACGATTCAATAAATTAATTATGGTTGATTTACCAGCTCCAGTTGCACCAACAATGGCGACCATTTCACCTTCTTTTACAGATAGATTAATACCTTTAAGCACATCTTCATCGGCTTTGTAGCCAAAAGTCACATTATTGAAATCTATTTTTCCTTTAAAATTAGGTGCAATTTGCTTGCCTTTGTCTTGAATATGACTGTTGGTGTCCAAAACTTCAAACACACGATTGGCAGCAATCATCCCCATTTGCATTTCGTTAAATTTATCTGCAATTTGGCGCAATGGGGTAAAGAAAATAGCAATGTACATTGTGTAGGCAAATAAATCTCCGAAACTTGTTAATCCGTCGCCGTTAAGAATATGGATGCCTCCATACCAAACAATACAACTTAGTGTTAACGATGAAATGATATCGGCAATGGGAAAAAAGATGGAGTTGTACCAAACGTTTTTTACCCAAGCTACTCGATGTTTGTTATTTATTTCTTTAAATTTTTCGAGTTCAATAGTTTCACGAGTAAAAAGTTGTACGATTTTCATTCCTGTAACACGTTCTTGCACAAACGTGTTCATATTGGCAATTTGGTTTCGTACTTCTTCAAAAGCACCTTGCATTTTTTTCTGAAAAACGCGTGTGGCATAAATTAATATGGGCATTGCTGCGATGACAATCATCGTTAATTTCCAGTTCATATAAAGCATAAATCCTAGAACGACAACCATTTTGAGCAAATCACTAATAATCATAAACAAACCTTGACTGAAAATTCGAGCAATAGATTCAATATCAGAAACCGAACGAGTCACTAATTTTCCAACAGGTTCGTGGTCAAAATAACTCATTTTGAAACTGGTCATATGTTTAAAAAGTTTTATTCTTATGTCTTTAATGATGTCTTGACCGAGCCAATTTGCCCAAAAAACAAAGTAAAACTGCGATAAAACCTCCAATAGAAGTACTACTCCAATAATAACAACATAGAGTAATAAACCTTGTTCGTCTTTGGTGCGAATGTAGCTATCAACTGTGTTTTTTAATAAAAAAGGGCGAAGTGCTGCAAAAACAGATAGTAAAATTGCCCAAACAATCACACTGTAATAGCGGGTTTTGTATGGTTTGGTATATTCTAAAATTCTCTTGAAAAGAGTGGTATCGAATGCTTTCATTTGATGTATGGATAATCAATATTGGTTAGAAATAAACCTTTTGCTGGAACGGAAAAACCTGCGTTTTCCCGATTTCTATCTTCAATAATTTGTATAAAATCTTGTTTTGTAATTTTGTGTAAACCTATATTTACTAATGTTCCCACGATGGCTCGAACCATATTTCGGAGAAATCTATCGGCAGTAATCTTGAAAATTAAGCTTTCTTTTTCTTTTGTCCAAATCGCTTCTGTTATTTTACAGTTAAAAGTATTTACATCGGTATTTACTTTTGAAAAACACTGAAAATCGGTAAAATCCAATAATAATTTGGCCGCTTCGTTCATTGCTTCCAAATCTAAATCTTTGGTGGCATACCAAGAGAGTTCGGAATTGAATGCATTTTTGTAGGTCGAAATATGATATTGGTAGGTTCTTGAAGTAGCATCGAATCTGGCGTGAGCATTATTGTGAACGGGAATTATATCGTAAATAACAATATCATTTGGTAAAAAAGAATTGGCTTTGTGGATAAATTTTGCATTGTCAATAATAATATCGGTATCAAAATGTCCAAACATTTGTGAAGCGTGAACACCTGTATCGGTTCTTCCTGCTCCCATAATGTCAATTTCTTGGTGTAGCAATGTGGAGAAAACTTTGTTCAAAGTTTCTTGAACCGAAGTGGCATTGGGTTGGTATTGCCAACCGTGATAGTGCGTTCCGTTGTATGCAAATTGAATGAAATATCTCAAAACTAAAAAAATAATTTTTTACAAAGATAAAGGAAATTGACTTTAAGTTTTAATAATGCTTACAAGGTTTTTGAAACCTTATAGGATTTAAGCTAAAAAAAAACAGAGAACTAATGTCCTCTGAATTTTAGAATTAAGTAAGTATTATCTTTTTCCGTATCCACGATCGTGACCGTTTCCGTGGTTTTTACCTCTTCTGTCATCGTCATCATCGTCATCACGGTGTTTGTTATTGTGTTTGTAGTGGTGTTTGTCATTATAAACTACGGCTACGTGATTGCTTCTTCTGTTGTGATTGTGTCCATAATATTCTTCTCTATAATTTCTGTGATTATCACGGTAATATCTTGTGCGGTGGTTATCAAAATGGGCATAAGGCGAACGACCTCTGTAATCCAAAACGACCCTGTATCCACGATTCATATCGTAATTATGACAATATTCTGGTAAACTTCTTGAGCGTATCCAACCGTTTCCACCCAAGTAAATATATACAGAAGAACGAACATCGTAGTAACATTCTATTTCTGGCATATACACATATTGTACATCTTCCTCGTAATTATTGCACCAATCTGGTCTTCCACCAATGTTTAAATTGATTGACACTTGGGCAGAAGATTCTAGTGAAAGAAACACTATAAATGCGGCTAAAATAAATTTTAAATTTTTCATAATTCTGGGTGTTAAATTGATAATTTCTAAAATAATTTGTTTGTTATTTATCAATTTTCAATAACTGTGCCAAAAACTATTAATTATTATCAGTTCGTTAAAAATTTAACAAATAGCGATATACTTTTTCTGTTGGTAAACCCACCACATTGGTATAAGAACCATCAATGTTTACAATCCCTACAAGACCAATCCATTCTTGAATTCCGTAACTTCCTGCTTTGTCAAATGGTTTGTAATTATCCAAATAATATTTTATAGATTCATCTGATAATTCTCCAAAAGTAACTTTGGTAGTATCGTTAATAATCTCTGTTTTGTATTTGGTTTTAAAACAAACCGATGTGATTACTTCGTGGGTTTGATTGGACAATTCTTGAAGCATTTGGAAGGCATCGTCATATTTTGTTGGTTTCCCCAACGCTTTTCCATTAAGCCAAACTAGTGTGTCGCTTGTGATTAGCAATTCGTTTTCGAGCAATTCACCATCAAATGCGGCAGCTTTTAGTTGGGCTAAATAATCTGTAATTTCTAAGGATTGTAGTGTTTCTGGAAAAATTTCTTCAATCTCTTTCAGACGAATTTCGAAATCTAAATCTAAATTTCTGAAAAATTCTTGTCTTCTTGGTGATCCTGATGCGAGAATTATTTTGATGTTTTTTAATTTCTTATGCAACATAATACATTTTATTTAAGGCAATTATCGTTATAGAAATAATACCAAAAAAGACAACCAATTTCAGAACATTACTCAAATGGGTATACTCTTTTTTGGTTTTTGCAGACCCTATTTTGATTGAAAAATAAAGTAGAGGTCCAATAATAAATGCTAAAATATATACTGTAGCATATTGCAACTGGAACAAATAGTTATAAACGTAATATAGAATACAAAATATAGGAACAAAGCTCAATGCAAAAACTAATTTGGTGGTTTTGGATTCGCCCAAAACAATTGGAAGTGTTTTCATACCTTGTTTGTAATCTCCTTTAATATCCTCTAAATCCTTAACTATTTCTCGAATAAAGTTGATGATAAAGGTAATAATCGCATAATCTATTAACACAGAAAAAACAATACGCATTTGTGTTCTATTGTCGTCAGCTGTGGCTGGAAATATCATAAATAATCCAATGATTATAATGCTTAACGACAACATTGTGGCTACTACAACATTTCCCACAATTAGTACTTGTTTTAAACTTGTAGCATAAATATAAAGCAATGCTGATGGAAGTATAAAAACTAACAAAAAGCTTGGTCTTATTATTACATTAGACAAATAAAAACCAATGCAAACTCCAGTTAATGTGAATCCAATATACAAGTTGTAAGCCATAGTTTCTGAAATGGATTTTCCAACCACAACATCTTTAGGTTTGTTTTCTAAATCGGAATCTTGATCCATTATGTTGTTGATAATATAACCGCCAGCCGCAATGCAAACAGTCGATAAAACCAATAAAAAATATTGCCAATTGGCAAGTGCTAGGTCTATTTTTTCTAATTTTAAAAAACCAAAACAGAAAATGAGTTGCATAAAAGCAAGGAGTAGCAGGTTTTGGTAGCGAATGAGTTTTAGGTATTTCATATTTTTAGTATTCAGTATTCAGTATTCAGTATTCAGTGATCGGTGATCAGTGGTTAGTGTTCAGTAATTAGAGGTCTGACAGCTGGATTAAGTAGACTTATCTACATTATTATCAACAAACTTACCACTGAATACCGACCACTAATCAAACTTTCCGTCAAAATAAGTATTCCATTTTCCTTGTACTTTCATTACTTGTTCAATCACATCACGAACAGCACCTTTTCCACCATTGATATGAGAAATATAATTAGAAATGCCTTTGATTTCTGGTGCAGCATCTTGTGGGCAAGTAGGCAAACCAACCAGTTGCATCACGTGGTAATCTGGAATATCGTCACCCATATACAAAACTTGTTCCGGTTTTATGTTATATAGTTCTATATATTCCTTGAAAGTTTCGACTTTGTTTGGAGCAGCCAAATGAATATCAGTGATGCCTAAATTCCGCAATCGGATGCGAACACCTTCATTGCTTCCGCCAGAAATAATACACACATTGTAACCAGATTCTAAAGCAGCTTTCATTGCAAAACCATCACGAATGTGCATTTCTCGTAGCATTTCGCCAGTTTGTGACACGTGAACTGTTCCGTCGGTCAAAACACCATCGACATCAAAAATAAAAGTGGTGATGTCGTTCATAATTTCTTTATAGCTTTTTGCCATTATCAATAATTGATTTTGTTAATAATTTATAAATTTCCTTCTGATTTTCGTCCGAAAGAAAATTCAAATGTGTGTTGATAGTTTGTGTATCGTTTCGTTTTGCTGGACCAGTTTGAGCGTCATTTGGCGAAAGCGATTCAATTTTTGATGCAGTTTCTTGAATTAAAGGTTTCAAAATGTCAAAAGGAATATTGTTCTCTACACAAATATCGTTACCAATTTTGTATAAATAATTGACAAAATTATTCACAAATACTGCTGCCACGTGCAACCCCTTTCGTTGTTGCGAATTGATGTTAAAAACCTTATCAGATATTGATTTTGCTATAGTTTCTAAAAGTTGATGATCATCATCATTTTGTGTTTCTATACCAATGGGAATCTGATGAAAATCAACTTCTTTGTTTTTAGAAAAAGTTTGCAACGGATAGAAAACACCTTTTCTGTTTTTACTATCTAAATCCATCATAGCAATACTTCCAGAGGTATGAACGACCAATTTATTTTGAAAATTCAATTGTGAGGAAACTTCTGCAATGGCATTGTCAGACACTGCAATAATATATAAATCGGCTTCTACTAAATCGTTTGTGTTATCTGTAATTTTATTAGAATCGAGTAGGTGAGAGATGCTTTCTTTTTGTCTGGCAAGAACTTGAATGATTTCAATAGTATTGCTTTTAGTGAAAGCTTTTATTAAATGATGGGCTACATTTCCTGACCCTATAATTACAACTTTAATCATTTTGTAAAAATAATAAAAAAAAGATTAGAAAATTTATGTTCTACAGATTCGTATGCACAACTTGTAATTTAAAATTTGTATTCTTTCAGCAATGAAGTATACTTTTTTGTGTAGCCTTTATGGGGAAAAATGAAGCTTAATTAATTTATTTTTAATTTGTTAATAAAGAATTAAAATTAATTCAAACTAGATAATTTTTTTTTTATTATGTTTGTTTAAATATAATTTTTAAAATTTATAAATAAAGTAAACCCCAAAAAACACAATTAACTATGAAAAAAATCATTGCAGTAGCGATCTTGTTTGTAAACTTTTATGCATTTAGTCAAATTAAAGTGATGGAAGTAAAGCGTTTAGAGAAGCTAGGAAAAGTTGGATCTAATGGAGAAAATGATCTTTATGTACAAAAATCAGGAGACGAATACACCTTTTTTTATAAAAATATTGAAAATAAAGAATTAACATCTTTTAGAAGTTTTAGTTTCCGTGATATTGATAAAGATTACGAAAACTTATATACAGTAATAACTAATGGTTTCTTTGCAACGCCACTTCAGGATATTAAATTAGAATTACCGTACGATTATGTTTGGTTGCATTTTACAAAAAACATACAACAAAAGGTAAGTGTTCAGTTTATGACATCAAACAAAGTTTCTTTTAGTACAGGCGTTTCTGATTTATTAAGTATGGAACAAATAGATAAATTATTTAATAGATAATTAACGACTTTTATTTTATTTAAACAGCTTGTAATTTTTTGCAAGCTGTTTTTTTGTGCCCTTAAGTTTTATTTAACACAAATGGAATACCAAAAAATAGGTTAAAAACAGTATTTTTGCACAACCAAAATAATTTAAATTCCACAATGGAAAAAAAGATATTCTCCTTTCTATTTTCAACCCGATTAATGGCCGTTTTGTTTCTTACTTATGCTGGTGCAATGGCTGCGGGAACTTTTATTGAAGATGCTTATAATACCGATACAGCTCGAATCATAATTTACAATGCTTGGTGGTTTGAAGCCATTCACGTTTTTTTCTTGATTAATTTCTTTGGGAATATTCAAAGATATCAATTGTACAAAAAAGAAAAATGGGCTACATTGTTGCTCCATTTGTCTTTTATTTTTATTTTGATAGGTGCTGTCATTACTCGATATATTAGCTACGAAGGAATGATGCCTATTCGCGAAGGCGCTTCGGAGAAACAAGTTTTTTCAGATAAAACGTACCTCACGATGTATGTTGACGGACAATATGAAGGCGAAATGCGTCGCCGTACTTTCGAAAATCCATTGTTGCTTTCCCCAGCAGTGAATAATAATTTCACTATTAATAAAAAATTCAACGAAATTCCTTTTGAAGTTTCGTTTGTCGATTTTATTATGGGTGCTACCGAAACTATCAAAAAAGACGATAACGGAATTTTGTACCTAAAATTGGTCGAAGCTGGTGAAGGAACTCGACACGAACATTTCCTAAAAGAAGGTGAAGTGCAAAATATTCACAATGTGCTTTTTGCTTTAAACAAATTTACCAAAGGCGCTATAAATATTACTGTTCGTAACGATATGTATTCCATCCAAACACCATTTGATGGTAGTTTTATGCGAATGGCAGACAAGTTTCAAGGAAAAGTCAATAAAGACAAAACCGAAGTTTTAATGATGCGATCATTATACAATCTAGGCGGAACACAATTTGTTTTTCCAGAAATGGCAATCAAAGGAACCAAAACCTACAAGTCGAATGGTGATTACAAAGACAAAACTACTGACGATGCTTTGATTTTGAAAGTCAAAAATCAAGGAAGAGAGCAAACGGTAACCTTAGTTGGATCAAAAGGACAATTAGGCGAGCCACAAATTTTTAAGCAAGGCGATTTAGAATTCACTGTTTTTTACGGAAGCAAAGTTTATGAATTACCTTTCAAGATTAAACTCAACAAGTTTATTGCGACGAAATATCCTGGAACCGAAAAAAGCTATGCAGCGTTTGAAAGTCAAGTCACTGTCCAAGACACAAAACCTTTCGATGCTAGAATTTTTATGAATAATGTACTAGACCATAAAGGATTTCGATTTTTTCAAGCTTCGTTTGACGAAGACGAAAAAGGAACAAAATTATCCGTAAATCACGATTTCTGGGGCACTTGGATTACGTATATTGGATATTTTTTACTCTATTTTGCAATGATGGCCATTCTGTTTACCAAATATTCTCGTTTCGCTGATTTGAAAAGAAAATTAGACAATGTTCGAGCAAAAAAAGCAAGTTTAATTACAATTTTATTGTTTTTCTTTACTCTTGCAGGATTTTCTCAAAACCACGCACATCAAAAACCAAATGTCAACCAAGTAGATTCTTTGCTTACCAAATTTATGGTTTCCAAAGAACACGCTGCTAAATTTGGTCGATTGGTCATTCAAGACGATGGCGGACGAATGAAGCCCATTAATACTTTTGCATCAGAATTGCTACGAAAAGTGAGTAAAAGCGACACTTATGCTAAAATGAATGCCGATCAAGCCTTTATTTCAATGACACAGTTTCCACAAGTTTGGTATGAAGTGCCTTTGATTTCTTTAAACAGAGGAAACGATAGCATCAGAAAATTAATTGGTATTGATGCGAAGGAAAACAAAGCATCGTTAATCAATTTCTTTGACGAAAGAGGCAATTATAAACTCAAAAAACAATTGGACGAAGCTTATAAAGAGCCCGTTCCAAATCAGTTTCAAAAAGATTTTATCGATGTTGATAAAAAAGTAAACCTCTTGTATTCGGCTTTAAGCGGACAAATTTTGAAAATTTTCCCAAAACCCTATGACAAGAATAACAAGTGGGTTTCCTATCTCGAAATCAATCAACCTACAAAATCTGCTTTGGATACAGTAAAAAATATTTTGCCTTTTTATTTGAATTCATTGGACAAAGTTCAAAAGTCTAAAGATTATAAATTGGCCAATAGTTTGATTGTTGGAATAGAAAAATATCAAAAAAAATACGGTTACGAAGTCAGACCATCTGATCAAAAAATTGACTCAGAAATTTTGTATAATAAATTTGATGTGTTTAAAAAATTGTATTCTTACTATATGTTAGCAGGAATTATGATGTTTCTTTTTGTAATTATCAACATTTTTAATAACGGAAAATTCATTCGATATTCGGTTAAAACGTTTCACATTATTATAGGATTATTATTTGTTTTGCACACTTTAGGATTAGTGGCTCGTTGGTACATTTCTGGACACGCTCCTTGGAGTAATGCTTATGAATCTATGATTTATGTAGGTTGGTCGATTGTGTTTTTCGGGTTGGCTTTTGGAAGAAAATCACAATTAACAGTAGCTTCAACAGCATTTGTAGCCGCAATGATTTTATGGGTAGCGCATCTAAGTTGGACTGATCCAGCCATTGCTAATCTGGTTCCAGTTTTAGATTCCTATTGGTTGATGATTCACGTAGCGGTTATTGTAGGAAGTTATGGACCACTTGCATTGGCTGCTATTTTAGGAATTGTTGCAATGTTGTTGATGCTTTTTACATCCAAAAGCAATAAAGAAAAAATGGATTTAAACATCAAGGAAATCACATATATTAACGAATTGGCTTTGACAGTTGGACTAATAATGTTGACCATTGGTAACTTTTTAGGCGGACAATGGGCAAACGAAAGTTGGGGGCGTTATTGGGGTTGGGATCCAAAAGAAACGTGGGCATTAATCAGTATTATGGTCTATGCATTTGTTATTCACGCTCGATTTGTACCTGCTTTACGTGGAAAGTTTGCTTACAATTTTATGAGTGTTTTGGCTTTTGCTTCCGTATTAATGACCTATTTTGGAGTGAATTTTCACTTGAGCGGTTTACATTCGTATGCTTCTGGTGAGAAACAAAATGTAATGATTTATTTGCAGGTATTTATAGTTTTTATGGTGTTTTCTATCATTGTATATATTAGAAACAGAATGTTTAATAAATAATTTAAAAAAAATGAAAAATGTAATTTGTATTATTGTATTATCAACTTTTATAAGTTGTATAGGTCAATCCAAAAAAAGTGAAGAAATAAACATTGAATCTCAAAAAAATAGTATGATGAAAGAATCCATCCACCAGTTTAAAGTAAAAGATATTGAAGGAAAAGAGTTTGATTTAGCTTCACTAAAAGGAAAAAAAGTAATGCTTGTAAACACAGCATCTGAATGTGGATTAACACCACAATACGTTCAGTTGCAAGAGTTGTATACCACGTTTAAAGAAAAAAACTTTGTAATTATTGGATTTCCAGCCAACAATTTTGGATCACAAGAGCCAGGTTCTAATGTTCAAATTGCTACTTTTTGTTCCAAAAATTATGGAGTGACTTTCCCAATGATGGAAAAAATATCTGTAAAAGGAGACGATATGAACCCATTGTATCAATTTTTGACACAAAAATCAAGAAACGGTTTGGAAGACAACGAAGTAAAATGGAATTTTCAAAAATACCTAATCAATAAAGAAGGATTTTTAGAAAAAGTTATTCCACCAACTACATCACCAATTGACGATGAAATTGTGAATTGGGTTAAATCGTAAAACGGAGTTAAACACAAAACAAATGCACTTTATCATTATTGATAAAGTGCATTTATTTTTTGCCATAAGGCATCATCAAAGCCTGATAAAGCAAAATTAGTTCCATCGGCAGCATCTCCCATTCTAATGACAACCATATTCTTGCTAGGGACTACATATATTTTTTGATCGTTTTTGCCCAATGCCATAAACATATCGTTTGGAGCTGACGGTATTAAACTTCCAGGAAATTGTAATTGAGATCCTGGCAAATGGTAACTCGATTTTCCGTTCAGCCACCATAAATAGCCATATCCTTGATTTATTGTTTGAGATGTTGTTGTAGCCTCTGTAAAGTAATTTTCGTTTAGAATTTGTGTTGTATTCCATTTTCCTTTGTTCAACATTAGTAACCCAAAACGCGCCATACTTCTTGTGGTACTTCCGTAAACGCTATTGTTTCCTGATTGAAACCAGCTGCCATCCATTCCTATTTTGTCTCTTAATTTTGTATTGAAATAAGAATTCCAAGTTTGTCCAGAAGCTTGCGCTACTACATCTTGCAGTTTTACATATACATTATGGTATGCCCATCTTGAATTTGCATCGGCAGTATATAGTAAATCGGCTGGAAGAATGCCATCTGTAGAATCATCTAATCCAGAAGTCATGTTGAGCAAATTTTTGCAAGTAATTAAATTTTCTTTGGCAATTGGTGTACTTGTCCAACCCGTTCCTATATAATCAGAAACTTTATTGTTAATATTTAAAATTCCTTCTTGTTGTGCAATTCCAGTTACGGTTGAGGTTAATGTTTTTCCAGCACTTGCCCAATACCAATTTGCACTTGCAGTATGACTGTTAAAATAGTTTTCCATTACAATTCTACCATTGACTAGAATTATAAATGATTTAGAATTTTTTAAAGCTAAAAAATCTATCAATGGTTGTACTTCCGATTGTTTCCAGCCTAAAGTTTTTAACGATTTTGTTTCCCAAATAGGACTCCCAATAGTAGGATAATACATAGTTTCAATAGGAGTCGGAGTAGGTAATGACGGAGTAGCACTCACGGAATCAGAACTGCAACTGGTAAAAGTAATCAAGCTAAAAAAGGAAAGTAAAATAGATTTCATAATCTTGGATTTTATCGTTTCAAATTTAGACAATAGTTTTTCTAAAAGGTTTAATTGATTATTCTTATTTTTGTAAAATGAAAGTTAAAATAATTTTAATGGTAATAAGTTTTGCTTTGTTTGGTTGTTCCAAAAAAGCAGATATTTCAGAAATAGATAATATTAACGGATATTGGCAAATATCAAAAGCGGTAAACGCTGATGGCGATAAGAAAGAATATCCTATAAATGAAATTTATGATTATTTTGAGGTAAAAAATAAAATAGGTTTTCATAAAAAAGTTCGATGGCAACCAGACGGAACATTTTTAATTAATGATTTATCTGAAACAATAAAAATAATTGACACTAAAAAGGAAATTAAGATAGATTTTTTTTCAAAATTTGGAAAACATTCCGAAGTAATCGAATTTCTTTCAGAAAATGAATTGATTTTAAAGATGACAGATGATTCCAAAATGTATTTTAATAAAGTGGTTTTAAATACCGAAAAATAAAATGGCAAAACGAAGTAGTAATGATAGTTCCGTTGGAGATATTCTAAGTCAAATTATCAAAACCAATAAGCTAGAATCTGGTTTAAACCAAGTTTCTGTGGTTGATGCTTGGAAAAATTTGATGGGAAATGGAGTGAATAATTATACTCAAAATGTGTCTTTACGAAATGGAGTTTTGTACGTCCAATTAACATCATCTGTTTTGCGAGAAGAATTAGCGTATGGTAAAGACAAAATTATCAAAATGATAAATGAAGAGTTAGGGAAAGAAGTGGTTAAGGATGTTGTTTTGCGATAACTACTTTATTTTAGTGACCCTTTTTAGGGTAGTTTCAAATCGAATTTCAAAGTGAAATTACCTTTTATACATATTAACTCTTGGGTTATAATTCAATCTGTTTAATTTTTAAACCATATATTCGGTATTCTGTTTTTTTGAAATTATGAGTTTTTATTAATTGTACTAAAGGGTTTCTTTGTACTAATTTTCAATAAATCACAGTGGAAAGGCTATCCTGAAAACAACTCCTTTGTTAAATGATGATTCGATAGTCATTACAGCATTAAGAAAATCAATTCGACTTTCAATATTTTTCATTCCAAGTCCTTTTTGATTTTCCATTTTTTGAATATCAAAACCTACGCCGTTATCAGAATAAATTAGGGTTGTGATAGCTCCTGTTTTAGTAAAGCCTATTGAAATATTTTTGGCTTTTCCATGTTTAATGGAGTTGTTTATGAGCTCTTGAATAATTCTAAAAATATGCAAATGTTTGTCATTGTCTTTTATATCAAATTCGACTTCGTTTTGATAATCTATGTTTAATGATTTTGAATTGTTTATTTCAAAACACAAGCTTTCTATTCCAGCGTGCAAGCCAAATTTTTGTAATACTGGCGGTAATAAATCGTGGGCAATTCTTCGAGAATCTTCGGCTACAAATTTTGCATAGTCTTTTATAATTGCTGTAATTTTTTGTTTTTCTTCCTCATCCAAATTAGCCGTTTGAAGCAAATGCGCATTGAGCGAGATAATATTTAATTTTGAGCTTATGTCGTCGTGCAAGTCTTGCGCAATGCGTTTTCGTTCCGTTTCTTGTGTGAGTAAAACGGATCTTGTAAGTTCTTTTTGATATGAAATTTCTAGATCCTTGTTTTGAATTAAAATTTTATTGAATTTTTTTCTTGAATAATAAAAAAACAAGATTAACATCAATGTCATTAAAACAAAAGCTAGAAATGTATATACAATGACATTTATTATTTCGCTTTGATGAATAGAGTCAGTATTCATTATTCTGAGCTTATTGTGTTTTTAGAAAAACTCTTTTTCCATTCTATTAAAATAAAAATTTGGTATATTATATATATAAATAAGTTGATTATAAATGAAAGATTATCAAACTCTTTATTTAATTTAATATTAAGATTGCCTGCAAGAAATAATACGGAACTTGAGAATAAGTATATCAAAACACCAACATTTATATAGTAAAATTCTTTTTTTTCATACAATATATTAAACAAATGAAAAGTTGCATACAAAACTAGTAATAGTGAAGTTATGAATATTTCAAACAAATTAAATTCAAAAAACAAACTACAGTTCTTTACATATTGCACTAATAGTAGCATTGGGCAAAGTATTAAAAACAATTTTACTATTTTTTTTTGAACTTCTTCTTTCAAAATAGCTAAATAAAAGAAACTAAGTATCACAAACTGGAATATAAAATATAAATGGGATAAGAATAAATTATTTATACCACGTTTAGCTAAAACAAAAGAAACTAACTGAATAAAAAAAATAACTACCGTATAAATTGTAAAAATTTTAAAGGCTTTCCCATTATTAGAATAGCCTTTTAAAAATAAAATTAGATTTACTACTAAAAAAAAATAACCTATGTATATAAATATATTACTCATTGATTATTTCAAAGTATATAAAGGGCTCGTTACATCGTAATCCAAAGGGCAATGATTTGTAAAATCTGTTTTTGGGATCAAATGTACTTTCACTTTACTGTCAGGTTTTGCTCTCCATCCTGTTGCCCAAGCTTGTTCTTGTTTTAGCGAAATTGTGTTTTCTACCATAACTGAAGTTTTAGTTAGCTGCTTGTTTTGATAATAACGAATATAACAAACTTATAACAAAAATCAAATGTAAATCCGTTTATTGACAAAAAAGCGGTTTACGTTTACACCCATTTTGTATTTATTTATAAGCTTTTACTTAGGAATTTAATTTAACTAAATTTAGTTAGGATTCCCTAACTAAATTACGGTAAATTTCAGTATATCAACAAAATAAAGAGATTTTATTTATTTTTATTTATTTTTATTTCATAATATTTGTAATAATAATCTCAAAAATACCACAATGATGACAAAACAAATTTTAACAGTAGCTACAATTTTATTTGCATTTGTAGCACAATCGCAAACAATTTCTTTGGGTACAGCAATTAACAAAGCTGGAAAACAACGAATGCTAGTACAGCGCATGGCTAAAGATTATATGTGCATAGGAGCTGGTGTAAAAGTAGCCGAAGCTACAGCTGATATTGACGAAGTTACTTCGTTATTTAACGAAAACCATCGTGAATTGACAACTTTTGCCAAATCCAAAGAGACAAAAGATGCCTTAATTATTGTAAATAATTTGTGGGCTAACTTTAGACTAAAAATGGCTTCAGATCCAGATATTCGAAATGCAGAATCCATAATTTCAGAAGCTAATGCACTTACGATTGCTTGCAACCAAGTGGTTGAAAAAATTCAAACTCTAAATGCTACTGCATCAGGAAGTTTGAAACTAACCAATATGTGTGGTAGACAACGATTGAATTTGCAAAAAATAGCGATGCTCTATATGGCAAAAAGCTGGGGAGTGGAATACATTTATTTAGACCGAGATCTTAAGGAAGCTATTTCTGGGTTCGACAGTAATTTAGCTAATTTAGCTTCAACTAAAGAAAACACACCTGAAATAAACGAGTCCTTACAATTTCAAAAATCGGAATGGGAATTCTTAAAAAAATCATTTGGTTCAGAATCAATGAAACCAGGTAATATTTTTAGTAGTACAAACTTAATGACTAAAGAATTTGATGCAATAACAGCTAAATATGACAAACTAGTTGTAGATAACGGTAAAATTGCAGGTAACTAATTTCTCCACCTATGAAAAACTTACTCATAATAATCGCATTTATAGGTGTTGTAATTCATTCAACTGCACAAGGATTAGATCTTGGAACAGCCATTAATAAGGCAGGTAGGCAACGTATGCTTGTACAAAAAATGACCAAAGATTATATGGCTATAGGCTTGAATATCAAAAAAGAAGAGTCAACGAAAGACATTGATGAAGTTACAGCATTGTTTAACGAAAATTTAAATGAACTGAAAGAGTATTCAAAAAATGATGCAACGACTCAATCAATAACTATTGTAAGTGATTTATGGACAAATTACAGAATGAAAATGGCTTATGAACCAAATGTTATAAACGCCGAAAGTATTGTGGAAGAATCATTGAGATTGACTAAAGCTTGTAATGTAGTAGTCGAAAAAATTCAAGATTATTCTGCAAATTCTGCTAATAAGCTCACAAATATGTGTGGAAAGCAAAGAATGAATTTGCAAAAAATCGCGATGTTGTATTTAGCTAAAGCGTGGGGAGTTAAGTACTCGTATTTAGACAAAGAATTGTCAGATGCTGTCTTCATATTTGATTCAAACCTGACTTCACTAATCAACGCCAAAGAAAATACAGAAGAAATAAAAACGGGACTCAAATTTCAACAATCAGAATGGCAATTTCTGAGAAGGTCTTTCGATATAGGAGTTCCAAAACCTACAAATATCATTAGTAGTACAAATTTAATGACTAAAGAATTTGACAAACTAACTGCTATGTATGGTAAACTAATTATCGAAAAAAATAATTTTTCTATTAAATAATCCATTTTAAAAATAAATAAATGAAAAAAATAATTACAATTTTCTTGATTTTTACAGCAATAAATTATACAAACGCTCAAGAAGAACAAAAAGTCCGTATGACTGTCGGAGAAGGAATTATTGTCGCAGGATATGTAAATGATGGTGGATATATCAACTTTACTGGACCATCTATAAAAATAATACATAAACCCTATTTAGTATGCATCGGTGTATTACCATCCTTGAGATTTAAAGAAGATAAAGTAGCCGTAGGAGCACCTAAAAATTCTACAATTACACCTTCATTAGGTTTTGGTTTAACTTTTGCTTACAAACATTTAGCTTTTCAAGTTCCCGCTTACTATAATGGAAAAACGGCAAAAGCAGATGGCTTATGGCATCTTGGATTAGGTTTAGGGTATAAATTCTAAACTTGTGTTTTAATAAATTATAATTCTAAAACAGTAGTAAGCAATTGTTTACTACTGTTTTTAATTTTTAAACTCATCCAAAAACAGAAAAACATTGTCTTTATAGCTGGCTCCAATAGGAACTTCAACTCCGTTTACTTCGATATCATTAACAGTAAAAGCAGTAATTTTCGAGCTGTTGATAATAAAAGATCGATGAATTCTCAAAAAAATATTTTGGTTTAATTCTACTTCAATATCACTAATTTTATATTTTGAAGTAATGCTTTTGTTGTCAGTCAAAACAATTTTTATATAATCTTTTACACTTTCAATATAAAGAATATCTTGTGTATTTATTTTATGGTTTTTGATTCCTGATTTTATTAAAATAAATTCATCTTGAACAGTTTCTTTCACTTTTATATCAGTTTTTACATTTTCAGATAAAAATTTATCTACTGCTTTAAAAAATCGTTCAAAGGTGATGGGTTTTAACAAATAATCGACAACGCCTAACTCAAAACCATCAAGAGCAAAATCACGATACGCTGTTGTTAAAATTGTTTTTGGTGGGTTTTTGAGGTTTTTTAAAAACTCAATTCCAGTGATATTAGGCATTTTTATGTCTATAAAAAGTAAATCTATAGTTTGAGTATTTAAGATTTCGAATGCTTTCATCGCGTTATTGCAAGTCGCAACAACTTCAAGCGCATCAATTTTCTCGATGTGTTTTTCGATTAACCGAATTGCTAAAGGCTCATCATCAACAACTAAACATTTAATTTTCATAAATTACTTTTTATAAATTTGTAAAATTACTGTAAATGAATTCGATACTAATTTTATATCCATTTTATAATCGTTACCATAAATTAAATCCAATTGTTTTCTAATATTAGAAAGTCCGATGTTCTCTTTTCCATTATTCTCATAGTCGTTTGAAACGGTATTTGAAATTTCAAAGGTAAAAACAGCATTGCTATTTGATATCTTAATTGCTATTTTTGGCGAACCAGTATCTTCGCCAGCGCCGTGTTTAAAAGCATTTTCTACCAATGACAAAAGTAATAATGGCGGAATTTGAATATCTGCTTCAACATTGGTTTCAAAAACAACTTGCAATCTATCGTCATAACGCAGTTTTTCAAGTTCGATATAATTTTTTAGTAGTTCAATTTCACTATTTAAAGAAACCAATTGACTGTCACATTTATACAATATATGATCTAAAATTTCGGATAATTTCCCAATCGATTCAGGAACTTTTGGTGAATTGTCTAACGAAAGTGAATAGATATTATTTAAGGTATTGAACAAAAAATGCGGATTCAATTGGGCTTTTAACATTTTTAATTCTACTTCTACTTTTTCTTTACTCAACTGTGTTTCTTGGTCTTTAGTACGTTTGTAGTCCAAAAAATATTTTACAAAAAGAAAAATAAAAGAGGCAGAAAAGATAGATGGAATATATTGAATCAATAATTTTTTTACATCTGTTAAAATCTCTAAAATAGATTCTTGTTCAAATGGTTGCGTTTTAATTAATGGTTCTGCAATATGAACAACAAATATTCTTGCCATTGCCGAAAAAAAATAAGTTCCTACTAAAAACAGAATTGCTGCCAAAAAGTATTTTTTATTTAAAACAAATTTTGGAATAACAAAATAGGCATAATAGTAGGAAGCCAATATTTGAGGAATAGTCAGAAAACTATGAAAAATAAATGTCTCCTTAATTGTATCTCCTTCGCTTGTTAAACCTAATGAAATATTTGCAACTGAAAATCCAAACCAGAAAATCAAGTGTTGGTATATTCTATTATTTTCTAGAAATTCGGATGCCTTTTTAATAAATTCCATAATTGTTTTTTCAAAGCATAAAGATACTAAAGTAGCATATAAATAATATTGCAATCGACAAAAACGCGTTTTTCAATGTCAAATAAGCTTATTTTTATCCCAAAAATAGAATTTTTAGAAATTATTGGATTTTCATCTGTAAAAATAGAGTTTCTGTCTATTCCATTCATTATGCTTTACAAAACAAACCAATTTTGTCTTGTAATTTTAAAAATTAAATGTGATGAAAAAGCTACTACTAATATTCGCTCTCTGCTTTGCAAATCTATTTTTTGCACAAGAAACCCCAAAAAGCATTTCCATTTCAGGGAAAGTAATCGAAAAAAAATCGAAGATTCCGTTGGAATTTGCAACGATTACTTTCTTAAACTCATCAGATAATAAAGTAATTACTGGAGCCATAACAGATAATAAAGGAAATTTTATCGTAAATGTAATCCCTGGAAAATATACTGTAAAAATTGAATTTATAGGTTTGAAAAATGAAAGTATTGAAAATTTAGATTTACAAAACAATCAAATCCTACCAACAATTTACTTGGAAGAAAACGCTACAGAATTGGAAGCCGTAGAAATTAAAGTTGAAAAATCAACAATTGAACACAAACTAGACAAAAAAGTATTCAATGTTGGGAATGATTTAATTTCAAAAGGTGGAAATGCTAACGATATTTTAAACAATGTTCCGTCTGTAAATGTGACTACCGAAGGCGTTGTAAGTCTTCGTGGCAATGCTGGCGTTCGTATTTTAATTAACGGAAAACCTTCTGTTTTATCATCAAATAATGGTTTGGAACAAATTCCGTCAGAAAACATCGAAAAAGTAGAAGTCATTACCAATCCATCTTCAAAATATGATTCGGAAGGAACAGCTGGAATTATCAATATTGTTTTAAAGAAGAATAAAATGAGTGGTTTTGGGAGTTCGGTTCAAGTGACCACTGGAACGCCATCCAATCACGCTTTAGGATATAATGTGAGTTATAAAAACAAAAAAATCAATCTGTTTTCGGATATCAGATACCAATATTTAGATCGATTGAGAGACGAATCTACTTTGCGAACCAATTACCTTGGCAATGCGATTGATTCTTATTTGGATGGAAAAGTTGGCAGATTTAGAAATAACAAAACATTCAATGTTTACTTTGGTGGCGATTATTATATTAATGATAAAAACACGCTTACTTTAAGTTACTATTACCGAAATAATACCACAAGAAGTACTTCTGATTATGAGTTTAATTTTCTTGATACTAATAAAAATTTCATCAAAATAATAAATGCGACCGAAAGTTATAGAGAACCTCAAATTGCCAATCAAATTGAATTAAACTACATCAAAACATTTGACAAAGAAGGTAAAAAATTTACAATTAACTTGCAATATGATTTTTGGAATGACGATGAAAATGAATTGATTATTGAACAAGAAAAGTTTCCTTTAATTTCCTCTAAAACATTAAAAAGCCGTGATATTGAAAGTAGTAAAGATTTTCTGTTTCAAACGGATTATACCATTCCTGTAAACGAAAAAACAAAAGTGGAATTTGGATTAAAAACCGAAATCAGAAAAATAAATAGCGATTATCAAGCCTTTGAAAACAATATCGCAATTGATAGTTT
This sequence comes from Flavobacterium sp., assembly GCF_031422135.1. Taxonomy (GTDB): domain Bacteria; phylum Bacteroidota; class Bacteroidia; order Flavobacteriales; family Flavobacteriaceae; genus Flavobacterium. Next base: position 40,296 of record NZ_JANOQD010000113.1, on the reverse strand, counting down.
GACGAATTTATTGAAATATAACGAACGTATTTTCGGAGCTTATTTTCAATATGGAAGTAGTTTCAAAAAATTGCAATACCAATTAGGAGTAAGAACAGAACATTCCAATACCGGAAGTAATGACAGAATCAATCTGTTTAACATCAACAAAAAATATACGGATTTTTTCCCAACAGCACATTTTACATACGGTTTTAATGATATTTTCAGTCTTCAATTGAGTTACAGCCGAAGAATTAGTCGTCCAGGATTTTGGCAACTCAATCCGTTTGGAGGTATTGCCGACAGAAGAAATATTAGAATTGGAAATCCAGATTTGAATCCAGTGTACACCGATTCCTATGAGTTTGGGACTTTAATAAAATGGAAGAAATTTTCGATAAACCCAAGTTTATACCATCAATTTTCGAGGAATATTTTTGAAGACATTCGCATCACAAATACCAATGGCAATTTGGTAGAACAAGCTATAAATTCTGGAACCGAAAGCCGACTTGGAGGTGAAATTAGCATTACTTATTCGCCTATAAAAATACTGACTCTTTCTGGCGAAATGAATTATTATAAATTTAACCAAAAAGGAGTTTTTAGTGTTTCTGACAATGCTTTTACGTCAAGATTAAACTCAAGAATCAAATTCTCAACTTGGAATTTTCAAACCAACTTTAATTATCAAGGTGCCAGAAACAGCGGTCAAGTGAATGCGAAATCGCAATATTGGGTTGATTTTGCAATGGGTAAAGACATTTGGAAAGAAAAAGCAACCATCACTTTTAGAGTTGATAATGTGTTTGATTCTAGAATTTCGCAAGGAGTTGTAAAAGGAACCGATTATACTTTAGATTATAATTTCAGAAACTCACTTCCAAGGGTTTCTGCCACTTTCACGTATAGATTCAATAGAAAAAAGAATGAAAAAGAACGTTTGCCTGAATAATAAAATTTAAAAACAATTTAATAAAAATAACTATGAAAAACATTAAAATCACAATAACAATCTTGTTATTAAACCTTACTACCGTTTTTGGTCAATCCTCAGACAAAATTATTTTCTTAACGAATATTTATAAAACTTTCGTTACGGAAGTAAAAACAAATGAACAAAAAACAGACAGTATTTATAAAAAAAGTGTTCAAAACCTAATCTTTGAAAAATATTTTCAAAAAAGTGAATATGCTGATATTGTTAAAGAACATTTTGCGTCTCCAATAAAAAATAGTGCTGAACTTTCAAAATCAATAGATCAAATTATTGTCAACGAAAACCTTATCAAATCAAAAATAATGGGTTCTTTAAAGAAAAGTCGGAAACTTCTTGAAAATAAAGACCTAACTATATATATCATACCCGTAAATCCTGAAAACAAGCAAATTATTACAGCAATGAGTGGAATAATGGGATTGACAGCAGGCTCCAAGCAAATTATTTTAACCATAGAGCCAGACATAAAAGGTTGGGACGACATATTAGAATATGCCGTTGCACACGAATACAATCATACGTGCTGGACTAAATTGAATTTTGGAAAATCAGCAAAATGGACACTTTTAGACTATTTAGTATTTGAAGGTAGAGGAGATTATTTTGCACACTTACTATATCCAAATGTTAAAACGCCTTGGACAGCATCATTAACCGAGAATCAAAAAAAAGAATTATGGACAAAAATTAAACCAAACTTACAAAATGAAGATATGCAATTTCAATTTGAAGTGATGTTTGGTTCTAGAAATTATCCTATTTGGGGCGGTTATTCATTAGGTTTCGATATTGTTTCAAGGGCATTATCAAATAAAAAACTGAAAGCCATCGATTGGATAAATATGGATTCAAGTGCAATTTTAGAATTGAGTCGTTATAAATAAAATGAGGCATACACTTTTTAGGATATTTGCATTAGACTTTTATGACCTTTATTTGCCATCTTATGACATTTTTTTTAATTACCAATAGTATTCGCTTTATTTTTGAGATTAAATAATATAAATTTAAAAAATTGAATACTAAAAGTTACAATCTATAATAATAGAAAAATACACTATGAAATATTGTTAATAAAAACATAACAATGTGAATACCTATGCGCTAGTTATTTTTTTGTTAAATTTGTTAAAAAAAAATGTTACTTTTAACACTCTAAATAATTATTAACTAATCTAAAACCAAACACTATGGAAGGAACAATGGCAGTAATAACTCCAGTAGCTTATGATTTTACACCACGAAATTGGTTACAATGTAATGGTCAGTTGTTATCAATTTCAACCAATTCAGCTTTATTTTCCCTGTTAGGAACAACCTATGGCGGTAATGGCGTTCAAACTTTTCAATTACCCGATTTACGTGGACGCAGTGCAGTAGGCGCAGGTACTAGCACGCTAGGCACTACATACGATCTTGGTCAAGTGGGAGGAAGTCCTACCGCTACTTTATTAACAAACAATATGCCTCCGCACAACCACAACGGGCCTATTAATCTCTCTTTGGGAGCATCCAATACAACAGGATATGATACCATTGCAGAAAACAACAACATCGCTGGCGGTATTCCAAATAGTTTTAGCCCCAATAATAATACGCCCATGGCCAAACCCTTGACTTTACAAGGAAGCATTGGCTCGGCAGGTGGAAGCCAACCTTTTAGTATTTTATCTCCATCATTGTCACTGAATTATTTAATTTGTACACAAGGAATATATCCAAGTAGGAATTAAAAATAGTGAATAGGCTTTGTGCCAATTTAAAAAGTAAAATTTATAAAATTATAACTTATAAAAAATAAAATTATGTTTGTAGACCCATATATAGCAACGGTAACTGTTTTTGCTGGAAATTTTGCTCCACTAAATTGGCAGTTATGTCAAGGACAATTATTATCCATAGCCGAGTACTCTGCTGTTTTTGCTTTAATCGGAACCACTTACGGAGGAGATGGACAAAACACCTTTGGACTTCCAGACCTAAGAAGCCGTAAAGTCATTCACTATGGTCAAGGACCAAGTCTTCCAAATTATGTAATAGGACAAAGTGCTGGTGCAGAGCAAACCACACTTAGTCCAGCAAATCTTCCAATACACAGTCACGGAGCTCCCGTTTTAACCGGAACACCACAAGGCTCTACTGATACCACAGGAGTAGCTACGCCTAGCAACACCACTGTAGCAGCAGCGGGCGCAACTATTTATGGTGCACCAGAAGGTTTAGCAATGGGAACCTACTCTGCTACTGCTAGTACAGTAGCTGCTGGAGGAAACACAGCTGTTCCAACCCTTATACCCTATGTGGCTATGAATTATATTATTGCAATAGAGGGGATTTTTCCTTCAAGAAATTAATTTTACTAAACTTAAAAAAAATATTATGGAAGGAGTTATTGGATTTACAACACTTTTCGCAGGAAATTTCGCCCCAAAAAGCTGGGCCTTTTGTCAGGGACAAACCATAAACATTGCAAGCAATACCGCAATGTTTTCAATATTAGGAGTAACTTATGGTGGTAATGGAACTACCAATTTTAAATTACCCGATTTGCAAGGACGCACTATTATAGGAGCAGGACAAGGTCCTGGACTTTCTGCTTACAACCTTGGTCAAGTTGGAGGTGCAGAAGCTGTTACGCTTACTTCACAACAAATGCCAGCACACATTCATCCTGTTCCATATACCATCACACAAGATTCTCATACAGCAGCCTCTGCTACTGTACCAACAAACAATACGTATGGAAACGACAATTCGGGAGGTACCCCATATGCTGCTCCTGCCAATATTGCTTTAAAACCTTTTGCAGGAACTATTACAATGCAAAATATGGGAGATAGTTTGCCTTTCTCAACGGTAAACCCTTTTTTGGGATTAAACTATATTATTTGTCAATATGGTGTTTTTCCATCACGTAACTAATTTCAATTCATTGTAAAAAGAAAATGAGACCCATTTGTTTCTCATTTTCTTTTTTTGAAAACATTATATTTATTTAAATTATGCCTACTCGAATCGGTTTTTTATTACCTCGTTCCACAGATTATCCTGCTATGGGGTTCGATATTCTGGATGCCTTTCGCATACATCTTCAATTTTTAGGGATTGACGATTTGCAACTCGCAACCGAAAATATAGGATTTGGCGACGATCAACAACTTTGTTATGCAAAGGCAGAAAAATTGCTATTGGAAGACGATGTACAGTTGTTGGTTGCATATAGTGGCGTGATAAATGCAGAACCGTTGTACCAATTGGCACAGTCTTCTGGCAAGGCTTTTCTTTACTTAGATGCAGGAATGCAAACACCATTAGAAGATAGAGTGTCAAATAACTGGTTTTTATCGTTGCAAGGAATTGATGCTTGTTATCGTTTAGGACAATTGGCAGGTCAAGGAAAAAGAAATGTACTAATGGCTAGTTCTTTTTTTGACGCAGGATATAGAGCACCCTTTTTTAACGCAAATGGTATTGATGCTATGGGTGGTAGTGTGACGGGGAATTATGTTAGCACTCATAAAATTAGCGAATTCAATATTGATCGTTATCTTGAACTACTTAATGAAAATGATCCTGAAGCCGTAATCGCAAATTTTAGCATTTACCTAACGGATCTTTTTATGAAGGAATTAAAAGTGAAAGGATCGGCAGCAACGCCTTTGCCATTTTATTGTTCTCCATTTATGGCAGAAGAAACGATGCTTACAAACAGTGATTTTCCAACAGGAGTATTTCATACCATAGTGCCTTGGGCTACATCATTAGAGAATGAAGCGCAATTTTTGTTTTTAAAGAGCATTCGTGAACAAAAAAATAAAGCCGCCAACTTATTCCATTTGTTAGGATGGGAAGCTGCAGTAGTTGCATTTCAATTATTGAATCATGGACCGCAATCACTAGCAAACTGGTCATTTGAAAGCCCACGTGGCAAAGTTACATTTGATGCTAAAACACAAACCAGTTATGCCCCTTTGTATCAAGGAATGATTGTGCCAGATGCCGATGGGAAGTGTAGCTTAAAAATTGATCAAAAATTGGAAATTATACAAGAAGAGCACCAGCAAAACTGGGCTTATAATCAAGAAGGAACTCATTCTGGATGGAAGAATAATTTTTTTTGTACCTAGAATTATGAAAATAGCTATACTCTGCAATGATCGATTGGGATTACCCGCAATGCAACTGTTGTTTCAACAGCAATTGGTTGTGGCGGTTGGTACTTCAGATCGTGTTAGTGAAACCACAATGTTGTTAGAAAAACAATGTGCTTCCGTGTTAGCGCCTTTTCAAATATTTACAAAGAATAATTTAGAAAGTGCACTCGGTATATGGCTTCAAAACCACCAACCCGATGTTGTATTTATAAAAACTTTTCCTTGGAAAATTCCGGCAAGCGTTCTTTCTATTCCACGATTTGGATTTATTAACTTTCACTATGCACCATTACCGCAATTTAGAGGAACTAATCCTTTATTTTGGATGATCCGAAATCGGGAATCAACAGGAGGTGTAACGGTTCATCAAATAGATGAAAATTTAGATACGGGAGATATACTACTTATGAAAGAAGTACCTATTTATCCCGAAGCTAGTTTTGGAATGCTTATAGGACAATTGGCCTACGCAGGTCTTGAACTTACAACAACTTTATTGCAAAGTTTGATGAACAAGACACTAAGCCCCAAAAAACAGGATTCCACACAAGCAAAATGGTATAGCCAACCCAAAGCAGAAGATTTATTTATTGATTGGAAGACAATGACATCCACAGAAGTTCGAGCACTCGCAAAAGCCTGTAATCCACGGCAAAAAGGTGCAGTAGCCTCCTATAAAGGTTGGACCTTCGGCATCACCGATGTATCGCTATCCTTTATGGCTGTGCCAAGTGAGACAACCGCTGGTACAGTAATCGCTATGGATGTGTCCAATGGTTTAATAATAGCTTGTGCTGATGGAAAATCAATAAAAATAGAAGTGGTTTATTCTGAAGAAGGCTACTTTTCTGGACATAAAATGGCGCAATTTGGCTTACGGAAAGGAGAAAAATTAGATTAACCTAGATTATATATTTTTGTTACAATTCAAAAATTAAACATTAAAAATTAATATCAATTAAATTCAACTATTTTTACATCATCTTTAAAATTAACTTCTTATGAAAAAACATTTACACTATGTGCTAAGTTTTTTATTTTTAGCATACTCCTTACAAGGACAAGTAGTAGGCTGGAATCAACCTACTTCTGGCACTCCAACCGTCTTTAGTATCGGTACTTCGACTTCTGGCGTTGAAACCGGCAGAAGCATTTGTATTGATGCTGCTGGTAATACTTATGTCTATGGCACATTTACAGGTACAGCAGACTTTGATCCAAGCGGAGCAACTACTACAGCTACAGCAAATGGCACCAGTGCTGATTTATTTATATCAAAGTACAATGCTGCTGGTGCATTTCAGTGGGTAGCACGTGGCGGCGTTCAGAATTCTGGTGATAATGGTTCTGGTAATTTTGGAAGTATCAAAACAGATGGAACCAACGTTTATGTAGTGGGTAATTTGGCAATTAGTTTAGCAGCAGCAACCTTTACACCAGTGGGCAGCTGTACCACTTGCACAGTCCCTTTAAATGCAGGAACCACAAGAGGTTTTGTTGGAAAACTCGATACCGCTACAGGTACATGGCAATGGATAAACACTTTTGGAGGTACAACTACACAAAATGGCGGACAAGGGTTGTGTTTAGACCCGACTGGTAATGTATATGTAAGCGGTCAGTGTAGCGGAACGTTTACACTAGGAGCACTCCCACAAATTGCTGTAGCTGATGCACAAGTGTTTTTTGGAAAATTGAATCCTGCTGGAGCATGGCAATGGGCTACTACAGCTGGTGGAACAGGTGGTGATGGTGCTGGGCAATCTGGAAGTGGCATAACTTACAACACAAATTTAAACAGACTTGCAGCTAGTGGCAGCTACAACAGTACTGCCCCAGTAGCTTTTGGTTCATTAACAATTCCAGCAGCAGGTGGTAACAATGATATTTTCTTAACAGAAATTAACCCTACAACAGGTGCTTTTTTAAGTGCTTTTGGCTTCGGAGGTACAGGTACTTCTGATGAATGCGGTGGTATTGTTTATGACCCAAATACTAACGATATTTTTCTTGCTGGACAAATGTCAGGCGATCTAAGTAATCTACCGGGATTAGTTGCATTAACACAAGCAAGTGCAGGGACTAATGATATTTTTGTAGGCCGTTTTACACCCAATGCAACACCTGCCAATGGCGTCTTTTCTTGGGCAAAATCATTTGGTCAAACTGGTACTGATCGTGTTTACGACATCGACACCAACGCCAATGGAAACATATATATTGCAGGCTGGTTTTCTGGCGGAACTATTGATTTTGGCTCAGGTCCCGCAACACAGGTCACTGCCAGCGGAACAGATCAAGAAGTTTTTGTTGCTGCATTGAAAGTTGATGGTACTGGAGTTTGGGCAATACAAGGTGTCGATAGTGGGACTACAGTAGACCAAGCAAGAGGGGTTTGTGCAGCGCGAAACACTTCAGGAACAGTGTATGCTACTGGTCAATTCAATACAGGAACTGTGAGCTGGACGCCATCCTCTAATGGCAATGCTATTTCACTAACAAGTGCAGGAACATCCGATGTATGGGTAGCAAAAATTTATGGTTCAGTTCCAACTATTGTAACGACAGGAACAACTACTGCATTTACTAGCTGTACCGGCGCAGTATCAGCATCTCAAAGTTTTACTGCGAGTGGTTCTGGACTTAGTGCTAATATAACTGTTACAGCACCTACTGGCTTTGAGGTTTCTCTAACAGCAGGTAGTGGTTATGCTGCATCAGTAACACTAACACAAGCAAGTGGCGTAGTGGCTGCTACAACTGTTTATGTTCGATTATCAACAACAGCCACTGGAACACCATCAGGTAATGTAGCTTGTACTTCTACAGGAGCAACAACACGAAATATAGCTGTTTCGGGGACAGTAACTCCATTACCAGCAACACCAACTATTTCAGCAGGTGGTTCAACCACTTTCTGTGCAGGTGGAAGCGTCACTTTAACTTCTTCGTCAGCTACAGGCAATGTATGGTCAACAGGAGCGACTACGCAATCTATTACAGTTTCAACATCAGGAACTTATACTGTGGCAGTAACTAGCGGTGGTTGTACTTCGGCTACATCAGCAGGAACTGCGGTTATAGTGAATCCATTACCAGCAACACCAACTATTTCAGCTGGCGGTTCTACTACATTTTGTGCTGGCGGAAGTGTTACTTTGACTTCTTCATCAGCTACTGGAAATGTATGGTCAACAGGAGCGACTACGCGATCTATTACAGTTTCAACATCAGGGACTTATACTGTAGCAGTAACAAGCGGTGGTTGTACTTCGGCTACATCAGCTGGAACAATTGTTACTGTGAATCCGTTGCCTGCAACACCAACTATTTCTGCTGGCGGTTCTACTACATTTTGTGCTGGCGGAAGTGTTACTTTGACTTCTTCGTCAGCTACTGGAAATGTATGGTCTACTGGTGCAACAACACAGTCTATTTCAGTATCAACTAGTGGAAATTATACCGTTGCTGTTACTAGCGGTGGTTGTACATCAGCTACATCGGCAGGAACAACCGTTACTGTGAATCCGTAGCCTGCAACACCAACTATTTCTGCTGGCGGTTCTAATACATTTTGTGCTTGCGGAAGTGTTACTTTGACTTCTTCATCAGCTACTGGAAATGTTTGGTCAACTGGTGCAACAACACAGTCTATTTCAGTATCAACTGGTGGAAATTATACCGTTGCTGTTACTAGCGGTGGTTGTACATCAGCTACATCGGCAGGAACAACTGTAACTATAAATCCTTCGCCAGATGCTGGAGTAACATTAAATTTAGGAGTATTACAAGCAATTCAAACTGGTGCCACTTACCAATGGTACCAATGTGGTACACCAGATGTATTGTTAACTGGAGAAACAAATAGAAGCTATACTCCAACAGTTGCAGGACTTTATGAAGTAGTTATTACTCTTGGAGGATGTACTGTAACTTCTACGTGTGTAGATGTTGTTACCTTAGGTAATGAAAATTTTGAATTGTTTTCAAAATTCAATTTATATCCTAATCCAAACAGTGGTATCGTGAATATTGATTCTGATACTAATGGAGATCTTTTAATTTTTAATCAATTAGGTCAAGTAGTTAGAACCTTTACAATAAAAGCAAATGTTGTAAATGCAATAAACATTGACGAATTAAGCGATGGTACTTACTTTGTAAAAGGTACTAAAGGTATAAACATTAGTACTCAAAAATTAGTGATTAAAAAATAATTATTTTAATATATAAAACTGAAGGCTGTCTTAAAATATGACAGTCTTCAGTTATTTTATAAATAGTACGATAAAATTGTCTCAAACTATAGAAAAAATGTTAATTTTAATAACATCTTTTTATTTTTTATTAATAAATAATACAATTAAACACTTACACAAATTATGGAAAGAAGATTATTTATCAAACAAGCAAGCATCGTAACTACCGGTGTTTTAGCTTTTTCAGGTACTGACGTATATGCTAACGAATCAAAACAAAAAAGCACTGCCATTGACTTATTACCACTTTCAGGTACTTCTTCAAAAATAAAATTAAAAGGAAATATAGTTGATGCTATTACTTTTCAACCCATTGCAAATTGTAAAATGGTAGTGAAAACTAAAAAAAATAGATTATTTAGTACTACTAAAGAAATAGTTACTACAAACGGTGACTATGCCATTCTTTCAGGATTTGCAAGATCTGGAAAAAGAATGGAAAAAGTACAAGTAGAAATTAAGGCAGCTGGTTATAAAACCTATAGTAGCTTTATCTATTTATCGCCAGAGGATTGCAATTTACATAGCGCAGAATGGAACTACAATAAAAATTTTGATTACAACAACTTACCAAAAAGTGAAACTGTTGGAAATCAGACGATTTCTTTATTTAATTTTCAGTTAGTTAAAGAATAGTAATCAAATCTAGGACTAGTCCTAAATAATTAATACGGATTATTTGACAAAAAAGTATAAATAAACTGCACCAAAAACTTTTTTGGTGCAGTTTTTAGTTTATTAAAAATTAGCAGGCAATTGTATTGGCGTTATTAATTTCGTATAGGCATCAAGAATAGTTAATAACCCCGAAGGTAAAGGATTTTGATCACTAGTTTCAATGGTTATTTTGCCATTACTATCTATATTAGTATTTTCGATCAATAAGTAATTGTGAGGAACCAAAGTGATTAATGGCACTTTAAATTGTGTAGTGAAATTTTGTATGGTTGGTTCATCTCCTGCTTTTACTGGTGGAACAATCACTTGATTTGTTAATTCCATTATTACCTGTTTGGGCGCATAAACTTCTTGTCCGTCATCATTTAATTTTTTATCAAAATAGGTATTTAACATAGTGTTCAATTGCGAAGTAATTAAATGCTCTTTACGTTGCAAAACATCATCAAAAATGCCTGATAATGAATTGATTAGCTTAGTATTTTTTTTTGATTTCTTTTTTCCTGAATCCATCGATTACTATTTTTTTATAATGTTAGTCTTATACTCAAATATACTAAATTGTATTTTAGTAATTTGAGTATTAATGATTAAAATTGTGTCTCTAAGATATAAAAACTTAAAATCAAATGCATAACTTTGGTTTATCATAATGTTTCATCATTCTTAAATTAGAACCTGAAAGGAAAACACACCAACATAAATAGTTTTAAACTATAACATAAAACCAATAAATTATGTTTACAGATATCAATCCGAAATTACCAATGCGTAATAAAGGCATTACGAGGGACTTTTATCTAAATAAATTAGACTTTCAGGAATTCGGAAATACTGACTTTGATGGTTACTTAATGGTGCAAAAAGATTCGATTCAAATTCATTTTTTTGAGTTTAAAGAAATCAATCCGAAGGAAAATTATAGTCAAGTGTATGTGCGCACCGATAACATTGATAAATTATATCAAACAATGTTAGACAATAATTTATGCATTCACCCAGCGGGACATTTGCAAATAAAACCTTGGGGGCAAAAAGAATTTTCAATGCTAGATCCTGATAATAATTTACTCACTTTTGGACAAAGCATATAAATTAATTGTATAAAGAAAGTAAATGTATCTAGAATAAGTTTACAAAAATTAAATCTTAAAAAGGCACATCACTATCGTCATCAAAATTATTCAAATTGCTACCAAAAGCTTCATTAGCACTAGGTAAATTTTTAGTTTGAAAAGGATTGTCATCTTGCCCTAAATTCATAGTTGATGGTAAGTAATCATCACCAGTTGAGTAATCTTCTAGGTTGTCAAACTTACCTAAGTTTCCAATAAATTTCAATCGCACGTTTTCTAAACTTCCATTACGGTGTTTTGCAATGATAAACTCGGCTTGCCCTTGTGTTGGTGAGTGTTCGTCGTCATCCCATTCGTCAATTTTGTAATATTCTGGACGGTATATAAACGAAACAATATCGGCATCTTGCTCAATCGCTCCAGATTCACGAAGATCAGAAAGCAATGGTCGTTTGCTAGAACCACGAGTTTCCACCGCACGAGAAAGTTGTGACAAAGCAATAACTGGTACTTCCAATTCTTTAGCCAATGCTTTCAAGTTTCTAGAAATGGTAGAAATTTCTTGCTCCCGATTTCCTGGTCCTTTTCCGTTTCCGCCAGCAGTCATTAGTTGAAGATAATCTACAATAATAATTTTTATATCGTGTTGCGATTTCAAACGACGGGCTTTAGCTCGTAAATCAAATATTGACAGTGAAGGAGAATCATCGATATACAAAGGGGCTTTTTCAAGATCTTTTACCTTAACACTTAATTGTTCCCATTCGTGTTTTTCAAGTTTTCCTGTTCTTAATTTTTCTGAAGACAAACCTGTTTCTGAAGAGATAAGACGTGTTATTAATTGTACAGAAGACATTTCTAGAGAGAATAATGCTACTGCATGACCAAAATCGATAGCCACATTTCTTGCCATCGATAAAACAAAGGCCGTTTTACCCATACCAGGACGCGCTGCAATAATAATTAAATCTGAAGGTTGCCAGCCTGATGTTATTTTATCTAATTTTTCGAAACCTGTTGCAATTCCTGAAAGTCCTTCTTTTCCAGCAATTTCTTCAATTCGCTTTTTGGCTTGAATTACTAAACTTTGAGCCGTTTCTGAACTTCGTTTGATGTTTCCTTGTGTGACTTCATACAATTTTGATTCTGCCTTGTCTAACAAATCAAAAACATCAGTCGTCTCGTCATAGGATTCTTCAATAATTTCGGAGGATATTTTTATCAAACTTCGTTGAATGTATTTCTGAAGGATGATTCTGGAGTGAAACTCAATATGTGCCGAAGAGGATATTTTTTGTGTAAGCTGAATAAGATAAAAATCGCCACCTGCTAAATCCAGTTTGGCCATTTTTTTTAATTGTGCCGAAACTGTTAATAAATCAACAGGTTGCGAATCATTAAACAAAGTCACAATGGCTTCAAAAATAAATTTGTGCCCATCTTTGTAAAATGCATCGGGTTGCAAAATATCAATTACCTCATCAACCCCTTTTTTATCAATCATCATCGCACCAAGCACTGCTTCTTCTAAATCGAGAACTTGTGGAGGTAGCTTTCCTTTTTCTAGGTTTATAATCGTAGTTTTATCTACTCTTACTGGGTTTATATTTTTGAAATTTTCCATACTGCGAATTTAGTTTAAAAATAAAAAATATTATTTTTGAATTGTCAATAATAATTGTTTATAAGTATTTTTTTTTGTTGATAACCAAAAAAAAATCCGAAACCACTAGGCTTCGGATTATACAATAAAAGTACGATTTTTACTCCTTGAATTCTCCCATCTTGCTGTATTTATCCATTCTTTGAGCTACTAACTCCGTTGTTGATAAATCTTTCAATTCATTATATCCTTTGAGAACATATTCTTTTACCGATTTGAAAGCGGTTTGTCTGTCATAATGAGCTCCACCTAATGGTTCTGGTATGATATCGTCTACAAGGTTTTGCCTTTTCATATCTGCAGAAGTCAGTTTTAACGCTTCAGCAGCTTGTTCCTTGTATTCCCAACTTTTCCATAAAATGGACGAACATGACTCTGGGGATATTACAGAATACCAAGTATTTTCCATCATATAAACTCGATCTCCAACACCTATTCCTAAAGCACCCCCTGAAGCTCCTTCTCCAACAATTACAACGATAACAGGCACTTTTAGACGAATCATTTCTAAAATGTTTCTGGCTATAGCTTCACCTTGTCCTCTTTCTTCAGCTTCGATTCCTGGAAATGCTCCTGGAGTATCTACTAAGGTTAGAACTGGGATATTAAACTTCTCGGCCATTTTCATTAATCGCAATGCTTTACGATAACCCTCAGGATTTGCCATTCCAAAATTACGGTATTGGCGCATCTTGGTATTTATTCCTTTTTGTTGCCCAACAATCATAAAAGATTGGTCACCAATTTTTCCTAAACCACCCACCATTGCTTTATCATCTTTGAAATTTCTGTCACCAAAAAGTTCTAAAAAAGTATCACCACATAAAGCTTTAATGTGTTCTAATGTATAAGGTCGATTTGGGTGACGTGACAGCTGTACACGTTGCCAAGCCGTTAGGTTTTCGTATATTTTCTTTTTGGTTTCCTCGAGTTTTAAATTGATTTGTTTGCAGGTTTCTGTAACATCAACATCGGATTCTTGCCCTATAACTTGACATTTGTCTAATTGGTCTTCTAATTCTTTAATAGGGAGTTCAAAATCTAAATATTCCATAAGACTTGATTGTTTTGTTTCGGTTTGAACAGCAAAGATAGTTTTAAATTTAAATATTGAAAAATTATCGTTTGAAAGATTTTAATTTAATAGTATAGAAACCTTATTACTTAAAAAATTAAGACGGGAATATATTAGTTTTTTTGTTTGTAATAATTCTTAACAATTCCGTTTAAAATAACGGTTATTAAAATAATTAGGGCTCCAATATAAAAAGAAGAACTCATTTTTTCTTCATTACCGATAATAAAATAGGCTAGGAAAATTCCATAAACAGGTTCCAAATTTGTGGTTAGCATTACCGTATATGGAGATAATTTTTTCATCACATTTACAGATGCTGTAAACGCATACGCAGTACATATTGAGGATAAAATTAGAATTAATATCCAATCATTACTGGTTATTTGAAAAAAATGTTTTGTAAATGTACCTTGAAAGAATAGATAAATGGTCACTAAAAAGAATCCTGCAAAAAATTCATACAAAGCAATTACTGTTGAATCGTATTTCTGGATTAACTTTCCATTTAATAATGTGAATATTACACCTATAAAAACCGAAAAAAGTGCGCAAAGCATTCCTTCAAGATAATTAATTTCGACTTTCAAAATAATACTCAAACCCGCAATAATAATTAACCCAAAAAAGACTTCATACCAAAGCATTTTTCTTTTATAAAACAAGGGCTCAAGAATGGAAGCCATAAATGCACCTACCGAAAACATTGCCAGTGTTATGGAAACATTTGAAATCGTAATGGCTTTAAAGAAAAATATCCAATGTATCGCAATTAGAAAACCTACCAAAATCAAATGAATTGCTGATCGAAACGGCAAGCGTACTGATTTTTTTTTGTAAAGTAAAAAAAGGAACAAGAACAAACCTGCTAATAGCATTCTATACCAAACTAAAGAAGCATCTTTAACTGATATTAAGGCTCCTAAAACCGCTGTAAAACCCCAAATAAATACAATTAAGTGGAGATTCAAATGGCTCTTTAAATTATCGTTTGGCATTTCGAAGTAATATAATGGCTAATATTCCAAAAACAATATTTGGAATCCATACAGCTATTAGTGGGGAAAAGGTTGATTTTTCAGCTAAAATACTAAAAATTTTATCTAAAAAAACATATACGAACGCTAGTGATATTCCAATTGCTAAATTAATTCCCATTCCACCTCGACGTTTCATTGACGAAACTGATACTGCAATTATGGTAAGTATAAATGCAGAAATAGGAATACTATATCTTCGGTATTTTACAACTAAATATGTATTTATATTTGAAGATCCTCGTTTCCGTTCTTTCTCAATAAAATTATCTAATTCTGTCAATCCTAATGTTTCAGCAATATAGACAACGGGAGTCAAATCTTCTAAGTCAAAATTAAATTTCATATCTTTTGAGTTAAGAAATTCAATTTTATCATTCAAGGCTCCTACTGTTCTTTTGTTAAAATTGTATAATGTATAATTTTTTTGTTTTTCGTTCCACTTTATAGAGTTAGCAGAGATTTTATGAACTAATTTTTCTTTATCAAACTTTTCATAGACAAAATTATAACCTGTATTATCCGTTTGATTAAAATTACTTACATATATAAACTCTGTATCACTAATTTGTCTGTAAACATCATTGGTTTCTCGCATCTCATTTCGCCCGTTACCCATCAAATACATGTATCTGAAATTCTTGAATCCTTCACTAGCTTTTGGTACAAGAAAAAATCCTAATAAAAGTGCAAATATAGAAACCAGAACAGCTCCTATAAGATATGGTCTTAAAAAACGACTAAACGAAATTCCTGAGCTTAAAATAGCTATAATTTCGGTATTGTTTGCCAATTTTGAAGTAAACCAAATTATGGATAAAAATAAGAAAATAGGAAACAAAAAATTAGTAAAATAGATTACAAAATCAACGTAGTAAGCCGCAACTTTGCCAAAAGGAACTTTGTTTTCAAGTATTTTATTTACTTTTTCAGATACATCAACTATAATCCCGATTGGAATAAACAATAGCAACATCACACTAAATGTAGCTAAATATCTTTTAAGTATGTACTTGTCTATTATTGTTAACATTTTGAAAATTTATTTGATTGTTCGATTATTCGTTTATTCGGCTTACAAATATAACAGAATCCATAAATCCATAAAATTACAATCGTTGGCTCATATTTTTAACCATCATTTCTTTCCATTCTCTAAAATCGCCAGCTAAGATATGTTTTCTAGCCTCACGAACCAACCACATATAAAAACCTAGATTATGAATGGTTGCAATTTGCTTTCCTAAATATTCATTAGCAGCAAAAAGGTGGCGCAAATAGGCTTTCGTATATTCGGTATCCACATAAGTGTATGCCATTTCATCCACTGGAGAAAAATCGGCTTCCCACTTTTTGTTTTTAATATTGATTGTTCCGTTTGCTGTGAATAGCATTCCATTACGAGCATTTCTGGTTGGCATCACACAATCAAACATATCAATTCCTAAGGCAATGTTCTCTAAAATATTAATTGGTGTTCCCACTCCCATTAAATAACGTGGCTTGTCTTCAGGAAGAATTGCGGTTACTATTTCGGTCATAGCATACATTTCTTCAGCTGGTTCACCTACAGAAAGTCCACCAATGGCATTCCCTTTTTGGTTCGAATTGGCAATATATTCTGCTGATTGCATTCGCAAATCCTTGTATGTACTTCCTTGAACTATCGGGAAAAATGTTTGTTCAAATCCATATTTGTATGGCAATTTATCTAAATGATTGATGCATCGGTCTAGCCAACGGTGGGTCATGTGCATACTGCGTTGCGCATACCTATAATCACACGGATAAGGAGTACACTCGTCAAAAGCCATAATAATATCGGCACCAATAGTGCGTTGGGTTTCCATTACATTTTCGGGCGAAAAAAAATGAACCGAACCATCAATATGCGATTTAAACTTTACGCCTTCTTCCTTAATCTTTCTATTGGCAGAAAGCGAATACACTTGGTAACCACCAGAATCGGTCAATATATTACGATCCCAATTCATAAACTTATGTAATCCGCCCGCTTTTTCAAGAATATCTAATTTTGGTCGTAAATACAGATGATAGGTATTTCCTAGTATAATATCGGGGTTAACTTCTTCTTTTAATTCTCTTTGGTGCACTCCTTTTACCGATGCAACGGTTCCAACAGGCATAAAAATTGGGGTTTCAATAACGCCGTGATCTGTAGTTATTGTTCCAGCTCTGGCGCTAGTTTGTGGGTCTTTTTTAAGTAAATCGAACTTCATATATCTTATTTCTGTTGGCAAATATAAGTTAATTAGATAATTTGAAAATTAGATAATTTGAAAATTTAGGAATGTTTTATCATATTATATTTAAAATTTTCAATCCAAAAGCACATACTGCTTAACTTTTTTTTTACAAAAACATAAAATGCTGCTATTATTCGTATTCGTTTCTTTGTAAAAATATAAATTTAATGATACCATTTTTTAATCAGTTTACAAAATTTGAAAAAGGGATACTACTTCTTATATTCTTGATTTATTGTAATAATTTGTTCCTAGATATTATGAAGATAGATGCTGCGCAATATGCCAGTATATCAGCACAAATGTCAGTCACAAATTCGTATCTGGAAGTTAAAGATTTTGAATACAATTATTTAGACAAGCCACCATTATTGTTTTGGCTATCAAGTCTAAGTTGTACCGTTTTTGGGATTAATAATTTTGCTTACAAGTTTCCTTCTTTTTTATTTTTATTGTTTTCATTATATGCCGTTTATCGATTTGCATTGTTATATTATACTCAAGAAATAGCCAAAAATGCAATACTTATTTTAGCATCTGCTCAAGCTTATTTTTTAATGACAAATGATGTTCGAACCGATGGACTATTAACTTCTAGTGTCATCATTTCAATATGGCTTTTTTCTGAGTATTTTGTCAAAGGAAGAATAAAAAATCTTGTATTTGGCTCCGTTTTCATTGGTTTGGCGATGCTATCTAAAGGACCTATTGGGCTTGTTGCTATACTAATGCCTATTGGAATTCATTTATTGTATCATAAAAAATGGAATTCGATTTTTAGTTTTCGATGGCTTTTAGTTTTACTAATTGTTGGTGTTTTGCTAATTCCAATGTCGTATGGATTATACACACAATTCGATTTGCAACCTGACAAAATAACCAACGGAGTAAAAGGGCAAAAAGGGTTGTATTTTTATTATTGGTTACAAAGTTTTGGAAGAATAACTGGTGAAAGTGTTTGGGACAATAACAAACCGTGGTCATTTTTTATTACTTCAAGTCTTTGGGATTTTTTTCCTTGGTTTTTGCCACTTTGTTTTGCACTGTTTTTTAAAGTAAAAAACTTATTTTTTGCAAAAAAGCCAACTCCTGAAATTATAAGTTTCGTAGGTTTTATAGCACTATTTGCAATGTTATCTGCATCAAAATACAAATTACCGCATTATGTGTTTGTCACTTTCCCATTTGGAGCACTACTTTTAGCCGAGTATTTTTCGAATATAAAGGAAAAAATTTGGAGAAATTGGAAAATTTTTCATCTTACATTGGGGTTTGTAATCCTAGCGTTGTTTATTGTTTATCCCGTTTTTTTATTCAAAGAAGTCACATTTTGGATTTTCATTTGTATTATCATTCAAGTATTTTTCTTGAATTATTACAGAAAATCACACCAAAACTCAGTAGCCCAATTGATTGGTTTGGTTGTTGTACTTAATCTGTTTTTCTCCTTTGTTTTTTACCCTAAATTACTCACTTTTCAATCCGATTCTATGGCTGGGAAATGGGCTGATAAAAACATTAAAAACGAGCAAGTTTTACTATATACTTTCCCATCACATTCCTTCAATTTTTATACCAAAAACCCTTTTACAAAAGTAGTAAACAAAGAGCAACTTATGGGGGTTAAAACACCATTTTGGTTATATCTAAGTCAAGAAAATTTGACTGAAATATCTAGTTTGAAGTTAAAAATAACTAAAAAAATCTCTTTTGTAGATTACCCAATAACTCGATTAAAACCCAAGTTTCTTCTTGCAGACAAAAGAGAAAAAGAATTGAATCATAAATTTCTAATTAAAGTTGAAAACTAAACAAAATGAAAAAATTATCCATCATAATTCCTGCTTATAACGAAGGTGCAACCATACATTTTATTTTAGATAAAGTCAAAAGGACGACTCTTTTAAACAATATTGAAAAAGAAATTATAATTGTAAATGATTGTTCCAAAGACAATACAGAAGAAGCCATAAACAGTTATATATCTCAAAATAAGGATTTGAATATTCAGTATTTTAAACACGACGTAAATAAAGGAAAAGGCGCAGCACTTCATACTGGAATTAATAAAGCAACAGGTGACTATTTAATAATTCAGGATGCTGATTTAGAGTACAATCCTGAAGAATATAATTTGCTTTTAAAACCTATTATTGATGATTTTGCCGATGTCGTTTATGGTTCCCGGTTTATGGGAGGTAATGCACATCGGATTTTGTTTTTTTGGCATACCATTGGAAACAAATTTTTAACTACATTATCCAATATGTTTAGCAATTTAAATTTGACAGATATGGAAACGTGTTACAAAGTGTTTAAAACGGATTTGATTCAGAACATCAAACTCAATGAAAACAGATTTGGTTTTGAACCCGAAATTACTGCCAAAATATCCCGAATTCCTAAAATCAGGATTTATGAAGTAGGAATTTCTTATTATGGACGAACATATGAAGAAGGCAAAAAAATAGGTTGGAAAGATGGTTTTAGAGCTTTGTTTTGTATTGTAAAATACGGATTTTTGAAATTGAATTAATCTTAAATAGCATTACTATTCAATCATTTTTTCTGAACTTAAGTTTTTTGTTCAAAAGATTTCACAACTTCTAAAAAAATCATTTGCCACTAGCCAAAAATAAAATTACTTTTGATGGCAAATTAATTTAACACGATACAATGTCTAACACACAACAACTACACGATTTAACAATCCAAGTTCGAAGAGATATCCTTCGAATGGTACACGCAGTAAATTCAGGTCATCCAGGAGGTTCGCTTGGTTGCGCAGAATTTTTTGTGGCACTATACCAAAATCTAATGAAACGCAACGAAGGTTTTGATATGAACGGAATAGGAGAAGATTTATTTTTTCTATCAAACGGTCACATATCACCTGTTTTTTATAGTGTTTTAGCACGTAGCGGTTATTTTCCAGTTGCAGAATTGGCAACATTTAGAAAACTAAACACCCGTTTGCAAGGGCATCCAACCACACACGAAGGTTTGCCGGGTGTTCGAATAGCTTCAGGATCTTTAGGGCAAGGAATGTCAGTAGCTATTGGTGCTGCACAAGCCAAAAAACTTAATAATGACAACCATATAATATATACACTACACGGTGATGGTGAGTTGCAAGAAGGTCAAAATTGGGAAGCTATTATGTATGCTTCAGCTAAAAAAGTTGACAATCTGATAGCAACCATTGACCTTAATGGAAAGCAAATTGATGGTACTACTGATGAAGTATTACATATGGGAAGCATTCGTGCCAAATTTGAAGCATTCGATTGGGAAGTTATAGATATCAAAGAAGGAAATGACATTCAAGCGATCCTAACGGGTATGACCGAAGCCAAATCTAAAACTGGTAAAGGAAAACCTGTTTGCGTTTTACTACATACTGAAATGGGAAATGGTGTGGATTATATGATGTATTCGCACGCTTGGCACGGAAAAGCACCTAATGATGAACAACTAGCAAATGCATTAGCACAGAATCCAGAAACTTTAGGAGACTATTAATTTTAGATTGTAGATTTCAGATTGTAGATTTCAGAAATACTTCTAAATCTTTCAATTTTTAAATCTTTTAATCTTTTAATTTAAAGAAATGAAAAAATATACAAATACAGGAAGTAAAGACACTCGTTCGGGTTTTGGAGCTGGAATGACCGAATTAGGTCAAAAAAATGAAAAAGTAGTAGCACTTTGTGCTGATTTAATAGGGTCACTAAAATTTGATGAGTTCAAGAAAAATCATCCAGAACGTTTTTTCCAAATTGGAATTGCCGAAGCTAACATGATTGGAATTGCAGCGGGTTTAACCATAGGTGGGAAAATTCCATTTACGGGAACATTTGCTAACTTTTCGACTGGTAGAGTGTACGATCAAATACGTCAATCGGTTGCTTATTCTGATAAAAATGTAAAAATTTGTGCTTCACACGCTGGTTTAACTTTAGGCGAAGATGGAGCCACACACCAAATTCTGGAAGACATTGGACTTATGAAAATGCTCCCTGGAATGACCGTAATCAATACTTGCGATTACAATCAAACCAAAGCCGCAACTTTAGCCATTGCTGATCATCACGGACCAGTTTATTTGCGTTTTGGGCGTCCTGTTGTGCCTAACTTTATGCCAGCTGACGAAAAATTTGAAATTGGAAAAGCGATATTACTAAACGAAGGAACCGATGTGACTATTGTAGCCACAGGTCATTTGGTTTGGGAAGCTTTAATTGCTGCCGAAGCATTAGAAGCTAAAGGAATCTCAGCAGAAGTAATTAATATTCATACTATAAAACCTTTAGACGACGAAGCCATTTTAAAATCGGTTGCTAAAACAGGTTGTATTGTAACTGCTGAAGAACATAATTTTTTAGGAGGACTTGGAGAAAGTGTTGCTAGAGTTCTTGCCTTAAACAATCCAAAGCCTCAAGAATTTGTGGCTGTAAATGATTCTTTTGGTGAAAGCGGAACACCAGAACAACTAATGGAAAAATACAAACTAAACAACCAAGCTATCGTTGAAGCGGTTGAAAGAGTAATGAAAAGAAAGTAAAATTCAATAAAACTAAAAAATGCCATCTCGTTATAAACTTGATGGCATTTTTTATTGTACTAAGTTATGAGTATTAATGACAACTGGCGCTCAAATGCTTTTTAACTCCTGTTGTAGTTCCATCACAGTCTTGAATTAGTGCATAGCTCGCTGGAAACTCTCCATTAATTTTAATTTCGGTACTAGTCAAATAACCGTCACCATCATCATCTACATCAAAATAATTGTATACACCATCACCATCAGTATCATCATCTGAATAAATACCATTACTGTTCAAATCCTCATATATGGATAAGACACCATCTCCATCGTTGTCTTGATACTCTATACCACACAGTTTAAAACTAAAAATTAGTGGGGAATAATTAGGTATGATAGAAGAATCCCTTGGGGTATTGTAATACCCCAATGCAGATGGAACAAACATAACACCTGAACCAAAATCTGTATAACTGACTGTTCCATCAGTATTGGTAACAAAGGTACCTGATTTGAAAAGTGGAATTATTTCTTGAAAACCACGAATTGCTCCTAAACTATTACTAGTTGTTGTTCTTTCTAGGGATAACCAATCTGGATTTGAAACTTCAGTAAAAGTAGTCCCAGCAAGCAAAGAACCTTTATAGGAAACTAATACCTTATCTGCACTTGAAGGTTTTACACCCACTCCTTCTCTTAAAGACAAGTAATATACTTTGTATTCAATTCCTGCAAAGGTAACCATTTTAGTCAACACAGATGATTTTGGTGTTGTTCCTGAACCCCAAATAGAGTTTGCATCACCCGAAGTCACTGCTGTAAAAGTTACATCTTTATCATTAGGTTCACCTGGATTATCTACAACATTTATTCTGTGTGTTTTCATATAGGTTTCAATAGCAGCTAAATCTATAGGATATTGCACTGCATAAGGAGTGGTTGGTGTTACAGGCACTGCATCTTGTTGATCGCACGCAATCATAAAAACACTTAGCGAGCAAACAAAAACTATTTTAAAAAATTTCATCATTATTTTTCTTATTTTAAAGGTGCAAGATACAATTTTGATTTATTTTTGTTTAAAATTTAACGTTGTTTTTTAATTTTTATGAGAATAGACAAATACCTGTGGTGCGTTCGCTATTATAAAACCCGAAATATGGTTACCGAAGCCTGCAAAAAAAATCATATTACAGTAAACAATCAAGTAGCTAAAGCCTCCAAAGAAGTTTTTGCAGGCGATAAAGTTACCTTTAGAAGAGATCAAATCACATATATCATTAGTGTATTGGACATTCCTGACAATCGTGTAGGCGCAAAACTGGTGGATATATACCGAAAAGACGAAACTCCAGCGGTATCCTTTGAACATTTAGAATTACTAAAACTATCCAAAGAACACTATCGTAAAAATGGCACAGGAAGACCTACTAAAAAAGACCGTCGGGATATGGAAGATTTTGGCAATACTACTACTGAAAACGAATAAAATTAAAATACTCCTAATGAAACATAATATAATACTGACGCATCAAGAAATTGAATTTAAAGTAAAACGAATTGCTTACCAAATATTCGAAACATTTATTGACGAAAAAGAAATTGTAATTGCTGGAATTCAAGGAAATGGTTCTGTTTTTGCAAAAAAGATTGCAACGGAACTAGAAACCATTTCAAACCTAAAAGTAATACTTTGCGTTGTAGCTATTGACAAGCGATTTCCATTGTTGCCGGTATCCACTTCTATTGCATCATCAGAATATGAAAACAAAGGATTGGTTTTGGTTGACGATGTGTTAAACTCTGGCACTACACTTATATATTGCGTGAGTCATTTTCTAGAAGTGCCATTAAGCAAATTTAAAACAGCAGTTTTAATCGATAGAAACCACAAAAAATACCCTATTAAAGCGGATTTTAAAGGTATTTCTCTCTCGACATCAATGTTAGAAAACGTGACTGTTGTTTTTGACTCAAAAGGAGATTATGCTTACTTAGAATAACAGGTTTTTTTCTAAAAATGTTTCCAAATTATCTTTTCAAAAGAAAAATTTCTTTTCAAAATTGTACCCTTACAATAAACGAGATAATTTTATAAAAAAGAGTTCCAACAGTAAGAAACTAACTGGTAAATATAATATTGAACGAAACAAAAAGAGCTGCCTGATAAAAGGCAGCTCTTTTCTATTAGTTAAAAATTTAAAATTAAAACTGCTCTCTTCCAGCAAAGTGGAAAGCAGATTCAATAGCAGCATTTTCGTCGCTATCAGAACCGTGAACCGCATTTTCACCTATAGATTTTGCATATTTTTTACGAATTGTTCCTTCAGCAGCATCAGCAGGATTTGTAGCACCTATAAGAGTTCTGAAATCTTCGATAGCATTTTCTTTCTCAAGAATTGCAGCCACAATAGGACCACGAGACATAAACTCTACCAATTCTCCGTAGAAAGGTCTTGCAGCGTGAACTGCATAAAATGCTTGAGCATCAGCAACAGTTAGTTGCGTTAATTTCAAAGATACAATCTTGAAACCACCTTCTGTAATCATATTTAATATTCCGCCAATGTGTCCGTTTTCAACACCATCAGGCTTAATCATTGTAAATGTTCTATTCGTAGCCATTTTATTTTTTAATTAAATTCGGTGCAAAAATAGTGTTTCTTTATGGATAAAAAAATAAAAAATATTATAAAATTACCACCTTAAATTCTTGTTCTAAAGGTTCCAAGTTATCTATTAATTTCTCGATAATATCGTTTCCAAACTCTAAATAAAATTCAGAAAAATTCAATTTTCTTTCCTGCAAACTTTGATTCGGGAACAACTCATTTTGAAGATGAATAATTCGTTCCAGTGCTTCTTTGTGTACTCGTTTTTCGGCTTTTAGCAAACGTTTTTCAAGATTTTCTAAACCTTTTATCTGTTTGGCTTCTTGCGCTTTGACGGCACCAACAAATGATTTGTCGGTTTCAAGAGTCATTTGAGTTAAAGACTCAAATTGAAGCTTTAAGTGTTCTTTTTGTTTAGAAAAATCGATACTAAATTTTGAAAATTCTTTTGTTTTTGTATTGAATAATTCTTGTTGGTTTGCAAACAAATCATTCCAAGAAAGATTTAATTTACTTGCTTTTTCGTTTTGTTTTTGAGTAGCCAGAAGTACTGAATTCCGAATCAGCAACACAGGAAAAGTTACGTTATGATACTCAAAATTTGATTTCAATTGCAACCAATAGGCAATTTCGCCACCACCACCAATATAACATAAATTAGGTAATATAACTTCTTGATATAATGGTCGAAGAATCACGTTTGGACTAAATTTTTCAGGATTTAAATCCAATACTTTTAAAATTTCAGCCTCTGTAAACTCTAATTTTGTATTGTTAATTTTGTACAATCCATTTTCAAAAAGAATTCGTTCTCGAAGATTGTCTTCAATGTAAAATAAATTAATTTCACGCGGATTGACTGGAATGGTATACTCTTTTAACTTTTTATTTGTCTCATTTACGTTTTGGAAGGAAGTTTGACTCAACAATTCGTCTTTTATAATACTAGAAAATTGTTTTTTTAAATCAATCGAATCTCCATCTATAATTACCAAACCGTATTTTCCAAACAATTCGTTGGCAAGAAACCGAGTGGCATCAGCAAGATTAGGGTGTTGTAGATAACTTTCAGTAAAGAGTTTTTTTAGTTCTTCTGCATTTTGGCTAAAGCCCAACTCTGAAGCGAAAACTTCATAAACGTCATCTAATCCTTGTGTTGACAATCTTCCTACAGGACCCGTTACCATTTTATCCCATTGTATTTTTCTTGCATTAAAATTAAAATGATTAATTTCTTCAAAATCGTGATCTTCTGTTGCCATCCAATAAATGGGAACGAAATTAT
The DNA here is from genome assembly GCF_031422135.1 of Flavobacterium sp. GTDB lineage: Bacteria > Bacteroidota > Bacteroidia > Flavobacteriales > Flavobacteriaceae > Flavobacterium. The sequence goes on along the minus strand of NZ_JANOQD010000113.1, from coordinate 14,662 downwards.
TTTCAGGATACTCTTGCTGTAATTGTTTACATAAATTAATAGTGGAGATTATTTTATATAAAAAATATAATGGACCAGTAAACAAATTAAGTTGATGTCCGGTTGTAACTGTAAACGTATTTTCTTTTGCTAATGAGGCAATATTTAATTTGGTTGTCTGGGAAATTTGAAAATTAGCATATTGATTTTCTATAGTAGTGATCAAAACGATTCTATTACCAATATAGTTTTTCTTTTTTTCGTCTATTTGTTTTTGGAAATTTTCAATAGTTGGAAAATGATTGTATAATGACTGTAATACTTGTTCTTCATTTAAATAATCAATAATGAGTTTTGAGAAATATCCAGAATTTTGATACGTTATACAGTCCGTTGGCATAGTGCAATTTATTTTATACAAAAGTAAATAAAATAACGCTAAATAATTTTCTTACGATTGGATTTCAATATGTAAAATCAATAATTAAACTAATTTTTGTAGTTTTGGAAAAATTTTAATTATATGCTATTTACAAGTGTAATTTTTCTTTGCTTATTTCTGCCATTAGTTTTATTAGGAAATCATTTTATTTCAACTAAATATAAAAATTTATTTTTGCTTGTATGTAATGTTATTTTTTATTCTTGGGGAGAATATTTAGTGGTTGGAATTATGTTCCTATCCATATTTGTAAACTGGCAAGGTTCCTTAATGATTGAGCGAGGAAATAGAAAAGGCGGATTGTTTTTAGCCTTTTTTGTGAGTATAACGCTCTTGTTTTTTTATAAATATGCCAATTTTATATTAGAGAATTTAGGAAATATTTTTGGCTTATTTGGGTTGCAATTCGACACAAGAATTAAAGGATTAGCCTTACCATTAGGAATTAGTTTCTATACTTTTCAAACTTTATCGTACACTATCGATGTGTATCGAGGACAAATAAAAGCCAACAAAAGCTTTGTCAATTTTGCAGCTTATGTGAGTCTTTTTCCACATCTTGTAGCTGGACCTATTGTTCGTTATGTCGATATTGATAAAGAACTGGAAGAAAGGCACGTGAATAAAACTAAATTTATGATTGGTCTAGAGCGACTGATTCTTGGTTTAGCAAAAAAAATGATTATTGCTAATACGTGTGCCGCTGTTGCAGACGAGGTATTTTCGAGTTCTCCTGAATATATGACCAGTGGTGCTGCTTGGATAGGAATTATTGCTTATTCGTTACAAATCTATTTTGATTTTTCTGCTTATTCTGATATGGCAATTGGGTTGGCAAAAATGCTAGGATTCAATTTCCTTGAAAATTTTAATTACCCATATATAGCCAATTCAATTAAAGATTTTTGGCGTCGTTGGCACATTTCATTATCGACTTGGTTTAGAGATTATCTATACATTCCCCTTGGAGGAAACAGAACCAGTTCTAGTATGATGTATCGCAACTTATTCATTGTGTTTTTTGCCACAGGTTTATGGCACGGAGCGAGTTGGAATTTTATTATTTGGGGGTTAATGCATGGTATGTTTCTAGTAGCGGAAAGATTATTTTTAGAAAAAGCTTTAAACAAATTATGGAAACCTATAGGTCACATTTACACTTTATTAGTAGTAATTATTGGTTGGGTGTTTTTTAGAGCCGAAGATTTACCATATGCTCTAAATTTTCTAGAAAAAATGTTTTTTCTTAGTGCAGATAGTCCAAACATAGTGTATGATTTGTCACATTTTATTAACAAACAAACCGTTATAGTGGGATTATTAGGGTTTCTCTTTTCGTTCCCTGTGTTTCCCTATTTTCAAAATAAATTCAAAGAAGTTAGCAATAGAAATTTAATTAATGTTCCATATTACATTGGTTTAGTTTCACTTCTATATTTAGTTATGATGTATTTATCTGTTGATACCTACAACCCTTTTATTTACTTTAGATTCTAATCATTATGTATATCAAAAATATATTTTTAGTCATAGTATCCGTAATATTGCTTTCGCCAACTTTATTGTTTTTTTCAAATACCAATAGAGACGAAAACGGAAATTCAGAAAACCAAGCTCCATTAGCATTTAATTCAAAAAAGCCATTTGAAATGTTTGACAATTATTACAAATACAATTTTGCATTTCGAACAATGTTGTCCAAACAGTATATTAGACTGAAATCCGACTTAGTGAAGGTAAGTTCTCTGCCAGATAAAGTTGTGATTGGTAAAAAGGGTTGGTATTTTTTGGGAAATAGTTACAATAATGTTTTTTCAGAATCATTAGGAGTTGAAAATTATCCGAAGGAAGAAATTGATAAAATATCGAATACCATTCTGGAAATGAATCGTTTTTGCGATAGTTTAGGTGTTAAATTTTATTACTTCCCAGCACCAAATTCTCACTCTATTTATAAAGAATTTTTACCCGTTAAACCCAATACAAAACCACGAAGATTAGATTTACTTATGGATAATTTAAAAGACAAAGTTGAAATTATTGATGTAAGACAAAATTTAATAGCTGCAAAATCAAAAAATAGATTGTATCACAAAACCGATACACACTGGAATAATTTTGGAGCTTTCATAGGAACACAAGAATTAATAAAACAAATTAAAACTGATTTTCCAGACACACAATTGTTAGATATGAATAATTATGATATCAAAACAAATACTGTAAATCAGATGGATTTAACGAAGATGATAACTATTAAAGTAACAGAAAATGTATATGACTTTGCCTATAAAAAAGGAAAAGAACAACCCAAATCAATTATAAAAATGGATACCATCGATAGAATCCCTGTATTAGTTTCTAAAAATAAAGCTAAAAAACTCAAAGGCGTTATGTACAGAGATTCATTTGCAGGTTCAATGATTCCTTTTTTGAATACTATTTTTGGAGATATGACATACCTTTCTACTTCAAAGTTTGACAAACAAAGAATCATTGCTGAAAAACCAGATTTTGTTGTTTTTGAAGTTGTAGAACGAGATTTAGTTTGGACAGAATTTAAGTAGAAATTATATTTTTTATTTAGAGAGTTTTAAAAAAAGAAGTTTAAAAAGGTATTTTTTAAACTTCTTTTTTTATTTACACGCATTTTATAAAATATTAAATATCACAATTTCAGTTGTTTATATAATATTTTAAAATTAGTTCATTTTTTATTTGGATATTACAAAAAAATATTACAAAATTTGCCACAGAAAATAAATAATAACAATTTAAAACGAAGAACAATGTTTGTATCAAACTTTACCTCAAAAAATACTGCATCAAGATTAGATCTTGTGAGTATTTATCTTCGTGGCTTTTCCCTATCATAGCAAATCAAATTTAAGATATATGAAAAAGCCCGAAGGAAACTAATTTTCGGGCTTTTTTTATAGATTCTAGACACTTCAAAAATTTCCCCGAAAACTCGAACTCAATTTATCTTTTTTAGATAAAATGTTTATCAAAATCATTGTGATCTATTGTATCCATTGATTTTGAAAAGAATTTCAATTACAAAATAATTATGGGAAATAAATTATCTGGGAAAGACCTTATAAAACTAGGCTTCCCCAAAAACAACAGTATCAATATTGCCTTGGGACAAATCAATAGATACCGAAAACGAGAAAAAAAAGAAAGTATATTAACAGAAGCCAAAGAAGTTTTACTGTTTCCAGAAAAATTTTCTGGACACGGCACTTGGGGTAAGGTTGCAGAAGGATTAGTCAATCCAGTACAAGTGAGAATGCATCAACTCAATAACACCAGAGCACCATTCTCAATTTTTGGAGAAAACGAAATCGATGAGCAAGCCAAGTTTCAGTTGTATGATGCGTTAAAATTACCGATTTCTATTGCAGGAGCCTTGATGCCAGATGCACACACAGGTTACGGATTGCCAATTGGTGGGGTTTTAGCAACAGACAATGCAGTGATCCCTTATGGAGTAGGCGTGGATATTGGTTGCCGAATGAGTCTTTCTATTTTCGATTTGCCAGCGTCTTTTTTTAAAGGAAAAGACCATCAATTGCAAGCGATTTTAAAAGACAATACCAAGTTTGGCATGACCGAAGTACATCAAATCAAGGCGGATCACGAAATTTTCAGTCGAAGTGAGTTTCAAGACATTCCACTCCTAAAAAATTTGTTGACTAAAGCATATAAACAATTGGGAACATCGGGAGGCGGAAACCATTTTGTGGAGTTTGGGATTGCAAAAATCACCAATCCGCTCAACGAATGGAAAATTGGAGTTGGAGAGTATTTTGCAGTTTTGTCCCACAGTGGTTCACGTGGTATGGGTGCTAATATTGCAAAACATTACACCTATTTGGCTACAAAACAATGTCCGTTGCCTAAAAATGTGCAACATCTAGCTTGGCTTGATTTGAAAACACACGATGGTCAAGAATACTGGTTGGCAATGAATTTAGCTGGAGATTATGCAAAAGCTTGTCACGACGATATTCACCGCCGTATTGCCAAAGCGATAGGCAAAAGAATAGTGGTTACTATCGAGAACCATCACAATTTTGCATGGAAAGAAATCGTCAATGGTAAAGAAGCGATTGTACATCGAAAAGGGGCTACACCAGCCAGTGCTGGCGAACTCGGAATTATTCCAGGTTCGATGACCGCACCAGGTTTTATTGTCCAAGGCAAAGGCAATGCCGAAAGTTTGAACTCAGCTTCACATGGTGCTGGACGTTTGTTCTCGCGTAGAAAGTGTAAAGAAACTTTCACCCAAAGTGAGATTAATAAAGTCTTGCAAGCCAACAATGTGACTTTGATTGGAGGTAATATAGATGAAGCACCAATGGCTTATAAAGACATCAATAAAGTGATGGATAACCAAACAGAATTGGTCGATGTGTTAGGCACATTTACACCAAAAATTGTTCGAATGGATCGTTAAAAGATTTACGAATATAGATAAATGATTTTAGATTTCTCTAATTTCTTTAATCTGTGTTTTAAAAAAAATGAAAATGGAAAAAATAATTCAAATAACCTCAGGAAGGGGTCCTGCAGAATGCACTTGGGTAGTTGCTCAAGTGTTGAAAACGGTGTTGCAAGAAGCGGCAAATGATGGTATAAAAGCATCAGTCTTGCAACACGAAGCAGGTCAAGAAAACGGAACGATAGAAACAGCAACGGTTGTTTTAGAAGGTAAAAATGTAATACAATTTGTCAATTTATGGATTGGCACTATTCAATGGATAGGGCAAAGTCAGTTTAGGAAGTTTCACAAGAGAAAAAATTGGTTTATTGGAATCTTTGAAGTCGAAAAATCAAGCGATTTAATCATCAATGAAAAAGACATTCAATACCAAGCTATGAGAAGTTCTGGAGCTGGCGGACAACATGTGAACAAAGTGAGTTCAGCGATTAGAGCAACTCACATTCCAACGGGAATTGCAGTCGTATCTATGGATTCTCGCTCACAACACCAAAATAAAAAATTGGCAACTGAGCGATTGTTGGCTAAGTTTAATGACGAAAGTGTGAAACAATTGAAAACCAATGTTCAAAACCAGTGGATGAATCAGTTGGAAATACAACGAGGTAATCCAATAAGAGTTTTTCAAGGTTCTGATTTTAAAAAACAGAAACAAGAAAAAAATTACAAACAAGAACGTCAAAGATTAAAAAGAGAAGATTATCACGACAACAGTTAATCTTTATATTATCAAATCTTTGAATATTTAAATTCATAAAAAATGAAAACAGTAGACAAATACCTTTTTCAAGCTTTAGATAATTATCCATATAATTTGGAAGATGTGGTAGAATCGTTAGATTATGCCTTATCTTATAACAGTAAAAACACGATGGCATTGTGTTTGTATGGTCGCATTTATGCCGAACAATTATCTCATTATGAACAAGCTAAATTGTATTTTCAAGAAGCCTTAATATCGGATGTTTTTGCTAAAGAAGTATATCCTCATTACATTCAAACTCTAATTTTGAATGACGATGATGCAGAAGCAATGAAGTTAATTGATTTTGCATTAACGATAAAAGGCATTGATAAAATAGGAATTTTGATGAAAAAAGTCCTGCTTTTTGAGAAGATGCAACAATTTAAAAAGGGATTAAAACTGATGAAGGAAGTCAAACTCTCTATTCTAAATTCTGATTGCAATTACCTTATTGAAGAAACCGAAAAAAGATTGAAACAAAAATTAGGAAAAGATTCGACTAAAAAGAAAAAGTAAAAATGATAACTTGATAAGTTTTATATTAAAGCAAAATGTGAATTAAGAGTAACATTTTGCTTTTTTTGTACTTTACATTCTCTTATTTAAACCCTACTTTTGTAAAAATATTTTAATTGAAAGACATTCTTCTCATAACGCCACCATTTACCCAACTGAATACTCCGTATCCAGCAACTGCCTATTTGAAAGGTTTTTTGAATACCAAAAACATTTCACCATTTCAGATGGATTTGGGAATTGAAGTGATTTTAGAATTATTTTCAAAAACGGGTTTAGAAAACATCTTTGATTTTGCCACTCAAAATTCGAAAGTAGAAGACCAAAACATTCAAAGAATATTTTCGTTACAAACAGATTACATTAAAACCATCGATGCCGTAATAGCCTTTCTGCAAGGAAAATCCCCAACACTGGCTCGACAAATATGCTCCGGTAATTTCTTGCCTGAAGCATCTCGATTCCAGCAGTTAGACGATATGGAATGGGCATTCGGATCTATGGGAATGCAAGACAAAGCCAAACATTTGGCTACTTTATATCTTGAAGATTTGTCTGATTTTATTGTAAAATGTGTTGATGCCAATTTTGGATTCAGCCGATATGCGGAACGTTTAGGACGAAGTGCCAATTCGTTTGACGCATTGTATCAAGCACTACAAAACGAAGAAACCTATATTGACAAAATTTCTTTAGGCATTTTGAAGCAAAAAGTGGGAACTATAAAACCAAAATTATTTTTAATTTCGGTTCCTTTTCCTGGAAATTTATACGCTGCTTTTCGATGTGCACAATTTGTAAAAAAGCATTTTCCCGAAATAAAAATTTCTATGGGTGGTGGTTTTCCAAATACTGAATTGCGACAACTAACAGACATTCGTGTTTTTGAATTTTTCGATTATATAACTTTAGACGATGGCGAACTTCCAGTTGAATTGATAATTGAGAATCAACAATTGATAATGGATAAAAAGTACAAACGGACATTTATTATTGAAAATGGAGAAGTTGTATATAAAAATGATACCGCATTAAAAGATTATAAACAATCGGAAGTTGGCACGCCCGATTATTCTGATTTACTTTTAGATAAATACATTTCGGTTATCGAAATTGCCAACCCAATGCACAGTCTTTGGAGCGATGGTCGCTGGAACAAGCTTACAATGGCACACGGCTGCTATTGGGGAAAATGTACTTTTTGCGATATTTCGTTAGATTATATCAAACTATACGAACCCGTTACTGCCAAACTTTTGGTCGACAGAATGGAAGAACTTATTGCACAAACTAGCGAAAATGGATTCCATTTTGTGGACGAAGCAGCTCCACCAGCCTTAATGCGTGAAGTAGCATTGGAAATTATTAAACGAAAACTAACCGTTTCGTGGTGGACAAACATACGTTTCGAGAAAAATTTTACCCAAGATTTGTGCGTTTTACTCGCTGCTTCTGGTTGCATTGCAGTTTCTGGAGGATTAGAAGTAGCTTCCGACCGATTGCTAGAACTCATCAAAAAAGGAGTTACCGTGGAACAAGTAGCACAAGTAACCCGAAATTTTACCGAAGCGGGAATTATGGTTCACGCCTATTTGATGTACGGTTATCCTACACAAACTATTCAAGAAACGGTGGATAGTCTAGAAATGGTTCGGCAATTGTTTGAATTAGGCATTGTTCAATCTGGTTTTTGGCATCAATTTGCTATGACTGCTCACAGTCCAGTGGGAATGTTTCCTGAAGAATTTGGTGTCATTCCACAACAAAACAAAGTTACTTTTGCCCATAACGACATTGATTTTACGGACAAAACAGGGATCGACCACGACCAATTTAGTTTCGGATTAAAAAAATCATTATTCAATTATATGCATGGAATTTGTTTTGAATATCCATTACAAGATTGGTTTGAATTTAAAATTCCAAAAACAACCATCAAATCTGATTTTATCTGTAATAGTTTACAAAAAGAAATAGATTTTAAAATTAAACCAACGGCTAAAATTGTTTGGCTCGGTTCAATGCCAATTTTTGAGACATTTTCCAAATCTAAAAAAGGAAATTCGTGGGAAATGATGAATTTGACTTTTCACGAGAAACGAGAAACCACTGAAATTTCTTTAGAAAAAGACAAAGGAGAATGGCTAATTCAAACGCTTTCTAAAATTTCAGTTTTCCAAAACCAAAAGCTAACATTTTCAGATTTAAAATCCGATTTTGAAACCCAATTTGATGATTTTGAATTGTTTTGGCATTCAAAATCTATAAGCCAATTGCATAGTTTAGGTTTGTTAACTTTCTAATCTTCTTCTGATTACGGAACACTGACTAATACTCAAAAATACTATCCCAACCAACCTTCTCGATCCAAACTTCGATACTGAATGGCTTCTGCAATATGCGATGAAACTACTTTTTCGACACCTTCTAAATCGGCAATGGTTCGAGAAACTTTCAGAATTCTGTCAAAAGCACGAGCCGAAAGATTCAAACGTTCCATAGCTGTTTTCAATAACTGCAAAGAGTCATCATCAAGCGCACAATGCTCCCGAATTTGCTTGGTGCTCATTTGCGCATTATAATGTATGTTGTCAAATAGTTCAAATCGTTGCGATTGAATTTCTCTAGCAGCGGTAACCCGCTTTCTTATTTCAACACTACTTTCTCCATTGCGTTTTTCAGTCAATTTTTCAAACGGAACAGGTGTTACTTCGATATGAATGTCGATTCGGTCTAATAATGGCCCTGAAATTTTGCTCAAATACCGATGCATTTCGTTTGGTGAGGAAGTCACAGGCGAATCAGGATCGTTAAAATAACCACTCGGACTTGGATTCATACTGGCTACTAGCATAAATGACGATGGATAAGTAATGGTAAATTTGGCTCTCGAAATAGTTACTTCTCGATCTTCCAAGGGTTGTCGCATTACTTCCAAAACTTCTCGCTTGAATTCCGGCAATTCGTCTAAAAACAGAACACCATTGTGTGCTAACGATATTTCACCAGGCTGCGGATAACTTCCACCACCAACCAAAGAAACACTTGAGGCGGTGTGGTGAGGCGAACGAAACGGTCTTTGATTCATCAACCCAACATCTTTTACTTTTCCAGCTACACTATGGATTTTTGTAGTTTCTAACGCTTCTTTCAACGTCATAGGTGGCAGAATACTAGGCAAACGTTTGGCTAACATTGTTTTTCCAGATCCTGGCGGACCAATTAATATAATGTTATGACCACCAGCTGCAGCAATTTCCATACATCGTTTGATGCTTTCTTGACCACGAACTTCTGAAAAATCAAAATCTGGAAAATCTAGAGTTTTATAAAATTCTTCTCTAGTATTGATCACAGTGGGTTCTAAAGTACCTTTTCCTTCAAAAAAATCAATCACTTCCATCACATTTTCCACTCCATAAACATCTAATCCAGAAACTATTGCCGCTTCTTTTACATTTTGTTTGGGTAGAAAAAAACCTTTGTAACCTTCTTCTTTGGCTTTTATAGCAATGGGTAAAACTCCTTTTATAGGTTGCAAACTTCCATCAAGTGACAATTCACCCATTATAAGGTAATTGCCGACTTCATCTGATTTTATCTGTCCAGAAGCTGCCAAAATCCCTATTGCTAAGGTCAAATCATAAGCAGAACCTTCTTTTCGCAAATCGGCAGGAGCCATATTGATGGTGATTTTCTTAACAGGAAGATTGTATCCATTATTTTTTAAAGCAGCAGCAATGCGATAACTACTTTCTTTGATAGCATTGTCAGGTAAACCAACGAGGTGATAACCAACGCCTTTATCAATATTAACTTCAACGGTAATTGTGGTGGCTTCGACTCCAAAAACGGCGCTTCCAAAAACTTTAATTAGCATACAATTTTATTAGATTTTAAAAATAGATAATTCATTTGGAAGTTAAGCACTATTCGTAAAAAAAAGTTAAAATTTTTACAATTAAAAATGTAAAGCAATATGTTTTTCTATTTTTATAAAAACTATCTAAAACCAAATGAAAAAAACTATTCTCCTACTCTTTTTGAGTGTTTTTATTTCAGAAACAAATGCTCAAGAATACTTCCCTAATAACGAAAGTGTTCAAAATAAGAATAACAATTTTACCGCTTTGACTAATGCTAAAATTTTTATAACACCAACACAAATTATAGAAAAAGGAACTTTACTCATTCAAAACGGAAAAGTCATTTCGGTTGGTTCATCTGTAACAATTCCAAAAAACGCAGTAATTCTCAATTTAGACGGAAAATCTATTTACCCTTCGTTTATTGATCTATACACTAACTTTGGGATTGAAAAACCCAAAAACGATACTAATTTTGAAGGTGATCCATTGTATGATACTAAACGAGTTGGTTTTTATTGGAATGAACACATCAAACCAGAAACAGATGTACTAAAAAGTTTCAAATACGATCAAACTAAAGCTGAAGAATTGCTAAAACTTGGTTTTGGTGTGGTAGGAACACATTCTCAAGATGGAATTGCTCGTGGCACTGGAACTTTGATTGCATTAAATAATTTTGATAGTAAGTTAAGAATAATTACGAACAGAGCTTCCAATCATTTTGCTTTTACAAGAAGTACAAACTCCAAACAATCCTATCCTAGCTCTCTTATGGGAATGATGGCGTTACTTCGTCAGGTTTATTTTGATTTAGATTGGTTCAAAAAAGGAAACTCACTAACGAAAGATGCCTCACTTGAAGCTTTAATTAATAATGAAAAATTGCCTCAAATATTTGCTACAGAAGACAAGCTAAATAGTTTGCGTGCTGCAAAAATCGCCAAAGAATTTGGCTTAAATTACATATTAAAAGGTTCTGGAAACGAATTTGAGCGTATTGATGAAATAAAAAAAACCAATTCAAAATTTATAATTCCAATTAATTTTCCTGAAGCTTATGATGTTTCTGATCCGTACCAAGCCAATCAAATGGAATTATCTGACTTGCGTTTCTGGAATCAAGCACCAACTAATTTGAAAGTATTGTCAGACAACGGAATTATTTTTGCTCTGACAACAGATAAATTAAAGAAAACCGAAGATTTTAGAACCAATTTATTAAAAGCAATAAAACTAGGTTTCGATAAAACAAAAGCTTTAGAAGCCTTGACTTCAATTCCTGCGTCGTTACTTGGGAAAAGTTCAGAAATAGGAAGTTTAAATATTGGAACTTATGCCAATTTTGTAATCACTTCTGGTGAAATTTTTGAAGAAAAAACTCTTTTATATGAAAATTGGGTACAAGGAAATAAGTTTGTAATTAACGATATGTCTATCAAAGACATTCGAGGAAATTATGATGTAACTATTGGAAACGATTCGTATAAAATGAAAATTGATGGCGAAGTTGCCACTCCAAAATCAGAGATTACAACATTGGATACAAAAAAAGTAAACTCAAAATTATCGATTTCAAATAATTGGATTAATGTATTAGTAAAATCAACCGACACTATAAAATCAAATTTCACAAGACTTTCTGGATTTATTGAAAATTCAGAAAAATTATCTGGAAAAGCAGTTTTATTTAATGGAAACGAAATGGAATGGAATGCTAAAAAAACTGCACCGTTTGTGATGGTTAAAGATACGAGTAAGGTTGAAAAACCAAATAAAATTTTTCCTGTTACCTTTCCAAATCGAGCTTATGGAAGCAATACAAAACTTTCTCAGGAAACCATTTTATTCAAAAACGCTACTGTTTGGACCAATGAAAAAGAAGGCATTTTACAAGAAACCGATGTTTTAGTCAAAAATGGAAAAATTGTTTCTGTTGGAAAAAATGTATCAGATGCAACAGCTATTGTTATTGATGCCAAAGGCAAACATTTAACTTCTGGAATCATTGACGAACATTCACATATTGCCATTTCTAATGGTGTAAACGAAGGAGGTCATAATTCAAGTGCAGAAGTTACTATTGAAGATGTGGTAAATTCTGAAGACATTAATATTTATCGTGATTTGGCTGGTGGCGTGACTACTTCACAATTATTGCACGGTTCCGCCAATCCAATTGGGGGTCGTTCTGCTATTGTAAAATGGAAATGGGGACAAGCACCAGATGAAATGTTATATAAAAACCAACCCAAATTCATCAAGTTTGCATTGGGTGAAAATGTAAAACAATCCAATTGGGGAATTGATAATCCAACACGTTTTCCACAAACAAGAATGGGGGTAGAACAAGTTTTTACTGATTATTTCCAACGTGCTAAAGAATACGAAACAGCTTGGAAAACGTACAATTCGAATCCTAAAAAAGATAAAAACAAAGCTCCAAGAGTTGATTTAGAAATGCAAACGTTACTTGAAATTTTGAATAAAGAGCGTTTCATTACGTGTCATTCGTACGTACAATCAGAAATTTTGATGTTGATGAATTTAGCCGAAAAATTCAATTTCAAAGTTAACACATTTACCCATATTTTAGAAGGTTATAAAGTTGCTGACAAAATGAAACAGCATGGAGTTGGAGCATCGACCTTTTCTGATTGGTGGGCATATAAGTTTGAAGTAAACGATGCCATACCACACAATGGTGGTATTATGCACGATCAAGGTGTAGTGGTTGCTTACAATTCTGATGATGCTGAAATGTCACGTCGATTGAATCAAGAAGCTGCAAAAGCTGTCAAATATAGCAATGTATCTGAAGAAGAAGCTTGGAAATTTGTAACCCTCAATCCTGCAAAATTATTGCACATTGATGATAAATTAGGAAGTGTTAAAGTAGGGAAAGATGCTGACTTGGTACTTTGGAACAACAATCCATTGTCTATTTACGCCAAAGCTGAAAAAACTTTGATTGAAGGGGTCGTGTATTTTGACAGTCAAAAAGACGAACAAAATCGTACAGCTATAGCCAAAGAAAGAAGTGAATTAATTGGTCAATTATTGAACGAAAAAAACAAAGGAATGACCACACAAGAACCAAAGAAAAAAGAGAAAAAACATTACCATTGTGACACTTTAGAAGAAAATTAAAATGAAAAATACATATATCCTTTTATTGATATTCTCAATAATAACAAACACTCAAGCGCAACAAATACCAGCAAAAAAACAATCAAAATCGGTATTGATTAGCAATGCTACAGCACATATAGGAAACGGAAAAGTAATTGAGAATGCAGTAATTGGTTTCAAAAACGGAAAAATTGAATTGATTGCCGATGCTACTTTAATTCGTATGGATATGTCATCTTATGAAATTAGAATTGATGCTTCAGGAAAACACGTGTACCCAGGATTTATTGCACCAAACTCCACTTTAGGTTTGGTAGAAATTGATGCCGTTAAATCTACTGACGATGAAGACGAAATTGGTGCATTCAATACGAATGTTAGAAGCTTGATTGCCTATAATGCGGAATCGAAAGTGATTGAAACCGTTCGTCCAAATGGAGTTCTAATTGCAGAAATCACACCTCGTGGCGGCAGAATTTCTGGAACTTCCTCAGTAGTTCAGTTAGACGCTTGGAGCTGGCAAGATGCTGTGATTAAAGAAAACAATGGAATACATTTGAATTTTCCCTCAACTTTTAAAAGAAGTGGTTGGTGGGCGGAACCGGGTGTTATAGAAGGTAACAAAGACTATATCAAACAAGTGGATGAACTTTCCGTTTTTTTATCGAATTCTAAAGCGTATTTAGATGATTCTTCAAAAGAACGAAATCTTGGATTTGAAGCTACAAAAGGATTATTTGATGGAACTCAAACTCTTTTTATTCACGCCAATGAAGAAAAACAAATTATTGATGCTGTACAACTTTCTGTTCAAAAAGGCATTAAAAAAATAACTATTGTTGGCGGTTATGAATCGTATAAAACAACTAATTTATTACAAAAAAACAATGTTTCTGTATTATTAAGAAGAGTACACGATATGCCAGAAAACGATGATCACGATATAGATTTACCCTTTAAATTGGCAAAAATATTAACAGAAAAAGGTATTTTAGTTGGACTTGAAAACAGTGGTAATATGGAGCGTATGAATACTCGAAACTTACCATTCCTAGCAGGAACTTGTGTGGCTTATGGTTTGGACAAAGAGAAAGCGTTACAACTTATCACATCAAATACTGCAAAAATTTTAGGAATTGATAATTTTTGTGGAACACTAGAACAAGGAAAAGATGCCACATTATTTATTTCGGAAGGTGATGCTTTAGATATGCGAACCAACAAATTAACAAACGCTTTTATTCAAGGTCGTGAGATTAATTTGGAAACGCATCAAAGTAATTTGGAGAAAAAGTATAAAGAAAAATATAAATTGTAAATATCAAAAATGCCACTTTTAGACTGCCCCCAAAAAGTTAGACACTATTTGGGGGTATTTTTATGGGAAGAAAAGTCAAATATGATTACACATTTAAACTCGAATGTGTAAAATTAGTAGTAGAGAAACATTATTCTTGTAATTATGTTTCCGCTCA
>NZ_JANOQD010000112.1:0-2663 GCF_031422135.1 Flavobacterium sp. | reverse complement strand
TTACACCCAAGAATCTTGGTTCCATTGCTGCGTGTTCTCTTGAAGAACCTTCACCATAATTGTGATCTCCTACAACAATTGAAGGTACCCCAGCGGCTTTATATGCTCTTGCAACTGCAGGAACGGCATCGTAAGTTCCAGATTTTGTTTTACCGTATTTAATTGCTCAACAGTCGCATTTAGAACATTTAAAACTATTACCAACACATTTACTACACAAGGTTAAGAATGAGGGCATATTTATTAATTTAAACCTCGTAAAAATAAAAAAATTACTTACGGTTATTTTTTTATTTTTGTTTTTTATTTTAAAAACATACTCTTTTACTGGTTTTTTATCGCTACCAACACATGTGATACATTACCGGATATTTAGAAAATTAACACATATGATACATTACCACCGCACCTCTAACCTCCAAAATCACCACAATCTTCTTTCTGAAATTTTTCAGGTACAGATGTAAAAACTTTTTTTAAATCACTTCCAACGTATTCTTTAGGAAAATCACCTTCAACTAGCATTTTAAAAACAGGAACTTCACCTTCCCCTTCACAAGTAATTTTAAGATTGGGTGTAGCAATTATTATTAATTTATTTCCTTTATTTTCAATTTTTTCTATCTTAAAAATACTTTTATTTTCAACATTACTTATTGATTTATTTGAATCACAATAATTGAAAATAATTAACTCTTTAGAAGTTGTATTAATATATAATGAAGGGGAATCACACATGCAAACAATTGAAAAGTCTAATCCGTATTTTTTATATGGATCATAAGCCTTTTCATCAATAATAGATAACCCTGTTAGTTTATGGTTAAGTAGCGATTCAAAGCCCTGATATGAAGTTACATCTTTTAAAACAGGATTTTTTTTATTTTCACCTTGGATAATAAAAACAAAAAAATATCCATCTCTTGCAACAACAACATATTTATTATCGACTAACGCTATATTATCGAACGGAAAAACATCTTCATTTTTGAAATATTTAGTGGTTATTATTCCACTTAGATCTAAATTTTTATATATACAATCGAGCTTTTCTTTGGTATAACTCAATGATGGACTTACTTTTTTTTCATCTTCAATATCGAGTGTAATAGTTTTGTCTACGTACAAATCTCTAGCCTCTTGCTCTGTAAAATAGCCCACATTATTTTCACAAAAACTAAAAGCTTTATAAAAACTAAAAAATTTGGTTTTCTGTTCCGACTTTATTGCTATAATACTTGTAGCATTTTCCTTAACTATAATTTTTGATACATTTTTTTCTTTGCAGGAAAAACATATTAATAATATTAAAATTAAAAGGTTTTTAATGTGTTGAATCATAAGTGTTATTTTTAAATATTTCTTTTTCTTGTGCTCTACGTATTACTAATCCAGGAGAAACAACACCGTCAGCGATCCTCCAGTTTTTAAATTCGTTTGCTGCACCATCATAATTTGCAGCGTTTAGCATTCTTAATAATGTTGATTCTGAACCGACAGATGCTTCAACATTAAAGGCAAGGCTTACTAGTGCATCAAATTCATATTGATATAAGTCAACTGTGACTTTTGACTTAACTAAATTAGATATTCTTTGTACATCCTGAAATAACAACGCATCCGCTTCTGCATCAGTTAAACCATTTAAAAAGTTAGTTGGCATAGTGATGTTACTGCAACTTTTTTTCCCAGCGATTAAATGTCCATATCCAATTGTACAAAAACCATAACCGTCGTCAAAGTAAACATGTTTACCATCCTTTTTTATTTCAGTTTCATAACCTTTTAAAAAATTGATTCCATTCTGAGAAAAGTGTAAAGTATCTGCATCTACTCTATCACCATTGTTTTGAGTTTTATCGTTAAATGAACTTGCATATCCTTCTTGAAGAATTTCTAAAGGTTCAATTAAATCATTTCTTCTTGCAAATGGTGCCTCACAATTAGATAGAGGAATATCTATATTCAAACCTGCCAAACCAGAGTATAATTCAAAATGTAACATATAAACAATTTGTCCATCTCTAATCAACAAAGGTGTATTATCATTTTGAAGTAATTTACCGGTTACACCCAATTTTTGCTTTTGAGTTACAGGATCATCTTTTTTTACAGTAATACTATTGGGAGCTAATTCACCGTATCTTACAATGAACTTTCGACCATCAGTTGTTTCATGAAGTACAGTCACTTGATTCGTTTTTGAATAAAAATCTTTAACTTCCAGAACTGTACCTTTACAAATTGCAACTACCTCAGTTTCAGGTTTTGTATATAAATCCCTAGCAGCGTGCTTACGCGTCCAAGATCCACATTTATTACCTGATCTAGTGGTATTAAATGTTGCCATATTATTTCCTTGAGTTGCAGCCCAATTGTAACTATTATACCATTTATTACCAATATCATTTTCGGGCTTAACTAGCAAAGGAAAAATAATTTCCTTTGTCTTCCCAATCACAAAATACTGACCTTCTTTTTTCAAAGATTCTACTGAATATTTTTTAGTACCTTGACATTCTGCTTTGAGCCAAAGGTTTTCGGTTACACTTTTATAAACATCGAAAGTTATTTCTTCATCTTTGTTGTAAGCGTCTTTTGTTAACGCTTTTTCAATAGCGTCTACTTTTGCAAATTTTTTCAGTTCTGTGAGTTTAGCTTTA